>JBASFL010000138.1:0-13615 GCA_049653005.1 Burkholderiaceae bacterium | reverse complement strand
GGGGCGGGCGCTGCGGCGTACATCACGGTGGGCGCACCGGCCACGGCACCAGGGCTTTTGACGATGCGCACTTTGCCTTCGGCTTCGGTGATTTCAAGCTCGGACACGTTGGACTCTGACACCAAATCGATCAGGGTTTTCAGTTTGCGCAAATCCATATCTTCTCCAACGAATGTTCAGCAAGTTGACTCAAGTTGCGGCAATTTCTTTCAAATCACGGCAACAAGGCTTGGGTGGGGCGGCAGTTTACACGACCACCAAGGCGTGCGGACAGGGGGCCGGTGCCCGCGTCACCCCTGCTGCGCCCACTGTTTCAAATCATCGGGCGACACTTTGCCCAATTTTCGGTGCGCGATAGCGCCTTTTGCATCCACCACCACGGTAAAGGGCAAACCGCCGGTGGCGTTGCCCAAGGACTTGGCCAGATCGGTGCCCCCCAGGCCCGCCATGGCCACCGGAAAGTCCAGTGGCAGCCGCTGCAAAAAGGTGCGAACCGCGCTGGGCTGGTCCACCGCCAGGCCCAGCACTTGCCAGCCCTGGGCGCGTTGCTGGCCGTAGAACGCATTCAGCATGGGCAATTCTTCCACGCACGGTGGGCACCAGGTGGCCCAAAAGTTCACCAGCAGGGGCTGGCCCCGGAACGCCGCCAGCGCCACGGGGGTGCCTTGCGGGTCGTCCAGCGTCAAGGCCCACAGGGCGTCCAGCGCCGAAGGCGTCACCGACGTGGGCTGGTAACGCCACCAGGCGGTGCCGACACCGGCCAACCCGGCGGCCGCAGCAGCGCCCAGCCACCAGCGGCGGGGCATTGAGGAAGGGGTGTCGGGCGTTGTCATGGGTGGGCGAGTTTATGCGGGCTGGGCCAGCCGTTGGCGCAAAGCACTGGCATCGCCACGGGGTTTGCGGCCCTGGGCATCGGGCTTGAGTGCACCGCGCAGGTCGTCGGTGTCGTAAATCAGCAGGTGCACACCCACGGTTTCGTTCAGCTCGGCGCACCGGCTGCGGATGCTCAACACGTCCACCACCTCGCCTTTGAAGCCGGTGGTGCTGCCCACTTCGTAGGTGCAGCTTTGGTTCAGCAGGTGAATTTCGGCGGCTTTGGGGTCGTCGCAAAACAGCTGCAAAAACACATCGTTCAGGCGCGTGGCCGTGCCGTGCCACACCGCGCCGCTGATGTGGGGGTTGAAGCCGCTGAGCCGCTCCATCCACACCAAGGCCAGCTCGCGCAGGGCACGCAGCTCGGTGGGTTGGGTGTCGGCGCAAAAAAGGGCGATGTGTTCGCGCACCGCCGCCTCCACCGCGCCGTTGTCGGGCAAGCGGGTGCGGGCGGGCAAACCCAGCTGGCGCACCGCACGGGTTTTGGCGGGACCGTATTCCAGGCCCTCCTCCACCACCAGGCGGGCGGCGGTGGCGGCAATCTCGTCTTCAACGGTGTCCATGGGGCGCATTGTGCCTTCGTAGAATCGCGCCCCATGCACATTCACATCTTGGGTATTTGCGGCACCTTCATGGGTGGCGTGGCCGCGCTGGCGCGCGAAGCGGGGCACACCGTCACGGGCTGCGATGCGGGGGTGTACCCCCCCATGAGTGACCAGCTGCGGGCCTTGGGCATCGAGCTGATCGAAGGGTTTTCAGCCGACCAACTGGCGCTGAAACCCGACATGTATGTGATTGGCAACGTGGTTTCCCGCGCCCGGCTGCCCGATGGCACCCCAAAATTCCCGCTGATGGAAGCCATTCTGGACACCGGTGCGCCCTACACCAGCGGCCCGCAGTGGCTGGCCGAGCACGTGCTGCAAGGACGCCATGTGCTGGCAGTGGCCGGCACCCACGGTAAAACCACCACCACGTCGATGCTGGCGTGGATTCTGGAACACGCGGGGCTGCACCCTGGTTTCCTGGTCGGCGGCGTGCCCCTGAATTTCGGCGTTTCCGCGCGACTGGGCGGTGAGGGGCTGGCGGGCTTTGCGCAGGTAAAGGAGGAGCCCGCACAGCGGGCGGGGGACACGGAGCAAAGCGCGCCAGCCCCCCACCGACCTCTCTTCGTCATCGAAGCCGACGAATACGACACCGCGTTTTTCGACAAACGCAGCAAGTTTGTGCATTACCGCCCCCGCACGGCGGTGCTGAACAACCTGGAGTTTGACCACGCCGACATTTTTGACAACCTGGCCGCCATCGAGCGCCAGTTTCACCACCTGGTGCGCACGGTGCCCGGCAGCGGCCGCGTGATGGTCAACGGGCTGGAAGAAAGCCTGACGCGCGTGCTGCACGCCGGGTTGTGGAGCGAGGTGCGCAGCTTTGGCAGCGCCGTGTGCGACTTTGTGGCCGAGGGCAATGCTTCAGATTTCGCCGTGCTGCAAAAGGGCCGCGAAGTGGCCCGGGTAACCTGGGCCTTGGGTGGTGTGCACAACCAATTGAACGCACTGGCCGCGATGGCCGCCGCCGAACACGTGGGCGTGCCACCGGCCGTGGCGGCCGAGGCGCTGGGCCTGTTCCAGAACGTGAAGCGGCGCATGGAAGTGCGCGGCACCGTGCGCGGCGTCACCGTGCTGGACGACTTTGCCCACCACCCCACCGCCATCCGCACCACGGTGGACGGCTTGCGGCGCCAGCTGGACTTGGCCCAACCCGCCGGTGCACCGCGCCAGCGGATATTGGCCATTTTTGAACCGCGCAGCAACACCATGAAGCTGGGCGCCATGAAAGCCCAACTGCCCTGGAGCCTGGAGAGCGCCGACCTGGCGTTTTGCCACGCCGCCGGGCTGGGCTGGGACGCAGCCGACGCCCTGGCGCCCATGGGCAGCCGCGCCCAGGTGGCCCAAAACATTGACGAGGTGCTGGCCCAGGTGCTGGCCCAGGTTCAGCCCGGTGACCAGCTGCTGTGCATGAGCAACGGTGGCTTTGGCAACGTGCACCAGCGCTTGCTGGACGCGCTGGCAGCCCGATAGATCAATAGCAAACTATTGAATACTATCAAGCGCCAGAGGCATTTTTTGCTTGAAACTCAATAACCAATTGTCAGCGTGGCCACGTCCACACGCACCACGGGTTTGGCCAACGCGGCGCTGACCGCACGGGCGTAGGCCTGTGCCCAGTCGGCGTGCTCGGGCAGGGCGAAGCGGTCTTGCCCTGCGCCATGGGCCACGACCACCACCTTGTCGGCAATCAGCACCTTGCCCGAGGCGCGGATGGGCTCGCACTCCAGGGCCACAAACTGCTCGTCCAGCCAGGCTCGGGCGGCTTCGTGTGTCATGGGCTGGACTTCGTCCAGGTCAAAGCGGTGGGTGGCGTTGTCGCCCCAGCTCACGGTCACTTCGCTGCGCATAGGTCGTTCTCCTGAGGGGTCATGCGGTTGTCGGGTGGTTCAAGCCCCATTCTGCAACAGGGCTTGAACCACGGGCTTGCGCCACCTCAAGCCCGGGCCATCAGCCCCGGCGCTGCTTCACCGCTTGGGCCAACACGTCGAGCGCGGCCAGCGAATCGTCCCAGCCCAGGCAGGCATCGGTGATGCTTTGGCCGTAGGCCAGCGTGGACTGGTCGTCTTTGCCCGGGGTGTACTTTTGTGCACCGGCGTTCAGGTGGCTTTCAATCATCACGCCAAACACGCTGCGCGAACCGGCCTGGATTTGCCCGGCAATGTCTTTGGCCACGTCCAGCTGCTTTTCGTGCTGTTTGCTGCTGTTGGCGTGGCTGAAGTCCACCATCAGGCTGGGGTGCAGCTTGGCCGCTTCCAGGTCTTTGCAAGCGGCGGCCACGCTGGCCGCGTCGTAGTTGGGGGCCTTGCCGCCGCGCAAAATGACGTGGCAGTCTTTGTTGCCGTTGGTTTGCACAATGGCCACCTGGCCGTTTTTGTGCACCGACAAAAAGTGGTGGCCCCGGCTGGCCGACTGGATGGCGTCGGTGGCAATGCGGATGTTGCCGTCCGTGCCGTTCTTGAAGCCGATGGGGGCGGAAATGCCCGACGCCAGCTCGCGGTGCACCTGGCTTTCGGTGGTGCGCGCACCGATGGCGCCCCAAGAAATGAGGTCACCGATGTACTGGGGGGAAATCACGTCCAGGAACTCGCTGCCGGCGGGCAGGCCCAGGCGGTTGATTTCAATCAGCAGCTGGCGCGCCATGCGCAGGCCTTCGTCGATGCGGTAGCTCTCGTCCAGGTAGGGGTCGTTGATCAGCCCTTTCCAGCCCACGGTGGTGCGGGGTTTTTCGAAATACACGCGCATCACAATTTCCAGCGAGTCGGCGTACTTGTCGCGCTGCACCTTCAGGCGGCGGGCGTATTCCATGGCGGCGGCAGGGTCGTGGATGGAGCAGGGGCCAATGACCACCAGCAGGCGGTCATCGGTGCCCGCCATGATGTTGTGGATGTTGCCGCGGGTTTGCGAAATCAGCGTTTCAACCGCGGTGCCACGGATGGGGAAGAAGCGGATAAGGTGTTCGGGAGGGGGAAGCACGGTGATGTCCTTGATGCGTTCGTCGTCGGTCTGGCTGGTTTTTTCGACGGCGGCATACCAAGACTCGGGGCGCGCGGAACTGGCGGGTGCATTCATGAAGGCTCTCCGTGGATCGGGTTAAAGGGTCAGAAGCAAAAAGGCAAAAAAAAACCGCCGGGGGTCCGGCGGTTGTTTGAGGTGCTTGGGTGCGCTTTGTCAGGGCTCAGGCTTGCATCTCTCGACCGCCGGTGGGGCGTGAGAACCAAAAGTGAGCAAAATAAAAGCGTGCCGTTTGCATGGCGTTCAATGTAGCACAGCGTGGCGCGGTGAAACTGACGGGCCACCCCGGCTTTTCAAACAGGCGGCAGGTACCCTTTGACGAGGTGCTCCACCACATCGGCCTGCAACACATCGCGCCTGCGTTTCAAAGGGTCGCGGTCGGCCAACCCACCCAGCCAGCGTTTGAACTGGGCAAACGCTGTGGGGTGCAGGGTGTGCATGCGGGCCATCTTGCCGTTGCTGGCCACCACCACGGCGCTGAACGGGAGGGCGTCCATCAGCCGATGGGCATTGCGGGCTTGGGTGACCCAAAAGTCGTCTTCGTCCTCGCTGAGTCGAATGGGGTGGGGATCGTCGGGCTGCTGCTCGCGACGCAAAATGTCCACCTCAAACCCGTCTTGGTTGACAGCGGTGTACTTTTGAAGGGTGCGCAACCGAAAACTTCTGTCCACCTTTTGCAGCAAGCCCAGCACCGAACTGTCCACCCGGGCCAGCTGTGTGGCAAAGCGGATGCGCTGGCGCACGTCCCACCACAAATCGATGTCGCGGGTGGCCACTGCGCCGTCTTCCACCCGCACACCGGCAGCGGCTTCGTACGCATACAAGGCATGGGTGTCCACCACGCGGAAATAGCCCGCCAACCCAGAAACCTGCAACCGGTCCAAGATGGACACCACCAGTGGGTCCAGGCGGCCAACGCGCAACGCGCGGTTCATGCGGGTGTGTTCAACCAGCTTCGCCTGCAAGGTGCTCAACCGCTCGGCGGCAGCTGCCTTCCGTTGCTGAAAGCGGGCATAAACGTCTTCGGTGGCGGGGCTGCGCGGGCCCAGGCTGGTTTCACTGCCTGCCGGGCTGGTGCGGACCAGGTACGCAGCATCGGGGTTGGACAGGGGGCCTTTGTGCCAATACATGCCACCACGCACCTGTTGCGCTTCACGGGTGGCTTCTTCCCAAGCCTCAAAAACAGCCACCGCGTCAATGTACTGACGGGTTTGGTTGTGGCTGAGTTCAAGCATGTTTCGGTGCGTTTTTCATTTTCATGAATTTATACCGAAACTTATTTAAAAACAAACACTTTCAGGCAGTGCCACCCACCGTCAACCCATCGATGCGCAGCGTGGGCTGGCCCACGCCCACGGGCACGCTTTGGCCTTCTTTGCCACACACGCCCACGCCGCTGTCGAGCTTCATGTCGTTGCCAATCATGCTGATGCGTGTGAGCGACTCGGGGCCGCTGCCCACCAGGGTGGCGCCCTTCACGGGGTACTGGATTTTTCCGTTTTCCACCCAGTACGCCTGGGAGGCGGAGAACACGAACTTGCCGCTGGTGATGTCCACCTGCCCGCCACCGAAGTTGGTGGCGTACAGGCCTTTTTTGATGCTGGCCACAATGGCTTGCGGGTCTTCCGAACCGCCAAGCATGTAGGTGTTCGTCATGCGCGGCATGGGTGTGTGGGCGTAGCTTTCGCGGCGGCCGTTGCCGGTGGGCTTCACGCCCATCAGCCGGGCGTTGAGGCTGTCCTGGATGTAGCCTTTCAGAATGCCGTCCTCGATCAGCACGTTTTTCTGGCTGGGGCAGCCCTCGTCGTCCACGTTCAGGCTGCCACGGCGGTCGGTTATGGTGCCGTCGTCCAGCACGGTCACGCCTTTGGCCGCCACGCGCTGGCCGATGCGGCCTGCAAATGCGCTGGAGCCCTTGCGGTTGAAGTCGCCTTCCAGCCCGTGGCCCACGGCCTCGTGCAGCAACACGCCGGGCCAGCCTGGGCCGAGCACCACGGTCATTTCACCGGCGGGGGCGGGGCGGGAATCAAGGTTGACCAGCGCGCTGTCCACCGCCTCGTTCACGTACTGGTGGACCATGGCATCGTCAAAGTAGGCAAAACCAAACCGGCCACCACCGCCGGACGAGCCCACCTCGCGGCGGCCCTTTTGCTCGGCAATCACGGTGACCGACAGCCGCACCAGCGGGCGCACGTCGGCCGCCAGCGTGCCATCGGCGCGGGCCACCAGCACCACGTCGTATTCGGCGGCCAGCCCGGCCATGACCTGCAACACGCGGGGGTCACGGGCTTTGGCGAGTTTTTCCACCTTTTCCAGCAGGGCCACCTTGGCGGTGCTGTCGAGGGTGGCAATGGGGTCCAGCCCGCCGTACAGGCTGCGCGACAAGGCCACTTTTTTGGCCCCCACCTTGCGGGCGGGCACCTTGACCTTGGCGCTTTGGCCGTGCGCGCCGATGGTGCGCACGGTTTGGGCGGCGTCGCTGATGGCGGCCCAGCTCAGGTCATCGGAGTACGCGAACGCGGTTTTTTCACCGCTGACGGCGCGCACGCCCACGCCCTGGTCGATGCTGAAGCTGCCGCTTTTGACAATGCCTTCTTCCAGGCTCCAGCCCTCGCTGCGGGTGTACTGGAAGTACAGGTCCGCGTCGTCGGCCCCGTGCGACAGGATGTCGCCCAGCGCTTTTTTCAGGAGGGTTTCGTTCAGGTCGTAGGGCGCCAGCAGCAGGCTGTGGGCGGTGGCCAAGCGTTCGAGGGTGGGTTCGCGTGAAATCATGGGGCCATTGTAGAAACCCATGGCCACCCCGCCAACGGGCAGGGATTTTTCAAGCCAAAAATGCCGCCAGCGCTTACCGGGCGGTTCCGTGTTGCTGCAAAAACGCAAGCAAAGCACCGTCGTCCAGCTCGGACAACCCCGCCTCACACGCCAGGCGAAACACGGCGGCGGCCCGCTCGCCCAGCGGCCCGGCAAAGCCTGCGGTGGCAGCCGCCTCGTTGGCCAGGCGGGTGTCTTTGGTCAGCAAGGTCATGTGGGCGCGGGGGGCCAGGTCACCGGCAATGGCCCTGCGCATGCGGTCTGACCCGATCCAGCTGTGGCCGCTGGAGCGCTCGATCACGTCCAGCGTGCGCCCGGCGTCCAGCCCCATGGCCTGGGCCAGGGCCAGCGCTTCGGCGGCGCCCACCAGGTTGATACCCGCCAGCAGGTTGTTGACCAGCTTGGTGCGGGCCCCGTCGCCCACCTGTTCGCCCAGCCGGAACACCTGGTGGGACAAGGCCGCCAGCACCGGGGCATGGGTTTGGAACACGGCGTCGGGGCAGGCCACCATCAGGCTCATGCTGCCGTCGCGGGCGCGCACGGGGCCGCCGGACATGGGCGCGTCGATGCTGTGCACCCCTTGCGTGGCCAGCCGCGCGGCCAGGCTTTCCACCGTGTCGGGCGCGATGGTGGGGCACCACATGACGGTGTGGCCGGGGCGCAGCGCCGCAGCCGCGCCGTCCTCGCCCCACATCACGGCTTCGCATTGCAGGGCATCGACCACGGCCACCACCAGCAGGCCATCGGGGCCCAATGCGCTCACGGCGTGGGCGGGTGTAGCGTGCACGGTGGCCCCCAGGGCGGCGGCATCGGCGCAGCGCTGGGCGTCCAGGTCGCACACGTGCACGGGCCAGCCCTGCTCCAACAGCCGGGCGGCCATGCCAAAACCCATGTTGCCAATGCCCACAAAGGTGACCGCTGAACCGCTCATGTTTGAACCCGTCATGTCTGCACCAACCGTTTGGCCTTGGCAATGGACATCAACATGCCCACGCCCAGCCCCAAGGTGACCATGGCCGTGCCACCATAACTGATGAATGGCAGGGGGACGCCCACCACCGGCAAGATGCCGCTGACCATGCCCATGTTCACAAAGGCATACACAAAAAAGATGAGCGAAATGGCCCCGGCCAACAAGCGCGCGAACAGCGTGGGGGCCTCCATGGCGATCACCAGGCCCCGGCCCACCAGGAAGATGAAGCAGGCCATCAACCCCAACACGCCCACCAGACCGAACTCTTCGGAGAAGGCGGCAAAAATGAAATCGGTGGTGCGCTCGGGAATGAACTCCAGGTGCGTTTGGGTGCCTTGCATGAAGCCCTTGCCCCACACCCCGCCCGAACCGATGGCGATCATCCCCTGGATGGTGTGAAAACCCTTGCCCAGCGGGTCGCGGGTGGGGTCCATCAAGGTGCAGACGCGTTGCTTTTGGTAGTTGTGCAGGCCAAACCAGTCCACATCGGGCTGGCACAGGTCACCGCTGAACACCACCAGCAATGAAATGCCCACCCCGCCCAGCAGCAACGGCGGCAAGATGAGTTTCCAGCTCAGGCCCGCAAAGAAAATGACAAACAGCCCGGCCGACATCACCAACAGCGCCGTGCCCAGGTCGGGCTGCTTCATGATCAGCCCCACCGGCAACAGCAGCAGGGCGATGGCCACGGCAAAGTCGAGCGGGCGCAAGTGGCCCTCGCGACGCTGAAACCACCAGGCCAGCATGAGCGGCACGGCCATTTTCATGATTTCGCTGGGCTGGATCACCACGCCCACGTTCACCCACCGCGTGGCCCCTTTTTTGGTGATGCCAAACAGCGCCACCGCCACCAGCAAGGCCACGCCGGCCACGTAAAGGGGCACGGCCACCGTCATCAACCGCTGGGGGGGCACCTGCGCCACCACAAACACCACAGCCATGGCGATCACCATGTTGCGGGCGTGGTCTGAAAAGCGGGTGCCGTGGTCAAACCCCACGGAATACATGGTGGTCAGGCCCAGCGCACACAGCAGCAACACGGCCAGCAGCAACAACCCGTCGAAACCACGGAAAAACGGGGACACACGTTGCCACAGAGAGGGCTGGTTGATGACGACAGGCATGCCCCTATTATCGAATGCCCCACCCCCGCCCCCGTTCACACCACACGCCCCATGCCCGCCACCACGCACTTGCTGTACCTGCACGGCTTTCGTTCGTCGCCCAGCTCCATGAAGGCGCAGAAAATGGCCGCGTGGGTGGCCGCCCACCGGCCCGACGTGACCTGGTGGTGCCCGCAGCTGCCGCCCTCGCCCGCCGAGGCCATGGCCCTGGTGGCCCAGGGCCTGGCCGGTTGGCCCGCAGCGGGCACGGCGGTCATGGGGTCTTCGCTGGGCGGTTTCTACGCCACCTGGGTGGCCGAGCGGCTGGCCGCCGGCGCGCAGGCCCCGGTGGTGCTGGTCAACCCCTCCACCGACCCGGCCAGCAGCCTGGCCCACTACATTGGCGAACAGACCCACTGGCACAACCCGCAAGACCGGTTCTTTTTCCGCGCCGAATTTGTGGACGAACTGCGCGCCCTGGCCTGCGGCCCCCTCACCCACCCCAGGCGCTACCAGGTGTGGACCGCCACCGGCGACGAGGTGCTGGACTGGCGCACCATGCAAGCCCGCTACGCCGCGTGTGACCTGCGTGTGGTGCGGGGCTCTGACCACGCGCTGAGCGACTTTGACACCCACCTGCCCGCCCTGCTGGCGCACCTGGGGCTGCTGCCGCCGGGGTGACCCGCGCCCCCTGCGGCGATACACTGCGGGCCTCGCGCCCGAGCCCCTTGCCGCCCGGCAACCCGGTGGCGGCGCCCCACTGAAAGACCCCCCTTTGTTCGCCCTGTTTGAAGAAGCCGGCAAGTTCATGACCGGCCGCATCCTGTCCGAAACGGAAAGCTCGTTGCAAGTTGAGCTGGACTCGGGCAAACGCGTGAAAGTCAAGGCCGCCAACGCCTTGCTGAAATTTGAAAAGCCCCAGCCCGCCGCACTGATCGCCGCCGCCCAGGCCAAAGTGCCCGACATCGAGCTGGAAATGGCCTGGGAATTTGCGCCGGAAGACGAGTTCGGCTTTGCCGACCTGGCGCGCGACTATTTCTCGGCCAGCGCCCCGCTGGACGAACAGGTGGCCATGCTGCTGGCCTTGTTTGAAGCCCCCCACTACTTCCGCCGCGCGGGCAAAGGGCGCTTTCGCAAAGCCCCGCAGGAACAGATTCAGCAGGCCCTGGCAGCCATCGAAAAGAAAAAGGCCGTGCAAGCGCAAATTGACCAGTGGACGCAGGAACTGGCCAGCGGCCAGTGCCCCGCCCCGGTGCGCGAGCAGCTGTACAAAATTTTATTCAAGCCCGACAAAAACGCGCCCGAATACAAGGCCGTGGTCGAGGCCGCCAAACAAACGCACACCGCGCCGCTGGTCATGCTGAAAGCCGTGGGGGCCATTGCCAACGCCTACCAGTTCCACTGGCAGCGGTTTTTGTTCGAGCATTTCCCACGCGGCACCGGGTTCCCGGCGCTGCAGGCCCCGCCCATCACCGACGAGCTGCCGCTGGCCACCGTGCGCGCGTTTTCGGTGGACGACTCGGCCACCACGGAAATCGACGACGCCCTGTCCATCCAGGGCCTGGGCACGGGCACCGTCACGCTGGGCATTCACATTGCCGCTCCGGGCCTGGCCATCACCCCCGACAGCGCCATCGACCAGGTGGCCCGCCACCGGCTGAGCACCGTTTACATGCCCGGCCACAAGGTCACCATGCTGCCCGACGAGGTGGTGCAGACCTACACGCTGCAAGAAGGGCGCGACTGCCCCGCCCTGTCGCTGTACGTGACGGTGGACGAAGCCACCTTTGCGTTCACCGGCACCCGCACGCTGACCGAGCGCGTGCCCATCGCCGCCAACCTGCGCCACGACCAGCTGGACGATGTGTTGACCGATGATTTTTTCAACAGTGAAGAAACCAATACAGGCAAGCGCCACGGCACTGAAACGCTTGAAACCGAAGGCGGCCACATTGCCCTGACCTGGGCGCACGAGCTGCGCTTCCTGCACAAACTGGCCAAACACCTGAAGGCCCAGCGCGAGGTGGTGCGCGGCAAGCCCGAAAACTTCAACCGCCCCGACTACACCTTCAAGCTGGCGGTGCCCTCTGACCCCGAAAACGGCCAAACCACGGATGGCAGCCCGTCTGCCGACGGTCCGCGTGGCGACGAAACCGTGCTCATCGGCACCCGCCGCCGGGGCTCACCGCTGGACCTCATCGTGGCCGAGGCCATGATCGTGGCCAACAGCACCTGGGGCCAGCTGCTGGCCGACAGCGGCGTGCCCGGCATTTACCGCAGCCAGGCCAGCCTGGCCCCGGGCGTGAAAGTGCGCATGGGCACCAAGGCCCAGCCCCACGCCGGCATAGGCGTGAAGTGCTACGCCTGGAGCACCTCGCCCCTGCGCCGCTACACCGACCTGGTGAACCAGTGGCAAATCATTGCTTGCGCGCGCCACGGCAACCTGGCCGCCTTGCAAGCCCCGTTCAAGCCCAAAGACGCGGCGCTGTTTTCCATCATCAGCGGGTTTGACGCGGCCTACAGCGCCTACAACCAGTTCCAGAACGGCATGGAGCGCTACTGGACGCTGAAGCACCTGGCCCAAGCGGGCATCACCGAGATTGAAGGCGCCGTCATCAAGGACGGCGTGGTGCGCGCCGACACGCTGCCCCTGGTGCTGGCCGTGATGGGCGCCGACGGCCTGCCGCGCAACGCCCGCGTGCGGGTAAAGCTGGGCGCGGTGGACGACATCAGCCTGGACATTGGCGGCACCGTGGTCGAGCGGCTGGACGCCCAGGCCAGCGCCACCGCAGACCCCGGTGACACCGATGACGCGGGGGACGATGACGAGCTGGGCGGCCCCATCGCCATCGCGGTGGACATGGACGGTGGCGACGAAACCCCGCCGCCCCCACCCGCCGCCGCCGACTGACCGCCCACCCCACCGTGCCCCGCCTGCGCCTGCCTTCGCTGCCTGGTCTGCCCCTGTCCTTGAGCGGGCTGACCACCCTGCACTGGGCGCTGGCCGTGTCGGTGGGCGTGCACGCGGTGCTGCTGAGCGTGCGTTTCGTCAACCCCGAGGCCTTCAACCGCGTGTTCCAGGACACGCCGCTTGAGGTGATTCTGGTCAACGCCAAAAGCAACGAGCGCCCCGACAAAGCCCAGGCCATTGCCCAGGCCTCGCTGGCCGGGGGCGGTGAAGCGGCACGAGGCCGGGCCACCTCGCCCCTGCCCCCCACCGGCAAGCTGCGCACGGGCGACACGCCCGAGCCCGACGAACAACGGCTGGAAACCCTGAAAGCCCAGCAGGCACAACTGCTGGCCCAACTCAAAAAGCAGCTCGCCACCCTGGCCCCGCCCCAGCCGCAAACCCCCGCCTTCACGCCCGCCGAGCGCGAACGCGAGCAAAAGCGCCAGCAGCTCATCCAGTTGCTGGCCGAAATTGAAAAACGCGTCAACGAAGAAAACGCCCGCCCACGCAAGCGCTACATCAGCCCCGCCACCCGCGAAGAGGTGTACGCCATCTATTACGACGCGCTGCGCCGCAAAATCGAAACCCAGGGCACCACCCACTTCCCCGAGGCCGGGGGCCAGAAACTGTACGGCGAGCTGACCATGGTCATCACCCTCGACCACACCGGCCGCGTGTTGTCCACCGAGGTGGTGCAGCCCTCGGGCAAACCCGTGCTCGACCGCCGCGCCCAGGCCATCGTGCAGGGGCTGACCTTCGGGGCCTTCAGCGACGCCATGCGCCGCCGGGCCGACCAGATCGTGGTGGTGTCCCGCTTCCGGTTCTCCCGCGACGAAACCCTCAACACCACGCTGTCTGCGCAATGAACACGCCACACACCCCCGACCGGTACCTCGTGATGGGCAACCCCATCGAACACAGCCGTTCGCCCTGGATACACGCCCGCTTTGCCGAACTCACCGGCCAGGCATTGGCCTACGGCAAACAACTCACCCCGCTCGACGGCTTTGCCGCCACCCTGGCCGCGCTGCGCCAACAAGGCGTCAGGGGCTGCAACGTGACCGTGCCCTTCAAGTTCGAGGCCTTTGCCGCCGCCACCCGCCACACCCCACGGGCCACCTTGGCCGGTGCGTGCAACACCCTGGCGTTCAACGGCGACGAGGTGCTGGGCGACAACACCGACGGCGTGGGCCTGGTGCGCGACATCACCGCCAACGCCGGCGTGCCCCTGCGCGGCGCGCGTGTGCTGCTGCTGGGCGCGGGCGGGGCCGCCGCCGGGGTGCTGGGC
>JBASFL010000137.1:0-7585 GCA_049653005.1 Burkholderiaceae bacterium | reverse complement strand
GTGGCATCTACGGCACCAACTTCCGTGACATGCAAGCCAAACACCCTGGCCGTGCCCTGGAAAAAGCCGTCAAAGGCATGCTGCCCAAGGGTCCCCTTGGCTACGCCATGATCAAGAAGCTCAAGGTCTACGGTGGTGCCGAGCACCCCCACACCGCGCAGCAGCCCAAAGTTCTGGCCCTGACAGGAGCAGTCTGATGATTGGTGAATGGAACAATGGCACCGGCCGTCGCAAATCCAGCGTCGCCCGTGTGTTTCTGAAAAAAGGCACCGGCAAAATCACCGTGAATGGCAAAGACATTCAGGCGTATTTCGGCCGCGAAACCTCCATCATGATTTCCCGTCAACCCCTGTTCCTGACCAACCATGTCGAAACTTTCGACATCCAGGTCAATGTGCACGGTGGCGGTGAGTCTGGCCAAGCTGGTGCGGTGCGCCACGGCATCACCCGCGCCCTGATCGATTACGACGCCACGCTCAAGCCAGCGCTGTCGCAAGCCGGTTTCGTGACGCGGGATGCCCGCGAAGTCGAACGTAAAAAGGTCGGTCTGCGTTCCGCACGCCGCCGCAAGCAGTTCAGCAAGCGTTAATCCGCTTTTTCAACTGCCCAAACCGCCCGCAAGACTCGCGTCTTCGGGCGGTTTTTTTGTGGGCATGGCGGTGTTGTGGGCATTGCCCGTGAGGCCACAAACCCGAGCGATTTGATTTAGTATTTGAACACCTGAGTTTTAAGCAGAGAGATCACCATGAGTGCCGTTCCCGAACAAATTCACACCGAAATGCCCACTGCTTTGGTGTTCACCGACAGCGCCGCTGCCAAGGTTGCCGACCTGATTGCCGAAGAAGGCAACCCCGATTTGAAGCTGCGCGTGTTTGTGCAGGGCGGCGGGTGCTCGGGTTTTCAGTACGGTTTCACCTTTGATGAAATCGTGAACGAAGACGACACCACCATGACCAAGAACGGCGTGTCGCTGCTGATCGATGCCATGAGCTACCAGTATCTGGTGGGTGCCGAGATCGACTACAAAGAAGACCTTGAAGGCGCTCAGTTCGTCATCAAAAACCCCAACGCCACCAGCACCTGCGGCTGTGGCTCCAGCTTCAGCGCCTGATTGCTGGGCCCCGTCCGCCAATTGGCGGGGCTGACTCAGGCCGGGTAGATGGCGCCCAGCACCCTGGGGCCTTTTGCCCCAGTGGCGGTGGGCACATTGCCCGCCAATCCCTGCCACGTTTGCAGGGCCAGCCACGCGAACGCGGCAGCCTCCACCTGCATGGCGGGCATGCCCTTGTCGTCTGAGGGCACCACTGGCGTGGGACCCATCAGGCGTTGCAGTTCGGCCATCAGTGCCCTGTTCAATGCGCCCCCGCCACACACCACACAAACCTCCAGCCCACCGGGCAGAGACTGGGCAATGCTGCTGGCGGTCAATGCCAGCAGGGTGGCCTGCACATCGGCGGGTGCCAGACCGCTGTAGGGCTGCAACTGGGCGTCCAGCCACTGTGGGTTGAACAGGTCACGGCCTGTGCTGCGCACGCCTTGTTGCGAGAAATACGGCTCGGCCAGCAAATCGGTCAGCAGGGCCAGATGGCATTGCCCCGATGCCGCCCAGGTGCCGTTGGCGTCGTAGCTTTGGCCGGTGTGGGCTTCGCACCACAGGTCCATCAAGACATTGCCGGGGCCTGTGTCGAAGCCTGCCACCTCGCCTTGGGCACCCAACAGCGTGGCGTTGGCCATACCACCGATGTTGACCACCGCCACCGATTGCCCGGTCTGCCCGAACACGGCGCGGTGAAAAGCTGGTACCAGTGGCGCCCCCTGGCCGCCAGCGGCGATGTCACGGCTGCGAAAGTCGGCCACCACAGGCATTCCACACAGCTCGGCCAGCAGGGCTGGGTTGCACAGTTGCACGCTGTAAGCGTGCCAGGCAGTGTGAAGATCGGCCGTTGCGCCCACGGGGCCGGGTTGGTGGCGCACGGTCTGGCCGTGCACACCGATCGCGGTGACGTTTGATGCTGCCAAACCGGACGTCGCCAGCAGTGCATGGACCACCAGTGCGTGGCACTGCATCAGTTGGTTGGTGGCCAGTGCCGCCGTGTGCAACTCGTTGTGGCCCGGTGTGTTCAGTGCCAGAAAGTCAGTCCGCAACCCGGCAGGCATGGGCATGTGGTGTGCGTGCGTCACGCGCACACCGCTGGGGGTTTCTTGCAGCACCACGCCGTCCACCCCGTCGAGCGAGGTGCCGGACATCAACCCAATGAAGTGCCGGGTCACTCCGCGCTGGCGGTGGTGTATTGCGCGGCCGCTGTCAGCTCCACCGACATGCGTTGGGCCAATGCATTGAAGGTTGGGCGTGAGCTGGTCGACACGGGCACTGCTTCGCCTTGGCGGGCCAGGGTCAGGGGGTCTTTGTGCACGCCGTTGTCGCGGAACTCGAAGTGCAGGTGCGGCCCGGTGGACACACCGGTGGAGCCCACTTCACCCACCAACACACCTTGTTCCACGCGTTGGCCTTTGCGCACGTGGATGCGGTTCAGGTGTGCGTAGGCGGTGGACTGGCCGCCCCGGTGGTTCAGCACCACCAGGTTGCCATAGCCCCGTTGGGTGCCTGCAAACTCCACCACGCCATCGCCCACGGCGCGCACGGGGGTGCCGGTGGGGGCGGCAAAGTCCACGCCCAGGTGGGGCTTGATACCGCCGCTGACGGGGTGAAAGCGCATGCCGTAGCCGCTGCTGACGCGCGAAAACGCCAACGGTGACGCCAGAAACGACCGGCGTTTGCTTTGCCCGTCAAACGAGTAATAGCCCCCTTTGACGCCGGGCTCCTGGAACCACAGGCTGCGGATGGCTTTGCCGCCGTTGACGAACTCTGCGCTGAGCACACGGCCCACGCGCATGGGCTCGCCGTCGGCTTCGAGAGATTCGTAAATGACGCTGAAGCGGTCACCCCGGCGCAGGTCGCGGCGGAAATCGATGTCGGCACTGAAAATTTCGGCCAATTGGTTGGCCACGGGGTCGGGCAGGTTGGCCGCGTCGGTGGCGGCGAACAGCGAGGTGTACACCGTGCCGCTGCCCATGCGGGTGGCGGCGGTCAGTGCACCGACCGATGCGGTGGCTTTGAACCCGGCAGGGGTGCGTTCCACCACCAGTTTGTTGAAGCTGTGGGCCTCATCGCCCGCGATCCATTTGAACGTGAGCTTCACCAGGCCTTGGCGGCCATCGGTCTCTGCCGTGACCAGCTTGCCCGCACGGCCGGCCAGCAGGCCGCGGGTTTGGGGGGCGGTGCGCAAAAACGCGGTGGCCTTGGGGTCGTTCACACCCAGGCGCTGCAGCAGCGAGCCCACGGTGTCGTCGCGGCGGGTGTGGTCGTGCCGGTAGAGCACAAGGGCGTCGGTGACGCTCAGCGGCAGATCGGCCCAGGCGGTGGTGGGGGCGGCGTCCAATTCCACCGCTTGCAGGATTTGACGCACGGGCAAGTCGGCGGCGTCGGGCGCCAGAGGGGCAATGCCGAAGGCGGTGACGCCGGTGCCCAGCAAAAGGGCACCCAACGCGGCAACCACGCGGCGGGGGTGGGCTTTCAGTGCCGCTGCCGCCGATTGCGAAAGCGCTGACAGGAATGGAACCATGTGTGAAAACCAGGGTGTCAGAGGCAAGCCCCGCCTGGGTGAGGCCGGACAAGACAATGTGCAAGGGGGGAGCCGTGCGCGGAGCGCTTCAGGCACTTTGACCGCCTAAAATTGGCCGCCAAAACAACCCCAAAGTATAGCCCCGGCCTTGCGGCTGGCATCTGAGAAAACCCTTATGAATCAGCCTCTGAACGCGGCCCCTGACGCCCAACCCGATGCCACCCACGGTCAACCGTCCACTGCCAGCGTGAGCGATGCGGTGCAAGAGGCCATGGCCGTGACCCTGCGGGGGTGTGAAGAGCTGATTCCCCAGGCCGACTGGCAAAAAAAGTTGGTGAAAAGTGAGGCCACCGGCCAACCGCTGCGCATCAAGTTGGGCCTGGACCCCACCGCGCCCGACATCCACATCGGCCACACCGTGGTGCTGAACAAAATGCGCCAGTTGCAGAACCTGGGGCACCAGGTGATTTTCCTGATTGGCGACTTCACCAGCCTGATTGGCGACCCGTCCGGCCGCAACAGCACCCGCCCACCGCTGACGCCTGAGCAGATCAAGGCCAACGCCGAAACCTATTACAAACAGGCCAGCCTGGTGCTGGACCCGGCCAAAACCGAAATTCGCTACAACAGCGAGTGGAGCCTGCCGCTGGGGAGCATGGGCATGATCCAGCTGGCCGCCAAGTACACCGTGGCGCGCATGATGGAGCGCAACGACTTTCACGACCGCTTTCACGCGGGCACGCCCATCAGCGTGCACGAGTTTCTGTACCCGCTTATGCAGGGCTACGACTCGGTGGCGCTGAAAAGCGATCTGGAGCTGGGCGGCACCGACCAGAAGTTCAACCTGCTGATGGGCCGCCACCTGCAAAGCGAATACGGCCAGGAGCCACAGTGCATCCTGACCATGCCGCTGCTGGTGGGGCTGGACGGCGTGGACAAGATGTCCAAGTCCAAAAACAACTACATCGGCATCACCGAAGAGGCCAACAGCATGTTCGCCAAGGTGCTGTCCATCAGCGACACCCTGATGTGGGACTGGTACACGCTGCTGAGCTTCCAGTCCGAGGCACAGATTGCCGCCCTGAAGGCGGAAGTGGCCGCCGGCCGCAACCCCAAAGACGCCAAGGTGGCGCTGGCCAAAGAAATCACCGCCCGCTTCCACAGCGCGGCCGCGGCCGACGCGGCCGAGCAGGACTTTGTCAACCGCAGCAAAGGCGGTGTGCCTGATGAAATTCCGGAAGTGTCTCTGACAGGTGCGCCGCTGGGCATTGGTGCGTTGCTGAAGGCCGCGGGCCTGGCACCGTCTACCACCGAAGCCGGTCGCCTGGTTGAAGGTGGTGGCGTGCGGGTGGACTCCAGTGTGGTGTCCGACAAGGGGCTGAAGCTGGAGGCTGGCACCTACGTGGTGCAGGTGGGCAAGCGCAAGTTTGCGCGCGTGACCCTGGGCTGAGCCCTTTTCCCTTTTTCCTTTTGCCAGGGCTTACCGTGCCCCGGCGGCCTCCAGCAGCTTCACCATCGCGGTGAAGCCCCGGCTGCGGGCCAGTTGCAGGGGCGTTTGGCCCTGCCGGTCGGCCAGCGCCAGGTTGGCCCCCGCGTGCACCAAGGCTTGTAGGGTGGCCTGGTGGCGCGGCCCGCCGTCGCCCAGCACCACGGCCTCGATGGCGGCGGTCCAGTGCAGGTTGTTCACATGGTCCAGCGGCGCACCGGCGGCTATCAGTTGGCGCACCACACCGTCGTGCCCCAGGTGCGCGGCGGCAATCAGGGCCGTGCCGTCGTAGCGGCTGGTGGTTTGCCGGGCGCTGGCGCCCAGCGACAGCAGCACTGCCAGTGTGGTCTCGTCGTCGGCCACCGAGGCAATGGTCACCGCGTCATAGCGGTCGTTTTCCAGCAGGTTCAGATCGGCGCCCGCACCGGCCAACACGCGCAAGGCCTCGCGTTGCCGAGCAAAAGCCGCCACGTGCAGGGCTGTGCGGCCATGGCCGTCGCGGGCGTTCAACGCGGCCCCGCTTTGGATGGCTTGGCGCAGCCGGGCCACATCGCCCGTGGCCGCTGCGGCGTGCAGGCCCTGGTAGCGGGCCAGTTCGCTGGCCGATGGGGCGGTTTGGGCCAGGGCCGAAGCCCCCAGCCCAGCGCACAGCGCGGCCGTGATGAAGGCGCGGCGCGTGTCACAACGGTTCATGGCGGCTCCTGGCGTGTGGGGCGGTGAAGGGGGCTTACTTCAGCTGGTCTTTGACCTTTTCCAGGGCGGCCATGGCGCACTGTTCGTCCAGGTGGCCACCGGGCGCACCGCCCACGCCCACGGCGCCAATCACCTCGTTGCCCACCTTCACGGGCACGCCACCGCCCACGATCAGGAAGCCGGGGATGTGCACCAACGTGGCCGCAGCGGGGTTTTTTTGCACGTTGTCCAGCATGGCCAGCGTGGTGTTTTTGGCCGATGCCGAGGTGTAGGCCTTGCCCTGTGCGGCGGCCACGGTGTGGGGGCCCGCGTTGTCGGCGCGTTGCAGGGCGCGCAGGGTGCCCGCGCGGTCCACCACGGCGGCCGACACGTTGTAGCCCCCGGCGGTGCAGGCGGCCACGGTGGCGCTGGCAATTTGGTTGGCCAGTTCCAGAGACATGTTTTTCTCGGTGCGCACGGCCTGTGCGCTGGCCAGAGAAGCGGCCAGTGTGAGGGCCAGAACGGGGGTTTTGAAGGCAATGTGCATGGTGTTCTCCTGTGGTTGAAACGGTGTGTGTGACCGTGGGAGAACTGTAAAAACCGGCCGCTTTTCCCGCCATTCGGGCGGCTACGCGCGCACCTCCGTAGAACTACGGAGCGGGGTTTTCATCCACCAGCAAGGCGTAGTGCCGGATGAGCTGCGCCAGCGATTCGGCCTGCAGCTTGGCAAACAGGTTGGCAAACAGGTTGGCGCGGTGGGTTTCCACCGTGCGGGGCGAGAGGTCAAGGGCCCGCCCGATTTCCTTGTTGGTCAGGCCCGCCACGATCAGGCCCAGCACCTCGCGTTCGCGTTCCGACAGCTGGGCATAGCGCTCACGCGCCTGGCGGTTGGTGGCGTTGCGCTCGCGCGATTTCACGTGTTGCCGGATGGCCTGTTGCAGCGCCTCGATCAACGCTTCGTCGTTCACCGGTTTTTCCAGAAACTCGGCGGCCCCGGCCTTGAACGCGCGGCGGCACATGTCCACCGTGCCATGCCCGGTGAGCAAAATCACCGGCTGGTCCACCCCCTGCGCCACCAGGGTGTCGAGCACCGTCAGCCCGCTGATGCCGGGCATGCGCACGTCCAGCACGATGGCGCCGATGCTGTCGCGGGCAAAGCGGTCCAGAAAGGTTTGGGGGTCGGCCCAGGTTTGCACGCGCAGCCCCACGGTGCTCAGCAGCAGGGCCAGGCTGTCGCGCACGGCGGCATCGTCGTCCAGCAGGTGGATGAGCGGTGACAGGGGCGCACCGGCGTCGGTCAGGGGCGGCGTGGGGGGCGGGGTGTGCATGGGGCTTGAAGGGTTCAAACGGGTTGTGGCCCCGTGGGCAACGCCAGGGTGAACACCGCGCCCCGGGGGGTGTGTGCGGCGGCCGTCAGCCGCCCGCCCATGCCGTGGGCCAGCGATTCGCTCAGGCTCAGGCCCAAGCCCAGCCCGCCCTCCCGGGTGGAGAAAAACGGCTCGAACAGACGGGCCAGGTCGTCGGGGGCAATGCCCGGGCCGCTGTCAATCACTTGCAGCCGGGCCTCGCCCGCGTGCCGCGTGGCCACCAGCCGCAGCGAGCGTTCGGTGGACGGCACCCGCTCCAGCGCTTGCAGGGCGTTCATCAGCAGGTTGTGCACGATCTGGTCCAGCGCCACGGGGTCGGCCCACACCGCCACGCCCGGCGGGGTGTCCCGCGTGATGGCCACCTGGCGGCGCGTGCTTTCGGGCTCCAGCAGGTACAGCGCCCGGTCGAGGGCCGCGCCCAGGTCAATGGCCTGGGC
>JBASFL010000136.1:0-14101 GCA_049653005.1 Burkholderiaceae bacterium | reverse complement strand
GCCCCACACGCGCAGGGCGGGGGGCGGGGTGGCGCCGGTGTCGTTGTCGGCAGGGGGCGTCCAGTTGCTGCGCCAGTCCACGGCCACGCTGTGGGCCAGAAACTCAGGCCCCAGCACATCGGCCAGGCGGCGGTCCAGGGCGGCCATGTCGTGGCCTTGGGCGCGCCACTGTTCCACCAGCTTGCCTTCGTGCCAGATGGCAAAACCCACGTCGGGCCGGGTGAGGGCGTGGCGGCGCACGGCTTCCACGCAGTGGGCCAGTTCGGTGGCGTCGGTTTTTAAAAATTTGCGGCGGGCGGGTGTGGCGTAAAACAGCTCGCGCACCTCGACCGAGGTGCCTTGCGTGCGCGCCACGGGCCGCAGCTCGCCGGTGTTGCCTTGCAGCAGCCAGCCGTGGTCGGCGCCCGCCTGGGGCGAGCGGCTGAGCACGGCCACGTCGGCAATGGCGTTGATGGCGGCCAGCGCCTCGCCACGAAAGCCCATGGTGCCCACGGCTTCCAGCTCGGTCAGGTTGGTGATTTTGCTGGTGGCGTGGCGCTTCAGGGCCAGGGGCAGGTCGTCGGGGGCGATGCCGCAGCCGTCGTCCTCCACCGCAATCAGCCGCACGCCACCGGCCAGCAGGCGCACGGTGACCTGTGTGGCCCCGGCGTCCAGCGCGTTGTCCACCAGCTCGCGCACCACCGAGGCGGGTCGCTCCACCACCTCACCGGCCGCAATCTGGCTGATGAGCGTGTCGGGCAGTTCGCGGATGGGGCGCTGGGGTTGGCGGGCGGCGGGGGTGGGCTGGGCGGTGTCTGGGGTCACCCGCTCGATTGTAGGGAGCGGGTTGCGCCGGTCCTGTCACGGCGGCCCCGGATAATGCCCACCATGGAACTTGCTGCCTTTTTGATCGACTTCATCCTGCACGTGGACAAACACCTGGCCGCGTTTGTGCAGGCCTATGGCGCGTGGGTGTACGCGCTGCTGTTTCTGATTGTGTTTGTGGAAACCGGGCTGGTGGTGATGCCGTTTTTGCCCGGCGATTCGCTGCTGTTCATCGTGGGCGCGCTGTCGGGCGCGGGGCTCATCAGCTGGCCGGTGGCGGTGGCGGTGCTGCTGGTGGCGGCCATTTTGGGCGACCAGACCAATTACACGATTGGCCGTTACTTCGGCCCCAAGGTGTTCCAGTGGGAGAACTCGCGGTTTTTCAACCGCGATGCGTTCAACCAGGCACACGCGTTTTACGAAAAGTACGGCGGCATCACCATCGTCATTGCCCGCTTCATGCCCTTCATTCGCACCTTTGCGCCCTTTGTGGCGGGCGTGGCAGAAATGACGCGCAGCAAGTTCACCGCCTACAACGTGGGCGGTGCGGTGTTGTGGGTGGTGGGCCTGTGCGGCGCGGGTTATTTGTTTGGCAACCTGCCCTGGGTGCAGGCCAACCTGAGCAAGATCATTTGGGCGCTCATTTTTGTGCCCGGGCTGATCGCCATTTTTGGGGCCTGGCGGGCCAAGCGTTCGGCCGCTTGAGCCCTGCCGCCCTGCGGCGGCTCAGTCCTCGTCTTTCACGCGGGTCATCAGGCGCACACCCAGCTCGTTGACCAGTTGCGCCAGTTGGCGCTCCAGCGCAGTGGGCATGTGCTCGAACTCCACGCCCAGTTGCAGCAGCTCGGGCTGCAGCAAGGCGCCCACGGCCGCCATGGCCGCTTCGCGGAAATTGGGCGTGCCCGCGGCGGGTTTGGTCAGCGGCTTGGCGGCGGGTTTCAATGGGGGTGGGGGGACGTTGCCGCCCAGCAGCTGGTTCAGCCCGGGTGGGGCCAGGCGCACGTGGCGCACCAGCATGTCCACCTGGTGGGTGGTTTCACGGCCCGAGCCCACGCCCAGCTTCACCGTGGCGCGTGGAAACCGTTTGCCCTGGTGCACGGCTTCCAGCGGCGCACGTAGCAACACCGACACGCCGCCACAGCTCAGGTCCAGCGCCTTGATGTTTTCCAGCGGCCGCACCCCGGCCTTGAGCGTGATGGACACGCCCGATTGAGGCGTGAGGGGCACGCGAAAGCTGTCGCGCCGTTGCAGCCGGTACAGCCGAAAGGGCATGCGCGCCACCAGCACACCGGTCAGGCCGTCGGCCCCGTGGCGGCTGCCCAGGGTTTCGCATTCGAAGGTCACGATCACGCCTTGCAGCCGCACCGAGCCGCGCAGCGTGAGGCCTTTGGGCACAAACGCCGAGCCCAGCGGCAGGTCCATTTCCATCGATTGGGTGTCTTCGCTCACCTCGGCCACGCGGGCGCTGAAGGCCAGCAGGGGCTCGGGCACTTCGCTGTCGGGTTTGAGCACCACCAGCGTGGCGGCCTGGTGTGACTGGGCCACGCGGCGCATCAGGTCCAGGCTTTCGGCAAACGAGTCGATGCGGTAGCTGGGGTCGCCCAAATCCCCGGCCAACAGGGCGTGGGTGTCTGCCGACAGCCCCGGGGTCAGCACCAGGGTGTCGGGGAAGTGGGCGTCGGGTGCCGACGCGGAAGGGGGGGAGGGGGGCAAAGACATGCCCAATTCTAGGGTTGGCCGCGGGGGTCCAGCCCTCAGGGCAACCCTCAGAGGGCCATGGGCTTCACGTCGGGCGACACGGCCAGTTCGGCCTCTGTGGCGGCCAGCACCTGAGCCACCGACACGCCGGGGGCGGTTTCCATCAGCGTGGCCTGGCCGTTGGGGAAGGCGATGACGGCCAGCTCGGTCACCAGCAGGTCGATGGGGCGCACCGAGGTCAGCGGCAGGCTGACTTCTTTCACCACCTTGCTCTGGCCCTTGGCGGTGTGTTGCATGGCCACCACCACGCGTTTGGCACCGGTCACCAGGTCCATGGCGCCGCCCATGCCGGGCACCATCTTGCCGGGGATCATCCAGTTGGCCAGCAGCCCTTGCTGGCTGACTTGCAGGCCGCCCAGCACGGTCATGTCGAGGTGGCCGCCGCGTATCAGGCCGAACGACAGCGCGCTGTCAAAGGTGCAGGCGCCGGGCAGCGCCGTCACGGGGCGGCCACCGGCGTCGGTCAGGTCGGGGTGGTTCAGGCCGCGCTCGGGCACGGGGCCGGTGCCCATCAGCCCGTTTTCGGACTGAAAGTACACGTGCACGCCGGTGGGCAGGTGGTTGGCCACCATGGTGGGAATGCCAATGCCCAGGTTGACGAGCATGCCGCTTTTCAGCTCTTGTGCAATGCGGCGGGCGATGAGGTTTTGTGCGTCCATGGGGTGCAGCTCCGGCTCGGTCAGTGGGCAATGATGTAGTCCACCACGGGGGCGGGTGTCATCACGTGGTCGGGCGGGATCACGCCCACGGGCACGATGTTTTCAGCCCGCACGATGACGCACTGGGCCGCCATGGCCATCAGGGGGTTGAAATTGCGCGCGGTCAGTGCGTAGGCCAGGTTGCCGGTGTAGTCGGCGTCTTTGGCGTTGATGAGGGCAAAGTCGGCCTTGATGGGCAGCTCCAGCAAAAACAGTTTGCCGTCCACCTCGATGGTGCGTTTGCCCTCGGCCGCCAGCGTGCCCACGCCAGTGGGGGTGAGGATGCCGCCCAGCCCGTGGCCCCCGGCGCGCACGCGTTCGGCCAGGCTGCCCTGGGGCACCAGCGTCACTTCAATGTCACCGGCAATCATTTTTTGCTGGGTTTCGGGGTTCAGCCCGATGTGGCTGGCCACCACCTTGGTCACGCAGCCGGCGGTGATGAGTTTGCCAATGCCCACGCCGGGCATGGCGGTGTCGTTGGCGATGACGGTGAGACCGCGTTTGCCCTGGCGCACCAGTTCGTCAATGATGGGTTCGGGTGTGCCCACGCCCATGAAGCCGCCAATCATCAGGCTGGCCCCGTCGGGGATCATGGCCACGGCTTTGTCGAGCGCAATGGATTTCATGCCGTGTCTTTCTAGGGGGAAATGGGGTGTGCCACGCCACTGCGCGGCACGTCTGTCACTGTAGACCAGCCAGGTGGCGGGGCCGTGTCAGCCGGGTTGCGGTGGATCAAGGTTTGTGCGTGGGCGGTGCTGGCGCGAGGCCACTAAACTGCCTGCCTCCGATTCCCGGCCCAAAAGCCGACACCGCACAACAAAAAGGAACTGCCATGGGCGCACAGTGGAAAGCCAAGCACAAAGACGTGGCGGCCAACGCCAAAGGCCGCTTGTTCGGCAAACTGGCCAAAGACATCATGATTGCCGCCCGCCACGGGGCCGACCCGGCGGCCAACGCCCGCTTGCGGCTGGTGGTGGAGCAGGCCCGCAAGGTGTCCATGCCCAAAGAAACGCTGGAGCGCGCTATCAAAAAAGGCGCGGGCCTCACGGGCGAGGCGGTGCACTTCGAACACGTCATTTACGAGGGTTATGCCCCCCACCGCGTGCCCGTGATGGTGGAGTGCCTGACCGACAACGTGAACCGCGCCGCGTCCGACATGCGGGTGCTGTTCCGCAAGGGCCAGCTGGGTACCTCGGGCTCGGTGTCGTGGGACTTTGACCACGTGGGCATCATCGAAGCCGAGCCCACCGCCGCCGGTGCCGACGCCGACATGGCCGCCATCGAGGCCGGTGCCCAGGACGTGGAGCCGCCCGACGAAGACGGTGTTGTGGTGTTTCTCACCGATTACGCCGACCTTGACCTGGTCAGCCGTGCCTTGCCTGCGCAGGGCTTCACCGTGCTGTCGGCCAAACTGGGCTACCGCCCCAAAAACCCCATCGACCCCGGCAGCCTGAACGCCGAGCAGCTGGAAGAGGTGGAAAGCTTCCTGGCCGCCATGGACGCCAACGAGGACGTGCAAAACGTGTTTGCCGGTTTGGCTGGTTAACTACCTGCCATGGCCTGGAGCGAAACCCTCACCAGTTTTCTGGCGGCCCTGGGCCTGGGGTTGCTCAACGGCGTGATCCGCGAGCGCCGCCACGGCAACGACAGCGAAATTGCGGGCACCCGCACCCACGCGCTGGTGGCGGTGCTGGGTTTTGTCACCTGGGGGCTGGGGTTGGCCGCTTTCGCCGTGTGCATGGCCCTGGTGGGCGCACTCACGGTCAGCGGCTATTTGAAAACCGCCGACCAGGACCGTGGCCTGACCGGCGAAGTGGCGCTGCTGGTGTCGCTGGTGCTGGGCGCCTTGGCCTTCAAAGACCCCCACATGGCGGTGGCCGTGGGGGTGGTGTGTGCCAGTTTGCTGTACGCCAAGCAGCCCCTCAAACGCTTCAGCCAAGAGCTGGTGAGCGAGCGCGAGCTGCAAGACGCGCTGATGCTGGCCGCCGCTGCGCTGGTGGTCATGCCCCTGTTGCCCCAGGGCGCGCTGGACCCGTGGGGCGTGCTGAAACCCTACACGCTGTGGCGCATCGTGGTGCTGGTCATGGCGGTGGGCATGTTGGGGCACGTGGCCCTGCGTGCGGTGGGCGCGCGCTGGGGTTTGCCCATTGCGGGGTTCTTTTCGGGGTTTGCGTCGTCCACCGCCACGGTGGCGGGCATGGGCCACCGCGCCCGCACCGACCCGCGCATGGTGGCCCCGGCTGCTGCTGCAGCCTTGTTGGCCAACATCGCGTCGCTGCTGTTGTTTGGTGCGGTCATCGGCGCGGCATCGCCCGAATTGCTGAACGCGCTCAAGTGGCCGCTGCTGGGCGGTGTGTTGGGCCTGGTGGCCGTGGCCGCCGCGTGCCTGTGGCGGGCCGATGGGCACGAAGAGCCCAGCCATGGCGCCGATGCAGCCCCCGCATTCAAGCTGTCACACGCGCTGGCCCTGGCCGCGTTGATTGCCGGTGTGTCGCTGGTGGCGGCCTGGCTGCGCCAGTTGTACGGCGACACCGGTGTGCTGGTGGCCGCCGTGCTGGTGGCGCTGGCCGAAATCCACGCGGCAGCGGCCAGCATTGCGCAGGTGAGTGCCGCTGGCGGCATGGATTTGCGCGTGGCCAGCTGGGGCATGGTGGCCGCGCTGGCCGCCAGCGTGGTGGCGAAAACCGTGCTGGCGCTTTTCAGCGGTGGTGTGCGTTACGGGCTGCTGGTGACCGCCGGGCTGGTGGCCATGCTGCTGGCCGCCGGTGGGGTGATGGCGGTGCTGCCTGCCACCGCTTGCTGCACCTGACGCCGAGCCGCCCTGGCCCATGGCCAGCGGTGCCGTGCGGTTTTTGGGCCGCGCACGGTGGTGCAGCGAAAGCTGGCCTAAAGTCGGCGCCTTCATTACCCATCGGCCTTAGCAGGTCAACCCCACATGACGCAAACCAACCCCCTGATCGAGCAACTGCAATGGCGCTACGCCACCAAAGCCATGGACCCGAGCAAGCCGGTGCCCGCCGGTGCGGTCGAGCGCATCCTCGAAGCCGCGCGCCTGGCCCCCACCTCCAGCGGCTTGCAGCCGTTTGAGGTGGTGGTGGTCACCAGCAAAGAGGTGCGCGAGCGCATCAAGCCCATTGCCTGGAACCAGGCGCAAATCACCGATGGCTCGCACCTGCTGGTGTTTGCCGCCTGGGACAACTACACGGCCGAGCGCATCAACCACATGTTCGACCTGACCAACACCGTGCGCGGGTTCAAAAACGAGGGCTGGGAAAACTACCGGCAGATGCTGCTGTCCAGCTACCCCCAGCGCGACGCCGAGGTGAACTTCCAGCACGCCGCCCGTCAGGCCTACATCGGCTTGTCGGCGGCACTGATGGCTGCTGCGTTTGAAGGGGTGGACAGCACGCCCATGGAAGGTTTTGACCCCAAGGCGCTGGACGAAATCCTGGACCTGCGCGCCCGTGGCCTGCGCAGCGTGGCCATCCTGCCCTTGGGCTACCGTTTGGCCGACAAAGACTGGCTGGCCAGCCTGACCAAGGTGCGCCGCCCGCGTGACCAATTCGTCACCGAGGTTTGACACCAGGCTGCCCGACCCAACCAGAGCAGAAGGTGTGAAGCACACACCCTTTCACCGGCAGACCTGTAACTTTTTGCAGGCCTGAGACGTACTACCGAGCACTGCGGGCCAGGCGAAGCCCTTGCCCGCAGCGCATCACCCCCTTGGTCGTCTGAAACCGGAGAAATTCTGTGCATCACTTTTCAAAAACCGTTTGCGCCTCGGCTGTTGGCCTGGCCGCATTTGCCCTCACGGCGCAGGCGCAAACCGCCATGCCGCCGATCGACCCCAACGCGTTCATCAACCAATTCGAAGCCACCTTCGGGAAGTTTGAAGGCGCCCGGCGTTCAGGGGCCAAAGGCATTTGTGCCACGGGTGAGTTTGTGGGGTCTGCGGATGCGCGGGCCTTGTCTGTGGCGTCTGCGTTCAGTGGCAAGCCGGTGCCGGTGGTGGTGCGCTTCTCGGTGGGCGGGGCCAACCCCAAGGCACCCGACAACGCCAAAACCCAGCGCAACCTCGCCTTGCAGTTCGACATGCCCAACGGCGAGCAATGGATGATGGGCAACATTTCTGCCCCCGTGTTTGGGGCGTCATCGCCAGGGCAGTTCTTGGCTTTGCTGGCCTCGCGCCAGCCCGACCCCACCACCAAGATGGCCGACCCCGCCAAGGTCAAGGCCTTCAACGATGCCAATCCCGAAGTGCTGCTGTTGCCCAAACACCTGGCCTCGCAGCCCGTGCCCGCCAGCTTCGCCAGCTTGAACTACTGGGGGGTGCACGGCTTCGGGTTCACCAACGCCGCGGGTGCCACGCAGTTCGGCAAGTGGCTTTTTGAGCCGGTGGCGGGTGTGCAGGGCCTGAGCGACGACGAAGCAAAGGCCAAAGGGCCGAGTTTCTTGTTTGACGACCTGCGCCAACGCGTCAAAGACGGCAAAGTGGCCTTTCATTTCAACGTGGAACTGGCGCAGGCAGGCGACAAAATCGACAGCGCCACCACACCGCTGCCCGAGGGGCGCAAGAAGGTCAACCTGGGCCTTCTCAAAGTGACCTCTGTGGCCGAAGACGGCGGTGGTGCGTGTTTGAACACAACCTTCAACCCCATGGTGATGCCCAAAGGGGTGGTGGCATCGGCAGACCCCATGTTGCCCGCGCGGGCTGCGCCCTACGCCGTGTCGCTGGGCCGTCGGTTGGGCGAGGGCTCCAAACAGCAGTGACTTTGGGCGGCCCGTGCGAACCGCGGGCTGGCCGTTCCCCATTGCCATTCCCATGCGGGGCCGGGCCCCGCAAACCAACCACCATGAAACACGTGTTGCTGGCCATTTCGCACGGCGCTGCCGTCGCCTTGGGTTTCGCGCTGGGCATTTACTGGCTGCCCATCCTGACCGCGCCGCCACCGCCCACCGCCAGTGAGCTGAGCGCGGTGGCCAGCTCGCAGCGGTTCGAGGGCACATTTCGCCGTGACCTGAAAGACAGCGATGCGCTGCACTGGGGCGAGGGCCGGGTGATCGTCGGCATCAGCGGCATTGCATTGCAGGGATCGGTGGCGCCCGGGCCCGATTACAAGCTGTACCTGTCGCCTGAATTCGTTGAAACGGAAGCGGACTTCAAACGCCTCAAAGCCCGCATGGTGCGGGTGGGCGATGTGAAAACCTTCGACAACTTCACGGTGCCCTTGCCCGCGTCCATCGATCCCGCCCACTACAAGGCGGTCATTGTGTGGTGCGAAACCTTCGGCCAATTCATCACCGCTGCGCAGTACCGGTGAGCGGGGCTTGAAGCCCCAGCGTTGTCAGGCGCCCAGCGCCCGTGCCACAAAGTCGCGCTTCACGGTGGCTTTGGGCACTTTCAGGCTGAAGAAGCGGCGCACGTCGTCTTCCTGGCACATGCCGTGCCTGTAGTTGTAAATGGCTTTTTTCAGGCCCGCGCCCAGGGTGTCGTGGTCCACGCCAGTGGGGTCGGTGAAGCCCACGTCGTTGCGGGCAAACGTCAGCGGCTGGCCGCTGGGCCCGTTGGGCGGCGCGGGCAGGGGCGTGAGGCGAATGCCGTATTCCGCCGGGTTCAGCCCCACGGGCGAATGCACGGTGCAGGTGAAGCGGTGCCAAAAGCCGCTTTGGATACAGCCGTTTTCAAACAACTGGCGCACGTACTCCAGCGCGTCCACCGTGTCTTGCACCGTTTGGGTGGGAAAGCCGTACATCAGGTAGGCGTGCACCAGCACGCCCGCGTCGGTGAAGGCACGGGTGACGCGGGCCACCTGGGCCACGTCCACGCCTTTTTTCATGAGCTTCAGCAGCCGGTCTGACGCCACCTCCAGCCCGCCCGAAATGGCGATGCAGCCGCTGTCGGCCAGCAGCTCGCACAGCTCGGGCGTGAAGCTTTTTTCAAACCTTATGTTGCCCCACCAGCTGATGCCCACGTTGCGGCGAATCAGCTCTTCGGCCAGCGCTTTCAGCACCTTGGGCGGCGCGGCCTCGTCCACGAAGTGAAAGCCGGTTTGCCCGGTTTCTGCCACGATTTTTTCAATGCGGTCCACCAACGTGGTGGCCGCTGCCGTTTCGTAGCGGCCGATGTAGTCCAGCCCCACGTCGCAAAAGCTGCACTTCTTCCAGTAGCAGCCGTGGGCCACGGTGAGTTTGTTCCAGCGGCCGTCGCTCCAAAGCCGGTTCATGGGGTTGAGCATGTCGAGCAGGCTCAGGTAGCTGCCCAGCGGCAGGCCGTCCCAGGTGGGGGTGCCCACCTGTTCGAAAGGCACATCGGGCTCGGTGCCCTTCACGTAGACCACGCTGCCGTCGGGGGCGCGGCAGAAAGTGCGTACCAGTTGTTCGCGGCCGCGCCGCCCGCCCAGGTGGTCCAGCAGGGCCAGCAGGGGGCGCTCGCCGCTGTCGATGGTGACGAAGTCGAAGAAGTCGAACACCCGGGGCTCGGCCAGTTCGCGCAGCTCGGTGTTCACATAACCGCCGCCCAGCACCGTGACGGTGGCCGGGTTCAGCGCCTTGATGCACTGCGCAATGCGAAACGCCGCGTACACCGCCCCTGGGAAGGGGACGGACAGCAGCACCACATCAGGCGCCACCATGCCACTGGAATGTGTAGCTGAAACCCCAATACCAGCAAGCGCCAGGGCCTGTTTTGTTTCAGAAATCAGGATGTCGTCGATCACATTGGGTGTGGCCGCCAGCGCCTGGGCCAGCGGCTCGAAGCTGGCCTGGGCGGCGGCCAGCTTTTCGGCGTAGCGCACGAACTCGAAGCGCGCGTCCACCGCGTCTTTCAGCACGTCGGCCAGGTCGTTCAGGTACAGCGTGGCCAGGTGGCGGGCGCGGTCGTGCAGGCCCAGGGCACCAAAGGCCCAGCCCAGCGGGTCGCCGCTGCCGTCGTCGGGGTGCTGGTCGAGCGTGGCAAACCACTTGCCCTCGGGCAGCAGGCTGCGGTTGGCAATTCGGTGGGCCAGGGTGCTGTCGCGCCCCTGCAAAAAGGCCACCACCCGTTCCACGGTGGCGTGGTAGCCGCTGAACTCGGCCAGAAAGTGCTGCACCTGGGCGCTGCGTTGTTGGGCGGGCAAGGCTTGCGCCGCGGCTTTCACCTGGGTCAGCCCGTCGGCGCTCAGCAGGCGCAGCACCGTGGCCAGGGCCAGGTCGGTTTGGGTGGCTTGCACCCCTTGCGCGCGCAAAAAACCGGTGAGGTAGGCGGTGGACGGGTAGGGTGTGTTGAGCTGCGTCATCGGCGGGATGATGGACAGCACCCGGCCTGGGTAGGCGATGGGTGTGTCGGCAGCGGGCTTGGCGGTGGTGGCCCGGGGCAGTGGCAGCAGGGGAAAGGTGGCGTCAGTCATTGCCGCCATTGTCGGCGGCGGGCGGGGTGGGGGCGGCCTTGTCGGGCTTCACCCAGCCCACAAACTGGGGCATGAGGCGTGCCACCACCGGGCCATTCGTGTCCCAGGTCATGCATTTGTTGACGAAAAACGGCGGGGTGCTGCCGCTGTGCCACGACTCGCCGCGCGCCAGGCGCTGCATTTCCTGGTGGTGCGGAATGGTCTGGAACGCGGCGGTGGCCAGGTTGAACAGCAGCTCGCGGATGTGGGTGCACCCGGCCAGGCCGCCCACGGTTTTGTCGATGGTCTGGCGCCAGCCCGCGCCGATGGTCATGCCCACAAAGCGCTGCATGTGCTGGTTGGCCACGCCGCATTCGCCAAACGGGGTGCTGTCCATGGCGGTGGCGATGGCGTGGATGCAAAAGCGCTCGTCCAGCGTCACGCGCAGCCACAGGTGGTGCACCGCTTCACCGGCGGGGCGGGTGCCGGTGCTGTGGGGGTGTTCGTAGTGTTTGCTGTCGCGCAGCTCGCCTTCGATGTCCCACAGCCCATCGGCCCGGGCATAGCCCTGGTAGGAAACGGCGCGGGTGTGCAGGGGGGTGCGTTCGGTGGTGGGTGCTGGCAACATAGCGGCGATTGTGCCGGGGTGTGCGCTGGGGCGCTGTCCGGCACGTCACACCCTTTTTGCCCGTTTTCAGGAGACTTGCCATGGCCCGTGTCAGCACCTACCTCAACTTTCCGCGCACCACCGAAGCCGCTTTTGCGTTTTACAAAAGCGTGTTTGGCACCGAGTACGGCATGCCCGTGATGCGTTTCAAAGACGCGCCACCCAACCCCCAATGCCCGCTGGACCCTGCCGATGCCGAGCTGGTGATCCATGTGGAGCTGCCCATTCTGGGCGGCCATGTGCTGATGGGCACCGATGCGCCCGAAAGCATGGGCTTTGCGCTGGTGGCCGGCAACAACTGCCACATCAACCTGGAGCCAGACACCCGGGCCGAGGCCGACCGCCTGTTCACCGCGCTGTCGGACGGTGGCGAGGTGCAAATGCCCATTCAAGACATGTTTTGGGGCGCTTACTTCGGCAGCTTTCGCGACCGCTTCGGCACCCAGTGGATGGTGAACTGCGCCGCCCAGGCCTGACGCGGCTCAGCGGGCCACCCGCAGGCGGGCCAGCCACCGCCCGCCCCACAGGTTCAGGCCCAGGCCCAGCATCAGCAGGGCGGCACCGGCAAAGTGCACGGGCTGCAGGGCCTCGCCGTACACCACCCAGCCGGTGGTCAGGCCCACCACGGGCACCAGCAGGCTGAACGGGGCCACCTGGTTGGCGGGGTAAAGCGTCAGCAGCCGCGTCCACACGCTGTAGCCAAACAGCGTGGCCACGCCCGCCAGGTAGGCCAGCGCGGCCAGGGCTTCCCAGTTGAACGCTTGCAGCGCAGCGCCCATGGCGGCGGGCCCTTCCAGCCAGGCCGACATCAGCAAGAACGGAATGGGCGGCACCAGGCTGCCCCACACCACCAGGCCCAGCTGGTTGATGGGCCCACGCGCGCCAATCACCCGGGTGACGATGTTGCTGCTGGCCCAGCTCAGCGCGGCCGCCAGCGTGAGGCCAAAGCCCAGCAGCGGCATGTGTGCTCCGTGGGCCGAGCCGATGAGTGCCAACCCGCCCCCGGCCAGCAGCAACCCGCCCAGCTGGTGGGCGCCCCAGTGCTCTTTCAGGACAAACGCGGCCAGCACCAGCGTGAAAAACGCCTGCGATTGCAGCACCAGCGAGGCCAGCCCCGTGGGCATGCCCAGGTGCACGGCGGTGAACAAAAACGCAAACTGCCCCACCGATGCCGTCAGCCCGTAGGCCAGGTACAGCTTCAGCGGCAACCGGGGGCGTGGCACGAACAGCAGCGCGGGAAACGCCGCCAGCATGAAGCGCAGCGCGCCCAGCAGCAGGGGCGGTATGTGCGTGACGCCCACCTTCACCACCACAAAGTTCAGGCCCCAGGCCACCACCACGACCAGGGCCAGCGCCACGTCTTTTGCACGCATCAGGGGGGGGCTTCCGGTTCAGACCGAGCGGTTGCGCGCCAGCGGTGGGTTTTGTTGAAAGTAGCGCTGGATGCCGCGCATCAGCGCATCGGCCAGCTGGGTTTGGTAGGCCGGGTCGTTCAGCTTGGCTTCTTCGCTGGGGTTGCTGATGAAGGCGGTTTCCACCAGCACGCTGGGAATGTCGGGCGCGCGCAGCACGGCAAACCCGGCTTGTTCGACCTTGGGTTTGTGCAGTTTGCCCACGCGGCCCATCTCGCCCAGCATGGCGCTGCCCAGCTTCAGGCTGTCGTTGATCTGGGCGGTGGTGCTCATGTCGAGCAGGGCGCGTTGCACGGCGGCGTCGGCGGCTTTCACGTTCAGGCCGCCCACCACGTCGGCGGCGTTTTCTTTTTGGGCCATCCAGTTGGCCGCCGCACTGCTGGCGCCTTTGTGGCTGAGCGCAAACACGCTGGCCCCCTGGGGGTTGGGGGTGAAAAACGCGTCGGCGTGGATGCTGATCATCAGGTCGGCCTTCACGCGGCGGGCTTTGTCCACCCGCACGTGCAGGGGCACGAAAAAGTCGGCGTCGCGGGTGAGGTAGGCGCGCATGGGACTGCCGTTCACCTCTGCCGCGTTGATGCGTTCGCGCAGCAGGTGGGCCATTTTCAGCACCACGTCTTTTTCCTGCGTGCCGCCGGGGCCGATGGCACCGGGGTCTTCACCGCCGTGGCCGGGGTCCAGCGCCACGATGATGAGGCGGTCGGTGGCCCCTGTGGTCTGGGTTTTGGTGTCTTTTTGGCCCCCAGCGCTTGTCTGTATTGGTTTGTCAGCTATTTTTTCCGCTGCCTTGGCGGGTGCGGGGAGCAGGCGCTGGGCAATCAGGTCGCCCAGTGGGTCGGCGCTGGTGGCCCCGGCGGGGGCGGGCATTTTGGCAGCGCCCTGGGCCACGGGCGGCGAGGGCGTGGGCGCAGGGGTGTCGGCCATGCGCTGGGCAATCAGCTCGGCCAGCGGGTCGGGCGTTTCGGTGGGGTAGAGGTCGATCACCAGCCGGTTTTGGTAGGCCGCCACCGGGGGCAGGCTGGCCATTTGCGGCAGAAAGGGTTTTTTCAGGTCCACCACCAGGCGCACCACACCGGGGGCGAACTGGCCCACGCGCATGCCGCTGATGTTGGGGTCGTCGCTGCGCACCTGGGCCACCAGCTCGCGCAGCGCGGGGATCAGGTTCAGCCCCTCGATGTCCACCGCCAGCCGGGGCGGGCCGGGCACCAGGTGGTGGCGGGCTTTCAGCTCGGTGTCGGACTCGATGGTGAGGCGCGTGTAGTCGGGCGCGGGCCACAGCCGCACGCCAATGATGCGCGCCCCCCAGGCCCGCCCGTGGGTGGCCAGCAGCGCCACCACTGCGGCGGCGGCACGCACCAGCGCGCCACGCCGGGTGGGGTGGGGTGGGCGGTCGGGGGT
>JBASFL010000135.1:0-44229 GCA_049653005.1 Burkholderiaceae bacterium | reverse complement strand
GTAGGCGTCGAAGGCATTGCCCGCCAGCAGTTGGGGGTGCGCGGTGGGGGCCAGCAGGCCCGCCACCTGCTCGGGCTTCAGCAGCCAGGGGCCACCGGCCAGCGTGGCACGGGGTTGGGTGGCGTCGGCAAAGGTGTAGGTGGCGGCGTACACCTCGTCCATGCGGGCGTCGAGCAGGGCGGTCACGGTCAGCGGGGTGCCGGGGACAGAGGCATGTTCGGTGTGCCAGTGCTGGCGCGCGTCTTCGGCCACGGCCATGAGGCTGTCAATGCCCAGCACGGGCAGGCCTTGGGGGTGTGTGTCAGACCGCGCGCCATAGGCCAGCCCCTGCACCACGGCGCAGGCGGTGCGCAGGCCTGTGAACGAGCCGGGGCCCCGGCCAAACACCAGCGCGTCCAGCCCGGCCAGCGGGGTGTGGGTTTGGTTGAGCAAGTCGAGCACGGTGGGGATGAGCGAGAGCGAGGCCTGTGCGCCACCGTTGCCGCTGTGCAGCCACAGCGCGGCTTCGCCGCCGTGGCTGTGCAGGTGGGCCACGCCCACGTGTTGCTCGGCGGTGCCGGTGTCCAGGGCCAGCAGGCGCAATGGTTTTGTCACGTTTTTGGCCTCTGGCGCTTGTCTGTATTGGAAAGTTTGCTATTTTTTGGGTGCCGTTGAAGCGCGGCGGCGGGCGCAGCGGGCGGCGACGGATTATCGGCCAGCCCCCTGGATAATTTGCCCCTTCGTCTTCTTTGCCTTGGTCTGCCCCATGTTCCCTGTGTTTGCCCGTTGTGTGTGTGGTTTGGCCCTGTCTGGGGCGTGGCTGTGGGGGGGAGTGGCCTGGGCGCAGCCCAACACCTGGCCGCCCAGCGTGCGCCAGGCCGTGAAAAAAGCCGCGCTGCCCGACGACGCCGTGGCCCTGCTGGTGGCCCCGGTGGACGGCGGCGGCGCACCGCTGCTGGCGCTGGGCGCGCAGCGGCCCATGAACCCCGCGTCGGTCATGAAGCTGGTGACCACCTACGCCGCCATTGACCTGCTGGGCCCCGCCCACCTGTGGCGCACCGGGTTTTACGTGGACGGCAGGGTCGACCAAGGCCTGCTGCGCGGCAACCTGCACATCCGTGGTGGGGGCGACCCCAAGTTTGTGATGGAGCGCATCACCGCCGCCTTGCAAGCCGTGCGCGACGCGGGCGTGACCGTGGTGCGTGGCGACATCGTGCTCGACCAAAGCGCGTTTGCCGTGCCCCCGGCCGACCCCGCCGCGTTCGACGGCGAGCGCCTGCGCCCCTACAACGTGGCGCCCGAGGCGCTGCTCGTCAACTTCAAAGCCGTGGTGATGGGTTTTGTGCCCGACCCCACTGCGGGCGTGGCCCGTGTGACGTTTGAGCCTCCGCTGGCCGGGCTGGCGGTGGACGCCACCGTGCCCCTGACCCAAGCCGCTTGCGGCGACTGGCGCGGTGGCTTGCAAGCCCGGTTTGATGACCCCAACGCCATCCGTTTTGCGGGCAGCTACCCCGCCCGCTGCGGCGAGCGCCCCTGGCCCGTCGCGTATGTGGAGCCCGGCCAATACGCGGCCCGTGCGCTGGAAGGCCTGTGGCGCGCCGGGGGCGGGCTGCTCACCGGCAGCACCCGGCTGGGGCCGGTGCCGCCGCAGGCCCGGCTGCTGCACGAAGCCCCTTCGCTGCCCCTGGCCGACATCGTGGCCGACATCAACAAACACAGCAACAACGTGATGGCGCAGCAGGTGTTCCTGACCCTGGCGGCCTCGCCCGCCACCCCGGCCACCTTCGAGCGCGCCCGCCAGCGCGTGGGCCGCTGGTGGGCCACGCGCCTCGGGGCCAAGGCCCCGGCCCCGGTGATGGACAACGGCTCTGGCCTGTCGCGCGAAGAGCGCATCACCGCCGATGGCCTGCTGGCCCTGCTGCGCGACGCGGCCGCCCACCCCAGTGGCGAGGTGCTGCGCCAGTCGCTGCCCGTGGCGGGGGTGGACGGCACGGCGGTGCGCATGGGCGAGCGCGGGGTGATGAAGCTGGCGCTGGGCAACGCCCGCATCAAAACCGGCTCGCTGCGCGACGTGGTGGCCGTGGCCGGGTATGTGTTGGCCCGCAACGGCCGCCCTTTGGTGGTGGTGGGCATGGTCAACCACGCCAATGCCCCACAGGCCCGCCCGGTGATGGACGCGCTGTTAGAGTGGGCCGCTTCTCAAGCGCCTTGATTTATTGCTTTTGCCATGACCGCCACCGACATCATTGGCTTTTTTGCCGCCACCCTGACCACCGCCAGCTTCATTCCGCAGGCGTGGCTCACCTTCAAAACCAAGGACGTGAGCGGCATTTCACTGGGCATGTACAGCGTGTTCACCACCGGTGTGGCCGGGTGGCTGGTGTATGGGGTGTTGCTCCAGGCGTGGCCCGTGGTGATTGCCAACACCGTGACGCTGGCGCTGGCCAGCGGCATCTTGGCCATGAAGCTGCGCTACCGCTGAGGGCGCGCAGCCCGGCTCATCACCAGCGGCTGGTCAGCTGGGTGTACGCGTAATCGCCCAGTTGCTGGTTGCAGTTGGGGGTGAGGTGGATGCCGTCAGCAAACACATATTGCGTGGCGGTGGCACCCGACACCAGCGTGCTGGCGTTGCAAGTGGACGCGTCGGCCGTGGTGCAAATGGCGGTGTTGATGTTGGTGAAGCCGTAGGCGCTGCCCGTCAGCACGTTGCGGTTGACCAGGAAGGCCGCGTCCACAAACAGCAGGTTGGCACCCAGGTTCACCGCGTCGGTTTTGAACGCGTCGTTCAGCTTCTGGGCCAGGCCGGTGGCCAGGGCCACTTGGCCCTGCGCGATGGCAAACGGTGACGTGCCCAGGTGGTACACACCCAGCACCAGCACGTATTTGGCCCCGGCCGCAATCAGCCGCTTGACTTGCACCACATGGGCGCGGCCCACCGCATCCACCTGGGCAAGTGCCGCAGCTTCGGTCAGGGTGTTGGCTTTCACGGCGGCCATGGCGCTGAGCACGTCGGCCATGGGCAGGTTGACCAGCACCACATCGTTGGTGGCGAAGGTCTGATTGGCCAGAAACGCGTCGATTTGCGCGGTCACGCTGCGGGGCAAAGCCGCTGTGGGCGCATGGCCCTGCGCGTAGCCCAGGCCGCCCGTGGCTTGGGCGGTGAGGGTTTTGCCATAGCGGCTGGCCACGCGGTCGGCCCAGGTGTTCACGCTGCCGTCGTTGATGGTGTAGCGGGTGCCGCTGGCGCCTTGGCCCACGTCACTCAGACCGTCACCAAACGAGATGAAGCGGTTGGGCGTCAGGGCCGACACGATGGAGCCATCGCCACAACCGGCCAACAGGGCCGCCAGGCCGCCCGCCGTGCCGACGCGCAGCACACCTCGGCGTGACAGAGGGGCATGGGTGCTGGGAAGGGGGGCGCGTGGGCTGCGTGCGGTCATGGCAAAAGGCTCCGGGGTTCGGGCGGTCTGAAAAGAAACGTATCTTAGGCGGCGGCGCGTTGCAAGCGGTCGCGCACGCCTTGCCACTCTGGGGTGTCGGGCGGGGTTTGCACCCAAATCAGGGCCACGCCCTGGGCGTCGAGCGCGCGCAACACGGCAAACAACTCGTGGGCGCAAGCGGCGGCCTGCGCGGGCATGGGGTGCCAGGCAATGCCTGTTTGGCGCGGGCGTTGCGGCGCGTACACCGCGATGCGGCCCGCAGGCACGTCAGGGCCCAACAAATCCAGCGCCTGCTGGAGCGCCGTGGCGTCCATCAGCCGCACGCGGGCGTTGGGCGCGTAGTGCGATTCCAGCGTGCCCGAGGCACGCGGCGCGGCTTGGCCGTCCACCACCTCCACCGCCTCATGGGGCAAGCGCACGGATTGGCCGCAGGCCGCTTCCAGTTCGGCGGGCGTCAGCATGCCGGGGCGCAGCAGCACCGGGTGGCCCCGGGTGGCGTCCACTATTGTTGACTCGATGCCCACCGCGCAGGCCCCGCCGTCGAGAACCAGCAGTTCGTCACCGTTCAGCGCCTCAAACTCGCTCACCACGTGTGGGGCGGTGGTGGGGCTGACGCGGCCAAAGCGGTTGGCACTGGGCGCGGCCACGCCCAGCACGCCTTGGGCTTGCGCGGCTTGCAGCACGGCCTGGGCCACCGGGTGGGCGGGGCAACGCAGTCCCACCGATGCCTGGCCGCCCGCGGCCGCCGTGGCCACGCCGGGCTGGCGCGGCACGATAACGGTGAGTGGCCCGGGCCAGAACGCCTGCATCAACGCCCGGGCAAACGCGGGCACCTCTGCGGCGAAATGCGCCACCCCGGCTTCCCACTGGGGTGGCAGGTGGACGATCAGTGGGTGGTCGGCCGGGCGGCCTTTCGCGGCAAAAATGCGTTCCACCGCGTCGGCCTGGCATGCATCGGCCGCCAGCCCGTACACCGTTTCGGTGGGCAAACCCAGCAGTGCCCCGCGCGCCAACTGCGCCGCAGCGGCTAACACGGCGGGGTCATCGGTGCCGGGGTGGGCGCTGTGGGGGGCCAGTAGACGAGGCATGTTGGGCGGGGCAGGCAGCTGTGGCTCAGAACGCGGGCAGGCCCAGCAGCTCGCAGGCCCGCAGCGCGGTGGCTTTGGCCTGTTCTGCGATGGCGGCGGTGATGTTCAGGTGGCCCATCTTGCGGCCCCGGCGGGCTTCCAGCTTGCCGTACAGGTGCAGGTGTGTGCCGGGCAATGCCAGCACCGCGTCCCAGGCGGGTGAACACTCGCTGCCATCAGCTGCAAACCACAGGTCGCCCAGCAGGTTCAGCATGACGGCGGGGCTGTGCTGGCGCGGCTGCACCAAGGGCAGCCCGGCCATGGCGCGCACCTGCAAGTCGAACTGCGACAGGGTGCAGGCGTTTTGCGTGTAGTGACCGCTGTTGTGGGGGCGGGGCGCCATTTCGTTCACCACCAGCGCGCCGTCGGCGCTGCCGTCGTCCACCACGAAAAACTCCACGCACAACACGCCCACGTAGTGCAGGTGGGCTGCAATGAATTTGGCAGCTGTCACCGCTTTTGCAGCAAGCGCTGGAGGCATATTTTCTTCATAAACCTCGGTCACGGCCAATATGCCGTCGAGGTGCAGGTTGCGCTGCACGGGGAAGTGCACGCACGCGCCATCGGCCCCGCGCGCCACGATGACCGAGCACTCGGCCACCAGCGGCAGCATTTGCTCCAGCACGCAGGGCACGCGGCCCAACTGCTCCCAGGCGGCGTGCAACTCGTCTGGGGTGCGCACGCGCACCTGGCCTTTGCCGTCGTAGCCCAGGGTGCTGGTTTTCAGAATGCCGGGCAACAGGCTGGCGGGCACGGCGGCCAGCAGCTCGGGCGTGGTGATGGACGCATAGGGCGCGGGGTTCACCCCACTGTCGGCGGCGCAGGCCACGAACAGGGCTTTTTCTTTCACCCGGTCTTGCGCCACGGCCACGGCGTTGGCACCGGGGGCCACGGGGCGGTGGGCGGCCAGCGTCATCAGCGCCGGGGCGGGCACGTTTTCAAACTCGGTGGTGATGGCGTCGCACCGCTGCATCAGCTGGGCCAGGCCCTGCTCGTCGCCATAAGCGGTTTGGATGTGGAAGTGGCTCACCCGCCCGGCGGGGCTGGCCGGATCGGGGTCGAGCACGGCGGTGAAGTAGCCCATGGCCTGCGCCGCGTGCACAAACATGCGGCCCAGCTGGCCGCCGCCCATCACGCCCAGCGTGAGTTGTTGGCCGCGGTCGGAAGTGCTGCCGGGCAGGAGTGTTTTGGAGGTCATGTCGGGGGTGCTGACAGTTTCAAGAAACGACAGGTGGCACCACCATGGCGCGGGCGGCTTCGGTCTGGGCGGTGCGGAAGGCTTGCAAGCGGGCTTGCAGCGCGGGGTCTTGCCCGGCCAGCATGGCCACGGCAAACAGCGCGGCGTTGGCCGCCCCGGCGTTGCCAATGGCAAACGTGGCCACCGGAATGCCCTTGGGCATTTGCACGATGCTGTGCAGCGAATCCACGCCTTGCAGGTGGCGACTGGCCACGGGCACGCCCAGCACCGGCACCGTGGTTTTGGCGGCCAGCATGCCCGGCAGGTGGGCGGCACCGCCCGCCCCGGCAATGATGGCGGTCAGGCCGCGCGGCCCGGCGCTTTCGGCGTAGGCGAACAGGTCGTCGGGCATGCGGTGGGCCGAGACCACGCGGGCCTCGTGGGCAATGCCGAACTGCTGGAGGATGTCCACCGCGTGTTGCATGGTGTCCCAGTCGCTGCTGGAGCCCATGACCACCCCGATCTGGATGGGGGCGGCGGTGGTGGCGGTGGTGGCGTGTTCGGTCATGGCAACGGAGGGGGGCGGGTGGCCCGGCGGGGCGCTTGGGGACATGGCAGACGGACGGCCGTGAGGCGCTTCCGGTAAAGTCACCATTCTACTTTTTGCCCCGTTTTTCCCTGTTTTCCCTCTTCAGCCAGGTGCCTTGCCATGATCGACGTGACCGTTGCCAATTTTGAAACCGAGGTGGTCGAAGCCTCCATGACCACCCCGGTGCTGGTGGACTTTTGGGCCCCCTGGTGCGGCCCCTGCAAATCGCTCGGGCCGGTGCTGGAAAAGCTTGAAGCCGCCTACAACGGCCGCTTCAAGCTGGTCAAAATCAACTCCGATGAAGAACAGGAGCTGGCCGGGGCCTTTGGCATCCGCAGTATTCCCACCTGCGTGCTGATGGTGGGCGGCAAACCCGCCGACGGTTTCATGGGCGCGTTGCCCGAAGGCCAGGTGAAGGCGTTCCTGGACAAACACCTGCCCGCCGAAAACGAGCTGGAAGCCCAGGCCGAGGAAGAAGAAGCCCTGCAAGCCCTGGACGACGGCGACGTGGAAACCGCCCTGGCCAAGCTGCAACAGGCGGTGGAAACCGACCCCAACAACGACGACGCCCGCTTCGACCTGGTCAAGCTGCTGCTGGAGATGGGCCTGGAAGACGAGGCCAAGGTGGCCTTTGCCCCGGTCATTGCCAAAGCCGCCGGTGTGCGCAAGCTCGATTCGCTGAACCACTGGATCAAAGCCCTGGACGCTGTAGCGCACTTCGCAGACCAGGCAAGCGCTGAGGCCGAATTTCTTTCAAAAATTGCCGCCAGCAAACGCGACTTTGAAGCCCGCTTCGGCATCGCCCAATTGCGCATGGCCGAGCAGCGCTGGACCGACGCCATGGACGAGCTGCTGGAAATTTTGATGCGCGACAAAACCTGGAACAGCGACCTGGCCCGCAAAACCTACGTGGCCGTGCTCGACATCATCGAGCCGCCCAAACCCAAAGTGGCCGAGGGCCAGATTCCCCCCGAAGACCCCACCGTGGCCACCTACCGCCGCCGTTTGTCGAGTGTGGTGCTGAGCTGACAGCGCTGGGGGGCCGTGGTGGCGTCAGTCCACCGCCAGCCCCAACCCGCGCAGGTGGTTGTGCAGGGTGGCCCGGCCGACGGCTTCCAGGTCAAACGCTTCGGGGTCGAGCAGCCAGTTGTTGATCAACCCGTCCACCAGCAGGTGCAGGCCCAGGGCGGCGGTGCTTGCGGGCATGGGCAGTGGGCGGCCCGTGTGGGCCACGGTGGCTTCCAGCACCTCGGTGGTCACGGCCAGAATGCCGCGCATGATTTCCAGCCGCCGTTCGGCCACGGCGCGCAGTTCGTCCACGTACTCCACCTGGTGGGTGGCAATGGCAAACACCCGGCGCGTTTGCGGGTCGTGCACGGTGGCGTGCAACGCGCCCAGCAAGGCATTCACCAGGCGTTGCAGCGGGCAGCCTGAGGCCGGTGCGGTGTGGCTGGGGGCCGCGCTTTGCAGGGCCTGCTCCAGCGGCAGCACCACGCGGGCCATCATGGCGTTGAACAGGTCGGCCTTGTCTTTGAAGTGCCAGTAAATGGCCCCCCGCGTCGCCCCTGCGGCGCTGGCAATGTGTTGCAGCGAGGTGCGGGACACGCCGCGTTCCAGAAACAACAGCTCCGCCGCGTCCAGCAGGTGCTGGCGGGTCAACTCGGCATCGGCTTTGGTTTTTTTAACCATGCTTTACATACGTTCAACAATGTATGTTTATTATGGCACCCCTGTTGTTGAGATTCATTCCTGTTATGTCCCTCCCAAAAGCCACCCTTTGCACCCCCGTCTCTCCCTTGCGGCGGCCTGTGTCTGTTGCCGTGTTGTGGGGGGCTATGGCCCTGCTGACCGCGTGTGGCCAGGGCGACAAAGCCCCCGCCGCCGGTGCAGCTGGCCCAGGGGCCGCGCCACCGCCCGCGCAGGTGGGGGTGGTGACGGTGCAGCCCGGTGCGCTGGATTTGGTCAGCGAGTTGCCCGGGCGGCTGGAGGCCTCGCGGGTGGCGCAGGTGCGCGCACGGGCCATGGGCATCGTGCAGCAGCGCCTGTTCAGCGAAGGGGCCGCCGTCAAGGCCGGGCAGCCGCTGTTCCGCATCGACGCTGCGCCTTACGAAGCCGCGCTGGCCAGCGCCCGTGCCCAGCAGGCCAAGGCCGAGGTGCAGGTGGCCCAGGCCCAGGCCCAGTGGGCGCGGCTGCGCCCGCTGGTGGCCGACAAAGCCGTGAGCGAACAAGAGGCCACCAACGCCGAACTGGCGGTGAAGCAGGCCGAGGCCGACCTAGCGCTGGCCAAAGCCGCCGTGCAAACCGCCGGTATCAACCGGGGCTACGCCGACGTGACCGCGCCCATTGCCGGGCGTGTGGGCCGGGCCAACGTGACCGAAGGCGCGCTGGTGGCCCAAACCGACACCACGCCCATGGCCGTGGTGCAGCAAATTGACCCGCTCTACATCAACTTCACCCAGTCGGCCAGCGAGGCCATGGCTTTGGCCCGTGCGGTGGAAAGCGGCCAGCTCAAGCGCAGCGGCGCACAAGCCGCCGCCGTGAAGGTGGTGCTGGAGGACGGCACCGAACACCCCCAAACCGGCAAGCTGCTGTTCAGCGACCTGACGGTGGACGCTACCAGCGGCCAAGTGACCCTGCGCGCCGAGGTGCCCAACCCCGGTGGCCGCCTGTTGCCAGGCCTCTACGTGCGCGTGCGGCTGGTGCAGGCCCAGGCCAGCAACGCCATTGCGCTGCCGCAGCAGGCCGTCACCCGCAGCCCCAAGGGCGACAGCGTGATGGTGGTGGACCCCGAGGGCAAGGTCAGCCCCCGCACGGTGAAGCTGGGCGCGCAGCAGGGCGGCCGTTGGGTGGTGTTGGACGGGCTGAAGGCCGGCGAACAGGTGATGGTGGACGGCTTCCAGAAGCTGCGCGGCGACGCCCCCGTGAAAGCCGTGCCCTGGCAAGCCCCGGGCGCCGCGCCCAAAGCAGCCGCCGCCGCCGATGCCGCTGCCCCCGCCGCCAAATAAGGGGTTCGCAGCATGGCCAAATTTTTCATTGACCGACCAATTTTTGCGTGGGTGATCGCTTTGTTTGTGATGGTGCTGGGCGTCATGTCCATCACCCAGTTGCCCATTTCGCAGTACCCACCGGTGGCCCCGCCGTCCATCGTGGTGTCGGCCACCTACCCCGGTGCCTCTGCGCAAACGTTGGAAGACGCGGTGTTGGCCGTCATCGAGCGCGAAATGAACGGCTCACCGGGGCTGATTTACATGGAGTCGGTGGCGCAGGCCAACGGCACGGGCACCATCACCCTGAGCTTTGAGCCCGGCACCAACGCCGACCTGGCGCAGGTGGACGTGCAAAACCGCCTGGGCCGCGCCACACCGCGCCTGCCCTCCGCCGTGACGCAGCAGGGCGTGCGGGTGGACAAATCGCGCTCCAACTTCCTGCTGTTTGCCATTCTGTCGTCCACCGACCCGGCCTGGGACCCGGTGGCGCTGGGCGACTACGCCTCGCGCAACGTGTTGCCCGAACTGCAACGCGTGCCCGGCGTGGGCCAGGCCCAGTTGTTTGGCACCGAGCGCGCCATGCGCGTGTGGATAGACCCCGCCAAGCTGCAAGGCTACGGCCTCTCCAGCGCCGACGTGACCAACGCCATCCGCGCCCAGAACGCCCAGGTGTCGGCCGGTGAAATCGGCAGCCTGCCCAACGTGGCCGGCCAGGGCATTGCGGCCACCGTGGTGGTGAAGGGGCAGCTGAGTTCGGTGGAAGAGTTTGGCCGCCTCACCCTGCGCGCCAACGCCGACGGCTCCACCGTGCGCCTGAAAGACGTGGCCCGCATCGAGCTGGGCGGCCAGCTGTACGCCACCAGCGCCCGCCTCAACGGCAAGCCCTCGGTGGGCATGGGCGTGCAGCTGTCGCCCAACGGCAATGCGCTGGCCACGGCCCAGGCCGTGCGCAACAAAATGACCGAGCTGGAGCGCTACTTCCCCCAGGGCATGAGCTGGACCATTCCGTACGACAGCTCGCGTTTCGTCAAAATTTCCATTCAGAAAGTGGTGGAAACGCTGGTGGAGGCCGTGGCGCTGGTGTTCCTGGTCATGTTCCTGTTTTTGCAAAACTGGCGCTACACCGTCATTCCCACCATCGTGGTGCCCATTGCCCTGCTGGGCACGTTTGCCGTGCTGTTGGCCATGGGTTTTTCCATCAACGTCTTGACCATGTTCGGCATGGTGCTGGTGATCGGCATCGTGGTGGACGACGCCATCGTGGTGGTGGAAAACGTCGAACGCATCATGAGCGAAGAGGGCCTGTCGCCCCGCGACGCCACGCACAAAGCCATGGGCCAGATTTCGGGGGCCATCGTCGGCATCACCGTGGTGCTGATTTCGGTGTTCTTGCCGCTGGCGTTTTTCAGCGGGGCGGTGGGCAACATCTACCGCCAGTTTGCGGCGGTGATGGGGGTGTCCATCGCGTTCTCGGCGTTTTTTGCGCTGTCGCTCACGCCCGCCTTGTGTGCCTCGCTGCTCAAGCCGGTGGAAGCCGGGCACCACCACGCCAAGACCGGGTTTTTTGGCGGGTTCAACCGGGGCTTTGCGCGCACGGCCAAGGGGTATGAGGGCTGGTTGTCCCGGCTGTTGCCCCGTGCCGGGCGCAGCCTGGTGATTTACGCCGCCATTGTGGGCGCCGCCGGGGTGGTGTACATGCGCCTGCCCACTTCGTTTTTGCCCAACGAAGACCAGGGCAACCTGCTGGTGAACGTGCAGTTGCCCCCCGGCGCCACCCAAGAGCGCACCCGCGCCGTGATGGAGCAGGTGGAGGGCTTCATGCTCAAGCAGCCCGAGGTGCAAAGCATGGTGGGCGTGCTGGGCTTCAGCTTTTCGGGCCAGGGCCAGAACGCCGCGCTGGCGTTCGTCACGCTGAAGGACTGGGCCGAGCGCACCGCGCCAGGCAGCAGCGCACAAGACGTGGCGGGCCGTGCCTTCGGTGCGCTGATGGGCGTGCGCGACGCGTTCATCTTCCCGCTCAGCCCCCCGCCCATTCCCGAGCTGGGCTCGGCATCGGGCTTCAGCTTCCGGTTGCAAGACCGCGCTGGCCTGGGCTTTGACGCCTTGCTGGGGGCCCGCAACCAGCTGATGGGCCTGATCGGCAAAAGCCCGGTGCTGACCCAGGTGCGCCCCGACGGCCTGGAGCCTGCACCGCAGGTGCAGCTCGACATCGACCGCGACAAAGCCGCCGCGCTGGGCGTGGGCTACGACAGCATTGCCACCACCCTGGCCACCGCGCTGGGCTCGGCGTATGTGAACGACTTCCCCAACGCCGGGCGTTTGCAGCGCGTGGTGGTGCAGGCCGATGCCCCGGCCCGCATGCAACCCGACGACCTGCTGCGCCTGACGGTGAACAACAGCAAAGGCCAGGCCGTGCCTTTCTCGGCCTTTGCCAGCACCCGCTGGGTGGTGGGCCCCATGCAAACCGTGCGCTACAACGGCTACCCGGCCATGCGCCTGAGCGGCAGCGCCGCCCCCGGTTACAGCACGGGAGACGCCATGGTCGAAATGGAAAAACTCGCGGCCCAGTTGCCCCCCGGTTTTGGCTTTGAGTGGACGGGCCAGTCGCGTGAGGAAAAGCTGGCCGGTGCGCAGGCCACCATCGTGTACGCCTTTGCCATCCTGGCCGTGTTTCTGTGCCTGGCCGCGCTGTACGAGAGCTGGACCATCCCGCTGTCGGTGATTCTGGTGGTGCCGCTGGGCGTGGTGGGGGTGCTGCTGGCCACGCTGATGCGGGGCTACGCGAACGACGTGTACTTCCAGGTCGGCCTGATCACCATCATCGGCCTGTCGGCCAAAAACGCCATTTTGATCATCGAGTTCGCCAAAGACCTGCAAGCGCAGGGCAAAAGCGTGGTGGCCGCCGCGCTGGAGGCCGCGCACCTGCGGTTCAGGCCCATTGTCATGACATCGCTGGCGTTCACCATGGGCGTGTTGCCCCTGGCGTTGGCCAGCGGCGCGGGCTCGGCCAGCCAACGCGCCATCGGCACCGGGGTGATCGGCGGCATGCTGACCGGCACCGTGTTGGCCGTGGTGTTTGTGCCCGTGTTTTTTGTGGTGGTGCGCAGCCTGTTCAAGGGCAGCGCCCGCCAGCAGGCGCTGTACCAGGCCGACGCCGAACACCTGGGGGTGAAGAGTCATGAATAAAAAAGGCACGCAGCGCTTGTCCCATAACACTTCTTTGCTATCCATGAAGTACCCACTTTCGGCCCTGGCCCTGCTGGTGGCCAGCGGGTGTTCGCAGTTCCAGCCCTTGCAGCGGCCCGACGTGGCGCTGCCGGTGGCCTGGCCCACCGCCCCCGCCCAGCCCGCCGCTGCGCTGGCCAGCCCCCTGAGCTGGAACGCCGTGGTTGCCGACCCGGCCCTGAAAGCCCTGGTGACCAAAGCCCTGGCCCACAACCGCGACGCCCGCGTGGCCGCATTGCAAGTGGCCCAATTGCGCGCCCAGGCCGAGGGGCGCGACGCCGCCCGTTGGCCCACCGTGAACGCTGGCCTCACCAACAGCCGCCAGACGGTGGGCGCGAACGAGCCCATCAAAAGCACGCTGACCGGGGGCGTGCAAATCACCGCCTGGGAAATGGACTTTTTCGGCCGCCTGCAAAGCCTGAAAGAAGCCGCCCTGGCGCAGTACCTGGCGGCCGAGCAGACCCAGCAAAGCACCCAACTCAGCCTGGTGGCCGGTGTGGCCACCGCCTGGCTCAACCTGCAAACCAGCGATGCCCTGCTGGCGCTGACGCAGCAAACCCTGGCCAGCCGCGAGCAGGCGCTGCGCCTGACCGGTTTGCGGCACCAAAACGGCATTGCATCGGCACTGGAGTTGCGCCAGGCCGAATCGCTGGCCGCGGCGGCCCAGGTCGCACTGGCGCAGCAGCAGCGCCAGCGCGCGCTCGACCGCAACGCCCTGGCGCTGCTGGTGGGGCAACCGGTGGGCCAGCCGTTGACCGATGCCGAACTGCGCCCCGCAGGCGACACCGCCCAGGCCCTGGCCGAGGTGGCGGTGGGCATGCCGTCTGACGTGTTGCTGTCGCGGCCCGACGTGCGTGCCGCCGAGCAGCAGCTGGCGGCGGCCAACGCCAATGTGGGGGCCGCCCGTGCGGCGTTTTTCCCGCGCGTGTCGCTCACGGCCAGCTTGGGTTCGGCCAACAGCGAGTTGTCGGGGCTGTTCAAAGGGGGCACCTGGGGTTGGGCCTTGGCCCCGCAGGCCTTGCTGCCCATTTTTGACGGTGGTGCCAACCAGGCCAACCTGGCCGCAGCGCAAGCCGTGCGCGATGTGGCGCTGGCACAGTACGAAAAAGCCATCCAAACCGCGTTCAAAGAGGTGAACGATGCGTTGGTCAGCCGTGCTTCACTGGCCGAGCAGCTGCGTGCCCAAGCGGCGCTGGTGGCGGCCGAAAGCGAGCGCCTGCGGCTGTCTGAGCTGCGCTTGCGCCAGGGGGTGAGTGGCCAGCTCGATGTGCTGGACGCCCAGCGCAGCCTGTTTGCCGCCCAGCAGGCCTTGCTGCAGGTGCAAACGGCGCAGGTGCTGAACCGGGTGGCCTTGTTCAAGGCCACGGCCGGGTTCTGACCGGGCGGCTGTTTTGCCCTGTGCCGGGTTGGGCCCCGGCGGCCAGGTTCACCCCACCAGGCGTGTCAGCGCTTCTTGGTACTTGGCGGCGGTGTTTTCGATGACATCCTTGGGCAGGTGGGGCGCGGGGGCGGTTTTGTCCCAGCGCACGCCGCCCACGGAAGCGGTGTCCAGCCAGTCGCGCAAAAACTGCTTGTCGTAGCTGGGGGGGTTCTTGCCCTCTTGGTAGCTGTCGGCCGGCCAGTAGCGCGATGAGTCGGGGGTCAGCACCTCGTCCATCAGCACCAGCGTGCCGTCGGTGTCCAGGCCGAACTCGAACTTGGTGTCCGCAATGATGATGCCCTTGGCCAGCGCAATTTCAGCGGCCGCGCTGTACAGGCGGATGCTGATGTCACGGATGCGGCTGGCCAGGTCCAGGCCAATCATCTCCACCGTGCGCTCGAAGGTGATGTTTTCGTCGTGTTCGCCCACGGCGGCTTTGGCGGCCGGGGTGTAAACGGGGGCTGGCAGTTTGCTGGCGTTGTTCAGGCCTTCGGGCAAGGGCACGCCGCACACGCTGCGGCTGGCCTGGTATTCCTGCCAGCCGCTGCCCGCCAGGTAGCCGCGCACCACCGCTTCCACCGGAATGGGCTGCAGGCGCTTGACCAGCATGGAGCGGCCGGTCACCTGCGGCACTTCGGCAGCGGGCACCACGCTCTCGGGTGCGTCACCGGTGAGGTGGATGGGGCAAATGTTCAGCCCGTTGGGGCCCAGCTTGTCGAACCAGAACAGCGCCATTTTGGTCAGCAGCTCGCCCTTGCCGGGGATGGGTTCGCCCATGATCACGTCGAAGGCGCTGATGCGGTCGCTGGCCACCATCAGGATGCGGTCGTTGCCCACGGCGTAGTTGTCGCGCACCTTGCCGCGCGCCAGCAGAGGCAGGGAGGTGAGGGCAGAGGTGTGCAAGGCAGCGGTCATGGCGTGGGTGGGGTGCGGAAAAAAGAAAAAAGGCCCGTTGAACAGTCAACGGGCCCAGTGCTTGGGCGAACCATTCGGGCCGATTATCGCAAGTCTGCCCGGTGCTCAGTTCACCACTTGGGCCAGCAGGCCCTGGCTGTATTTGGTGGCCATCATGCTGAGCGAGTCGCCTTTGATTTTGCCGCCCTGGCCTTCGCACCCGAACTCCAGGTAGCGTTGCTTGCACACGGCTTTGGCGGCCTCGCGGGCGGGCTTGAGCCATTCGCGGGCGTCGAACTTGTCGGGGTTCTCGGCCAGGAATTTGCGCACCGCGCCGGTCATGGCCAGGCGGATGTCGGTGTCGATGTTGATTTTGCGCACACCGTGTTTGATGGCTTCCTGGATTTCTTCCACCGGCACGCCGTAGGTTTCTTTCATCTTGCCGCCGTACTGGTTGATGACGGCCAGCAGCTCTTGCGGCACGCTGGAGCTGCCGTGCATCACCAGGTGGGTGTTGGGGATGCGGGCGTGGATTTCTTTCACGCGGCTGATGGCCAGGATGTCGCCCGTGGGTTTGCGGCTGAACTTGTAGGCCCCGTGGCTGGTGCCGATGGCAATGGCCAGCGCATCGAGCTGGGTGGCTTTGACGAACACGGCGGCTTCTTCGGGGTCGGTCAGCATTTGGCTGTGGTCGAGCTTGCCTTCGGCGCCCACGCCGTCTTCTTCGCCCGCGTCACCGGTTTCCAGGTTGCCCAGGCAGCCCAGTTCGCCTTCCACGGTGGCACCGATTTTGTGCGCCATGGCCACCACCTTTTGGGTGACGTCCACGTTGTAGTCGAACGACGAGGGGGTTTTGCCGTCCGCCATCAGCGAGCCGTCCATCATCACCGAGCCGAAGCCCAGGTTCAGCGCGCCCTGGCAGATCTCGGGGCTGGTGCCGTGGTCCTGGTGCATCACCAGCGGGATGTGGGGGTAGGCCTCGCAAGCGGCCTGAATCAGGTACTTGATGAAGTGTTCGCCCGCGTATTTGCGTGCGCCCGCGCTGGCTTGCAGGATGACGGGTGCACCCACCTCGTCGGCCGCTGCCATGACGGCTTGCACCTGCTCCAGGTTGTTGACGTTGAACGCTGGAATGCCGTAGCCATTGACCGCCGCGTGGTCGAGCAGTTCGCGCATGGAAACGAGAGCCATGAAAATCCCCCAGAAAAAGTTGGTAACCGGTTTGTAACCGGCGGAATTCTAATGAGCCTGGCCTTGCGGCGGCATGACAACCCGGTCAGGCGGCGCGGCAGATTTTCAGCATGTTGGTGCCGCCTGGGGCCCCCATGGGTTCGCCACAGGTGATGGCGTACAGGTCGCCGCTGGCCAGCCGGCCTTGGGCCGCCAGGCTGGCTTCGGCTTGGCGCAAAGCGGTGTCGCGGTCGCTGCTGGTGTCCATCAGCAGGGGGCGAACGTTGCGGTACAGCGCCATTTTTCGCTGGCTGGCCTGGGTGGAGGTGAGGGCGTAAATGGGCATGCCCACGTTGTGGCGGCTCATCCACAGCGCGGTGGAGCCCGATTCGGTCAGCGCCACAATGGCTTTGGCCCCCAGGTGGTAGGCCGTGAACAGCGCGCCCATGGCAATGGACTGGTCGATGCGGGTGAAGGTTTTGCCCACAAACGACGCGTCCAGGTTGGGGTCGCTGGCCTGCTCGGCCATCTGGCAGATGTTGGCCATTTCCTTCACGGTTTCCAACGGGAATTTGCCTGCGGCGGTTTCCGCGCTGAGCATCACGGCGTCGGTGCCGTCGAGCACGGCGTTGGCCACGTCGCTCACCTCGGCGCGGGTGGGCACGGGGGCCAAAATCATGCTTTCCATCATTTGCGTGGCGGTGATGGCCACTTTGTCGTGCTCACGCGCGAGCTTGATCATGCGTTTTTGCAGCGCGGGCACCGCCGCGTTGCCCACTTCCACGGCCAGGTCGCCGCGCGCCACCATGATGCCGTCGCTGGCGCGCAAGATGTTTTCCAGCTCAGGGATGGCCTCGGCCCGTTCGATTTTGGCAATCAACCCGGCGCGGTGCCCGGCGGGGGCTGCCACGTTGCACAGCTGGCGGGCCAGCTCCATGTCGGTGGCGTTTTTGGGGAAGCTCACAGCCACGTAGTCGGCGCGCAGGGCCATGGCGGTTTTGATGTCCTCCATGTCTTTGCCCGTCAGGGCCGGGGCGGTCAGGCCGCCCCCTTGCTTGTTGATGCCTTTGTTGTTGGACAGCTCGCCGCCCATCACCACGGTGGTGTGCACCGCAAGGCCTTTGACCGCCTCGACCTTCATCACGATCAGGCCGTCGTTCAGCAGCAGCGTGTCGCCGGGCTTCACGTCGCGGGGCAGTTCTTTGTAGTCCAGGCCCACGCCGTGTTCGTCACCCAGCTCGGCGCGGGCGGCATCGAGCACAAACGGGGCGCCGTTTTCCAGCATGACCTTGCCTTCGGCAAACTTGCCCACGCGGATTTTCGGGCCTTGCAGGTCGGCCATGATGGCCACTTCGGTGCCGGCCCGTTGGGCGGCCTCGCGCACCATGGTGGCGCGGTTGATGTGGTCTTGTGCCGTGCCGTGCGAGAAGTTCAGTCGCACCACGTTCACCCCGGCGCGGATCATCGCTTCCAGGATTTCGGGTGAGTTGGACGCTGGGCCCAGGGTGGCAACAATTTTGGTGGCGCGTGTCATGTGGGTGTCTCCGTTTGTGTGTGGCCCAGCTGGCGGGTGCCGCGTGGGAATGTGTTCGATGTAATTTCGTTTCAATTATGAATTTGATTTGTTACGGCCGAGGTACTGTTCACCCAGCCCCCTTGCGGGGGGGTGTCAAAATACGGGCTTGTGATTGACTTGCCGACAAGGATGCCCATGAACTCCCCCGCCCCTGCCGACACGCTGGACATTGCGGCGTTGAATGACCTGAAAGACATGTTGGGCGAGGCTTTGGCCGAAATTGCCGAAAGCTTTCTGGAAGGCCTTGACGGTGAAGTGGGTGCCATCCAGCAAGCGTTGGGGGCCGATGCCCCCGCCGTGCGTGCCGCTGCCCATTCATTGAAGGGCAGTGCGGGCAACATGGGTGCACGGGGTTTGGCTGCGCTGGCTTCGCAGATAGAGAAATCGGCTGTTGACGGCGATGTGGCTCGGTGCACGGCGCTGGCGGCTGATCTGCCTGCGGTGGCCGCCCAGGCGCGCCAGGCCTTGCAGGCCTACATCGCCCAGCCCTGATTTCAGGCTTTGTCTGGTCCAAACTGGGCCAGCATGGGCCCAATCTCGGCGGCCGTGGCGGGTTTGCTGATGAAATAACCCTGAATTTCCGTGGCCCCCAGGGCTTCCATGAAGTCACATTGCCGTTGGGTTTCCACGCCTTCTGCGATGGTGGTCAGTTGCAGCGACTGCGCGATGGCCGTGATGGCGCGGATGATGGCGCGGTCGGCCTCGGTTTCGGTCACGCGCTTCACAAAGGCGCGGTCGATTTTGATGGTGTCGATGGGAAACTGCAGCAGGTATTCCAGCGACGAGTGGCCAATGCCGAAGTCGTCAATCGCCACCTTGAACCCCAGCTTGCGCAGACTGGCCAACAGTTCAATGGCGCGGTCGGGGTCTTGCATGGCCAGGCTCTCGGTGATTTCCAGCTCGATCCAGTGCGGGTCCACCCCGGCGCGGTTGACCGCGTCCAGGATGAGGTTGCGCAGGTCGCTGCCCAAAAATTGACGGGGCGACAGGTTCACGGCCACCCGCAGCGGCGTGCCCGCATCGACCCACACCTTGGCTTGGCGGCAAGCTTCGCCCAGCACCCAGGCCCCCACCTCGTGGATCAGGCCCATGTCTTCCAGCAAGGGGATGAACTGCGCGGGCGACACCATGCCCCGGGTGGGGTGGTTCCAGCGCAGCAGCGATTCCACGCCCACGATGGACGAGGTGCGCAGCGCCAGTTGGGGTTGGTAATGCAACTCGAACTGGCCGCTTTGCAGTGCGCGGCGCAGGTCCAGCTCCACGTCCAGCGAACCGAAGGAGCGGCTCACTTCCAGGTTGCCCCCGGTGGTGGACGTTTTGAAGCCTGCCGCACGCGCGTGCTGCTGGGCGTCTTTGGCCAGTGTCAGCAGTTGTTCGGCTTCGCGCCCGTGTACCGGCCCCAGCGCCAGGCCCGCACACACCGACACAAAAATTTCTTGCCCGTACACGGAAAACGGGTTGTCTAGCGCCAGAAGCAGGCGTTCGAGTTTGTCCTCGGCGTTCTGTGCATCGGTGCCGCGCAAGGCCAGCGCGAATTCGTCACCGCCCACGCGCGCCAGGGCGATGTAGCCGGTTGACATGGACTTGATGCGTTGGGCGACCTGCACCAGCAGGGCATCGCCAGCGGCTTCGCCCAAGGCGTCGTTCACGCGGTGGAAGCGGGCCAGGTCGATCCAGCACACCATGACCACGTCGTGCCCCAGGTCTGGGCTGGTCAGGACTTCGCGCACCTGGCGCACAAACATGCGCCGGTTGGCCAGGCCCGTGAGTTCGTCGTGCAGCGCCAGGTAGTCCACCAGGGCCTGGGTGCGGCGCGAATCGGTCACGTTCTGGAAGGCACCGAACACGCGCACCGGCTGGCCGGGTTCGCTTTCGTCGGCGCGTTCGCCGGTCATGGTGATGATGCGTTCCGAGGTGCCCGACTTGTCGGGCAAGCGGAATTCAATGTCCATCTTGCCCGCCGCAAACCCCAGGGCGGCAAACGACTGGCGGACGCGCAATCGGTCCCCGGTGTGCACGAGGGGCAGCAAAGCGGCCAGGGTGGCGGGCAACTCGCCATCCAGTCCCAGCAGGTTGGCGGCGTCTTCCGACCAGTCGAGCTTGTCGGAATCCACGGTCCATTCCCAGAACCCCAGCCCGGCGATGCGGCGTGCAGAGGCCTGGCGCTGGCGGGTGCCACGCACCTCGCGGTTCAGCTCGCTGCTGCGCAGGGCGTAGCGCACGCGCTGTGCCAGCAGGGGAAAGTTGATGGGTTTGGTGATGAAGTCGGTGGCCCCAGCGGTGAATGCCCGTTCGATGGATTCGAGGTCTTCACTGCCCGTGAGCATGATGATGGGCGTGACATCGTGGTCCGCCTGGCGGATTTGGGCGCAGGCTTCAAACCCATCGACCCCGGGCATTTGCACGTCCATCAGCACCAGGTCGGGCCGGTGCTTCAAAAAAGCCTCTACCCCCAGTGCGCCGTTTTCAGCCACCAACACGCGGTAGCCTTGTTTGCCCAGCACCGCTTGCACCAGCTTGCGGGTGGTGGGGTCGTCGTCAACGGCCAGCAGGGTCAGTGAGGCGGGGGTGGGTGAACTCACGGTGGGCTTTCTTGGACGGCGCGCGGCGTGTGCAGTGGGGCTGCGCCCGGTGGGCCATTGTAGGCAAAGCCCGGCGCTTGACGTGACCGCCAGGCGCCCGTGGTGCGGGTTGGGTGCCCAGCGTGACGCCGGGCCTGACACCGCTCACAGGGCAAACCTGCCCCATGCCACCAAAAAACAAGGCTTTTTTGCCATCTGGCGCTTGACAGATATAAACAGTCAGCTATTGAAATTTAGGCTTCCACAGCCGCCAGGACACCGCGCCCACGGCCCAGCACAGCCAGGCGGTCCACAAGGTGTGGCTCATGAAATGGGCGCCCCGCAGTTGTTGCGCCACACCCAGCACCACACCCGCGAACACCGCCGCCACCCACCAGCGCCGTGCCAGCGTGGGGTGGTGTGGGGTCAGCCAAAAGGCCCCGGCCAGGAACGCAAACCCGGTGGAGGCGTGCCCGGCCGGGAAGCAGTGGCCGGGCCCGCCATCGGTGCGGCCCCAGGCCCAATGCGACAGGTGTTGTGCGCTGCCGCCGAAGACCTCCAGGTCCCAGGGGCAACTGGTTCGGCTGAGGCCTTTGAGCAGCACCACCACCAGCAAGGCCAGCCAGATGCTGCCCACCCAGCCCCCGCGTTCCCGCGCAGACAGGGCCTTCAGCGGGCCCAACGGCCACACGGCCAGCGCGGTGCACGCCAGCAGCACGCCCCAGCCCACGGCCCGTGCCCCGCGGTGCAGCACGTCTGACAGCAGCACGTGGTCGCGCCACACAAATCCCGCTGCGCCGCCGCTCCACTGGGCCAGGGCCAGGTCCAGCCCCGATGCATCCCAGGCCAGCACGGCCAGCAGTGCTGCCAGCAGGGGGGGCCACGGCGTCCGGGGCACGGGGTGGTGGGGCTCAGCGGGCACAGGCACGAAACACATCCAGTTTGGGTTTGTAGGCCTCGGTTGACACGTCCATCAGGCCCAGCACGCTGTGGAACAGGTTGTCGTGGGTCAGGGGCTGCTGGGTCTGGCCGTTCAGGCAGCGGGCTTGCACGCCCGTGCGCTGTTGCATGGCGGGCGACAGCCAGGTCAGCATGGGCACGTGTTTTTGCTCCACCGGGGCCAGGGCATAGGGCAGGCCGTGCAAATAGAGGTTGTTTTCGCCCAGCGATTCGCCGTGGTCGGACACATACAGCAGCGCCGTGCTGGCGGTTTGTGTTTTGAGCCAGGTCACGGTGCGGGCCAACAGGTGGTCGGTGTAGCGGATGGAGTTGTCGTAGGTGTTGACTAGGGCTTCGCGGGTGCAGTCTTGCAGCGCGTTGCTGGTGCATTCGGGGGTGAAGGTTTTGAGGGCAGGGGGGGTGCGCCGGTGGTAGGCAGGGCCGTGGCTGCCCATCTGGTGCAGCACCACCACCACGCCCCGTTGCTTGCGCTCAGGCGGCATGGCGGCGAGCTGGCGTTGCATTTCAGCCAGCATCACCTCGTCAAAACACTCGCCTGTGGCGCACCACTCGGGGTCTTTCAATTCGCGGGTGTTGGTGCTGGGCACGCGGTCGCACACGCCTTTGCAGCCCGACTGGTTGTCGATCCACACCACGCCCAGCCCGGCGCGCTGCAACACGTCCAGCAGGTTTTCGTGGCGGTCGTCGCTGCTTTCATGGGCTTCTTTGCCGTGGTGCGAAAACATGCACGGCACCGATGCTTGGGTGTTGGTGCCACAGGAACGCACGTTGGTGAAGTAGCTGAGGTTGCCCTCGGCTTGCAGCGCCCGCAGTTGGGGCGTGGTGTCGCGGGCGTAGCCGCCCAGCCCGAAGTTGGCCGCGCGTGCGGTTTCGCCGACGACCAACACCAGCCAGGGGGCCTGTTTTTGCCCTTCGTAGCTCGCACCCAGGCGTGCGTCGGCGCCCACGGCCAGCAAGGGGCGCTGGCTGCGGGGCACGGTGTCGGCGGCGGCGCGGCCCACTGCGTAGACCGAGTTCAGCGGGTTGATGAGGTAGCGCACCTGTTTGTGGTTGCGCATGAGGGACGCGAAGTCCTGAAACATCAGCATCAGCACCAGCCCGGCCACCACCAGCGCGCCGATCAGCAAAACGGCGTTCTGTGCCAACCGGCGTGTCCAGCGGGCCGGGCGCACGGGCTGCTGCCACAGCCACCAGGCGGGCAACACCCCCACCCCGAGCAGCGTGAGCGCCAGTTGGGGCGACAACAAATCGGCCACCTCGCGCGTGTCGGTGTTCACGACGTTGAGCAGCATGCTGGGGTCGATCACCACAGAAAACGCCAGCATGAAATGGGTGCTGCTGGCAGCGGTGAGCAGCAGCAGCACGCCCACGGGCTTGAACACACGGGCCGACGCCAAGGGGCTCAACACCAGGGCCAGCACGGCCGCCACCCACACGCCAAAGCCCAGCCCGAACAGCAGACCGCGTGGTCCCGCCACTTCGGGCAGTGCCACCAGTTGGCGCCACAGCGCGATGTTGCCCACCGAGGCCAACCACACCGCCAGCACCACGACCAGTGCTGGCAAGGACCAGCCGCCGCTGGGGGTGAGGGCTGCCCAAAGGCGTGGGCGGGGCTGTGGGGGCTGGGGGTGGGACATGGCGGGCAGGTGGGCTTGGGCAAACGGAGGGTAACTGTGCACCTTAATGGGGCGGCGTTAAGGGGGGCTTAACGCGGTGCGGGGCCACACCAGGGCACAGCGGGTGGTCCAGGGGGGCGGGGCGGCACCGGCCAGCGACACCTGCCACTGGGCCCCGTGCCACGCCGCGATGCGTTTGACCAGGGTGAGGCCAAGGCCCAGCCCTGCCGCAGGCTGGTCTGGGCCTGTGGCGGGCGGGGGTGTGCCGGGCGCGTCGTCACCCACGGCCAGGTGCACCTGTGTGCCCACTTGCGCCAGTGTGACCCACACCTGTGTGCCGCGTGGGGTGTGGCGCAAGGCGTTGTCCACCAGGTTGCGCACCGCCAGTTCCAGCAGCAGGGGGCGGCCCGGCAGGCGCAGGGTGGCGGTGTCGGGTGTCACCTCAAGGGCCAGTTCGTGGCCGCTGTCGTGGGCAGCCTGGGCGTGTTGGGCCACCACGCGTTTGAGCAGGTCTGCCAGGCACACCGGCTGCACACCGCCGTCACCCTGGCGTTGGGCGCGGGCAAAAGCCAGCAGTTGAGACAGGATGTCGCCCGCGTGCAGTGCCTGGGTTTGCAGGGCCAGGGCGGCGGCGTCCCGCTCGGGGCCGTCGGCCCCGTGGGCCACCGCATGGGCTTGCAGGCTGATGGCCGTCAGGGGCGTGCGCAGTTCGTGCGCGATGTCCGATGCAAACGCGCGTTCTTGCTGCACCTGGGCGTCCAGCCGGTCCACCAAGGCGTTGATGGCCGTCACGGTGCTGGCAAAGTCGCCGAAGCGGTGTTGGCCGCCCAGCCGTTGGTGCTGCGACAGGTCCAGCCCGTCAATGTCGGCCGACAGGCGGCGCAGCGGGCGCAGCCCGCGCCGCAACGCCCAGGCCAGCAGCCACGCCACCAGGGGCAACACCACAAAGGCCGGGCGGGCGATGTGCAGGGCCATGTCGCGCCCCAGGGCGTTGCGGGCGTCCAGGTCCACCACCACGGTCACCCGCCGGGCAACGGGGGCGGTTGTGACCTGGGTGTATTGCCGCCAGTGGCGGGCCTGGCCCTGCACCGTCACCACCTGGGTGTGGTGGCCCACGGTGTCGGGCACCGGCCAGTGCCGGGCCAGCCCGTGCGAGTCGAGCACCAGTTGGCCGCTTTGCCACACCATCACGGCTTGGGGCTGTTCGTAGCCGCGTGTGTCGGTTTTCAGACCGCCGGGCTGTGCCAGCGCCTGGCCCAAGGGCGGGTGGGGCAGGTCGGGCAGTGCCAGCCAGAGTTGGGCGGTGGCCACCAGCTGGCCGTCGCTGATTTCATCGGCTTCGTGCAGACCGGTGTAATAGGCCACCCCGGCAATCACGGCCCAGGCGGCGGCCATGGCCACGAGCGTCCAGCCCCACAGGTGCCGCCACAGCGGGGGCTGTGGGGCCGGGTGGTGGGCCGTCATGCCCCAGGCTCGCGGGCAATGAAGTAGCCCACGCCGCGCAGGGTTTTGATGAAACCTTCGCCCAGCTTGCGCCGCAGGTGGTGGATGTGCACCTCAATGGCGTTGCTGTCCAGCTCTTCGCCAAAGCCGTACACGGCCGCTTCCAGCCGTGCACGGTCCAGCACTTCGCCTGGGGACTGCATCAGCGCCAGCAGCACGCTGAACTCGCGTGCGCCCACGGTGACGGGCTGGCCGGCTTTTTCCACGGTGCGCTTGGCGGGGTTCACCGACACGTCGCCGTGGGTGACCAGCGGGCTGGCGCGCCCCGCAGCGCGGCGCATGGCCACCCGCAGGCGGGCCAGCAGCTCGTTCACGTCAAAGGGTTTGCTCAGGTAGTCGTCGGCCCCCCCGTCGAGCCCGGTGATGCGGTCGGGCACGGCGTCGCGCGCGGTCATGATGAGCACGGGCAGGTCGGGCCGGGGCAGGTCGGTGCCCCCGCCGTTGAGCAACCCGGCCGGGCGTGCCCGGATTTTGCGCAGCAGGTCCATGCCGTCGCCGTCGGGCAGGGTGAGGTCGAGCAGCACGGCGTCAACGGGTTCGCAGGTCAGCACGCCCCAGGCCTGGGCCAGGGTGGTTGCGCAGTCCACCGCGTGCCCGGCCTGTTTCAGCGCCGCTTGCAGGCCCGTGGCAATGCCCGGGTCGTCTTCCACCACCAGCAGGCGCATGGCTTACCACCCCAGCCCAAGGCGCAGTGGCAGGTACACGGCCATGCCCACCACGATGGTGCCCAGCACCCCGCGTTGTTTGAAAAACCAGGCCGCGCCGGCGGCCACGGCAAACACCCGGGCGTCTTGCCAGGTGGCAATCAGCGCACCCTGGCTCATCACCACCTCGGGGATGACCACCGCGCCCAGTGCCGCGATGGGGGCGTATTGCAGGCCGCGCTGCGCCCAGTGGGGCAGTGACCAGGGTTTGTCTGACAAAAAGAACAGGCAGCGGGTGAGCACCGTCACCCCCGTGAGGCAGGCAATGGTCAGCAGCGTCCAGCCGTCTGTCTGACCGAAAGCGGGGAGTTCAGCCATGGTGGGCCCCTTCGCGCTGGCGGTCGAGCAGCAGCGACAGCCCCACCGCCACGCCAATGGCCACAACGATGTTGAGCTTGAGGGGCAGCGCCCAGGCCACCACCGCCGCCGCGCCCGACACGGCCATGGCCACGATGCGCAACGGCGAGCTGGCCAGCGACAGCATCACCCCCAGCAGCGCCAGAATGCCCGCGAAGCCCAACCCCCATTCGGTGGGGATGGCATTGGCCAAGGCAATGCCCACCAGGCTGGCCCCCATCCACGACACCCAGTTGATGCCGGTGTTGCCCGCCAGGTAGGCCTGCTGGGCCACCAGCTCGGTGACGGGGGTGGCGGCCGTGGGGGCGTGTGGGTAGCGTTTGGCAAAAAACACGTAGCTCAGGTCGGCCGTGAGGTAGCCGGTGATGAGCCGGTCGCGCAGCGACAGGTGCATGACGTAGGGCCGCAAATGCGCTGAAAACACCACGAAGCGCAGGTTCACGCAAAACGCGGTGGCCAGAATCACCCACAGCGGTGCCCCGGCGGCGATCAGCGGAATGGCCGCCAACTGCGCGCTGCCCGCGAACACGAACAGCGTCATGGCCACGGCTTCGACCGGGCTCATGCCCGACTTGACCATGGCCACGCCGGTCATCAAGCCCCAGGCCCCGATGCCGGTGGCCACGCTGGCCAGGTCGCGCACGCCGGCCCAGTAGTCGGGGTGGCGAAAGTAGGTGGGCTTGTAAAACATGCGTTCAGGCCGTGGGGCCGCCCAGCACCATGCCGGGTGCCAGGGGGCAGCCGCGCAGGAAATCGGCCGCGGGCAGGCGCTTGCCCCCGGCGCGTTGCAGGTGGGTCAGCACCAGCACGCCCTGGCCGGTTTGCACACCGATGCCGGCCTCGTTTATGAACAAAATATGCCCCTGGCGCTTTTCTGTATTCAACAGTTCACTATTGAAATTTTCATCTGCCACGGCGCCCCACAGCTTGAACGTGTCTGCCCCCAGGGTGGTGCTGGCACCGGGGAAGGGGTCAAACGCGCGGATGCGCCGGGCAATGGCGGCGGCACTTTGGCCCCAGTCCACCGCGCTTTCGGCCTTGTCGATTTTGTGGGCGTAGGTCACGCCCTCGGTGGGTTGGGGCATGGGGTGCAGGCCCCCGCAGGCCGCCAGCTCCAGCGCTTCCACCATCAGCCGCCCGCCCAGGGTGGCCAGGCGGTCGTGCAGCGTGGCGGTGGTGTCGGTGGGGGCAATGGCCAGGCGCTCGTGCAGCAGCATGTCGCCCGTGTCCAGGCCCGCGTCCATTTGCATGAGGGTCACGCCGGTCTGGGCATCGCCCGCCTCAATGGCGCGGTGAATGGGCGCGGCCCCCCGCCAGCGCGGCAGCAGCGAGGCGTGGATGTTCAGGCACCCCAGCCGGGGCAGGTCCAGCACCCATTGCGGCAATATCAAGCCATAGGCGGCCACCACCAGCACGTCGGGGGCGGCGGTTTGCAAGGCGGCTTGGGCGGCGGCGGCTTCATCGGGGTATTTGCCGTCCAGCCGCAGGCTGTGGGGTTGGGCCACGGGCATGTGGTGGTCGAGTGCGAACTGCTTCACGGGCGAGGCTTGCAGTTTCATGCCCCGGCCGGCGGGGCGGTCGGGCTGTGTCAGTACCAGGGGCACGTGAAAGCCCGCTGCGTGCAGGCGCTCCAGCGCCACCTTGGCAAACTCGGGCGTGCCCGCAAACGCCACCCGCAGGGGGCCGTGGGTGGCGGTGCTGCCGGGCATCAACGCCGCCCGCCTTCTTCAGCGGCGCGTTCGTCTTTCAGTTCTTTGTTCAGCTTGGTTTTGATGCGGTTGCGCTTGAGGGGCGACAGGTATTCCACAAACACCTTGCCCATCAGATGGTCCAGTTCGTGCTGGATGCAGATGGCCAGCAGGCCTTCGGCCTCGATGGTTTGGGGTTTGCCGTGGCGGTCCAGCGCCTGCACACGCACGGCCACCGACCGTTCCACGCCGTCGTAAATGCCGGGCACCGACAGGCAGCCCTCGTCGCCCTTTTGGCGCTCGGGGCTGGCCCAGACGATTTCGGGGTTGATGAGCACCAGCGGCTGGTTGTGCTCTTCGCTCACGTCAATCACCACCAGGCGCTGGTGCACGTCCACCTGGGTGGCCGCCAGGCCAATGCCTTGGGCGTCGTACATGGTTTCCAGCATGTTGTCGATGAGCGGTTGCAACTCAGGGCCCACCGCTGCCACGGGCTTGGCCACGGTGTGCAAACGGGGATCGGGGTAACGCAGGATGTGCAAAATGGGCATGGCGGGCGTGAAAAACAACAGGGCCCCGCCACAGGCAGGGCCCAGGGGGCCGAAAGGGATGTCGGTATTTTCGCCACTTTTGGGCCAATGCCGGGTGTGCCCCGCCCGGTTGTGTTGCCCCGCACAGGGCTTCAGCGCAAAATCAAAAGCCCATTACCTGACACTTATGAACCCCATGCCCCGCTTTTTTGCTGCCACGCCCCTGTCCGCGCCGCCCCCCTCTGGGCGTTTGGCAGGGTGGCCTGGCCGGGCCATGTGTGCTGCCGCCGTGCTGGCCGCCTGTGCGGTGGCCCCGGCGGTTCACGCGCAGAACTTCCCCACCACCCCTCAGCAACGCGCCACTGCGAACCAAGTGGCCCAGGCGGGTGTGCCCCTCAGTGAACTGGCCCCCAACGCGCCCGAACGCCACACCGTGGTGCGGGGCGACACTTTGTGGGCCATTTCCGGCCTGTTTTTGCGCAGCCCCTGGCGCTGGCCCGAGTTGTGGGGCATGAACCTCGACAGCATCCGCAACCCCCACCGCATTTACCCCGGCCAGGTGTTGGTGCTCGACACCTCCAGTGGCCGTGCCGTGTTGCGGGTGGCGGGGGCCGATGGCGAGGTGCCCACGGTGCGCGTATCGCCGCGCACGCGTTATGAGTCGCTGGCCGAGTCGGCGATTCCACCCATTTCCATGCAGGCCATCGAGCCCTTCCTGACCGAAGCATTGGTGGTCAACGGCGATGAGTTTGCCCAGGCCCCGCGGCTGGTGGCGGCACAAGAAGGGCGCGTGTTGCTCAGCCGTGGCGACCGCGCTTATGCCCGCTCGCTGCTGGGCGCCGACGGTGAAGGTGCGCTCAGTTTGGCGCGTGGCAACCCCCGCCAGTTCCGGGTGTTTCGCACCGCCACACCGCTGAAAGACCCGACCACCGGCGAGGTGCTGGGCTTTGAAGCGCAGTACGTGGGCCGTGTGCAGCTGGTGCGCGGCGAACAGCTCAACCAGGTGCCGGGCAAAGACGGCAAGCTGGAAGCCGAAATCGTGCCCGCCACGGTGGACATCACCGCCACCAAAGAAGAAATGCGTGCGGGTGACCGCATGTTGCCCGAGCCCCCGCGCGATTTCAGCCTGTTTGTGCCCCGCGCACCCGAGCAGGAGCAGTCGGGCCAAATCGTGTCGGTGTACGGCAACGCGGTGAGTTACGCCGGGCAAAACCAGGTGGTGGCCATCAACCGGGGCACCGAGCACGGCATGGCCCCTGGCCATGTGCTGGCGGTGTTGAAAGACGGGCAACGCCTGCAAGACCGCACCGACGGCCAACGCGCCACCATTCGCCTGCCGTCCGAGCGCAACGGCCTGATGGTGGTGTTCCGGGCGTTTGACCGCGTGTCTTACGGCCTGGTGCTGCAAATCAGCGACGGCGTGAAAGTGGGCGACCGCTTCGCCAACCCCTGAGCGTCCGCACCATGGACGTGCTCGATGCTGACTTGGCGGCTTGGCTTCGTCTGCGCCTCACCCCTGGCGTGGGCGACACCAGTGCCCGCAAGCTGCTGGCGGCGCTGGGGCTGCCCAGTCAGGTGTTTGCTCAGCCGGTGGCGGTGTTGCGCCAGGTGGTCAGCAGCACCCAGGCCGAGGCCTTGCAAACCCCGCCTGACGGTTTTGAGGCGCATTGGGCCGCCACCCAGGCTTGGCTGGCCCAAAGCGACCGTCACCGCATCCTGACTTTGTCCGACCCCGCTTACCCCCGGGAGCTGCTGGAAACCGCCGACCCGCCGCTGCTGCTGTTTTTGATGGGCAACGCCGACTTGTTGGCCCACCCGCAGCGTTTGGCCGTGGTGGGCAGCCGCAACCCCACCCCACAGGGGGCGCAAAATGCCCACGATTTCGCACAAGCGCTGGCCGCCGCAGGCGTGTGTGTGGTGTCGGGCATGGCGCTGGGTGTGGACGGTGCCGCTCACACCGGCGCGCTGGACGCGGGCGGTGCCACCGTGGCCGTGGTAGGCACCGGGCTGGACCGTGTGTACCCCAGCCGCCACCGGGCCCTGGCCCACCGCATTGCGCAAACCGGGCTGGTGGTCAGTGAATTTGTGCTGGGCACGTCACCCACGCCCGCCAACTTCCCCAAGCGCAACCGCATCATTGCGGGCCTGAGCCAAGGCACCCTGGTGGTGGAGGCCGCGCTGGCCTCGGGGTCGTTGATCACGGCACGCCTGGCCGCCGAGATGGGGCGCGAGGTGTTTGCCATTCCTGGCTCCATCCACGCGACCCAGGCCAAAGGCTGCCATGCCCTGATCCGTCAGGGGGCCAAACTGGTCGAGTCGGCGCAAGACGTGTTGGAAGACCTGCGGTTTGTGCTGCCAACGGACACTGACGGACAGGATGGCGCAGAGCCCGATGCCCCAACCGATGTGCCGTTGGGTGTGCCAGACGACCAAGCCCCACTGTTGCGTGCCATGGGGCACGAGCTGGTGGGGCTGGATGCCTTGCAGGCCCGCACCGGTTGGCCCACGGCGCAGCTGCAAGCGGCCTTGCTGGAATTGGAGCTGGACGGCCACGTCGCCCGTGGCCCTGGCGGGCTCTACCAGCGGTTGGTGCGCGGGTAACGCCGGGAGGGCTGCCGGTCAGTGCAGCAGTCGTTCCGGGTTGGCTTCGAGTTTTTCCAGTGCGGCGCGGGTGGCACGCACGGTGAGGGTTTCGGCTTCGGCGGGCATCAGCAGGCCCGCTTGCAGGTAGGCCGCCACCCGGGTGGTCTGGATCAGGAAGCAGCGCTGGTGGGTGGTGGTGAACAGGCACAGCTGCCCGCGCTGGCTGCGCCAGGCCAGTTGCACCTGGTTGATGTTGCCGTTGTGGTCCAGCTGGAACCAGGTGCCCAGTTGCAACTCTTGCGCCCATCCACGGCCCATTTCGCCGGCCACGGTGCCCCCGGTGGTGATGACCTCGATGTTGGACGCGTCCACGCCCGTGATCATTTCAATGCTTTCCTGGTCCAGCTCCAGGTCGCCCACGCCGTCTTGTGGCAAAAAGTCTTCCAGTGCCGACAGGTTCCGCGTGACCGCGGCCAGTTGCGCGTCGGGGATGGTTTCCGTGCGTGACATGAAGGCGTCGGCCATGGTGTCGCTGAGCACCTTGATGTGGGCTTCTTGCACGGGCTGGTTAAGGCCCAGCAGCGCCATGCCTTTGCGCAGCCGCGCCAGCAAACCCGGCAGCTGTGAAATGGCCTGGGCCCGCTCGGCCCGCGTGGGTTTGGCGCTGGCGGCCCACAACAGGTCGCTGGCGGTTTGTTTGAGGGCCACCATGTCGGCGTGTTTGGCCCCGAATTTCACAGTGGCCACCGCCAGCACCTCGGCCCACACTTTGAACAGAAAGTCGCGCACGTCGTCGCGCACGGGCATGTCGTTGAGCAGCTTGCGCAGCTCGATGGTGTATTGCACCGCCAGTGTTTCTTTTTGCTCGACCTGCTGCGCCACCGACACCAGTTTGCCCGCCGGGCCTTGGGCTTGCAGGTGGCTGGCCAGAAATTTCTGGAACTCGTCCAGCACCAGCTGGAACACACGCCGCCCCGTCTCGGGGTATTGCTCAATGACCTGCACGATGCGGCGAATTTCCACTTCCAGCGCCTGACCACTGACCTCTGACAGGTTGGAATCAAACCCCAGCGCACACGAGCCCATGCGGTCAATCAGCCGCCGGGCGGGGTGCTGAAGCGAGCTGAAAAAATCGGGCTCAGCCAGCGCCACGCGCAGCACAGGAATTTGCAAGCGCGCAAACCAGATGCGCAGCGTGGCCTGGATGCGGTCTTCCGTCAGGATGCTCTGGAACATCAGGGCCACCACCTCGATGGTGGCTTTTTCATTGGGGTTTTGGGCCGCTTGTTTCAGCTCGGTGCTGCGTTGGCGCACCCGTTCGGTGGCTTGCAGCACTTGCAGCGTCGCGTCGCTGGCGTGCAGCAAATCTTGCGCGTCGCCCCCCTGCGCCAGCCCTTGCAGTTGGGTTTCCTGGAGCAGGGCGTGCAGCGCGGGCGAATAGGCCGGGGTGGCCGTGGCAGCCCCTGTTGCCAACGGCCCCGTCGCCCCAACCGGCCCCGTGCCCGGCGCTGCGCCATCTCCCAGAAACCGCTTCAGGCGACCCATCAACTCCTGGGCCTGTTGGCGTGCCTTGCCCCACACCTCGGTGTGCGAGCCTTGTGCCCGCCCCAGTTCACCCTGGTGGGCGGTGGGGGCAAATGCAACGCCGGCTGTGGGGGGCATGGGCAGGGTGTTGCGGGCGGTGCTGTCGTAAGGCCCGCTCGGCGCGTTGCCGGGGCCGGCCACCGCAGAAGGGGCTTTGCGGACCGCGTGTTTGAGCTCTATTTCCGGCATCACGCCGTTGGCCACCAAAAAACGGTTGGCTTCCTGGTACGCCTCGGCCAGCTTTTTCCCACAGCTGGGGTGCACCACCCCCGCCAACATTTTCCAGGTGTCGCGCGACAGGCCTGCGTGCACCCACTCGTCCAGGATGACTTTTGCCAGGGTTTCGGGGCGCACCACGTCGGTGGCTTGCAGCTCGGTGCGGCTTTCTGCGAACAGCAGGCGCACCCGCAGGTCGGCCCAGGCCTGGGCGGCCACGTCGTGCACGGCCAGTGCGAGTTTGGAGGCCAGCAGTTGGTCTTCCACCGCTTCGGTGGCCAGCAGTTCCAGCCTGCCGGGCACGGTGTGCCCGGCCTGGGTGGCGTGGCGCGCTTGCAGGCTTTGTTGGAGGGCGGCGCGCACACCGTCCATCCAGGTGCGGGACAGGTGGTCGAATTCGGTCAGTGCGTCCCGGGCCGTTTGCATGTCGCGCACGGCCCTGGCGTTGTCCAGTTGCGTGTTGAGGTGCTCGCGCACGTCCTGGCCCACTTTGGGCAACAGCAGCCCGACCTGCGCACAAAAGCGCTGGCGGGCGACTTGGGCCAAGGCCATCAGGGGCGCGGCAGACGACACAGGTGGGGCAGCCTCATGAACAGCACAAACACAGGCGCGGTGGCGGCAGGGCGCGGGCCTTTCAGGCCGACGCGCCGTGGTTGGGGTCGTCGGGGTTGCCTTCGCGTTTCTCGGGTTTGATCAGGTCTTCGCGTTTGATGCCCAGCCACATGGCCACCGCCGCTGCCACAAAAATGGAGGAATAGATGCCGAACAGAATACCAATGGTCAGCGCCAGCGCAAAGTAAAACAGCGTGGGCCCACCGAAGAGCAGCATGGACAGCACCATGATCTGCGTGGACCCGTGGGTGATGATGGTGCGGCTGATGGTGGAGGTGATGGCGTGGTCGATCACCTGCACGGGCGTCATCTTGCGCTGCTTGCGGAAGGTTTCGCGGATGCGGTCAAACACCACCACCGATTCGTTCACCGAATAGCCCAGCACGGCCAGCACGGCCGCCAGCACGGGCAGCGAGAACTCCCACTGGAAAAACGCGAAGAAGCCCAGGATGATGATCACGTCGTGCAGGTTGGCAATGATGGCCGACACGGCGTATTTCCACTCGAAGCGGAACGCCAGATAAACCATGATGCCGATCACCACCAGGGTGAGGGCCGTCAGGCCGTCTTGTGCGAGTTCTTTGCCCACCTGGGGGCCCACAAACTCGGTGCGGCGCAGGGCCACGTTGGCGTTGTCGGTGGTCAGTGCGGCCATCAGGGCCTCGCTTTGCTGGCCCGATGTCTGGCCGGCCACAGGGGGTAGGCGCACCATCACGTCGCGCGAGGTGCCGAAGTTTTGCACCATCACGTCGTGGTAACCCAGTTTGGACACCACGTCGCGCACGCGGTTCAGGTCGGCCGGTTGCTGGTAGGCCACCTCGACCACCGTGCCGCCGGTGAATTCCACCGACAGGGCCAGGCCTTTGGTGAACAGGAAGAACACCGCCGCCAAAAAGGTGAGGAAAGAAAACGCGTTGAGCACCAACGCGTGGCGCATCAGGGGGATGTCCTTGCGGATTTTGAACAGTTCCATGGGGGCTCCGGGTCAGTCGGCTTTGGCCACAGCGGTGGCATTGGAGGTGGGGGCATCGGGTTTCCACACGGTGCCGATGGACACGCTCTTGAGTTTTTTCTGCCGCCCGTACCAGAGGTTGACCAAGCCGCGTGAGAAAAACACGGCCGAGAACATCGAGGTCAGGATGCCGATGCAGTGCACCACCGCGAAACCCCGCACCGGACCGGAACCGAACAGCAACAGCGCAATGCCGGCGATCAAGGTGGTGATGTTGGAGTCAAGAATGGTGCCCCAGGCCCGGTCGTACCCGGCGTGGATGGCGGCCTGGGGTGACGCGCCGTTGCGCAGCTCCTCGCGCACACGTTCGTTGATGAGCACGTTGGCGTCAATGGCCATGCCCAGTGCCAGTGCCATGGCGGCCATGCCGGGCAGGGTCAGGGTGGCTTGCAGCATGGACAGAATGGCCACCAGCAGCACCAGGTTGAAGGCCAGCGCCACGCTGGAGAACACGCCGAACAGCATGTAGTACACGCTCATGAACGTGGCCACGGCCAGGAAGCCCCACAACACGCTGTTGAAGCCTTTGGCGATGTTTTCGGCGCCCAGGCTGGGGCCGATGGTGCGCTCTTCAATGATGTCCATGGGCGCGGCCAGCGAGCCTGCGCGCAGCAGCAGCGCGGTGTCAGAGGCCTCGGCCGTGGTCATGCTGCCGGAAATTTGCACGCGGCCACCCCCGATTTCGCCGCGGATCACGGGGGCGGTCACCACCTCGCCTTTGCCTTTTTCAAACAGCAAGATGGCCATGCGTTTGCCGATGTTGTCGCGCGTCACGTCGCGGAAGATGCGCGAGCCCTTGGCGTCCAGCGTCAGGTGCACCGCCGACTCTTGGGTCTGGCTGTCGAAGCCCGCCTGGGCGTCGGTCAGGTTTTCACCGGTCAGCACCACTTGGCGCTTGGTGATGACGGGGCGGCCGCTGCGGTCCAGGTGGCGTTCCGAGCCAAAGGGCACGGCACCGCTGCCGGTTTCGGCGGCACGGCCTTCGCTGCTTTCGTCCACCATGCGCAGTTCCAGCGTGGCGGTGCGGCCCAGGATGTCTTTGGCCTTGGCCGTGTCTTGCACGCCCGGCAGTTGCACCACGATGCGGTCTTGCCCCTGCTGCTGAATCACCGGCTCGGCCACGCCCAGTTCGTTGATACGGTTGTGCAGGGTGGTGATGTTTTGCTTCAGTGCCTGGTCCTGTACCTTGCGGGCCGCTTCGGGCTTCACGGTCAGGGTCAGGCGCACGTCGGTGCCATCGGCGGCTTCGGCCACCAACAGATCGGCAAACTGGTCTTGCAACAGGTTTTTGGCCTGCTGGGCGGTGGCGGCGTCGCGCAGCTTCAGCTCCAGGGTCTGGCCGTTGCGTTGCACACCCCCGTGGCGGATGCCTTTTTCGCGCAGCGCCAGGCGCAGGTCGCCCGCAAACACCTCGGCCTTCTTGGTCAGCGCACCTTGCATGTCCACTTGCAGCAAGAAGTGCACGCCACCGCGCAAGTCCAGGCCCAGGTACATGGGGTTGGCGTGGAACGCTTGCAGCCAGGCGGGGGTGCGGGGCAGCAGGTTCAGGGCGACCACGTGGCTGGGGTTGGCCGCGTCGGGATTGAAGGCTTTTTCCAGCGCGTCGCGGGCTTTGAGCTGGGTGTCGGTGTCGTTGAACCGCGCCTTGATCGAGGTGCCGTCCATCTGTATCAGGCTGGCCGTCACGCCGTTGCTTTGCAGGGCTTGTTCCACCTTGGACAGCGTGCCGCTGTCCACCTTGACCGTGGTCTTGGCCGGTGAGACCTGCACCGCAGGCGCTTCGCCAAACAGGTTGGGCAGGCTGTAAATGCTGCCGACCAGCAGCATCACCAGGATGACCACGTACTTCCAGATGGGGTAACGGTTCATGGAAAAGGCACCAATTTCAAAAACATCAAAGGCGGCGGGACACCTGATGCCCGGGCTGCGCCTGGGTGGGTGTCCGCGCCGCCATCGGGCACGCGGGGCGTGGAATTACTTGACGGAGCCTTTGGGCAGCACTTGCACCACGGCGGCGCGCTGGAATTGCACTTCCACGCCGCTGGCCACTTCCACGTGCACGTGGGTGTCGCCCAGCTTGGTGATTTTGCCCAGCATGCCACCGCCCAGCACCACTTCGTCGCCCTTGGCCAGGGCTTCGATCATGGATTTGTGCTCTTTGGCCTTCTTCATTTGGGGGCGGATCATCACAAAGTACAGCACCACAAACATCAGCACCAGGGGCAACATGCCCATCAGCGTGCTTTGGGTGTCGCCAGCGGCGGCGGTTTGGGCGAAGGCGGAAGAAATGAACACAGGGAACTCCAGAATTAAGGCGGTGACGCGCGCCCGGCAGGCGCACAAGCAACCGGCAATTGTAGGCCGCCGGTCGGTTTTCAAGGCCGGTGTGGGGCCGTGTGGGGGCAAAGCCCCGCCCCCCGGGGGGGTGGGGGGCTTTTTAATGCATAGCTGACTTTCTATGCCAGTAAAGCGCTGGGTGCCAAAAAGGCTTCAAATTCACCGGGTGCCGCTGCGCCACTGGTGCAGCAGGCCGTCCCAGCGTTGGCGCGCGGCGCGCAGGTTGCGCTCTTTCACATGGCCAAAACCTTTGATGGCATCGGGCACCTGGGCCAGTTCCAGCGCCAGGGCGTGGTTGCCCGTGTTCAGTCCGCTCAGCAGCTCGGTCACGGTGGCCCGGTAGTCGGCCACCAGCTGGCGTTCGCTGCGGCGCTCGGCCGTGCGGCCGAACAGGTCGAACGCCGTGCCGCGCAGGGCTTTGAGCGGTGCCAGCAGCTTGAACACGGTCTGCACGGCGGGCCCGAAGGTTTGCTTCACCAGCTCGCCTTTGTCGTTGGCCTTGGCGATCAGCGGCGGGGCCAGGTGGTGGTGCAGGCGGTAGCCGGGTTCGAACATGCGGTCCAACTTGTCGTGGAACGCGGCCTGGGTGTGCAGGCGGGCCACCTCGTACTCGTCTTTGTAGGCCATGAGTTTGGCCAGGTTGCGGGCCACGGCCTCGGTCAGGCTGGTTTTGCCCAAGGGGGCTTCGGCCGTTTGCACCTGGGCCACGAACTGCTGGTAGCTCTGGGCATACGCCGCGTTCTGGTGGGCGGTGAGCAGCTCCACGCGGCGGGCCACGGTGTGCTCCAGCGTTTCACGCTTGTGCAGCGTCACGGTTTGGGTGGGGGCCAGCAGGCGTTGCACGGCGGCCCAGTCGTGTGCGGCCTGGCGGCCCCACTCAAAGGCGGCTTTGTTCGCGTCCACCGCCACGGCGTTGAGTTCGATGGCGCGCAGCAAGGCGGTGCGGGCCAGCGGTATCCAGCCCTTTTGCCAGGCGTAGCCCAACACCATGGGGTTGACGTAAAGGGTGTCGCCCATGAAGGTGCGTGCCATGGCCTCGGCGTTGAACAGGCCCAGGTCGTTGGGGGCCACGGTTTGTGAAATGGCGGCCACGCAGCCGTCAGACGGGTTGGCCCAGCTGCCGTTTTTCACGAACGCGGCGGTGGGCGCGCTGTGGCTGTTGAGCACCACCCGTGTGCGCCCGGCTTGCAGCCTCAGCAGCGTGTCTTTGCTGGCCACCACCAGCGGGTCGCAGCCCAGCACCAGGTCGGCGGCAGCCTGGCCCACGCGGGTGGTGCAAATGCTGTCCTGGTTGGGGCCAATCAACACATGGCTCCAGGTGGCCCCGCCCTTTTGCGCCAGGCCCGCCGCGTCTTGCGTGACGATGCCTTTGCCCTCCATGTGGGCGGCCACCCCCAGCAGCTGGCCGATGGTGATGACCCCCGTGCCGCCCACCCCGGCCACCACCACGCCGCACACCTGGGTCAGCGGGGCCAGTGCGGGCTCGGGCAGTTCCGGGTGGGGGAAGCTGGCACCGGCTTGCGCGCTGGCTTTCTTTTTGGGCTTCCCTTGCACCGTGACGAAGCTGGGGCAAAAGCCGTTCACGCAGCTCAGGTCTTTGTTGCAGCTGCTTTGGTTGATGGTGCGTTTGCGGCCGAACTCGGTTTCCAGCGGCTCGATGCTCAGGCAGTTGCTTTGCACGCCACAGTCGCCGCAGCCTTCGCACACGGCCTCGTTGATGACCACGGTGGTGTCGGGCGTGGCCAGGGTGCCGCGTTTGCGGCGGCGGCGCTTTTCAGTGGCGCAGGTCTGGTCGTAAATGAGGACCGTGGTGCCTTTGATTTCGCGGAACGCGCGTTGCACGCGGTCGAGTTCGTCGCGGTGGTGGATGTCAACGCCCGCGGGCAGGCCCAGCACGCCGTCGTATTTGTCGGGTTCGTCGGTGACGATGCAGATTTTCTGGGCCCCCTCGGCCCGCATGCTGTTCGCAATTTGCACCACGCTGTGGCCTTCGGGCCGCTCGCCCACCTGCTGGCCGCCGGTCATGGCCACGGCGTCGTTGTACAAAATTTTGTAGGTGATGTTCACCCCCGCCGCAATGCTTTGCCGCACGGCCAGCAGCCCGCTGTGGAAGTAGGTGCCGTCGCCCAGGTTGGCAAACATGTGTGTGTCGGTGCTGAACGGGGCCTGGCCCACCCAGGGCACGCCTTCGCCGCCCATTTGGGTGAAGCCCACGGTGGCGCGGTCCATCCAGATGGCCATGTAGTGGCAGCCAATGCCCGCCATGGCGCGCGAGCCTTCGGGCACCTTGGTGCTGGTGTTGTGCGGGCAGCCCGAGCAAAACCAGGGCTGGCGCTCGGCCCCGGCGGGTGTGGTCAGGGTCAGCATGGCGCGGTCTTTGGCGTCGAGCACGGCCAGGTGGGCGTCCATGCGGGCGGCCACGTCGTCGGGCACGCCCAGCTTTTTCAAACGCTGGGCAATGGCGCGGGCGATCAGCGCGGGCGACAGGTCGGCGTTGGCGCGCAGCAGGGTGTGGGCGCTGGGGTTGGGCATGCTCCACTCGCCGCCCGAAAAATCGCCTTTCACCTCGTTGAACTTGCCCAGCACGTTGGGCCGCACGTCGGCGCGCCAGTTGTACAGCTCTTCTTTCAGCTGGTATTCGATGACCTGGCGCTTTTCTTCCACCACCAAAATTTCGCGCAGGCCAGTGGCGAACTCGCGGGTGGTTTGCGCCTCAAGCGGCCACACCACGCCCACCTTGTGCAGGCGCAGGCCCACGCGGTGGCAGGTGGCGGTGTCCAGCCCCAGGTCGGCCAGGGCCTGGCGGGTGTCGTTGTAGGCTTTGCCGCTGGCCATCAGTCCGAAGCGGTCTGCCGGGCCCTCAATCACGTTGTGGTTCAGCCGGTTGGCGCGGATGTAGGCCAGCGCCGCGTACCACTTGTGGTCAAACAGCCGGGCTTCCTGGTCCAGCGGGTGGTCGGGCCAGCGGATGTGCACGCCGCCGGGGGGCATGGGGAAGTCTGGCAGGACGATTTGCACCCGGTCTGGCGACACGTCGGCGGTGGCGCTGGACTCGACGATTTCCTGGATGGTCTTCATGCTGGCCCACACGCCGGCAAAGCGGCTCATGGCCAGGGCGTGCAGGCCCAGGTCGAGGATCTCTTGCACATTGGCCGGGAAAAACACCGGCAGGCCGCAGGCTTTGAAGATGTGGTCGCTCTGGTGCGCGGCGGTGGAGCTTTTGCTGATGTGGTCGTCACCCGCCACCGCCAGCACGCCGCCCCAAGGGGTGGTGCCGGCCATGTTGGCGTGTTTGAACACGTCGCTGCAACGGTCCACGCCCGGGCCCTTGCCGTACCAGATGCCGAACACGCCGTCGAATTTGTTGGACCCGGGGGGCGCAAAACCCAGTTGCTGCGTGCCCCACAGCGCGGTGGCGGCCAGCTCTTCGTTCACCCCTGGCTGGAACACGATGTTTTGCGCCTTCAGGTGTGCCGCTGCTTTTTGCAGCGCCTGGTCATACCCCCCCAGTGGCGAGCCCCGGTAGCCGCTGATGAAGCCCCCGGTGTTTTTGCCCGCCAGGGCATCGCGCTGGCGTTGCAGCATGGGCAGCTTCACCAGGGCCTGCACCCCGCTCATGAAGGCACGCCCCTGTTCCAGGCTGTATTTGTCGTCCAGGCTGACGGTGGCCAGGGCGTGGCGAAGGTGTTCGGGCAGGGGGGCGTTCATGGGGTGTCTCCTTGTTCTGGGGCGAAAGTGTAGGGTGAAGGTCGCGACAGGTGTTTGCGTTTCATGCCCAAAAAATACCCACTTGAGAAAGAAGCTTTTGCCATAATCTGTTTATGGAAACACTTGATAAGTTTGACCTCGCCATCCTGCAAGAATTGCAGCAAGATGGCCGCCTGACCAATGCCGAACTGGCCAGCCGCGTGGGCCTGTCGGCCGCGCCCTGCTGGCGGCGGGTGCGTGCGCTGGAGGAGGCGGGCTTTATCCTGGGCTACCGGGCCGAGCTGGACCGCCGAAAAATGGGGCTGGGCGTGTTGGCTTTTGTGCGCGTGGACGCCGAGCGCAACACCGGCGACGCCACCCGCCAGCTGGAAGAGGCCATACGGCAGTTGCCCGAGGTCATCTCCTGCCACTACATCAGCGGCAACGGCACGTTCGAGCTGCAAGTGGTGGCGCAAGACCTGGACGGCTTTTCGCGCTTTGCCCTGCACAGCCTCATCAACCTGCCCAATGTGAAAGACCTGCACACAAGTTTCTCGCTGGGTGAAGTCAAGGCCGCAGGCCCACTGCCCCTGGGGCATTTGCTGCGTTTGCAACGCCCGCCCACCGGTTGACGCCGGGTTGTGTCGGCCCGGGTTGTGCGGCAAGCCAGAATGCGGCTTTGCAGCGTTACAGTCGTTTCACTTCGCCCACGGCCTCCCCAGCCCCCCCGCCATGTTTTTGTCCCCGGTGCCTGTGACATGTTTCTGAACCGCCTTGCCGTTGTGGTGGCGGTGGCCATGGCCTATGTGCTGACGGGCTGGCTGTCATTGAAGATGGCCATTCCGCCGAATTACGTGTCGCTGGTGTTTGTGCCGGCCGGGATTGCCCTGGGGGCTGCCCTGGTGTTTGGGTGGCCCAGTTTGCTGGGGGTTGCCCTGGGGTCGCTGGGGGTGCAGTGGCTGGCCAGCGATTTGGCGAGTGCGGCCGAATTGCCCTGGACCTTGGTGGTAACGCCGTTGGCCGCTGCGTTGCAAGCGGGTGGCACGGCCTGGGCCGTGCGGCGCTGGGTGGGTTACCCGGGCGAGTTTGACAACCCCCGCCGCACCTTGCTGTTTGTGCTGGTGCTGGTGCCTGCGGGCCATTTGCTCAACGCCAGCTTGTCGGTGCCCATGCTCGTGCACGCCGGGGTTGTGCATGGTGGGGTGGCACCTGTCTCAGACGCGTGGTTCAGCTGGTGGGCCTGGTGGCAGGGGGACACCCTGGGGGCCTTGCTGTTCACCCCGCTGGTGCTGGCGGCTTTCGGGCAACCGGCCCAAGCGTGGCGCCCTCGCCTCAAAACCGTGGCCTTGCCGATGCTGGCGGCGTTGGTGGTGGTGGGGTCGGCGTTTTTGCAGATCCAGCGCACCGAGCAAGAAAACCTCACCCAGCGGTTTCAGCAAGAGTCCAGCCTGATGACCGAGCGTTTGCAGCGCCGGCTGAACGCGCAAACCGACGCGGTGATGTCCGTCACCCGCCTGATGGAACTGGTGGGCGGCAGCGACCCCGAAGAATTCCGCCTGGCCACCAGCATCTGGTTGCAGCGCTACGGGGGCACGCAAAACTTTGGCTGGAGCCCCCTGGTGCGCCACCCCGACCGGGCCCGTTTCGAGCAATCGGCCACGGCCATGCTGGGCGAGCCGTATGCCATCAAAGGCCGACGCCCCACCGGCGAGACCTTCACATCGCCCCCGGCCGACCGGTATTTGCCGATTCGGTTTGTCGAGCCCATGGACACCAACCGCTCTGTGCTGGGGCTTGATGTGTTGGTGCTGTCGGCCACGGCCAACGCCGCGTCCCGCGCCATGGCTTCTCGGATGCCCCAGGTGACCGAGGCCATCCGCCTGGTGCAAGAGCCGGGTGACCAGCGCGGCGTGGTGTTGTACCAGGCGGCCCGTTACCCCCAGGTGGACAGCGGCGCTTCGGTGCCCACCCCTCTGCTGGGGGTGGTGTCGGCGGTGTTTCGCATGGACGATGTGCTGCAGGCCGCGTTGGAAGGCGATGAGTTGTCCTACCTGAACGTGTGTCTGCTCGACCCCGCGGCGGGCAACGCCAACCAGCGCCTGGCGGGCACGCCCGGTTGTGGCGGGCACGACGCCACAACCGCCCGTTTTTTCAGCTCCCAGCCCGTGGAGTTCGGGGGGCGCACCTGGTTGTTCCAGGTCAGCTCGGGGCCCACGTTTGAAAGCCGTGCCCGGGGCTGGGCTGCCTGGGGGGTGCTGACGGTCAGCCTGATGGCCGTGGCCCTGCTCGGCCTGTTTTTGTTGGTCATCACCGGCCAGGCCCGGCGCACCGAGCGCCTGGTGGACGAGCGCACCACCGAGCTGGCCCGCAGCAATGCCGTGTTGCAAGAGTTGGCCCATTTCGACACCCTGACCGGTTTGCCCAACCGCGCCCACTGGATGCAGGAGGCCCGCGCCGCCGTTGACACCGCCCGCGCCGAAGGCCATCACCTGGCGGTGTTGTTTGTGGACTTGGACCGCTTCAAAGACGTGAACGACGCCATGGGCCACAGCGTGGGCGACCTGCTGCTGAAAGCCGTGGCCACCCGCTTGAAAAGTTGCCTGCGTTCGCGCGACGTGTTGGCCCGCCAGGGCGGCGACGAATTTGTGGTGCTGCTGCGCTGGCTCAAAAGCCGCGAAGCCGCCGCCGCCGTGGCCGCCAAGATGGTGGAGGTGCTGACCGAACCCTTCAACCTGCACGGCCAAGAGGTGCGCGTGTCGTGCAGCGTGGGCATGGACTGGTTTGACGGCAGCCCCGACACCGACGTGGAAACCCTGCTGCGCCACGCCGACATGGCCATGTACCTGGCCAAAACCGCCGGGCGCAACGGCTGGCGCAGTTTCTTGCCCGAAATGGACCAGTCGGTGTCGCAGCGCCTGATGGTGGAAAGCGGCCTGCGCCGCGCCCTGGCCGAAAACGAGCTGGTGCTGCACTACCAGCCGCAGGTCGATGCCGTGACCGGCCAGCTCAAGGGCGTGGAAGCCCTGGTGCGCTGGCAACACCCCGAGCTGGGCCTGCTCATGCCCGACCGCTTTGTGCCCAGCGCCGAGAGCAGCGGCCAGATCGAGGCCCTGGGCGCCTGGGTGTTGCGCACCGCCTGCCGCCAGTTGTGCGACTGGCAGATCAAAGGCATGGTGGGGCTGGACATGGCGGTCAATGTGTCGGCCGTGGAGTTCAGCCGCCCCGGTTTCATTGCCCGTGTGCGCGAGGTGCTGGCCGACACCGGCATGGACCCGCACCGGCTGGAGCTGGAAATCACCGAAACCGCGCTGATGCAGGCCCTGCCCGAGCTGGTGACCCGCCTGGGCGACATTTCCGCCATGGGCGTGCGCCTGGCGCTGGACGACTTTGGCACCGGCTACTCCAGCCTGGGTTACCTGAAACGCCTGCCGCTGCACCGCGTGAAGATTGACCGCTCGTTTGTGAACGACCTGCCCGACGACAAAGAAGACGCCGCCATCGTGCGCGCCACCTTGTCCATGGCCCATGCGCTGGGTCTGGAAGTGGTGGCCGAAGGCGTGGAGCTGGCCGAGCAGCGAGAGTTTTTGCGTGCCGCCGGGTGCAACCAGTTGCAGGGTTGGCTGGTGTCGCGCCCGATGGCCGCTGCCGCGTTCGAGGTGTGGTGGCTGCAGCGCGTGGGGCCTGATGGCGTGGTGCTCAGCGTGGGCCCGGCCCAGGCCCCGCTGCCTGCCGGGGCCACAGCGCCCACAGTTGCAGGGGTTGCTTGATGCCCCCGGCCAGCGTGCCAGCCTCCTGGCCCCAGCCCACGAAATAGTCGGCCCGCACGGCGCCCACGATGGCGCCGCCCGTGTCTTGCGCCAGCACCAGCCGGTTCAGTGCCACCGTGGGCCCGGGGGTGGACAGCCACACCGGCGTGCCGTAGGGAATGCTGCTGGCGTCAACCGCCACCGAGCGGCCTGGCGTGAGCGGCACGCCCTGCGCGCCTTTGGGGCCAAACTGCGCGTCCAGCCCGCTGAGCGGTTCTTCGCGGAAAAACACCGTGCGCGGGTTGGCCCACAGCATGTCGTTCACCCGTTGCGGGTTTTGTGCCGCCCAGGCTTTGATGCTGGGCCACGACGCATCGCGCACGGCGCGCTGGTCCAGCAGCCAGCGGCCCACGCTTTGGTAGGTGTGGCCGTTGTGGGCGGCAAAGGCCAGGCGCACGGTGCGCTCGCTGCCGTCGGGTTCGGTCACCACCACACGGCCCGAGCCTTGTATTTGCAGAATCAGCGCTTCCACCGGGTCGGCCAGCCACACGATTTCGCGGCCCCGCAGCGCGGCCTGCGCCTCGGGCAGGGTGTCAATGGCCTGGCGGCTGTGCCAGGGTTGGCGGCCGTCCACCCCGGCGGGTGGGGCGTGCAGGGGCACGGTGTGGGTGGCGGTGCGCGCGCGGCTGGCGGCCAGCACGGGCTCGTAGTAACCGGTCAGCAGGCCTGCGGGCGTGCCGCCGTCGGGGGCCAGCACGCGGTAGGGCTGCAGGTGGGTCAGCAGCCAACGCCACCGGTCGGCCTCGGTGGCCAGCGACAGCGGGCGCACGTCGCGGCACAGCGGCGCCCAGGTGGGGCCGGGGCGTTCGCAGCTGCGCAGCCAGGCGTTCCAGGCTTCGTGCAAGGGGTCTTGGCCCAGGCCCGGCAAGTCGGCCCAGCGGGCGGGGGT
>JBASFL010000134.1:0-2646 GCA_049653005.1 Burkholderiaceae bacterium | reverse complement strand
GCGCCGGGGTGGGTGGGCGCGGCATCGCCCCCGGTGACGGCCACGCTGTGGGCCCCCAGCCGTTGCAGGGCTTGGGCCAGTTCGGGCACTTGGGTGGCGGTGAGGGCGGTGGGGGGCACGGTCAGGCCCAGCAGCCGGGCGGCTTCGGCCCGGTTGGGCGTGACCAGGGTGGCCCGGGGCAGCAACAGGTGGCGAACGGCTTGGCACAGGGCATCGGAGCCCAGGTCTTGCCCTGTGCTGGCGCGCAGCACCGGGTCCACCACCAGGGGCAGGCCGGGGTGCTGCTGGCGCAGCCGGTCCACCCAGCGGGCCACCACGGCCACCTGTTCGGCGTTGCCCAGCAGGCCGGTTTTGATGGCCGCAGGCGGCATGTCGGCGGCCAGGGCGGCCAGCTGGGCGTCCAGCAGCTCGGCGCTGACCGCTTCCACCTGCGTGACGGCCACCGAGTTTTGCGCCGTGACGGTGGCCACCACCGGGCAGGCGTGCAAGCCGAAGGCGGCGATGGCCCGCTGGTCGGCCGACAACCCGGCACCGCCGCCGCTGTCGTTGCCCGCGATGGCCCACACCACGGCGGGCGAGTTTTTTAAGGAAAAAAAGGCCTCTGGCGCTTTTTGCATAAGCATTTTCAGCTACGTTTTTTTAAAGATGGGCTCAGAGCAAAAAGGGCCGCCCCGTCACCGGGGTGGAGGCGCGTGCCATGGCTTGCGGGGCCATCACACCCGCCTCCCAGGCCAGGCGCCCGGCCTCCAGCCCCAGCTTGAAGGCGCGGGCCATGGCCACGGGGTCGTGCGCCTGGGCCACGGCGCTGTTGAGCAGCACCGTGTCAAAGCCCAGCTCCATGGCCTGCACGGCGTGCGCGGGCGAGCCGATGCCGGCGTCCACCACCAGCGGCACGTCAGGCAGGCGCTCGCGCAGGGTGCGCAGCGCCCAGGGGTTGAGCAGCCCCTGGCCCGAGCCAATGGGCGCACCCCAGGGCATGAGGATGCGGCAGCCCGCGTCCAGCAAGCGCTGGCAGGTGACGAGGTCGTCGGTGCAGTAGGGGAAGACCTCGAAGCCCTCGCGCACCAGCTCGGCGGCGGCGGCCACCAGCTCGAAGGGGTCGGGCTGCAGGGTGTGGTCGTCGCCCACCACCTCCAGCTTGATCCAGTGCGTGCCGAACAGCTCGCGCGCCATGTGCGCCAGCGCCACGGCCTCGCGGGCGGTGCGGCACCCGGCGGTGTTGGGCAACAGGTGTGCGCCGCTGGCGCGGATGAGGCTGTAGAAATCGCCCGGCGCCTTGCCTGGCAACTGGCCAGGCGCGTGGCCCGGTGTACTGGCCGCCAGCTGGCGTTTCAGGCCCACCGTGACCACTTGCGCGCCCGAGGCGGCGATGGCCTGCTGCAACACAGCGGGCGACGGGTAGCCCGCCGTGCCCAGAAAAAACCGGCTCTCCAAGCCGACGCCCCCAATGTGCCAAACCATGTTCAGCCCCCGACGATGGGTTGGAAGGTGGTGACGCTGTCACCCGCTTGCAGCGCGTGCTGGGCCCGCTGGGTGCGGGCCACAAAGCTGCCGTTGAGGGCGGTGGCCACCGCGTCCGGGACCACGCCTTGGTGGGCGATCAGTTCGGCCAGGGTGGTGCCGGGGGGGCAGGGCTGGGCCTGGCCGTTGAGGGTGATGGGTTCAAAAGTCATGCGACGGCAACCGGTGTATCGGCCACAACGGCCGATGGGGTGGATGAAACAGCGTGCAGCGCCTGCTGCACCAGGGCCGGTGCAATCAGCCAGCCGTGGCGGAACAGGCCGTTGAGGCGGCTGAGGCCCGGTTGGTGGGTGTGGGCGGGCAGGTTGTCGGGCAGGGCGGGGCGCAGGTTGGCTTCGCTGTGCACCACCCGGGCTTCGGCCAAACCGGGCAACACGCTGTGGGCGGCGCTGAGCAGCTCCAGCGTGCTGCGCAGCGACACGGGCGAGCGGTCTTCGCTTTCGATTTCGGTGGCCCCCACCACCACCCGGTCGCCCGGGCGGGGCACCAGGTACACCCGCCAGCGCGGGTGCAGCAGGCGCACGGGGCGGTGCAGCCCCACGCCGGGCGCGTGCAGCCAAAAGATTTCGCCCCTCACGCCTCTGACTTGAGGCGTGAACCCGATGTCTTCGCCCCTGACAGGAAGGCCGGGCCGCGCGCCCACGCCACGCACGTCAAACACGTGGTCAAAGTGGTGAACCCGGTGGTGGCTGCCCTCGGCGGTGCGCAGCTCGCCGGGGGCCACGGCCCGCACCCGCCCGGCTTCGCCGCCGTGGAACACCGCGCCGTGGTCCACCGCCCACGCGCCCAGCGCCGCCATGGCCTGCACGGTGTGGATGTGGCCTTCGTGCGGCAGCAGCCAGGCGTGGGCCGGGCCGTGGATGTCGGGCTCCAGTGCTTTCAGTTCGGTAGCTGTCAGTGCTTGTGGGCTGTGCGCAGGAGGGGATTTTTTGTTCAAAAGTGCCAGCGTTCGTTGGGCCGCGCCCTCGTCACCCCGGTGCGCCAGCAGCAGGCTGCCGGCGTGGGTGAGCGCCACGCCGTGCCCCGCTTGCCGCAGCGTGTCCACCACGCCGGGCCAGCGGCGCAGGCTGTCCAGCCCGAGCTGGAAGACGGCCTCGTTGGCGCACTCCAGCTCGGCCGTGGGGC
>JBASFL010000133.1:0-6457 GCA_049653005.1 Burkholderiaceae bacterium | reverse complement strand
GCCACGGGGATGTTCATCTCGGCAGCCAGCGCCACCAGCAGCGCCTCGGGCAAACCGTGGTGAGCGTCGTTCAGGGCGTGCAGGTGCTCAATCAGCAGGTCGCGCCGGTGGCCCACGTCTGCGGGTGGCTGCCCGATGAGGCGGCGCACCTCGGCGCGGGCCACGTCGGTGGGCTGCCGGCCCTTCAGTTGGTGTTTGGGCTGCCCCTTGAGCGGGTGGCGGGCGCGCTGGATGGACTGCGGGCTGACCGTGGCAATGTGCATGGGGTGGGTCTGTTTCATGGGGGCCAGTGGCTCAGTCGGCGCTGCTGCCAGGCAGGGCCAGTTGCTTGAGCGCGCGATCAAAGTCGCTCTCAAACAGCCGGTCTTGCACGATGCGGTACTTCTCAAACTCGCTCTCGGCATGTGTTTTGGCCATTTCGGCGCTGACCTTGCCCACATGTTGCAAAACATCTCGGTCGGTGAACTCAAGGAACGCATCCAGCCGCTTGGCCCAGTCTTCCATGGTCATGGGAATTTTGCGCAGCGCACGCTCTTCTGCCAAGTCGAGGTAGGCGTTGACGATGCGCCCCAGGGATTCCAGTTCTTCACGGCTCAGGTAGTTCTTGGCGACCGACACGTCGGTTTTCAGAATCTTGCCGTCAGGGGCTTTTTCCCAGCTGGTCAGGCCCATGCGCGACTGGGTGGCGTCGGCACGGTGAACGATCAGTTCGGCCGCCGTGTGGCCGTGAATGGCGAAGTGCAGCTTGTTTTGCACTTTGGCAAAAAAGGCCTGGGTGGTGGGCGCGTCGCGGTTGTAGTCCAGCGCCGTGCTGTAGATGTCGGTGACCTTTTGGTAGAACTTGCGCTCAGAAAGCCGAATCTCGCGAATCTCGGCCAGCAGGCGTTCAAAGTAATCTTCGTTCAGAAAGGCACCATTCTCCAGGCGCTTTTTGTCCAGCACGAAGCCCTTGATGGCGAACTCTCGCAGCACGCCGGTGGCCCACTGGCGAAACTGGGTGGCGCGCACCGAATTGACCCGGTAGCCCACCGAAATGATGGCGTCAAGGTTGTAAAAATCGACGTTGCGCGCCACCTCACGGCGGCCCTCGGTCTGAACTGTCCGGAATTTCCGGAAAGTTGCCTCCCGCGCCAGCTCACCGCAGTCAAAGATGTTCTTCAGGTGTTCGCTGACCGTTCGCACATCCACAGCAAAGAGTTCTGCCATCAGCTTTTGCGTGAGCCAGACGGTCTCTTCCTCGCAGCGCGCCTCAATGCTCTGCTCACCGGTTTGGCCGGTGAAGATCAGAAATTCGGCGGTGCTGTTGCGGATGCGCTGGATGCTCACACCCGCTCCAACACCAGCGCAATGCCCTGCCCCACCCCAATGCACATGGTGCACAGCGCGTAGCGGCCACCCGTGTGGTGCAAGCGGTTGACGGCGGTGGTGGCCAGGCGGGCACCGCTGGCGCCCAGTGGGTGGCCCAGGGCGATGGCACCGCCCCAGGCGTTCACGCGGGCGTCGTCGTCGGGCAGACCCAAGGCGCGCAGCACGGCCAGGCCTTGGGCGGCGAAGGCTTCGTTCAGCTCGATCACGTCTAGTTGCTCAAGAGTCAGCCCGGTTTGGGCCAGCACTTTTTGCGTGGCGGGCGCGGGGCCCATGCCCATGATGCGGGGGGCCACACCGGCCGTGGCCATGCCGACCACGCGAGCGCGGGGGGTGAGGCCGTTCTTGGCGGCGGTGGCTTCGTCGGCCAGCAGCAAAGCGCAGGCACCGTCGTTCACGCCCGATGCGTTGCCAGCGGTCACGCTGCCGTCGGGGCGCACCACGCCTTTCAGTTTGGCCAAGGCTTCCAGGCTGGTGGCACGAGGGTGTTCGTCGGTGTCTACCACCAGGGCGTCACCCTTCTTCTGCGGGATGGTGACGGGGCAAATTTCGCGCGCCAGGTGCCCGGCGGCAATGGCGGCCACGGCGCGCAACTGGCTGTTCATGGCCATGTGGTCTTGGGCGGCGCGCTCAATGCCGAACTCGACCGCCACGTTTTCGGCGGTTTCGGGCATGGAATCGACGCCGTACTGGGCTTTCATCAGCTTGTTGACGAAGCGCCAACCGATGGTGGTGTCGTACACGGCGTTGGCGCGGCTGAAGGCGCTTTCGGCTTTGGGCATGACGAAGGGCGCGCGGCTCATGCTTTCCACACCCCCGGCAATCATCAGGCCCGCTTCACCGGCCTTGATGGCGCGGGCGGCGGTTCCCACGGCGTCGAGCCCGGAGCCACACAGGCGGTTGATCGTGCCGCCGGGCACTTCCAGCGGCAGGCCTGCCAGCAGGCTGCTCATGTGGGCGACGTTGCGGTTGTCTTCACCGGCCTGGTTGGCACAGCCATACAGCACATCGACCACGCTGGCCCAGTCCACAGCCGGGTTGCGGGCCATGAGGGCGCGCAGGGGAATGGCGCCCAGGTCGTCGGCGCGCACGCTGCTCAGGGCACCGCCGTAGCGCCCGAAGGGGGTGCGGATGGCGTCGCAAATGAAGGCTTGTGGGGTCATGGTGTCTCCTAGAAATATGGGAACTTGAAATCAGACGGGCAGTTTGAACAGGCTGGTGGCTTCCAAGTCCAGCACCTGCACCTGGTGCTGGTTGAACAGCTGCCAGCGCCAGCGCAAGATGCCCAGCTCGGGCTTGCTGGCCGAGCGGCGGGTGTCCAGCACGGTGGCGGTGAACGACAGCGCGTCGCCCGCGCGCACGGGGTGTGTCCATTTCACGTAGGCCAGGCCGGGCGACGCGAACGACTCTGACCCGGCCAGCACATGGTCCACCGCCAGGCGCATGGCAATGCCGCAGGTTTGCCAGCCGCTGGCAATCAGCCCGCCGTGAGGGCCGTGGGCGGCGGCCTCGGGGTCGGTGTGGAACCACTGCGGGTCCCAGGCGGTGGCGAAGGCCAGCAGCTCGGGCTCGCTCAACACATAGGGCCCGGCGGTGATGACTTGGCCGGTGAAAAAGTCTGCGTACTTCATAGCTTAAAACCCATGTGCATCAAGCGGTAGAGGCCATTTTGACTTGAAATTCTCACACCAGGGCCGCCCGCTGGCGCAGCCAGGGGCTGGTGCGGTAGCGCTCGCCCCGGTAAGTGGCGTCGAGCGCGGCCAGCACTTGCACCACAGCGGGTGCGCCCCAGCGGGCCAGCCAGTCGAACGGACCGGCGGGGTAGTTCACGCCCAGCTTCATGGCGGCGTCGGCCCCAGCGGGGGAACACACGCCTTGCTGCACCGCGTCGGCCGCTTCGTTCACCAGCATGCTCAGGGTGCGGGCCACCAGCAGGCCGGGGGCATCGGCCAGGCGCTGGGGGTTGAAGCCCAGGGCCTGCAGCCACAGCGGGGCCTGTGTGCCCCAAGCGTCAGACGCGCGCACCGACGGTGCCCAGGCCAGCGCTTCGCCGGGGGCGGCCAGGGTGGGCCAGTCGAACACGGCGGTGTCGGCAGCAGACACACCGCCCAGCTCGGTGGCCGTGCGGCCATCGGTCAGGCGCAGTTGGGCGGCGTCCAGTTGCAGGCCGACCCAACCCGAGTCAGGCAAGCGCACCAGGCCGGGCACCTGCTCAGCCAGGCGTTGGTGCAGCGCATCGGCCACGGGGCCGGTGCCTGCCACGGCCAGCGTGCTGAAAGGGGGCAAGCCGGTCAGTGCGGGGGCATCGGGCACGGTGCCGGGCTTCTCTGCCCCGGGCGCGTAGCTGTAAAAGCCCCGCCCGGTTTTGCGGCCCAGCAGGCCGCCGTCCACCAGCTCGCGCTGCACCAGCGAGGGCACAAAGCGTTTGTCGAAAAAGTTGGCCTCGTACACCGAGCTGGTGACCGAAAAGTTGGTGTCGTGGCCGATCAAATCCATCAGCTCGCACGGCCCCATGCGAAAGCCCACGCTGCGAAGGCAGGCGTCCAACACGGCGGGGCTGGCGGCCTGCTCTTGCAGCAGGGCCAGGGTTTCGGCGTAGTACGGGCGGGCAATGCGGTTGACGATGAAGCCCGGCGTGGAGCGGGCGTGCACCGGCGTTTTGCCCCAGGCTTTCGACAGCTCAAAAATGCCGTCGGCCACGGCGGGCGCGGTTTGCAGGCCCGACACCACCTCCACCAGCTTCATCAGCGGCACGGGGTTGAAAAAGTGCATGCCCACCAGGCGCTGCGGGTGGTGCAGCCCGTTGGCAATGGCCGTGACGGAAATGGACGAGGTGTTGGTGGCCAGCACGCAGTCGGCAGACACCACGGCCTCCAGCTGCTGGAACAGGCTGCGCTTGGCCTCCAGCTTTTCCACAATGGCCTCCACCACCAGGTGGGCGCGGTGGGCGTGCCCCAGCTCGGTCACCACCTGTATGCGGGCCAGCGTTTGGGCGACGACATCGGCGGTGAGCTTTTGCTTGGCCACCAGGGTGTCGAAGGTGGTGGCGAGTTGTTCGCGGGCCAGGGCGGCGGCGCCGTCGCGCACGTCAAACAGCATGACCGGGTGCCCGGCCTGTGCGGCCACCTGGGCAATGCCCGCCCCCATGATGCCCGCGCCCACCACCAGCACGGGCAGGTCGGCAGGAGACTGTTTCAGGTTGAACAAAGCGGCGGGGGCAGCGTTCATTGGGGAATCCAGTTGGCGGGGCGTTTGCCCAAAAAAGCGGCAAAGCCTTCGCGGGCCTCGTCGGTGCCGCGTACGCGGCTGATGGTTTGCGCCGTGAGTTCGTGCACCTCGGGGGTGACGGGGCCCACGGCCATTTGGGCATAGAGCTGCTTGATTTCGGCCTGGGCCTGGGGGCCGCACACAAGCAGGTCTTTCACCACGGCGTCCACCGCCGCATCCAGGGCCGCGCCCTCGGCACCAAACGGCACCACCTGTTGCACCAGGCCCATGGCCAGCGCCTCGGCCGCGCCCACGCGGGTGGCGGTGAGTGCCAGGCGCTGGGCCTGCCGTTTGCCCACGGCGTTGGTCACATAGGGGCCAATGACAGCGGGCAGGATGCCGAACTTGGCCTCGCTCACCGAAAAGCTGGCGTTGTCGGCCGCCACGGCGATGTCGCACGCCACGGTCAGGCCCACGCCGCCGCCCAGCGCCGCGCCCTGCACCCGGGCCACGGTGGGTTTGGGGCAGTTGGCAATGCGGTGCAACATGCCCGCAAACTTGCGGGCGTCGGCCAGGTTCCATTCCTGGCTGGCCTGGGCGGCGCGCTGCATCCACTGCAAATCGGCCCCGGCGCTGAAGTGTTTGCCCGACCCGGCCAGCACGATCACGCGCACGGCGGGGTCGGCGGCCAGGCGGGCAAAGGCGTCGTCCAGCTCGGCAATCATGGCCTCGTCAAAGGCGTTGAACACCGCCGGGCGGCTCATGGTGATTTGCGCCACGCCGGGCGCGCGTTGGGTGGTGGTGAGGGTGGGCTCGCTCATCAATAGGTCTCCAAGTGCAGGCGGCCTTGGGCCTTCAGGGCGGCGCCCACGGTGTCCCAGTCCAGCCCGGCCTGGGTGGCGATGTCGCGCAGGGCCAGCACCACGCCCTCTTCCATGGCTTTCAGGCCACACACGTAGAAATGGGCGTTGGGGTCGGCCAACAGGGCGCTCAGGTCGGCAGCGCGGTCACGCATGGCGTCTTGCACGTAGCGTTTGGGCTTGCCCACCTCGCGCGAGAACGCGAAGTTGGTGTCGATGAAGTCTTTGGGCAGGCTTTGCAGCGGGCCGAAGTAAGGCAACTCTGCCTGGGTGCGGGCACCGAAGAACAGCATGAGCTTGCCGCTCTCGAACTTGCCGCTGGCCCGCAGCCTGCGCCGCCACTCGGTCATGGCGCGCATGGGGGCGCTGCCAGTGCCGGTGCAAATCATCACGATGTGGCTCTTGGGGTGGTTGGGCATGAGGAAGCTGGCGCCGAACGGGCCCACCACCTGCACCTTGTCGCCCACCTTCAGGTCGCACATGTAATTGCTGCCCACGCCGCGCACGGGCTGGCCCTGGTGGTTTTCCAGCACGCGTTTGATGGTGAGCGACAGGTTGTTGTGGCCGGGGCGCTCGCCGTTGCGGGGGCTGGCAATGCTGTACTGGCGGGCGTGGTGGGGCTTGCCGCGCTCGTCCAGGCCCGGGGGAATGATGCCGATGCTCTGCCCTTCCAGCACGGGGAAAGGCATGGCACCAAAGTCCAGCACCACGTGGTGGGTGTCGTAGTCGGCACCGGCTTGCTGGCCCACTTCGGTCACGCGCAGGTTGCCGGTGACGGTGGCTTCAATGGTCTTTTGTGCCGACTTGGGGCTGTACAGGTTGGTGTACGCGTGCGCGGCCGACCAGGGGGGCACGGTGGCGCCGTACTGGGCGCTGTTGAAGGTGTCGGCCGCTGCGCTGTCGGCAGGGGCGGCCACGGGTTCGGGGGGGGCCACGGGCTCAGCGGCCGCGTCGTCGGCACCCTCTGCCAACTCGGCCCGGCTGAGTTCGGCGGGCAACACGTCCCAGCCCAGTTGGGCGTCCAG
>JBASFL010000132.1:0-7330 GCA_049653005.1 Burkholderiaceae bacterium | reverse complement strand
CTGGGGCACCGCCGCATCGCCTGCCTGAGCGGCCCGGCCCACCTCGCCATCAGCCAGGACCGTGTGGCCGGTTGGCGCGACGCCTTGGCCGAGGCCGGTGTGGCACCCGAGCCCGGCTGGCTGGCCGAGGGCGATTTCAGCCTGGACGCCGGGCACCGGCACGGCCTGGCCTGGCTGCAGCAGGGCGGGGTGACCGCCATTTTTGCCAGCAACGACCTCATGGCCCTGGGCGTGTTGCGCGCGGCGGCCCAGTTGGGGGTGCCGGTGCCGGGTCGTTTGTCGGTCATTGGCATCGACGGTATTGACATCGGCCGCTACACCCACCCGGCACTGGCCACCGTGGGCGCGTCGCTGCGGCAGGTGGGGCAGGACGTGGGCGAGATGCTGCTGCACCGCATCCAGCACCCCGAAGGCCCGCCCCAAAAGCGCTGGCGCACCTTGGGCTTGTTGCCCCGCGAATCCACCGGGCCCGTGCCCGTCACCGGCGCATGAGCGCGCTGGCGCCGCCCCATCCCACCGCACCTGCCCACCCAAGTGCGTGGGCGGTGGAGATGGAGGGCATCCACAAACGCTTTGGTGCCGTGCGCGCCAACCACGGCGTGACCCTGCGCGTGCGCCCCGGCACCCTCCATGCGCTGGTGGGTGAAAACGGGGCGGGCAAAAGCACGCTCATGTCCATCCTGTACGGTTTTTACGAGGCCGACAGCGGCACGCTGCGCATCGATGGCCAACCCGTGCGCATCCGCAGCGCACAAGACGCCATTGCCCTGGGGCTGGGCATGGTCCACCAGCACTTCATGCTGGTGGACACCATGACCGCGCTCGACAACGTGATGCTGGGGGCCGAGTCGTCCGCCTGGCTGCACAAGGCCGCCCCCGCCGCCCGCCAGCGCCTGCAAGACCTGATGCACGCCACCGGCCTGCTCGTGGCGCTGGACACCCCGGTGGGCGACCTGCCCGTGGGCGACCGCCAGCGGGTGGAAATTTTGAAGGCCCTGTTTCGCGGGGCCGAAACCCTCATCCTGGACGAGCCCACCGCCGTGCTCACCCCCCAGGAAATGGCCCAGCTGTTCGAGGTGTTGCGCCGCCTGCGCGCGCAGGGCAGCACGGTCATTCTCATCACCCACAAGCTGAAAGAGGTGATGGCCCTGTGCGACCACGTCACCGTCATGCGCGCTGGCACCGTGGTGCACGAAACCCCCGTGGCCGACACCCATGTTGACGCGCTGGCCCAGGCCATGGTGGGCCGCACCGTGCACCTGATGGCGCCCGACGTGGCCCCGGTGCACCAGCCAGGCGAGGTGCGGCTGGCGGCCCAAGGCCTGCACCTGACCGATGCCTGGGGCGTGCCCCGCCTCAAAGGCGTGGGTCTGCAACTGCGGGCGGGCGAAATCGTGGGGGTGGCGGGGGTGTCGGGCAACGGGCAAAGCGAGTTGCTGGACGTGTTGTCGGGTCTGAGCGCCCCTCAGGCGGGCCGCCTGGGCCTGAACGGCCACACGTTTGGGCCCACCGCCTGGCTGCACCCCACCCAGGCCCGCCAGCTGGGGTTGGCCCATGTGCCCGAAGACCGCCACGCCCGCGCCCTGGTGATGGGGTTTGAGGCCTGGGAATCGGCCGCACTCGGGTACGAGGCCTGGCCCGACAACGCCACCGCCTGGGGCTGGATGCACCGGCACGCCATGCACGCCCACACCGCCGACATGATGGAACGCTTTGACGTGCGCCCCCGCGACCCCCGGCTGGCCAGCGCCAAGTTTTCGGGCGGCAACCAGCAAAAGCTGGTGTTGGCCCGCGAGCTGGGGCGCGCGCCCACCGTGTTGCTGATTGGCCAGCCCACGCGGGGGGTGGACATTGGGGCCATCGAATTCATCCACGGCCAGTTGCGCCGCTTGCGCGACGCGGGCTGTGCGGTGTTGCTGGTGTCCAGCGAGCTGGACGAAATTTTGGCCCTGGCCGACCGTGTGGTCGTCATGTGCCAGGGCGCGGTCACGGGTGAGCTGCCGGTGGCCGAGTGCACCGAAACCCGCCTGGGTGTGCTGATGGCCGGGGGACAACTCACATGAACGACGCATGAACCACCCGCACCCTTTGCCCCGTTGGGCCGACGTGGTGGCCCTGCCCCTCATCAACCTGGCCGTGGCCCTGCTGGCCGCCGGGGCCGTGGTGGCGCTGGTGGGGCAAAACCCCACCGAGGTGCTGCAGGCCCTGGTGCACGGCGCAGTGGGCACCCAGCGCAACCTCAGCTACACGCTGTACTACGCCACCAGCTTTGTGTTCACCGGGCTGGCGGTGGCCGTGGCGTTTCACGGGGGCCTGTTCAACATCGGTGGCGAGGGGCAGGCCGTGCTGGGTGGCCTGGGCGCGGGCCTGGTGGCGCTGTGGTGGTCGGCGCACCTGCCCGCTTGGCTCATGCTGCCGCTCATGGTGGGCGCAGCCGCGCTGGCGGGCATGGCGTGGGCGGCGGTGCCCGCGTATTTGCAGGCTTACCGGGGCAGCCACATCGTCATCACCACCATCATGTTCAATTTTTTGGCGTCCACGCTGCTGGTGTACCTGTTGGTGAACTGGCTCAAGGCACCGGGCTCCATGTCGGTGGAGAGTGCACTCTTTGCCGAATCGGCCCAGCTGCCCGGTGTGCACCACATGCTGGCCTGGCTGGGGGTGGCGTGGCCGTCGTCCCCGCTGAATGCCAGTGTGTTGCTGGCCGTGGCGGCGGCGGTGGGGGTGCACCTTTTCTTGTGGCGCACGCGGGCGGGCTACCGGCTGCGCGCCGTGGGGGCCAGCGAAACGGCGGCGCAGTACGCCGGCATTCACGCCAAACGCCAGGTGCTGCTGGCCATGGCCACCTCGGGCGCGCTGGCCGGGCTGGTGGGGGTGAACGAAATTGCCGGTGTGGCGGGCCGCCTGATGCTCGATTTTGTGGCTGGCGCGGGTTTCACCGGCATCGCCGTGGCGCTGATGGGGCGCAACCACCCGGTGGGCATCGTGCTGGCCAGCCTGCTGTTTGGGGCGCTGTTCCAGGGCGGTGCCGAGGTGGCGTTTGAGGTGCAAGGCTTCACCCGCGACATGGTGGTCACGCTGCAAGGCTTCATCGTGCTGATGTCGGGGGCCATGGCCTGTGTGCTGGCGCCGGTGTTGGCCCGTGCATTGGCCTGGGTGCTGGCGCGGTGGGGCAAAGGGGCGGACCATGGATGACATGCTCTGGGGCTCCCTGCTCGGCTCCACCCTGCGCGTGGCCACGCCGCTCTTGTTGTGTGCGCTGGCCGGGCTGCTGAGCGAGCGCAGCGGGGTGGTGGACATCGGGCTGGAGGGCAAGATGCTGGCCGCCGCCTTTGCCGCTGCGGCCGCGGGTGCCGCCACCGGCAGCCTGGGCTGGGCGCTGTTGGCCGGGTTGGGCGTGGCGGTGGTGCTGTCGTGGGTGCACGGTGTGGCCTGCGTCAGCCACAGCGGCGACCAGGTGGTGTCGGGTGTGGCGCTCAACATCATTGCCGCCGGCCTCACCGCCGTGCTGGGGGCCGCGTGGTTCCGCCAGGGTGGCCAGACCCCGGCCCTGCCCGACAGTGTGCGTCTCACCCCCTTGTGGCCCGATGTGGCGGCGGCCCTGCAAGGCGTGCCTTGGTTGGGGCCCTTGTTGGGGCAAGGCCTGCTCAGCCACAACGCGCTGGTGTACGGGGCGCTGGCGCTGGTGCCCGCCGTGTGGTTTGTGCTGTGGCGCACGCGCTTTGGCCTGCGTCTGCGCGCCGTGGGCGAAAACCCCGCCATGGTCGAGGCGGCTGGCGTGTCGGTGACCGGCCTGCGCTACGCGGCGCTCAGCCTCAACGGCTTGCTTTGTGGCCTGGCCGGGTGTTACCTGGTGCTGGCGCAGAGCGCGTCGTTTGTGCCGCACATGACGGCCGGGCGCGGCTTCATGGCCCTGGCGGCCCTCATTTTTGGCAAATGGCACCCGGTGGGTGCGCTGTGGGCCTGTTTGCTGTTCGGGTTTCTGGACGCGGTCGCCATCCGCCTGCAAGGCGTGGCCTTGCCCGTGGTGGGCGAGGTGCCGGTGCAGTGGGTGCAGGCCTTGCCCTACCTGCTGACCGTGGTGCTGCTGGCGGGGTTCATCGGCAAAGCCGTGGCCCCCAAGGCGCTGGGCATTCCTTACGTGAAAGAACGCACATGACTTTGTTTGTGGACGAGGCCGAGCAAACCCTGGCCCAACACCTGTGGGCCCAGGCCCTGGCGGTGCAGCCACGGGCGCACGCGCCGTATTCCCGCTTTTTGGTGGGCGCGGCCCTGGCGGACGACTTGGGGGCCACCCACGCCGGCTGCAACGTGGAAAACGCCGCCTACCCCCAAGGCGTGTGCGCCGAGGCCGGTGCCATCAGCGCCATGGTGGCCGGGGGTGGGCGGCACATACGGGGCCTGCTGGTGGTGGGCACCGGGGACCAATGGGTCACGCCCTGCGGCGGATGCCGTCAGAAAATCCGCGAATTCGCCGCACCCCACACCCCGGTGTGGGTGGCCAACGCCGACCGCATCCAGGCCCGCCTGACGCTGGAGGCCCTGTTGCCCCACAGCTTTGGCCCTGATCATTTGGGCCCCACAACCCGATTGCCGAAAGACACCGCATGAACCCGTCTGCACTCCAAGTGCTGCAACACCGCCTGCCCCAGGCCCGCCCGCGCGTGGCGCTGGTGCTGGGCTCTGGCTGGGGTGGCGCGGTGACCGCCCTGCGCGACCCCGAGCGCGTGCCGTATGTCGAGCTGCCCGGTTTTCCCGTGCCCAGCGTGCAAGGCCACGCCAGCGACCTGGTGTGGGGCCGCCTGGGCCCGCACGAGGTGGTGGTGCTCACCGGTCGCAAACACACCTACGAAACGGGCGACGCCACCGGCATGAAGCTGCCGCTGCGCACCCTGCGCGACTGGGGCTGCGAGGTGCTGGTGCAAACCAACGCCGCAGGCAGCCTGCGCGCTGACATTCCCCCGGGCAGCCTGATGGTGCTGAACGACCACCTCAACCTGCCCCAGCGTTCGCCGCTGGTGGGCGAGCCCGGCAACGACCGCTTTGTCAGCATGCTCGATGCCTACGACCCCGCCCTGCGCGCCCAGGCCTTGGCCACCGCGCAGGCCTGTGGCCGCCCGCTGCACGAAGGGGTGTACGCCTGGTTTCTGGGCCCGCAGTTTGAAACCCCGGCCGAAATCCGCATGGCCCAGCGCCTGGGGGCCGATGCCGTGGGCATGAGCACCGTGCCTGAAACCCTCATTGCCCGCCACCTGGGGCTGAAGGTGCTGGCCTTCTCGCTCATCACCAACATGGGCGCGGGCCTGTCGGCCGAAACCCTCAGCCACGCCCACACCCTGTCCCAGGCGAACGCGGCGGGCGAACAGGCCGCCCGCGTGTTGACCGCCGTTTTGGAGAGCCTCACATGGTGAACCCCTTGCTGCCCTTGCCCACAGCGCTGGACACGCCCGCCCAGCGCCAACAGGCCGCCGCCGCCACCATGGCCTGCCTGGACCTGACCGACCTGAACACCACCAGCCACGAAGCCGCCATCGACGCGCTGTGCGCCAAGGCGCGGGGCACGGTTGACCTGCCGCCTGTCGCGGCGGTGTGTGTGTGGCCGCGCCTGGTGGCCCACGCCCGCCAGCAGTTGCCGGGGCACATTGGGATGGCGGCGGTGGTCAACTTCCCGTCGGGCCAGCAAAGCTTGTCCGAGGTGCTGGCCGAGGTGGCGCAAATTGCCGAAAGCGGTGGCCAGGAGGTGGACTGTGTGTTGCCCTACCAGGCGCTGCGCGGTACCCCCGCAACCGCTGAAGCCCTGACCGCTGCCAGCCAACTGCTGCAAGCCGTGCGCCGCGCCAGCCCCGGCCTGCTGCTCAAGGTCATTCTGGAAACCGGCGAATTGCCCAGCCCCGAGCGTGTGGCCCAGCTCAGCCAGCTGGCGCTGGACGCGGGGGCCGACTTCATCAAAACCAGCACCGGCAAAACCCCAAACGGCGCCAGCCTGCCCGCCGCCGCCGCCATGTTGCGCGTGTTGCAGGCGCAGGGCCAGGCCTTGCCGCCGGGTGCATCGGCCGTGCTGGGCTTCAAACCCTCGGGTGGCCTGCGCACCCTGGCCGATGTGTGGCCGTACGCGCTGGCGGTGCAGCAGGCCTTGGGCCCGCACGCGGTCAACCCCCGGCGTTTTCGCGTGGGGGCCAGCAGCCTGTGGGACGACCTGGCCGCGGTGCTGCAAGGCCGTGCCGGTGTGCCAGCCGCGTCAGGTGGCTACTGAAGAATCACAATTTCATAGCTGACAACGCTTTTTTAGTAAGCGCTGGAGGCTAAAAAAGCATTAAAAATCAACCCACACGGTTCTCCCCATGCTGTTGCCCCAAGAAATCATCCGAGCCAAACGCGATGGAGCCACGCTCGATGCGCCGCAAATACAGGCCTTCGTGCGCGGCCTGGTCGATGGTTCGTGGAGCGAAGGCCAGGCCGCCGCGCTGGCCATGGCCATCTTCTTCCGGGGCATGGACGGCCCCGAGCGCGTGGCCCTCACCCGCGCCATGATGACCTCGGGCGACGTGCTGGAGTGGGGCAGCGCCCACCTGGGCGGCCCCGTGCTCGACAAACACTCCACCGGCGGTGTGGGTGACAAGGTCAGCCTCATGCTCGCGCCCTGGGTGGCCGCGTGTGGGGGCTATGTGCCCATGATTTCCGGCCGGGGTTTGGGCCACACCGGCGGCACGCTGGACAAGTTCGACAGCATCCCCGGCTACCAGACCGCGCCCAGCCTGGACCTGCTGCGCCGCACCGTGACCCAGGTGGGCTGCGCCATCATCGGGCAAACGGCGGACCTGGCCCCGGCCGACCGGCGGCTGTACGGCATCCGCGACGTGACGGCCACGGTGGAATCGGTGCCGCTCATCACGGCCAGCATCCTGTCCAAAAAACTCGCCGCCGGGCTGCAAGGCCTGGTGATGGACGTGAAGGTGGGCAACGGCGCCTTTGCCGACAACCTGCCCATGGCGCTTGACCTGGCGCAATCGCTGGTCAACGTGGCAGAGGGCGCGGGCCTGCCCACCCGCGCCTGGCTCACCGACATGAACCAGGTGCTGGGCAGCGCCTGTGGCAACGCGGTGGAAATGCAAGAAGCGGTGGACTTCCTCACCGGCACCCACCGCGAGCCCCGGCTGTGGGAAGTCACCCGCGCCCTGGCCGCCGACATGCTGCTGCTGGGGGGGCTGGCCGCCGACGAGGCCGAGGCCTTTCAGCGGCTGGACCGCGCACTTGACAGCGGCGCGGCCGCCGAGCGCTTCGAGCGCATGGTGCACACCCTGGGCGGCCCGGCCGACCTGTTGGCCAGCAG
>JBASFL010000131.1:0-104308 GCA_049653005.1 Burkholderiaceae bacterium | reverse complement strand
GTATAAAAAAGACCAAAACCCGCATGCCTATTGGGCTGGCGGGGTGGTGACTGGGGGCGTGTGTGTCGCTAATACAATTATTCCCTAGCCCCCACCCCCTCCCCGGCCACCTTCGGTGTGCCGACCCTCCCCGCCCCCACGCAAGCGCGGGGGCCAGAAGGGTGATTGAGTGATATCACAATGATATATAGGGGATCAACGCATTGTTTTGGGGTATGGGGCTTGCCCCATGAGAGCGAAGCGGAAGCAATAGGGCTATAACGCCCCGCAAAGACCTTTTACGCGGTACAGAGCACATGCACACCACGACGGCTACTGCGCGCTTTGTAAAGCAGGTTTTGGCTGTTTCTACATGCCCATTCCGCCGCTGCTGCATTCCGTAGCAGACTCCCGCTCGCGTCGGGCCTCCATTTCACGATTGGACTCTTGCAAGCGGGCCGACCAATCAGTTTGGCTTTCCTGTACGCGCTCCCGTTCGCGCTGGGCTTGCGCTATGCGTTCCCACTCGCGTTCTTTCTCGTGGGCCATTTGCTTTTCGTGGCCTTCGACTTTTGCATTGTGGGAGTTTGTATCGTGATAGATGGTATGTAGCCTTTGACGCTCGGGGTCTTGAATGTAAGCAACTAGCCCATCAGCCTTTTTCGTACATTCCGCCATGCTGTCTTTGGCTCCTTGCACCCCTTTTACATGCTCCGCCCATGCTTTTTTATAGCTAGCAGTCGGCCCACCGAAAAAACCGTATTTCGGCGTAGGAGGGTTCGACAATAGTTGGTCGCGCATTTCTTTCCATGCTGTAAAGTCTTGGCGTAGCAGATTACGTGAACTAATTGCTTTTTCGATTTCCGCCCTGGCTTTAATAGCTGCGGCTGGCATTGCAATACGCTTTAAATCGATTTGGGAAGCTGGCACATCCAAAGGCACCACTTTTGAATTGTCGGCCGTTTGCGTGGCATTTGGGCTCGATTCTGCAATTGTGGCCTGTGCGATTAGCTCTGCAATCTTCGCATCGTTTACCGCAATCTGGCTCTTCGTCTTCGCAACAACTGCCTGCGCTTCTTTAACATCTTCTTTATTGGCATCAATGAGCGCCTGCTGATTTTTTCCATGGGCGATTGAAATGTGTGTTGTTGGAATGTGGTCTTCCAAAACGTCAGCAAACTTCCCAGCATAAACATACCAATCGCTTCCATTTGCAATTGCATGCTCATTTACGATTGCGCAAACGCGCTCCCGCATCTTCTTCACTTCCCCAGTTTTTGCGTCGTCAAGTATTCGCGTCTTTTTACCAAATACCCCACAGGCGTCCACGGTGCGCGTGGTAAATAGGAGGTGGGCATGGTCGTTATTGTTATCACGTGCCGGGCGGTGAATTGAAGCCAGGACGGCTACGCCGTATTCATCGCGCAGCATTTGCGCGATGGCGCGGACGCATTCGCGCCGCTCGTGGTCGTTCCACTCCGAAGCCAAGGGAATCATCAATTCACGGGCCACTGTGGAATTGGCTCTAGTTTCCGATTTCTCTGCATCGTTCCACAATTTTTCAATGTCGTCATTGGGTACGCCAATGCAAACATTTCCAGCTAGACCATGCTTCCCTTTTGGCGTGAAATCGCGAGTAATGCCAAGACGCTCGTCTGTTAGCTTTGTACAAGCGCGATAAGCAGCAGCAATAACAGAGCTACGGCCAGCAGAGCGCGAAATGGTTTGGAGCGAAGGCGTGAACCATGTAGCAAGATTAGCCATAGCTAATGGCCCCCAGGTTGCAACGCAACGCCCCCGGCAAGGCGAACGCAAATATACACGTAGTGTATGTTTGCATAAGTGAGCCCTTGCAGGGGGCTACGATGGGCAATGACGGTGTAGCAGGCGAGAACATAGGCGGGTGCGTTGATACATACATAGTAGCAAAAGCAAACGCAAAAGCAAGAAAGGCCGGAGCAAGTGAATAGCCCCAGCCTTTATTGACAAGCCGCAATGATTTGTTAAGCTTATTTCAGAAAGCGAGACAACATCATGAGCAAAAATCTGAAAGAACGGATTGCAGAATTGCAAAAGGAACAAGAGCAATTGAAAGCACGAACGCAACAATTGCAAAGCCAGTTCAATGAAAAAGAGCGGAAGACCAATGAACGCCGGAAATTTGTTGTAGGAGCGCTTATCTTAAAAGATATTGAGACAAACGTCGGACTGCGAAAACACCTTGTTCAATTGCTAGCCAGCGCACCGGAACGGGACAAAAAGCCATTTCCGGATTTGCTACCAGTTGCAGTAGCTAGCTCCACAAATTAGAAAAGTCTTTCGAGGATATTTCAAACGAGCCCGCTTTTTCGGCGGGCTTTTTCATGCGCTGGCGCTTTGCTTCGTCCGGGGCTTGATATTTGTGAAATACAACGCCGGGATAATTGAGAAGGTCAATCACCCGCTTCATGCTTCTGATTGTCAATGCTCCCGTGTACGTATTTGTATGCACGTCATCGCTGCGCCCTGCTGTTAATGCACTTGCCCCAGAATGCCCAACCATTCGACGCAAAATAAGCGCCGGGGTTGTTGACAGAATTAGCTCGCCCTTAACGTCGCTATTGTCAAAAATTGCTTGTGCCAAACTTGTTATAAAGCGATGCCGGAAGGAATGAAGAACCACTTCCACGTTAGCAATTTCCAAATAATCGCGCAGATAACTTTCATTGAACCACCGACTCGGTTCTTTGCTAAATTTGTCGGCTTTTGTTGCTTCGAGATTAAACAGGTTTTTTGCATTTCCTTTTTTCTGCATTGCGACGTATGCAACAAGCCCATGCGCAAGTAAAGTATCGTGCAACGGCACAATGCGTCGGGATGCTTTGTTCTTTAGGCTCTTGCCGCTGTCGTCGGTTGTTGTAATGTCGAAATACCACAGACCTTCGGCGTCCTGCTTTACATCAGAGGGGGACATTTGCGCTATTTCATTGCAGCGGGCACCGGTGAAAGCTGCAATTAACGGAATCCAATACTGATGTGGAACGTTGTAACGCGCATCGCGGTAGTAGTCCGAGTCAAAAATTTGTTGCATTTCGGCTTGATTGAATGCCCGACGTTCAACACCTTCGCGCAAATTGGGCACTTTCAGCTTCAAGCCTTCAATTAGCGTCAGGTCGGCCAACTTCTTCTTACGACAATAGTTTATGAAGTTGACAGCGTCCGTTATGTATCCGGAATGAGTATTGCGCGCAATCGTCAGTGCGGGTTCGCCGTCTGCATTCAGTATCTTCCGCGCCTTGCTCAATTCCACTATTTCGGAGAAAGTCAATTTTTCAGAAATAGGCAACTTGTCTAGATTTTTCGGATAGTAGGCAAGCGCGCGGGCGTATGTCTCCATGTCGAACGCATTCAGCGTTTGAATTGCCTTTTTTCCGAAATGCTCAATAAAGGGCTTTAAGTGCGTCTTTATTTGCGGCACTCTTCTAGCGCCTACCTTGTCTACTGGTGCCCTTGCTGTTTCGTACTCGATAAAGTCCCTGTATAGCGCCCCCACGGTCTTCCGGGACAGTGGCGACAGCTTGGGCAACTCAATGGGTTCAGGGGGCGTTTTGGGCGCTTGTGGGGCATCCTCTGGGGTATCACGCAATGCCAGCGTTCCCACGCTGCCCAAAGTGCTTTGATCCATTGCCCGGATAAAGCCGTCCATGTCGCCCGCTTGCGCGGCCTGCGCGTCCGCAGCGGTAAGGTTTGTCAGCTCCCATCCGCCGTCGGCATGCCGACGGACACCAAAGGGCATGGGAAGGTTGTCGGGCTTTTTGGGCATATGTGCTTGTAGATGTGCAATTGCGCTTGCGCGCGTGTACTGCACATTTTGTAGCAAAAATTGCTCGTAGCAGGTGCGCAAATGACGCGCCAGGGCGCGGGCGGCTCTGGGGTCTTTGGTGCGCGTTGAGAGTCTGAACTCCCGACTCACGCCGGGGGCCAGTTGTTGCACAGGAACAACAAAACGGGCGTAGTAAACGCCGTCAGGGGACTTTGACAAGTAAGCGGCTCCGCGCATGTGTGGCCTCGAAAGTGGCACACCTTTCTGGATGCGTGGAGTGGATGGGCGCTATGGTGTCAAAAAGTCCTTAAGAATCAACAACTTAAAAATATGGTGGAGCTGGGGGGATTTGAACCCCCGTCCGCAAGCCTTCTTCGAACAGTTCTACATGTGTAGCCGTCTGATTTGGATCTCGCTTTCTGCAACGCGCAGTGGCACGCTTTGCAAAACGCCAGCAACCTATTGTCTCGGTGTGCGCCAAGTTACCCGACGCTCACCCAGCCAAATGAAATTACCCCGCAGCCTGGACTGAAGCACCTTGCGGCGCCACAACCCTTGCCCAGCCTATTGGCTTGCTGTTGCGAGGCTCACGCGCAATTAAGCGGCGAGTGCGAAACGTTCGTCGTTTGCAGTTAAGTTTTTTTCTGCTGTTTAACGAGGTAACAGAACCTCGACATGCCCTGCTGCGCGTCCGAACCCACGTCGAAACCAGTGCAGCCCCAAGCCCATGAGTTTAAGCCACATCGAGAATTTTCAAGAGCCCAACCGGTGCATCGATAAAAAAGTCTGCCCCCCAGGCACGGGTATCGGCGGCCGCGCCCAAATAGCCGTACTGAGCAGCCACTGTCAACATGCCCGCTGCCCGGCCGGCCACCACGTCACGCTCATCGTCTCCCACGTAAATACATTGCTCGGGTGCCAGCCCCAATCGAGAGGCTGCCTCCAACAAGGGCGCAGGGTGGGGTTTGGCAAACGGTGTGGTGTCTCCGCCCACCAACACCGCTGCGGGAGCCAAGGTGGGCAAGCTGCGCACCAAGGGCAGGGTGAACCGTTCGGCCTTGTTGGTCACGATGCCCCAGGTCAGCCCATGGGCGGTCAATGCAGCCAACACGCCCGACACACCCTCGAAAACACGGGTGTGCACCGTCATGGCGGCCTCGTAGTTGGCCAAAAATTCGTGTTTCAGCACCTCGTAATCGGGTGACTCCGGTGTGACACCCAGCGCAATGCCCAACATGCCACGGGCGCCGGCACCCGCCATGCTGCGGTAGGCGTCCAGTCCCAAAGGGGGCAAACCCCGCACCGCACGCACTTTTTCAGCGGCTGCCCCCAAATCTTGGGCACTGTCTATCAACGTGCCATCCAGGTCAAACAACACCGCTTTGAGGTTGGGTTGCATGCTCAAACCTCCGCGCGGTGGGTGGCCACCATGTAGTTCACAGAAGTATCTGCACTGAGCCAGTAACGGCCGGTCAGGGGGTTGTGCTCCAGCCCTTTCATGCCTTGCACGCCCAAGTGGGCCAATCGGGCGAAACGGGCAAGCTCATCGGGGGTGATGAATTTGGCGTATTCATGGGTGCCTTTGGGCAGCATGCCCAACACATACTCTGCGCCGACGATGGCCAGCAGAAACGATTTGGGGTTGCGGTTGAGGGTGGAAAAAAACACGTGCCCCCCCGGCTTGACCAGCTGCGCACAAGCCCTGACCACCGACGCAGGGTCGGGCACGTGCTCCAACATTTCCATGCACGTGACCACATCAAACGTGCCCGGGCACTCCGCAGCCAATTGCTCTGCGCTGATTTCACGGTAGTTCACCCCACGGGTTTGCGCTTCCAGCGCATGCAGCTTGGCGACGCCCAGCGCTTTGCCAGACATGTCAATGCCCAACACATCGGCCCCCGCTCGGGCCATGGCATCGGACAAAATGCCCCCGCCGCAGCCCACATCCAACACACGTTGGCCAACCAAGGAAACGTGTTCTTGAATCCACCCCAACCGCAAAGGGTTGATTTGGTGCAGGGGCTTGAATTCGCTTTCAGTGTCCCACCAGCGGTGGGCCAAGTCAGAAAATTTGGCCACTTCGGCGGGATCGACGTTGAGGTGTTGGGTCATGGGTGAAATTATCGTTCGGCCGTTTTCAGAACAAAACAGGCGTAAAAAAACCGCGCCGAGGCGCGGTTTTTGATGCAAGCCTGAAGGGCTTACTTGTTGGGGCGGGTGCCGACCACTTCGATTTCCACGCGACGGTTTTTCGCACGGCCTTCTTTGGTCTTGTTGTCAGCCACGGGCTGGGCTTCGCCCTTGCCTTCGGTGTACACGCGGTTCTTTTCGATGCCTTTGGACACCAAATAAGCCTTCACGGCTTCGGAACGCTTGACGGACAGCTTCTGGTTGTAGCCGTCAGCGCCGGTGGCGTCGGTGTGACCCACAGCGATGATGACTTCCAGGTTGATGCCCTTGACTTTGCCAACCAAGTCGTCCAACTTGGCTTTGCCTTCGGCTTTCAACACGGCTTTGTCGAAGTCGAAGAAAGCGTCAGCGGCGTAGGTCACTTTGGCTGCGGCTGCTGGTGCTGCGGCTGGTGCAGCAGGCTTGGCAGGCGCTGCGGCAGGTGCAGCGGGCGCAGCAGGAGCGGCAGGTGCTGCGGCAGCGGGAGCAGCCTTGGGCACGATGGCGCCATCGCAACCGGGGGCTGCAGTGGCAGGGGTCCAGTTGGCATCGCGCCAGCACAGTTCGTTCGTGCCGTTTTTCCACACCAAGTCGCCGGAACCGTTCTTCCAGTTGTCAATGGTTTGAGCGCCAGCGGCGGTGGCCAGGGCAGCGGATGCGAACAGCACGGCAATTTTGTTGAGCTTCTTCATGGTTTTCCTCTGTGTGAAAGCGGCAGAAAGACTGCAATTGAATTTGGATCACTCACGCTGGGAACTTTTCACGCCCAACGGTGCAGACGATTCTGCCACAAGGCCACCAAACGGCCATGTGCGACAGCGCACCCCGGGCCTGGTGTGTGCCGAGCGCACAGATTTGTTGCCTTAACGAGACAAAACGAACGCCCGGAGGCATGTGGTGCCGTGCACCTAAAATGGCGGGTTGACCCAACCGAGGCCATCGCGCCCCACCAGCATGACCCAGTTCGCCAAAGAAACCCTGCCCATCAGCCTCGAAGAGGAGATGCGCCGCAGTTACCTCGATTACGCCATGAGCGTGATCGTGGGCCGTGCCTTGCCCGATGCACGCGATGGCTTGAAGCCTGTGCACCGTCGAGTGCTGTTCGCGATGCACGAGCTGAACAACGACTGGAACCGCCCTTACAAAAAATCCGCCCGTATCGTCGGTGACGTGATCGGTAAGTACCACCCCCACGGCGACACGGCGGTGTACGACACCATTGTTCGCATGGCGCAAGACTTCTCGCTGCGCCACATGTTGGTGGACGGCCAAGGCAACTTCGGCTCGGTGGACGGCGACAATGCGGCCGCCATGCGTTACACCGAAATCCGGCTGGCCAAAATTGCCCATGAAATGTTGGGCGACATCGACAAGGAAACCGTCGATTTCGGCCCCAACTACGACGGCTCGGAAAAAGAACCGCTGGTGCTGCCCAGCAAGCTGCCCAACCTGCTGGTGAACGGCTCTGCCGGTATCGCGGTGGGCATGGCCACCAACATACCGCCGCACAACCTGAACGAGGTGGTGGACGCGTGCCTGCACCTGCTGAAGCACCCCGAGGCCAGCATCGATGACCTGATGGAAATCATCCCGGCGCCCGACTTCCCCACCGCCGGCATCATTTACGGCATGTCGGGCGTGAAAGACGGCTACCGCACGGGCCGTGGCCGCGTGGTCATGCGGGCGCGCTGCCATTTTGAAGACATCGACAAGGGCCAGCGCCAGGCCATCATCGTGGACGAACTGCCGTACCAGGTGAACAAAAAGACGCTGCAAGAGCGCATGGCCGAGCTGGTGCACGAGAAAAAAATCGAAGGTATCAGCCACATCCAGGACGAGTCCGACAAATCGGGCATGCGCCTGGTAATCGAGCTGAAACGCGGTGAAGTGCCCGAGGTGGTGCTGAACAACCTGTACAAGCAAACGCAGTTGCAGGACACCTTCGGCATCAACATGGTGGCGCTGATCGACGGCCAGCCGCGTTTGTGCAACCTGAAAGACCTGATCCAGGTGTTCCTGGAGCACCGCCGCGAAGTGGTCACCCGCCGCACGGTGTTCACGCTGCGCAAGGCGCGCGAGCGCGGCCACGTGCTGGAAGGCCTGGCCGTGGCGCTGGCCAACATCGACGACTTCATTGCCATCATCCGCAACGCGCCCACGCCGCCTGTGGCCAAGGCCGGGCTGATGAGCAAAAGCTGGGACAGCAAACTGGTCCGCGAAATGCTCACCCGCACCAGGGCCGATGGCGGGGTGGTGAACGCCGACGACTACCGCCCCGACGGGCTGGAACGCGAATACGGCATGGGCAACGACGGCCTGTACCGCCTGAGCGAGACACAAGCGCAGGAAATTTTGCAGATGCGCCTGCAACGCCTGACCGGCCTTGAACAAGACAAGATCGTCGGCGAATACAAAGAGGTGATGGCCGAGATCGACGACCTGCTCGACATCCTGGCCAAGCCCGATCGCGTGTCCACCATCATTGGCGACGAGCTGACTGCCATCCGCAGCGAGTTCGGGCAAACCAAGTTGGGCGCACGCCGCAGCTTCATCGAGCACAGCGCCCAAGACCTCAGCACCGAAGACCTGATCACCCCCACCGACATGGTGGTCACGCTCAGCCACAGCGGCTACATCAAGAGCCAGCCACTGAGTGAATACCGCGCCCAAAAGCGCGGCGGGCGCGGCAAGCAGGCCACAGCGACCAAAGAAGACGACTGGATTGACCAGCTCTTCATTGCCAACACACACGACTACATCCTGTGCTTCAGCAACCGGGGCCGCCTGTATTGGCTGAAGGTGTGGGAAGTGCCGTCTGGCTCACGCGGGTCACGCGGCCGCCCCATCGTCAACATGTTCCCGCTGCAAGAGGGCGAAAAAATCACCGTGGTGCTGGCGCTTACAGGCGAAAAGCGCAGCTTCCCGGCCGACCAATACATTTTCATGGCGACCAGCATGGGCACCGTGAAAAAGACCGCGCTGGACGAGTTCAACAACCCGCGCAAGGCCGGCATCATTGCGGTCAACCTGGACGAGGGCGACTTCCTGATTGGCGCGGCGCTGACCGATGGCCAACACGACGTGATGCTGTTCAGTGACGGTGGCAAAGCCGTCCGCTTCAACGAGCACGAAGACAAAGGCGGCTTGCGCCCACTGGGCCGCAACGCACGCGGCGTGCGCGGCATGACGCTGGAAGAAGGCCAAAGCGTGATTGCCATGCTGGTGGCACCAGACGAGCAACAAGCCGTGGAAGAAACCGAAACCACACGCACCAGCGTGTTGACCGCCACCCAAAACGGCTACGGCAAGCGCACCGCCATCACCGAGTACACCCGCCACAGCCGGGGCACCAAAGGCATGATTGCCATCCAGCAAAGCGAGCGCAACGGCAAGGTGGTGGCCGCCACGCTGGTGCACGCCGACGACGAAATCATGCTCATCACCGACAAGGGTGTGCTGGTGCGCACCCGCGTGAGCGAAATCCGCGAACTCGGCCGTGCCACCCAGGGCGTCACGCTGATGGCGCTGGACGAGGGCTCGCAGCTCAGCGGTTTGCAACGCATCGTGGAAAACGATGCGGCTGTGGCCGATACCGGTGACGACGCGCCAGCAGATGGCGATGCACCCACCCCTGACAGCGCAGAATAAAAAGAAGCAAACAATTCAATACAGACAAGCGCCAGAGGCACTTTTTATGCTCAAAAGACCTTTCAACTTCTCGGCAGGCCCTGCCGCCATGCCCGAAGAAGTGTTGGCGCAAGCCGCCGCCGAAATGCTGGACTGGCACGGCAGTGGCATGGGCGTGATGGAAATGAGCCACCGGGGCAAAGAGTTCATGTCCATCGCCGAGCAAGCGCACAACGACATCCGTGAGCTGCTGGCCGTGCCCGACGAATTCCATGTGTTGTTCATGCAAGGCGGCGGTTTGGGTGAAAACGCCATCGTCCCCATGAACCTGTGCGGCCCACTGGCCGACCAGGCCACCACCGCCCCCGTCGCCACCGAATTCGTGGTGACCGGCAGCTGGAGCCAGAAATCGGCCAAGGAAGCCCGGCGCTACAGCCAGGCCAAAGTGGTGTCCAGCAACGAGGCCGACCAGCACCACCACATTCCCGATGCCAGCACCTGGCAACTGGGCGAAGGTGCGCGCTACCTGCACCTGTGCAGCAATGAAACCATTCACGGCGTGGAATTTCAGTCGCTGCCCGACCTCAGCGCGTTGGGCAGTCGCACACCGCTGGTGGTGGACTGCTCCAGCCACATCGCGTCTCGCCCCATGGAATGGGACAAAGTGGCGCTGGCCTTTGCCGGTGCCCAGAAAAACCTGGGGCCCGCTGGCCTGACCCTGGTGTTTGTGCGCGACGACCTGCTGGACCAGGCCATGGACATCTGCCCCAGCGCCTTCACCTACAAACAGGTGGCGGCCAACCAGTCCATGTACAACACGCCGCCCACCTACGGCATTTACATGGCCGGGCTGGTGTTTCAGTGGCTCAAGCGCCAGGGCGGCATTGCGGCCATGGAAGCCACCAACCGCGCCAAAGCCGAGCTGCTGTACAGCGCCATCGACGGCTCTGCCCTCTACGAAAACCGTGTGCACCCCAGCTGCCGCTCGCGCATGAACGTGCCGTTTTTCCTGAAAGACGAGTCGCTGAACGACGCCTTCCTGGCCGCTGCCAAAACGCGCGGCCTGCTGCAGCTCAAAGGCCACAAGTCGGTGGGCGGCATGCGCGCCAGCCTGTACAACGCCATGCCCCTGGCGGGTGTGGAGGCGCTGGTGGCCCACCTGCGCGACTTTGAAAAAACGGCTGCCTGACACCCCACCCCCATGACCGACCCCAAAAACACCGCGCCCGCCGTGAACGCCGCGCAGGACACCAACCTGGCCAATTTGCGCCAGCAAATCGACTCCATCGACCAGCAAATGCTCAGTCTGCTGAGCCAGCGCGCCCGCGTGGCCGAGCAAGTGGGCGAGGTCAAGCGCCGCGAGGGCACGCCCTTTTTCCGGCCCGACCGCGTGGCGCAAGTCATCCAGAAAATTGAAAACGCCAACCAAGGCCCGCTGCTGAACCAGCACGTGGGGGCCATCTGGCGCGAAATCATGTCGGCCTGCCTGGCGCTGGAAGCGCCCCAGCGCGTGGCCGTGCTGGGGCCGCAAGGCACGTTTTGCGAACAAGCCGCCATTGAATACTTTGGCAGCGCGGCCAACCTGATTTACTGCGCCAACTTCGACGAGGTGTTCCACGCCACCGCCGCGGGCACCGCCCAATACGGCGTGGTGGGCATGGAAAACTCCACCGAAGGCGTGGTGGCCCGCTCGCTCGACCTGTTCCTGCGCTCTCCCGTGCACGTGGTGGGCGAGGTCAGCCTGCTGGTGCGCCACAACCTGCTGCGCCAGAGCAACTCGCTCGACGGCATTGAGGTGGTGCTGGCGCACCCCCAGGCGCTGGCCCAATGCCAGGGCTGGCTCAGCCAGCACCTGCCCCACGCCGAGCGCCGCGCCGTGTCCAGCAACGCCGAAGGCGCCCGCCTGGCGGCAGAGAACCCCACCTGGGCAGGGCTGGCCAGCGAACGTGCGGCCGCACAGTTTGGCCTGCACATCGTGGCGCACGCCATCCAGGACGAGGCGTACAACCGCACCCGTTTTGCCGTGATTTGCCTGCCGCAAACGCTGGCCACGCCGCCGGCTTCCAGCAAAGACACCACCAGCCTGGTGGTGTCGGTGCCCAACCGCCCCGGTGCGGTGCACGACTTGCTGGTGCCCCTGAAAAACAACGGTGTGTCCATGACCCGCTTCGAGTCGCGCCCCGCCAAATCGGGCCAGTGGGAGTACTACTTCTACATCGACCTGCAAGGCCACATCAGCCAGCCCCACGTGGCGGCTGCGCTGCAAGAGCTGCAAGGCCTGTGCGCGTTTTACAAAGTGCTGGGGTCTTACCCCACGTCCGACTGAACCCCACCGCAACACCAGGAACCAGGCATGTTTGAACAGTTGGGGCTGATCGGTTGCGGGCTCATGGGTGGCTCGTTTGCGCTCGCCATGAAAAAGGCCGGTTTGGTCAAACGGGTGGTGGGTTACAGCAAGTCGCCGTCCACCACCGACAAAGCCCGCCAGATGGGGGTGATCGACGTGGAAGCGCCGTCCGCGCTGCTGGCGGTGTCGGGGGCAGACCTGGTCCTGGTGGCCGTGCCCGTGGCCGCCACCGAAGCCACCTTCAAGGCCATACGCCACCTGGTCACCCCCAAAACCCTGGTAATGGATGTGGGCTCCACCAAACGCGACGTGGTGGATGCCGCCCGCCGCAGTTTGGGCAACCAGCTGGGCTCGTTCGTGCCCGCACACCCCATTGCAGGCAAAGAATCGGCCGGTGTGGAACACGCCGATGCCAACCTGTACCTGGGCAAACAGGTCATCCTCACCCCCATTGAACGCACGTTGACCGCTCACCTGGCCAACGCCGACAAACTCTGGACCGCGCTGGGCTGCAAGGTGCGCCACATGTCGCCCGACGCCCACGACGCGGCCTACGCCGCTGTCAGCCACCTGCCCCACTTGCTGGCCTTTGCCTTCATGAACGGCATTGGCGCGCAGGCGCAGCGCGACAGCTTTTTGTCGCTTGCAGGCCCGGGCTTTCGCGACTTCACCCGCATTGCCGCCAGCGACCCCAAGGTGTGGCGCGACATCCTCAGCGCCAACAAAGACGAGCTGTTGGCCCAGTCACGCCACTTCGGCCAAGCCCTGCAAGCGCTGGAGCAACGCATCAGCCAGGGCGACCTGGACGGGCTGACCCAACTCATCGACCAAGCCAGCCGCGCCCGCGCCACCTGGCAACCCTCAGACACCTGAGCCCTCCCGCCACGGGGGCGTGGCACCTTGTGGCGGCAAACCGCCTCCGTTCAGCACAGACACCCATGTTCAACACCGCATTTCTGGACCTCCCCCCCCTGGCACACGCGGGGGGCGAAGTCACCCTGCCCGGCTCCAAAAGCATTTCCAACCGCGTGTTGCTGCTGGCCGCCCTGTGCGACGGCACCACCACCGTGCACGACCTGCTGGATTCGGACGACACCCGCGTCATGCTCCAGGCCCTGAAGCAACTCGGCTGCGCCGTCACGCCCCTGGGCGGCAACACCTGGCAAATCACCGGCCTGGCGGCCCAACTGCCCGTGAAGCAGGCCGACCTGTTCATGGGCAATGCCGGCACCGCCATGCGCCCGCTGACCGCCGCGCTGTCGCTGCTGACCGCCGTGCACGGTGGCGCGTTTGCGCTCAGCGGCGTGCCCCGCATGCACGAACGCCCCATTGGCGACCTGGTGGACGCGCTGCAACAGTTGGGGTGCCCCGTCAGCTACACGGGCCAGCCCGGTTACCCCCCGCTGCAAATTGGCAACGGGCAAGCGGCGGCGCTGAATTTGAGCGAGCCCATCCGCGTGCGCGGCGACGTGTCCAGCCAGTTCCTCACCGCGCTGCTGCTGGCTTTGCCGCTGGTGGCCCGGCAAGACATCCACATCGACGTGGTGGGCGAGCTGATCTCCAAGCCCTACATCGACATCACGCTCAACCTGCTGGCGCGTTTTGGCGTGACTGTGCAGCGCGATGGCTGGCAACGCTTCACCATTCCCGCGGGCAGTGCTTACCGCTCGCCGGGCGACATCCACGTGGAAGCCGATGCTTCATCGGCCAGTTATTTCATAGCACTTGGGGCAATAGCATCAAGCGCTGGCGCCCAAAAAGGCATCAAAATTCACGGCGTGGGGGCCGACTCCATCCAGGGCGACATCCGTTTTGCCGAGGCCGCCGCCCTCATGGGTGCACACATCACCAGCGGGCCCAACTGGTTGCACATCACCCAAGGCACCTGGCCCCTGAAGGCCATCACACTCGACTGCAACCACATCCCCGACGCGGCCATGACCCTGGCCGTGATGGCGCTGTACGCCGAGGGCACCACCACGCTCACCAACATCGCCAGCTGGCGCGTCAAAGAAACCGACCGCATCGCCGCCATGGCCTGCGAGCTGCGCAAACTGGGCGCCACCGTGCAAGAAGGTGCCGACTGGATCAGCGTGGCCCCCCCCGCCCCCGGGGGCTGGAAACCCGCCAGCATCCACACCTACGACGACCACCGCGTGGCCATGTGTTTTTCGCTGGCCGCGTTCAACGCAGACCGGGTGCCCCTGCGCATCGAAGACCCCAAGTGCGTGGCCAAAACCTTTCCCGACTACTTTGAGTGCCTGTTTTCGGTGGCCGACGCCGCGCCGGGCACCGTGCCGGTGATTTGCATCGACGGCCCCACCGCCTCGGGCAAGGGCACGCTCGCCAGCGAGGTAGCGGCCCGCCTGGGCTACCACGTGCTCGATTCCGGCGTGCTCTACCGCCTGGTGGGGCTCAGTGCCCAGGGTGCCGGGCTATCGTTGCTGCCCGCCGATGTGGCACAGCCCGCGCACGCCGAACGCATCACCGCACTGGCGGCCGCCATGCAGGTGCGCTTTGGCGAGGGTCGCGTCTGGCTGGCCGACGTTGACGTGACCGATGCCGTGCGCGCCGAGTCCGCCGGCATGGCGGCCTCTGCCGTGTCGGGCATCGGCGGTGTGCGGGCGGCATTGCTGGCCCTGCAACAGCGCTTTCAGCAGCTGCCCGGCCTGGTGGCCGATGGGCGGGACATGGGCACGGTGATTTTTCCGGGTGCCCCCCTCAAAGTGTTCCTGACCGCCAGCGCCGAAACCCGTGCCCAGCGCCGTTGCCAGCAGTTGCTGGGCAGGGGGCAGCCCGCTATAATTGAAGACCTTTTGCGAGCGCTGAAGGCCCGTGATGCGCAGGACATGTCCCGCCAACACGCACCGCTCAAACCCGCCGAAGACGCTTTGCTGCTGGACAACTCCACCCAAACCATCGATGAATCGGTGGCGCAGGTGTTTGACTGGTGGCAAAGCAAACAGCCTTTTTGACCGGGGTCGAAACACCCTGATCCAAAAGCACCCTGGGCCCAGTCCGTCCCGCCGCGTTGTCACCACGCGCAGTCGGCCTGGTTCTGTTGACCTCAACCCGCGACACCTGTCGCAACCAATCGACTGCACCCTGCCCCTTCTGATGTCACCCATGTCGGTGTGGCGCGCTTCGGCCGGGAAGCAGTTTAGGAAACTCAATGTCTGAATCTTTTGCCGCCCTGTTTGAAGAGTCCCTGAAGCGTTCCGAAATGCGCTCTGGCGAAGTGATCACTGCTGAAGTGGTCCGCATCGACCACAACCACGTGGTTGTGAATGCCGGTTTGAAATCGGAAGCTTACGTTCCCCTTGAAGAATTCAAGAACGATTTGGGCGAACTCGAAGTACAGGTCGGCGACTTTGTCTCCGTGGCCATCGACTCCGTGGAAAACGGCTTCGGCGACACCCTGCTGAGCCGCGACAAGGCCAAGCGCCTGGCTTCCTGGATGAGCCTGGAAAAAGCCCTGGAATCCGGCGAATTCGTCACCGGCACCACCAGCGGCAAGGTCAAGGGCGGCCTGACCGTGTTGGTCAACGGCATCCGCGCGTTCCTGCCCGGTTCCTTGGTTGACACACGTCCCACCAAAGACCTGACCCCCTACGAGAACAAGACCCTGGAATTCAAGGTCATCAAGCTCGACCGCAAGCGCAACAACGTGGTGCTGAGCCGCCGTGCCGTGGTGGAAGCCTCCATGGGCGAAGAGCGCGCCAAGCTGATGGAAACCCTGCGCGAAGGCTCCATCGTGACCGGCGTGGTCAAGAACATCACCGAATACGGTGCGTTCGTGGACCTGGGCGGCATCGACGGCCTGCTGCACATCACCGACATGGCATGGCGCCGTGTGCGTCACCCCTCCGAGGTGGTGGCCGCTGGTCAGGAAATCACCGCCAAAGTGCTCAAGTTCGACACCGAGAAACACCGCGTTTCTCTGGGCCTGAAGCAAATGGGCGACGACCCATGGATGGGTGTTGGCCGCCGCTACCCCCAAGGCACCCGCATGTTCGGCAAGATCACCAACATCGCCGACTACGGCGCGTTTGTGGAACTCGAACCCGGCATCGAAGGCTTGGTGCACGTGTCTGAAATGGACTGGACCAACAAGAACGTGGCCCCTTCCAAACTCGTGGCCCTGGGCGACGAAGTCGAAGTCATGGTCCTGGAAATCGACGAAGACAAGCGCCGCATCTCCCTGGGCATGAAGCAGTGCCGTGCCAACCCATGGCAAGAGTTTGCACAGAACACCAAGCGCGGCGACCGCGTGAAGGGCCCCATCAAGTCCATCACCGACTTCGGCGTGTTCGTGGGCCTGGCTGCTGGCATCGACGGCCTGGTGCACCTGTCCGACCTGTCTTGGAACGAAACGGGCGAAGCCGCCGTGCGCAACTACAAGAAGGGCCAAGAAGTTGAAGCCCTGGTGTTGGCCGTGGACGTGGACCGCGAGCGCATCAGCCTGGGCATCAAGCAGCTGGACTCCGACCCCTTCACCACCTTCGCGTCGATCAACGACAAAGGCGCCATCGTGACCGGCAAGGTCAAGACCGTGGATGCCAAGGGCGCTGAAATCGACTTGGGCGAAGACGTGTTGGGCTACCTGCGCGCCTCCGAAATCAGCCGCGACCGCGTGGAAGACGCACGCAACGTGCTGAAAGAAGGCGACGAAGTGACCGCTGTGGTGGTGAACGTGGACCGCAAAACTCGCAACATCCAGCTGTCCATCAAGGCAAAAGACCAGGCTGACCAGCAAGAAGCCATGGCCACGCTGAGCCAACAGTCTGCCCGCGAAAACGCAGGCACGACCAGCCTGGGCGCCCTGCTGCGCGCCAAGCTGGACAACAACGGCTAAGCCACGCCCCACCAAACGCCCGGTGGCGTTCCGCTTTGTTGCGGGGCCCACCGGGCTTTTTTACGAGCCACACCATGACACGCAGCGATTTGGTTGAAGCACTGGCCGAGCGGTTTGGGCAACTGGCCCACCGCGACGCCGAGTTCGCCGTGAAAGCGATTCTGGACGCCATGGGCGATGCCATGGTGAAGGGCCACCGCATTGAAATTCGCGGGTTTGGCAGCTTCTCCATCAACCACCGCCCGCCGCGCCAAGGCCGCAACCCGCGCTCGGGCGAAAGCGTGGCCATTCCGGAAAAACGCGTGCCCCATTTCAAACCCGGCAAAGCCCTGCGCGAAGCGGTGGACACACGCACCGCTCAGATGCAGGCCGCTGGCGTGGTGCTGACCCCGCCCACCCGCAAAAAATCCGCGGCCGCCGACGAATGACACCGGCCCCTACAATGAAGCCCTCACCTTTGGGGACGCTTTGAAATACTTCACGTGGCTGCTCAAGGCAGTCATTTTTTTTGTGCTGTTCGCGTTTGCGCTGAACAACCAGGCGCCGGTCGATCTGCACTTCTTTTTTGGCACCCGCTGGCAAGCGCCCCTGGTGCTGGTGGTGCTGGCCACCTTCGTGCTGGGCATGTTTGCGGGCATTGTGGTGATGCTGCCCCTTTGGCTGGCGGCGCGCCGCCAAGCCAAGGCCGCCACACCGCCGGTTGCCACCGCTCCCACCCCTTCCACCGACGAGCAGACCCTCCATGGAACTTGACCTGAGCTGGGTGCTGTGGGCCGTGCCCCTGGCGTTTGCGGCCGGTTGGGTGGCCTCGCGGTTCGACATCCGCCAGTGGCGGGTGGAAACGCGCAGTGCACCCAAGTCGTATTTCAAAGGCCTGAACCACCTGCTGAACGAGCAGCAAGACCAGGCCATTGACGCCTTCATCGAAGCCGTCCAGCAAGACCCCGACACCACCGACCTGCACTTCGCGCTGGGCAACCTGTTTCGCCGCCGGGGCGACTATGACCGCGCCGTGCGCGTGCACCAGCACCTGCTGCAACGCGCCGACCTGAGCGCCGCCGACCGCGAACGCGCCCAACACGCGTTGGCCATGGACTTCATGCGCGCGGGCCTGCTGGACCGCGCAGAGGCCAGCCTGCAACAGCTCACCGGCACCACCTACGAGGCCGAAGCCCAACTCGCCTTGCTGGGCCTGTACGAGCGCACTCGGGAATGGGCCAAAGCCATTCCCGTGGCCCAGGCGCTGGAATCGGCGCAACAAGGCAGCTTCACCCACCGCATGGCCCACTACCACTGCGAGTTGGCCCAAGACGCCATGGACCGCCAGGCAGTGGACGACGCCCGCGTGCAACTCAACCAAGCCCTGGCCTTGGCCCCCGACAGCGCCCGCCCCCACCTGGACCTGGCCCGCCTGCTGGCACAAACCCAGCAACCCGCGCTGGCTTTTGAACAACTGCTGGTCCTGGCCACCCAAGCCCCCAAAGCCTTGCCCTTGGCCGCCAAGCAGCTGGCGCAGCTGGCCTTGACGCTGGACCGCGCCCCCGAGGCCCGCCGCCTGCTGGCCACCGCAGAACAGCAAGCCCCGTCGGTGGACCACGTGGAGGCCTTGGCCCTGCTGCTGCCTGCCGAGGCGACGGAAGAAAAATCGGCCCTGTTTCTGCAACACCTGCAACGCGAGCCCTCGCTGGTGGTGGCGGCAGGCTGGCTGGGTTTGGGCGGTGACCCGTCGGTGCCCGAAGGTGTGCTGAAAGCCGTCAACAAAGCCGCCGTGCCCCTGCGCCGCTACCGCTGCGCCGCCTGCGGCTTTGAAGCGGGCACCCATTTCTGGCAATGCCCCGGCTGCCAGACCTGGGACAGCTATTCGCCACGCCGGGTGGACGAGCTTTAAAGCACCTCAAATACCAGAGCTTGAAACCCAATACAGGCAAGCGCTGGAGGCCAAAAAGACACAAAAAAAGCAGCCAAGGCTGCTTTTTTCAATGGGGGGTGCCGGTCACGTCAGATCAGTGGCACACCGGTTTTGGCTTGGATGTCTTCACGCGTCACACCCGGGGCCAGCTCCACCAGCTTCAGGCCTTCGGGGGTCACGTCCATCACGCCCAGGTCGGTGATGATGCGGTCCACCACGCCCACGCCTGTCAGGGGCAGGGTGCACTGGGGCAAAATTTTCAGGTCGATGGTGCCGTCTTTCTTTTTGGCCACGTGCTCCATCAGGATGATGACGCGCTTCACACCCGCCACCAGGTCCATGGCACCGCCCATGCCCTTGACCATCTTGCCGGGGATCATCCAGTTGGCCAGGTCGCCTTTTTCAGACACCTGCATGGCACCCAGAATGCTCAGGTTGATCTTGCCGCCGCGGATCATGGCAAAGCTCTCGTGGCTGCCAAAAATGCTGCTGCCCTTGATGGTGGTGACCGTCTGTTTGCCGGCGTTGATCAGGTCGGCGTCCACCTCTGCTTCGGTGGGGAAAGGGCCAATGCCCAGCATGCCGTTCTCGCTTTGCAGCCACACCTCTTTGTCGGCCGGCACAAAGTTGGCCACCAGCGTGGGAATGCCAATGCCGAGGTTCACGTAAAACCCGTCTTCCAGCTCTTGCGCGGCGCGGGCGGCCATTTGGTCTTGGTTCCAGCTCATGTTCAGACTCCTGCGGTGGGGGTGACGGTGCGCTTTTCAATGCGCTTTTCAGGCGTGGCGTTCAGCACCAGGCGGTGCACGTAAATGCCGGGCAGGTGCACCTGGTCGGGTGGGATGTCACCGGTTTCCACGATCTCTTCCACTTCGACGATGGTGACCTTGCCGGCCATGGCCACGGCGGGGTTGAAGTTGCGGGCCGTGAAGCGGAATTGCAGGTTGCCCGATTTGTCGGCGCGGTGCGCCTTCACCAGCGACACGGCGGGCACCAGGCCACGCTCCATCACATAGGTTTCGCCATCGAACTCGCGCAGCTCTTTGCCTTCGGCCACCAGGGTGCCCACACCGGTTTTGGTGAAAAAGGCGGGAATGCCTGCGCCACCGGCGCGCAGCTTTTCGGCCAGCGTGCCCTGGGGGGTGAATTCCAGCTCCAGCTCACCGGCCAGGTACTGGCGCTCGAACTCTTTGTTTTCGCCCACGTAGGACGAAATCATTTTTTTGATCTGGCGGGTTTCCAGCAGCTTGCCCAGGCCAAAACCGTCCACACCCGCGTTGTTGGAAATGACCGTCAGGTCTTTCACGCCGCTGTCGCGCAGCGCGTCGATCAGGGCTTCGGGAATGCCGCACAGGCCGAAACCGCCCACGGCCATCAGTTGGCCATCGGCCACCACGCCTTGCAGCGCCTCGGCCGCACTCGGGTAAATCTTGTTCACACGCAACTCCTTGAAAAAGGGACCCACACACGTTGAAAACCAGCACGATACTACGTAGCCAGTTACGTAGTATTTCGTAAAGCCCAACCCCTACCCCACCGTGAATTCGGACCTGCAATCCGCCATCGACTACCGCCTGGCCTTTGAGCTGGCCCCTGTGGGCCTGGTGCTGTCGCGGCACCGTGCCATGGTGGACTGCAACCAGGTGGTGTGCGACATGTTTGGGGCCACACGGGCGCAACTGGTGGGGCAAAGTTTTCAAATTCTGTACCCCAGCGCCGACGAGTACGAGCGCACCGGTGCCCGCATTGCACCCATTTTGAACACCCAGGGCCGCTACGCCGACGACCGGCTGATGAAACGCGTGGACGGCCGCTTCAAGGGCCAAACCTTCTGGTGCCACGTCACCGGTCACGCCCTGAACCGCAACGACCCGCACGAGGCCGGCATCTGGACGTTTGAAGACCTCAGCGCCCGCCGCCCCGTGCAGGCCGAACTCACGCCGCGCGAACGCGAGGTGGCGGCCCTGGTGACGCAGGGGCAAACGGCCAAAGCCATGGCCAAAACCCTGGGCCTGAGCCACCGCACGGTGGAGGTGTACCGCGCCAAACTCATGCGCAAATACGGCGCCCGCACCACAGCCGACCTGGTGCACCGGCTCATGGGTGGGTGACTTGCAAGCCGCAATGGCCCGGGTCAGGCGGCCGCGGCTTTCACCTCGTTGATGACCTCGCACGCCGAGCGAAAGCCGTCGATCGCCAGCGGAAACCCGCAGTACACCGTGGCGTGCAAAAACAGTTCGCGCAGCTCTTCAGGCGTGGCCCCGTTGTTGAGCGCGCCGCGCACATGGCCCTTCAACTCTTGCTGGCGGCCCAGCGCGGTCAGCATGGCCACGGTCAGCAGGCTGCGGGTTTTCAGGTCCAGTTCGTCGCGCTGCCACACGGTGCCCCAGGCGTTGCGGCTGATGAACTCTTGCATCACCATGGTGAAATCGTCGGCCCCGGCAAAGGCTTTGGTCACAAAGGCCTCGCCCATCACCTGGGTGCGGGTGGCCAGGCCAGCGTCGAATTGCGCGTCGCGCAGGGGATTGGTGTCAGAGTGGGTCATGGGCGGTGTGTGCAAAATGAAAAAGCGCATTTTCAACACAAACCGGAGACTTGCATGACCACAACAGCCCCCCGTTACCCCTTCCCCGACCTGGCCACGCTGCCCGACGACATCCGCGCCCGCATCCTGGAAGTGCAGGAAAAGGCCGGCTTCATCCCCAACGTGTTTTTGGCCTTTGCCCGCCGCCCGGCCGAATGGCGCGCATTTTTTGCGTACCACGACGCGCTGATGACGCCAGAGGCCGACGGTCGCACCAGCGGGTTGACCAAGGGCGAGCGCGAAATGATCGTGACCGCCACCAGCGCCGCCAACCACTGCCTGTATTGCGTGGTGGCGCACGGGGCCATCCTGCGCATTTACGAAAAAAAGCCGCTGGTGGCCGACCAGGTGGCCATCAACCACACCAAGGCCGACATTCCCCTGCGCCAAAAAGCCATGCTGGACTTTGCGATGAAGGTGTGTCTGGCCTCACACCAGGTAAGCGACGCCGACTTTGCCGCCCTGCACGCCCACGGCTTCACCGACGAAGACGCCTGGGACATTGCCGCCATCACCGCCTTTTTTGGCTTGAGCAACCGCATGGCCTCTTTCAGCGGCATGCAACCCAACCCCGAGTTTTACCTGATGGGGCGTGTGCCCAAAGCCAAAACCTGATAGCTGTCAGCGCAATACCAGCAAGCGTCAGAGGCCATTTTTATGTGAAAAATTTGGCCCGCAACCACGCTGGCAATGGCGCGGCCTTTTGCGCCGGGAAGTTCACCCAGATGGTGGTGGCCCCACCGGCGGCGTACACGGTGTCGGGGTCGTCGGTGCGGCTGAGGGTGCACCAGGTTTCGAACGTGGTGCGGGCCGGGTCGCTCACGTACATGCGCGCCAGCACGTCGCCGGGAAACTCCAGCTGTTTGTAAAAGTTGCAAAACGCATTCACGATCACCGGGCCCTCGCCCGTGGGGTCGGGCGGGCAACCGGCGGCCAGCATCCACTCGATGCGGATGGTCTCCAGGTACCGGAAATAGCTGGCGTTGTTCACATGGCCCATGGGGTCTTGGTCGCCCCAGCGGATGGGTATGACCATTTCATGCACCAGCGTTTTGTGCTCGGGAATTTCGATTCTCATGACAGGTTTTTGTCTCAACGGTGGGCGCGCACCGACGCGAGGATGCCCGCCACAAACAGCCCGCAGGCCAACCACTGCGCCAGCGCGGGCCACTGCCCGTCCCACGCAAACGAATACACCACGCCAAACACCGTCTCGCTGACGATGAGTTGGCCCGCCAGGCTGGGGCTCAGGTGGCGGCTGGCCATGTTCCACAGCACCGACGCCACCCACGCCGCCCCAATGCCGGTGAACGCACACACCCACACAAACGCCCCAAAGCCCTCGCGTTGCACCATGTCGCCCCAGGCAGACCCCTGGCCCACCCACAGTGCCAGCCCGCCCAGCCCGGCGGCAATGCCCATCCAGTTGGCCCAGTCGGACGAGCGCACCGCCGTGTCACGCTTCAGGGCAGCCGCGTTGAGCAAGCCAAACGCCGTCCAGTTGGCCATGGCCAAAGCGGCAAAGGCCAGGCCGCGCCAAAAAGAGCGGTCACCGGCCTGGGCAAAGGCCGCCTCGGCCGAAGACGACTCGGCCCACACCATCACCCCCAGGCCCAGCGCGGTCAACACAAAGCCGGGCAGCAAACCGCGCCAGTGCAGGTGCTCGGGCTTGCCCAGCACCATCATCCACAGTGGAATGGTGCCAATGATCAGCGTGGGCAACACCGAGCCCGCGTCGCCAATGGCCAGCGCCAGCAGCAGGTAATACCCGGTGTAGCCCAACACGCTCAGGCCCAGCGCCACCGCCGCCTGCCGGGCATTGGGCCAGGTGCGCAAGCCGTGGCGCCCAAGGACTTGGGCCCTGTCGCGCCACGCCATGAACGCCATGGCGGCCAGCGCAAACAGGCCACACGCCACATAACGGCCTGCGGTCACGTCCACCGAGTTGAAGCCCTCCACCACCCGGGGCGTGACAAACACCATGCCCCACAGCGCCCCGGCGGCCAGCCCGGCCAACACGCCGGTGAGCCACCGCGCGGTGTCGGGCGGGGCCTGTGCGGTCAGCGCGTCAGATGCCAAAGCCGTCGTCGGCGGCAATGACCGCGCCGTTCACAAAGTGGCCCTCGTTGCTGGCCAGCATCACCAGCAGGGCGTCCAGGTCGGCGGGCGAGCCGATGCGTTTGCGCGGCAGCATTTGCACCAGCTTCTGGCCCTGCTCGGTTTGCCAGTGGTGGTGGTTGATTTCGGTGTCGATGTAGCCGGGGCAAATGGCGTTGACGTTGATGCCGTACTTGCCCCACTCCACCGCCATGGCCTTGGTCATGTGCACCACGGCGGCCTTGCTCATGCAATACACGCCGATTTGCGGCAACACTTTCAGCCCCGCCATGCTGGCAATATTGATGATGCGCCCGCCCGTGTAACTGCCGGGGGCCTGCCCCTTGGCACGGGCCAGCATGCGTTTGCCCACCTCTTGCGCCACAAAAAACGCGCCGCGTACGTTGGTGTCAAACACGAAACCGAAGTCTTCTTCCGTCACGTCCACCAAGCGCTGCGTGGTGCTGACGCCGGAGTTGTTGACCAGGATGTCGATGCTGCCCATTTCGGTTTCGGCGTGGGCCACCGCCGCGCGGATGGAGTGGGTGTCGGTCACGTCCATTTCCACCACATGGGCGTCGCCGCCCTCGCTTTGAATGTCGGCGCGCAGGGCCTTGAGTTTGTCCACCCGGCGGCTGGCCAGCACCACGCCCGCGCCCGCCCGGGCCAGGGTTTTGGCAAATTGCGCCCCCAGGCCGCCCGACGCGCCCGTCACCAGGGCCACGCGGCCCGCCAAGTCCATGCTGTATGCCATTTCAAGTGCCTCTTGAGAAAAACAGTGCCACAAAAACGAACGATCGTTCTATTAAACACGAACCGCCACTAAAATCCGTCGCGCCCGCGTCAGCAGACTGCAAGCTGGCGGCCCCTTTTCACACATCAAAAAACCATCTTAGCGAGCCCCACATGACACCTGAAGACATCCTGGCGCAATTTGGCCCCCGCGAGGCCATGGAGTACGACGTGGTCGTGGTGGGCGGCGGCCCGGCAGGCCTGTCTGCGGCCATTCGCCTGAAACAGCTCAGCGCCGAAAAAGGCACAGACGTGTCGGTGGTGGTGCTGGAAAAGGGCTCAGAGCCCGGCGCGCACATTTTGTCGGGCGCGGTGATGGACCCCATCGCCATCACCGAGCTGTTCCCCAACTGGAAAGAGCTGGGCGCCCCGCTGAACCAGCCCGTGACCGGCGACGACCTGCTGGTGCTGAGCGAAACCGGCGCCACCCGCACGCCCGATTGGCTGATGCCCCGCAACTTTGACAACCACGGCTGCTACGTCATCAGCTTGGGCGCGGTCACCAAATGGCTGGGCGAACAGGCCGAAGCCTTGGGCGTGGAAATTTTCCCCGGCTTTGCCGCGGCCGAAGTGCTCTACAACGAAGACGGCAGCGTCAAAGGGGTGGCCACCGGCAACATGGGCGTGGGCAAAGACGGCGAGCCCACCGATGCCTTCCAGATTGGCATGGAACTGCACGCCAAATACACCGTGTTTGCCGAAGGTGCACGCGGCCACCTGGGCAAACAGGTCATTGAAAAATTCAAGCTTGACGAAGGCACAGACGCTCAGACCTTTGCCATCGGCATCAAAGAGCTGTGGGAAATCCCGGCGGCTCAGGCCAAACCCGGCCTGGTGGTGCACACCGCCGGTTGGCCCCTGAACGACGACGCCTTTGGTGGCGGCTTTCTGTACCACCTGGAGGGCAACAAGGTCACGCTGGGCTACGTCATTGGGCTGGACTACCAGAACCCCTGGATGAGCCCTTTTGAAGAAATGCAGCGCTGGAAAACCCACCCATCCATCAAGGCGCACATTGAAGGCGGCAAACGCATTTCCTACGGCGCACGCGCGCTGAACAACGGCACGCCCCAAGCCCTGCCCAAAACCGTGTTCCCCGGTGGGGCGCTGGTGGGCTGCGATGCCGGCTTTTTGAACGCCGCGCGCATCAAGGGCAGCCACGCCGCCATCAAAAGCGGCATGCTGTGCGCCGATGCGGCCTACGAAGCCGTGGTGGCCGGCCGCCAGGGCGACGAACTCACCGCGTTCGAGACCGGCTTCAAAGCCAGCTGGCTGCACGAAGAACTGTGGACGTACCGCAACTTCAAAAACTGGTTCAAGAAAAGCCCCCTCATGGGCAAACTGATGACCGGTGTGGAGCACTGGTTTTTGCCCAAAGTCGGCGTGGCCACCCCACCCTGGACGCTGCACAACACCACCAAAGACCACACCAAACTGCGCCCAGCGGCCGAAATGCCGCAAATCAGCTACCCCAAGCCCGACGGTGTCATCACCTTCGACCGCCTGAGCAGCGTGTTTGTGAGCAACACCAACCACGCCGAAGAGCAGCCCCCGCACCTGACGCTGAAAAACGCCAGCGTGCCCGTCGGCATCAACCTGGTGAAATTTGCGGGCCCTGAAAGCCGCTACTGCCCGGCCGGTGTGTACGAATTTGTGGCCGACACCGCCCAGGGCGGCGATGCGCAACGCCTGCAAATCAACGCACAAAACTGCGTGCACTGCAAAACCTGCGACATCAAAGACCCCACGCAAAACATCGTCTGGGTCACACCCGAAGGCGGTGGCGGCCCCAACTACGCGGGCATGTGAGCGTGGCGGCCCCGGCACTCCACCCCGACCTGCTGCACACGCTGCACAGTCTGGCCAGCGACCCGCGCCGCCTGCTGGGCGTGGTGGGTGCGCCGGGGGCGGGCAAATCCACCCTGGCCGCACTGGCCGCAGCGGCATTGGGCGAACGCGCCCAGGCCGTGCCCATGGACGGCTACCACTTGGCGCAGGCCGAGCTGGTGCGCCTGGGCCGCGCCCAGCGCAAAGGCGCGCCCGACACCTTCGACGCCTGGGGCTACGCCGCCCTGCTGCACCGCCTGCGCACCCAGGCACCTGACGAAGTGGTGTACGCCCCCGACTTCCAGCGCACGCTGGAAGAACCCGTGGCCGGTGCATTGCCCGTGTTTGCCCACACGCCGCTGGTCATCACCGAAGGCAATTACCTGCTGCTGGACGACGGCCCCTGGGCCCCGGTGGCCGGGCTGCTGGACGAAGTGTGGTACCTGCACGTGGAGGCCGACCTTCGGCTGGAGCGCCTGGCCCAGCGCCACCAGCAATTTGGCCGCAGCCGCGCCGATGCCCTGGCCTGGATCGCCAGCACCGACGAGCCCAACGCCCGGCGCATCGAGGCCGTGCGCCACCGCGCCCAGCGACAGGTGGTGTGGAACGAATCCAACGGTGTGTTCGAGTTCGACCGCTAGAATCGCGGCCTTGTCAGGAGAGAAGCCCAGCCAGCGCCATGCGCCCACGGCCCGGGCTCGCCGAAGGCGCAACAGAACCACCGCGTTCTGACGAACGCTCAGGCAAAAGGACTGGCAAACGTCTTGGGCCCAACGGCCCTCAGACGACACCCTGCTGGAGAGAGGCAACGCCCGGCTCAACCGCCGCGTTGCCCACCGAAGGAGCAAGCTGGCGCAGAGTTTTCGGCCGGTGAATCTCTCAGGTAAAGCGGACATCGGGGGCTCGCTCACGGCATCCACGTTTGGTGTGTGCCGTGCGTATTGGCCCTTTTGAATTGCCCGCCGCCATGTCCGAAACGCTGTCAGACCTGCAAACCACCCCCCTCAACGCCCTGCACACCGAGCTGGGTGCCCGCATGGTGCCCTTTGCGGGCTACAGCATGCCCGTGCAGTACCCGGCGGGCCTGATGGCCGAGCACCAGCACACCCGCACCGCCGCCGGGCTGTTCGACGTGTCGCACATGGGCCAGCTGCGCCTGGTGGGGCCCGACGCCGCCGCCGCCTTTGAAACCCTGATGCCGGTGGACGTGGTGGGCCTGCCCGTGGGCAAACAACGCTACGGCCTGCTGCTGACCGAGGGCGGCACCGTCATCGACGACCTGATGTTCGTGAACCGGGGCACCGATATTTTCGTGATCGTCAACGGCGCATGCAAAGTGGGCGACCTGGCGCACATCACCGACAAAATTGGCCAGCGCTGCGACGTCATTCCCATGCCCGAGCGTGCCCTGCTGGCCCTTCAGGGCCCCCAGGCCGTGACCGCGCTGGCCCGCCTGGTGCCCGGTGTGGAGAAGCTGGTGTTCATGACCGGCGCCACCTTCACCTGGGAAGGCGCCGATCTGTTCATCACCCGCAGCGGCTACACCGGTGAAGACGGGTTTGAAATTTCCGTGCCCGACACCGCCGCCGAGGCCCTGGCCCGCGCCCTGCTGGCGCAACCCGAGGTGAAACCGATTGGCCTGGGTGCCCGCAACTCGCTGCGCCTGGAAGCCGGGCTGTGCCTGTACGGGCAAGACATCGACACCACCACCACCCCGGTGGAAGCCGGGCTGAACTGGGCCATGCAAAAGGTGCGCCGCACCGGCGGTGCGCGTGCCGGGGGTTTTGCCGGGGCACACACCGTGCTGGGCCAGCTGGACGGCACTGAGCCGATCAACAAAGTGCGCGTGGGCCTGCTGGCCCTGGAACGCGTGCCCGTGCGCGAACACACGCAACTCACCGACACCAACGGCGAGCACCTGGGAGAAGTCACCAGCGGCCTGCTGGGCCCCACGCTCAACCAGCCCATTGCCATGGGCTATGTGCCCCCCAGCCACGCGGCGGTGGGCACCCGCGTTCACGCCGTGGTGCGCGGCAAACCCGTGCCCATGGAGGTGGTGGCCATGCCGTTTGTGCCCACGCGTTATTACCGTGGATGATGGTGGCCGGTTGATCGCACACGTTTTTAAAGACTTTTTGGCACCCAGCGCTTGACTGCATTCATTTGTTTGCTATCTCTTAAATCCCCCATTTACCCCACCAGGAGCTTCCCATGATCAAGTACACCGCCGACCACGAATGGCTCAACATCGACGGCGACACCGCCACCGTGGGCATCACTCACCACGCACAAGACGCGCTGGGTGACGTGGTGTTTGTCGATTTGCCCGCCGTGGGCACCACCTTCGCCCAGAAAGACGTGGCCGGTGTGGTCGAGTCCGTCAAAGCCGCCGCCGACGTGTACATGCCCGTGACCGGTGAAATCACCGAAGTCAACGAAGCCCTGCGCGCCGACCCCGCCCTGGCCAACACCGACCCGCTGGGTGCCGGCTGGTTCTTCAAAGTGAAGCTGAGCAACGCCGCCGAGATTGACGGTCTGCTGGACGAAACCGCCTACAACGCCCTGGCCAACTGACCCCCACAGGACCCCCGCACCATGTCGATGCCCACCGTTCAGTCATCAGCCCTGCCCCTGGCCCAGCTGGAAAACCCCAGCGAATTCATTGCCCGCCACATCGGCGTGAGCGAGGCCGACGAGGCCCACATGCTCAGCGTGATCGGTGAAGCCTCGCGCCGTGCGCTGATCGACAGCATCGTGCCGCGCAGCATTGCGCGCACCACCGACATGGACCTGCCCCTGCCCGTGACCGAAGCCGCCGCGCTGGCCGAGCTGAAGGCCATTGCCGCGCTCAACACGCCCATGAAAAGCTTCATCGGGCAGGGCTACCACGGCACCCACACGCCCGGCGTGATCCTGCGCAACATCCTGGAAAACCCGGCCTGGTACACCGCCTACACGCCTTACCAGGCCGAAATCAGCCAGGGCCGCATGGAAGCGCTGGTGAATTTCCAGACCATGGTGACCGACCTAACGGCATTGCCCATGGCCAACGCCAGCATGCTGGACGAAGCCACCGCCGCCGCCGAGGCCATGACGCTGGCCAAACGCAGCGTCAAAAGCAAAAGCACCACCTTTGTGGTGGCCGGCGACTGCCACCCGCAAACCATTGAAGTGGTGCAAACCCGCGCCAAACCCCTGGGCCTGACCGTGGTGGTGGCGAACTCGGCCGCCGAGTGGAACGCCGCCCTGGCAGGCGACTGTTTTGCCGCCTTGGCCCAGTACCCCAGCACCAGTGGCCGCATTGACGACCTGCGCGCCGACGTGGAACGTGTACACGCCCAACAAGGCGCGTTCATCGTGGCGGCCGACCTGCTGGCCCTCACGCTGCTGGTGCCCCCCGGCGAATTCGGGGCCGACATTGCCGTGGGCACCACCCAGCGCTTTGGCATGCCCATGGGCGCGGGCGGCCCACACGCCGCCTACATGGCCTGCCGCGACGAGTTCAAACGCTCCATGCCCGGCCGCCTGGTGGGCGTGAGCGTGGATGCACACGGCAACCCCGCCTACCGCCTGGCGCTGCAAACGCGCGAGCAACACATCCGCCGCGAAAAAGCCACCAGCAACATCTGCACCGCCCAGGTGCTGCCCGCCGTGGTGGCCAGCATGTACGCCGTGTACCACGGCCCGGCGGGCCTGGCGCGCATCGCACAGCGCGTGGCCAGCTACACCGCCATCCTGGCCTCGGGCCTGCAAGACCTGGGTTGTGAACTGACCAGCCCCACCGCATTCGACACCGTCACCGTGCGCATGAGCACCCCGGCCGACGCCGAAACCGTGCTGGCCCGTGCCTTGTCTTGCGGCGCCAACCTGCGCCTGAGCCACCACCGTTATGTGGGCATCACACTGGACGAAACCACCACCCGCGAAGACATCGACGCGCTGTGGGTCTGCTTCGCCCTGACCGGCCAAACCCTGCCCGAGGTGGACGCGTTTGACGGTGGCATTGAGCCCCTCATTCCCGCCGCGCTGCGCCGCACCAGCGCGTTCCTGACGCACCCGGTGTTCAACACCCACCACAGCGAAACCGGCATGCTGCGCTACATCCGCATGCTGTCCGACAAAGACCTGGCGCTGGACCGCAGCATGATCCCGCTGGGCAGCTGCACCATGAAGCTCAACGCCACGGCCGAGATGATTCCCATCACCTGGCCCGAGTTCGCCAACGTGCACCCCTTCGCCCCGGCCGACCAGCTGGAAGGCTACCGCATGCTGGACGAGCAGCTGCGCGCCTGGCTGTGCCAGGCCACGGGCTACGCGGGCATCAGCCTGCAGCCCAACGCGGGCAGCCAGGGCGAATACGCCGGCTTGCTGGTCATCAAGGCCTACCACGAGGCCAGGGGCGAAAGCCACCGGCACATTTGCCTGATTCCCAGCAGCGCACACGGCACCAACCCCGCCAGCGCGCAGATGGTGGGCATGACCGTGGTGGTGACCAAGTGTGACGACCAAGGCAACGTGGACCTGGCCGACCTGCAAGCCAAATGCGAGCAACACAGCGCCCACCTGGCCGCCGTGATGATCACCTACCCCAGCACCCACGGCGTGTTTGAAACCAGCGTGAAAGAGCTGTGCGCCCTGGTGCACAGCCACGGTGGCCGCGTGTACGTGGACGGTGCCAACATGAACGCCCTGGTGGGCGTGGCCGCCCCCGGCGAGTTCGGCGGCGACGTCAGCCACCTGAACCTGCACAAAACCTTCTGCATCCCCCACGGCGGTGGCGGCCCCGGCGTGGGCCCCGTGTGTGTGGTGGAAGACCTGGTGCCCTACCTGCCCGGCCACGCCACGGCGGGGCTGCCCGTCAACGGCGTGGGTGCGGTCAGCGCCGCCCCGTTGGGCAACGCGGCCGTGTTGCCCATCAGCTGGATGTACATCCGCATGATGGGGGCCGACGGCCTGAAACACGCCACCGAAACGGCCATTTTGAGCGCCAACTACATCAGCAAGCGCCTGGCGCCCCACTACCCCACGCTGTACGCCAGCGAAAACGGGCACGTGGCACACGAGTGCATCCTGGACCTGCGCGGCCTGAAAGACACCAGCGGCGTGATGGCCGAAGACGTGGCCAAGCGCCTGATGGACTACGGCTTCCACGCCCCCACGCTCAGCTTCCCCGTGCCCAACACGCTGATGGTGGAGCCCACCGAAAGCGAAACGCTGCAAGAGCTGGACCGCTTCATCGACGCGATGATTGCCATCCGCAACGAGGTGCGCCAAGTGGAAGCCGGTGAATGGCCACAAGACAACAACCCGCTCAAAGCAGCCCCCCACACCGCCGCCAGCCTGCTGGGTGCCGAGTGGAACCGCCCCTACCCCCGCGAGCTGGGCGCCTTCCCGGTGGCCAGCCTGCGCCAGGTGAAGTACTGGCCCCCCGTGGGCCGGGTGGACAACGTGTACGGCGACCGCAACCTGTTTTGCAGCTGCCTGCCCGTGGGCAGCTACGAGAGCTGAAATTCAGCACAAAAACAGCCTCTAGCGCTTGATCGGTATGGATTTTCAGCTATCGTGGTTGGAGTTTGATGCCACCGACAACGGTGACGACAGCCACACGCTGGAGGCCATGGCCAGCGTGCCGCCTGCACGGGTGACTGAGGTGCTGGCCGAAGTGGCAGCCGTGCTGGCCTGGGCACACCGCCACTTTCCCGAGGGCCCCCAGCCCTTGGACGAGGGTGGCGACTGGGACCTGCTGCTGCAAGCCCAGGTCAACGACGCGGCCCCCGTGAACCTGCGCCACGACGCGGCCAGCGGACGGGTGCAGGGCATGCCGCCGCTGCCCCCAGTCGGGGGTGCGCCAACCTGGGTGTGCGTGACGCTGACCCTGGCAGCCACCCAAGCCGTCGCACAAGCCCTGCTGTTGGAAATGGAAAAGGGGGCCTGAGCCCCCTTCACCAACGCCACGGCACCCCGTGGCAAAACAGCCGACACCCGCCAGTGGCGGGTGGGTACTCAAGCCACCCGGAAGTTGGCAATCTCGCTTTGCAAAATTTCGGCCTGCTGGCGCAACGCCGCAGCGGCTGACGTGGTTTCTTCCACCAGTGCCGCGTTTTGCTGGGTGCTGCGGTCCAGGTCTTGGATGGACTGGCTCACCTGCTCCACCCCGCTGGCTTGCTCGCGCGATGACGTGGCAATTTCGCTCAGGTACTGGTTGATTTGTTTGGCGTTGTCCACCACCTGGGCCATGGTTTGGCCGGCCTGTTGCACCACGCGGGTGCCGCTCTCCACCTTTTCCACGCTGGTGGTGATCAAGCCTTTGATTTCACGGGCCGCGCTGGCACTGCGCTGCGCCAGGCTGCGCACTTCGCTGGCCACCACGGCAAACCCGCGCCCGGCCTCACCGGCACGGGCGGCTTCCACAGCCGCGTTCAGCGCCAGGATGTTGGTCTGGAAGGCAATGCCGTCGATCACACCAATGATGTCGTTGATCTTGGCCGACGAGGCCTGGATGTCGTGCATGGTGGTCACCACCTCGGCAATCACGCGGCCACCGGTTTCGGCCACGGTGGCATTGTCGCCAGCAAAACGGGCGGCGTTCTGGGCCAGCTCGGCCGACGCGCCCACGGTGGAGCCGATTTCTTCCATCGCAGACGACTGCTCTTCCAGCGTGGCGGCCGAAGCTTCGGTGCGCGCGGCCAAATCGGTGCTGGCCGACGCAATTTCGTTGCTGGCGGTGTGCAGTTCGCGCGCACCATGGCGCACTTTGCGGATGAGCTCACGCAACGACACGTACACCTTTTTCATCTCCCAAATCAGCTGGGCAGGCTCGTCACGGCCCCAAGGGTCATTGGGGGAATTGCGCAAATCGCCCTCGGCCATTTCTTCCAGGTGCTGGCTGATCAGGTCAAAACCGCCTTTGTTGACGCGGTAAAAACCCACAAAGAAATAGAGTCCTATGAACAAACACAACGCGAGGGCGACAACCGTAATGACCAACCGCTCGTTACGAGCCGTGCGCAGGTCATCGATGTAGATACCCGAGCCCACCACCCAGCCCCAAGGGGCAAAGCCCGACACGTAAGACAGTTTTTCCACCGGCTCGGGGCTGCCGGGTTTGGGCCACAGGTAAGGCACAAACCCTTTGCCGTTTTTCTGCACCTCGGCCACAAAGCCTTTGAACAGGGCGAAACCAGTGGGGTCTTTCAGGTCGCTCACGTCTTTGCCGTCGAGCTTGGTGTTGATGGGGTGCATCACCACCACCGGGGTCATGTCGTTGATCCAGAAATACTCGCTTTTGTCGTAGCGCATTTTGGCAATCACGCCCTTGGCCAAGTCCTGCGCCTGGGGGCGGGTGAGCTTGCCGGTGGTTTCCTGCTCGTGCGCCCACACCAGCACGCCATGGGCCACCTCCACGTGTTGGCGTGTGGCATTTTTGCGGTCATCAAACGAAGTGGCCGTTTGGTTCAGCAGCAGCCAGCCGATCAGCGCCAGCGTGGGCACCAAAAAAGCCAGCGAAATGACCAGGGCCTTGGCCCCGAACTTCAGGTTTCGCATCAGCACCACAGCGGGTGTCCAATAGCCGTGGGCCGCCCACGCGGAACCGAGGGAAGTTTGTCTCTGCATCTTGTTGTCCTGTTGATGTGCGGGAGCGCTTGGCGCGTCACCCGGTTCGCTTTGCCCTGCTTTGGTGCAAGGTCGCGTGTTTAAGTTAACCGATTTACACGCGCGCGAGGCTGCAAGCCCCATCGGTCTTGATATTTGTCAAATCAGCGCACATTCCGCGCACCAAAAACGTGGCATTGAGCACACGCCGCCCCACCGTGGGGCACCCGGGTTTCCATTGATGCCCAACACCCTCACATTGGTGGACACTTTTGTATACGCATTTGTGTTCATTTTCCCAGCGTGGCATGGGTTTTAATCGGCCCGCTGCACGGTGCACCGCCGCTGTGACGGCTGGTTGGCACCGTAATTGCTTTAAGTTCTTCAATCTTCTTTGACCACCCCATTCCACTGGAGTTACGCATGATCAAACGCCATTTCCTCAAAGCCACCTCTGCCGCGATTGCCTTGGCCGGTTTGTGTGCCGTGGGCAGCGCCCACGCCCAAAACAAGCCCATCAAGTTCCAGCTGGACTGGCGCTTTGAAGGCCCCTCGGCCCTGTTCCTGCAACCCGTGGCCAAGGGCTACTTCAAAGACGCGGGCCTGGACGTGACCATCGACGCCGGCAACGGCTCGGGCGCCACGGTCACCCGCGTGGCCTCGGGCACTTACGACATGGGTTTTGCCGACATGGCCGCCCTGATGGAATTCCACGCCAACAACCCCGACGCGCCCAACAAACCCGTGGCCGTGATGATGGTCTACAACAACACGCCCGCTGCCGTGTTGGCCCTGAAGAAGTCGGGCATCAAGAAGCCCGCAGACCTCAGCGGCAAGAAGCTGGGCGCACCCGTGTTCGACGCGGGCCGCAAAGCCTTCCCCATCTTTGAAAAGGCCAACGGCGTGACCAACGTGGCTTGGACGGCCATGGACCCCCCACTGCGCGAAACCATGCTGGTGCGCGGTGACATTGACGCCATCACCGGCTTCTCGTTCACTTCGCTGCTGAACCTGGAAGCACGCGGCATCAAAACCGAAGACGTGGTGGTCATGCCCTTTGCCGACTTTGGTGTGAAGCTGTATGGCAACGCCATCATCGTGAACCCCAAGCTGCTGAAGGAAAACCCCACCGCGGTGAAAGCGTTCCTGAGCGCGTTTGCCAAAGGCGCCAAAGAAGCCATGGCCAACCCGGCCGCCGCCATTGCGCTGGTGAAAGAGCGCGACGGCATCATCAACGTGGCGCTGGAAACACGCCGCCTGCAACTGGCCATTGACTCGGTGGTGGCCAGCCCCGACGCGCGCAAGGAAGGTTTCGGCCGCATCAACGACGGCCGCATGGCCCTGATGGCCAGCCAGGTGTCTGACGCCTACAAAACCAAAAGCCGCGTGGACGTGAAAGCCGTGTGGGACGGCTCTGCCCTGCCCGACGCGGCCACGCTGGACGTGTTGCCCAAGGCCAAGAAGTAACGCCTTTCGCCTTCCCCACGCACAGCCTTTGTTTGTGGCCCAACGGCCAGTTTGTCCGCCCGGACGGCTGGCCGTTTTCATGAAAAGACCCCCGCCATGTCACAGCCCCCTGCCCCCGAACCGTCAACCGCCGCCCCGTTTGTGGACTTCCGCAGCGTTTGGCTGGCCTACAACGACGAGCTGCACGCCAAAGGCATATTTGCCGTGGAAGACATCAACCTGCAGGTCACGCAGGGCGAGTTCATTGCCATCGTGGGGCCTTCGGGCTGTGGCAAGTCCACCTTCATGAAGCTGACCACCGGCCTGAAAAAGCCCACGTTGGGTCAGATTTTTGTAGACGGCCAACCCGTGGACGGCCCATTGAAAATTTCGGGCATGGCCTTTCAGGCCCCCTCGCTGCTGCCGTGGCGCACCACGCTGGACAACGTGCTGCTGCCGCTGGAAATCGTTGAGCCGCACCGCAGCCAGTTCAAAGCCAAGCGCAAAGAGTACGAGGCCCGCGCCTCGGCGCTGCTGGAAAGCGTGGGCCTGGGCGGCATGGAAAAGAAATTCCCCTGGCAGCTGTCGGGGGGCATGCAGCAGCGCGCCAGCATTTGCCGCGCCCTCATCCACGAACCCAAAATGTTGCTGCTCGACGAGCCTTTTGGTGCACTGGACGCCTTCACCCGCGAAGAGCTGTGGTGCACGCTGCGCGACTTGCAGGCCACGCAAAAATTCAACGTCATTCTGGTGACGCACGACCTGCGTGAAAGCGTGTTCCTGGCCGACACGGTGTACGTCATGAGCAAGAGCCCCGGGCGGTTTGTGGTGAAGCGCCACATCGACCTGCCCCGCCCCCGCGACCTGGAAGTGACCTACACGCCCGAGTTCACCGACATCGTGCACGAGTTGCGCGGCCACATCGGTGCCATGCGCAAACCGGCCAAACCAGGCCACAGCGGCGGCGCAGCCATCGTTCAGTAACCCCACCGAAAGCACATGATGAACAAGAAACAGAAAGAAGCCTGGGCCCCGTGGCTGCTGCTGGTGGCCACCGTGGTGCTGTGGCAGATTGTTTGCTCGGCCTTCAATGTGTCGGAATTCATTTTCCCCAGCCCGCTGCGCATTTGGGAGCAAACGCTGGAACACGCGGGCACCATCGCGGGCCACGCGTGGCGCACCTTCTGGGTGACGATGGTGGGCTTTGCGATTGCCATCGTGGTGGGGGTGTTGCTGGGCTTTCTGATTGGCAGTTCGCGCCTGGCCTATGCGGCGGTGTACCCGCTGATGACCGCGTTCAACGCGCTGCCCAAGGCCGCTTTTGTGCCCATTTTGGTGGTGTGGTTCGGCATTGGCGTGGGCCCTGCGGTGCTCACGGCCTTTCTCATCAGCTTCTTCCCCATCATGGTGAACATCGCCACCGGCCTGGCCACGCTGGAGCCCGAGCTGGAAGACGTGCTGCGCGTGCTGGGGGCCAAGCGCTGGGACGTGTTGACCAAGGTGGGCCTGCCCCGCTCCATGCCCTACTTTTACGGCTCGCTGAAAGTGGCCATCACGCTGGCGTTTGTGGGCACCACGGTGTCTGAAATGACCGCGTCAGACCAAGGCATTGGCTACCTGCTGATTTCGGCCGGGTCTTCCATGCAAATGGGCCTGGCCTTCAGCGGCCTGCTGACCGTGGGCGTCATGGCCATGGCCATGTACGAGCTGTTCAGCCTGGTGGAAAAACACACCACCGGCTGGGCCCACCGGGGCTCGCAAGGTGAGTGAAAGCGGGTTGCTGATGCCCCCGGCCCTCACGGCCGGGCAATTGCACCGCCACCTGCTGCGTGCCGATGCCGTGGCCCAACGCGCCATGGCCATGGGGCGCCACCCGTTTGGCGCGCTGCTGGTGGCACCCGATGGTGAAACGGTGTTGGCCGAACAAGGCAACATCGACACCGTGCACCACGCCGAAGCCACCTTGGCGCGCACCGCCTCGCAGAATTACCCCGCCAGCTTCCTGTGGGGCTGCACCCTGGTCACCACCTTCGAACCCTGCGCCATGTGCACGGGCACCCTTTATTGGGCGCACATAGGCCACATCGCCTACGGGGCCAGCGAAGAGGCCTTGCTGGCCCTCACCGGCAACCACCCCGACAACCCCACCCTCAGCCTGCCCTGCCGCGAGGTGGTGGCCCGTGGGCAAAAGCCCCTGCGCATCACCGGGCCGGTGGCCGGGCTTGAAGCCGATCTGGTGGGCACCCACCGCGATTTTTGGCAACGCCACCGGTCATGAGCTGGAACGCCAGCTTGCAGCTGGACTACCGGTACGAAGCCCCCCGCACGCTGCTGCGCTTTGCGCACGACGGCCCGCTGCGGGTGCTGCAAAGCCTGTACCCCGAAGGCAACGGCATTTGCCACAACGTGCTGGTGCACCCGCCCGGCGGGCTGGTGGAAGGCGACACGCTGGCCATCGACGTGTCGGTGGCCCCAGGCGCGCACGCACTGGTCAGCACCCAAGGTGCCACGCGTTTTTACAAAAGCAGTGGGCAAGCGGCCACCCAAACCGTGACCCTGCGCCTGGCAGCCAACGCCCGGCTGGAATGGCTGCCGCTGGAAACCATTGCCTACCCCGGCTGCCAGGCCGTGAACCAACTGCTCCTCGACTTGGCCCCCGGCGCGGAGTTGCTGGCCTGGGACGTGACCGCCCTGGGCCTGCCCGGGGCCCAGCAGCCGTTTGATGCAGGCCACCTCAGCCAACGCCTGCACTGGCCTGGTGTGTGGCGCGAACAATCCCACCTGGCCGCCACCGACACCACGCTGCTCGACAGCCCCCTGGGCCTGGCGGGCCACCGTTGCATGGGCACCTTGGTGCTGGCCAGTGGCACCCCCATGGGCAGCGCACGGCGCGAGCAGCTGCTGGAGACCGTGCGCGCGGCCGTGGCCCCCCACGCCCTGGCCGCCACCACCGGGGCCACCTGCCCCAACGACCAGGTGCTGGTGGTGCGCACGCTGAGCCCGCTGGTGGAACCCACCATGGACCTGTTCAAACACCTGTGGGCGCAACTGCGGCCCGTGGTTTGGGGCCTGGGCAACCAACCGCCCCGCATTTGGGGCGTGTGAACATGCGGTGAACGGCGCACATTGCGCTAAGCTTGGCGGCCCGCCGTTTCAACCGCACGAATTGCCGCCATGCCACTTCAACGCCCGCACACCAACCGATTTCTGGGGTGGCTGCTGTGCGCGTTGTTGTGGGCCCTGGCCACCCCCGCCCGGGCCGAAGAACGCACGCTGACACTGGGGGTGTTTGCCTTTCGCCCCAAACCCGTGATGCAAGAGCGCTACGCGGCGCTGGGCCAATACCTGTCGGCCCAGTTGCCGGGGGTTCGCATCAAAGTGCTGCCCCTGCTCAACGACGAGCTGGAAGACGCGCTGCAACACCAGCAGGTCGAGTTCGTGCTGACCAACCCCACGCACTACGTGAAGCTGCGCGAACACGGCCGTCTGTCGGGTGCACTGGCGACACTGGTGACACGCCAGGGCAACCACGGTGTGCACGGCATTGGCGCGGTCATCGTGAGGCGCAAAGACCGCCCGGACATCCGCACCCTGGAAGACGTGGCCGGCAAACGCGTGGCCATTGCGGGCAAACACTTTTTGGGCACCTACATGGCGCCCGCCGCCGAGCTGCTGCGCGAAGGTGTGCCGCTGGACGACATCACCTGGGTGGAAACCACCCAGCCGGTGGACCAGGTGGTCACCTCCGTGCTGACCGGCAAAGCCGACGTGGGCTTCATGCGCACCGGCGTGCTGGAAGACCTGGAACGCGAAGGCAAACTGGCCCCGGGCGAACTGGAGGTGTTACACCCCCTGGCCCACCCGGGGTTCGAGCACCGGGCCTCCACCCGGCTATACCCCGATTGGCCCTTTTTGTCGATGCTGCACGTGGACGCCGCCACCAGCCAGCGCATTGCCACCGCGCTGATGGCGCTCACGCCCGACCACCCCGCCACCCGCAGCGCGGGCATTTACGGCTTCACCATTCCCGCCGACTACGCCCCCGTGGAACAGGCCATGCGCGATTTGCGCATGGAGCCCTTTGCCGCTGCGCCACCGGTCAACCTGGCCGACATCTGGAAGCGCTACGGCGACTGGATTTTGGCGCTGGGCACCGTCACCGGCCTGGGGCTGGCCCTGGCCATTGGCCTGGTGCTGAACACCCGGCGGCTGCTGACCACCCAGCGCACCCTGGAACAAGAAAGGGCGGCCTTGCAACAGGCGTCGGCCCAGCGCAGCTACCTGCTGGACGCCAGCCCGGTGATGATCTACACCCTGCGCGTGGCCCGCCACCAGACCGAACCCACCTGGGTCAGCGGCAACATCACCCGGCTGCTGGGCTACGCCCCGGAAGACGCGCTCAAACGCGACTGGTGGGTCAAACACCTGCACCCCGACGACCGCACCCAGGCCCTGGCCAACCTGCGCCACCTGCACCAGACCGGCGAGGTGCGCCAGACCTTCCGGTTTGCCAACGCCCAGGGCAAATACCTGTGGTTCCAGGACGAACTGCGGCTGCTCAACTCCACCGACGGCCGCACCGAAGCCGTGGGCGTGTGGCGCGACGTCACCCAGGCCAAAGACAACGAAGACAGCCTGCGCCTGGCCGCCAGCGTGTTTGCCAACAGCTACGACGCCATCCTGATCACTGACACCCAGCACCGCATTGCCGATGTCAACCCCGCCTTCACCCGCATCACCGGCCGCCAGGCCAGCGAAGTGCTGGGCCAAACCCTCAACGTGTTGGCCACCCCCGGGGACGACAGTGCCCACACACTGGCCCAGGTGTACAGCGCGCTGGACCACCAGGGCCACTGGCAAGGCGAGCTGGCGCTGGCCCGGCACAACGGCAGCACACTGGTGTGTGCGTTGTCGGCCTCGGCCGTGCGCCACAGCGACAACCAGGCCCAGCACCACGTGGTGGTGTTTTCTGACATCAGCCACCTGAAGGCCCACCAGGCCGAGCTGGACCGCCTGGCCCACTACGACCCCCTGACGGGCGTGCCCAACCGCCGCATGCTGGTCGACCGCCTGAACCAGGCCGTGGCACGTGCGCGGCGCAACGGCAAATCCCTGGCCGTGTGTTACCTCGACCTGGACGACTTCAAGCCCGTCAACGACCGCCTGGGCCACGCCATGGGCGACCGGCTGCTGATCAGCATCACCCAACGGTTGCTGCAAACCCTGCGTGGCGAAGACACCTTGGCCCGCCTGGGGGGCGACGAATTTGTGCTGCTGCTGTCCGACCTGGGCGAACCCAACGAATGGGAGGGCGTGCTGGAGCGCGTGCTGACGGCGGTGAAACAACCCGTGGCCCTGGGCGATGTGAGCGCCACCGTGTCGGCCAGTGTGGGGGTGACCCTGTTCCCCGCTGACGACGTGGACGCCGACACCCTGCTGCGCCACGCCGACCAGGCCATGTACCGCGCCAAGCAGGCCGGGCGCAACCAGCACCACCTGTTCGACCTGGCCCAAGACCGCGAAGTGCAGGTGCAGCGCGAGCTGGTTACCCGGTTGGCAGAAGCCCTGGCCGACAACGAACTGCGGCTGTTCTACCAACCCAAGGTGGACCTGGACACCGGCGAGGTGGTGGGGGCCGAGGCCCTGATCCGCTGGCAACACCCCGAGCAAGGCCTGCTGTCGCCCGCCGCCTTTCTGTGGCACATGGACGGCACCGACCTGGAAGTGCTGGTGGGCGAATGGGTCATTGAAACCGCGCTGGCGCAAATCACCGCCTGGAAGGCACTGGGCAATGTGCTGGCGCCAGACGCCTGCATCAGCGTCAACCTGAGCGGGCCGCAACTGCTCAAACCCGGCTTCAAACCCTGGCTGCAAGGTGCCCTGCAACGCCACCCGGCGGTGCAACCCGGCGAGCTGGAGCTGGAAATTCTGGAAAGCGCCGCCTTGGCCGACATGCAAACCGCCGCCCGCGTCATGACGGAATGCCGCGAGCTGGGCGTGCGCTTCGCCCTGGACGATTTCGGCACCGGTTACTCGTCGCTGGCCTACTTCCGCAAGCTGCCGGTGGACCTCATCAAGATCGACCAGAGCTTTGTGCGCGACATGCTGACCGACCCGGAGGACCACGGCATTGTGCAAAGCGTGGTGTACCTGGCACACGCCTTCCACCGCCCCGTGATTGCCGAGGGGGTGGAAACGCTGGAGCACGCCGCCGCCCTGCTGCGCCTGGGCTGCCACCTGGCACAGGGCTACGGCATTGGCCGCCCCATGCCAGCGGCCGACTGGCCCGCCTGGGTGGCCCAATGGCACCAGTTCAAGGCCTGGGAAACGCTGCGTTCCAGCGTGTTGATTGCCGAATAATGCATAGCTGCAAACCCAATACGGTCAAGCGCTAGAGGCCTATTTTTCATAAAATGATGCCTCACACATTCGCCCCACACCGCACCCCTTGGCTGGTGCGCAAACACCACCAGTTCCGCAGCCTGTCGTTTGCGGCGGTGCTGGTCGCCGTGGCACTGCACCTGTGGGGCACACCGGTGTCGCTGGGCCTGTGGGCCTACCTGGTGGCGCAGCTGCTGGTGTACCCGCAAGCCCTGCTGACCCTGGTGCGCCCAGCGCCCGACCCCATTGCCCGTGAGATGAAGCACCTGCTGGTGGACGCTTACAGCCTGGGCCTTTGCGCCGCCGTGCTGGGCCTGCCCACCTGGCTGTCGTTTGCCATGGGCATGGCCACCCTGTTCAACAGCGTGTTCAACAAAGGCTGGCGCGGGGGCGTGTCGGCAGGTGCGGCGTTTGGGCTTGGGGCGCTGACCTGGTGGGCCACCGGCGCGTTCGCCTGGCGCCCCGACACCGATTGGCCCACCACCCTGTTTTGCATGGCGGGGCTGCTGGTGTATGTGCTGGGCATTGGCGACGTGGCACAAATCCGCATCAGCCAGTTGCGGCGGCTGCGCCAGGAACGCGAGCTGAGCGCACAAGCCATCGAGCAGGCCAACGAAGTCCTGCGCACCCAGCTGGATGAAATCAACCGCCTGCAAGAGCAACTGCGCGAGCAAGCCCACCGCGACCCGCTGACCGGCCAATACAACCGCCGCTACCTGGACACCACCTTGCAACGCGAGCTGATGCGCTGCGCCCGCGAGGGATCGCCCATTTCGCTGCTGATGGTGGACATCGACCACTTCAAAACCATCAACGACACCCACGGCCACCCGGTGGGTGACGAGGTGCTGCGCCAAATGGGGCTGATTCTGGCCACCCATGCCCGCGCCCACGACGTGGTGTGCCGCTACGGCGGCGAAGAGTTTTTGCTGATGCTGCCCCAGCTGCCACTGCCCCAGGCCTTGCAACGCGCCGAGCAGTTGCGCCGGGCGGTGCAAAGCCACGCGTTCCTGACCGCGGGTGGGGAAATTGCTGTCACCTTGTCGGTGGGCGTGGCCAGCTACCCCGACCACGGCCACACCGTGGACGAGCTGCTGCGCAGCGCCGACCACGCCCTGTACCAGGCCAAACGAGAGGGACGCAACCGGGTGGTGCAAGCGGTGGCTTGACGCGGCGCGGGTGAATCAGTGGGGGGGTTCAAACCGGTAACCCACGCCGTACACCGAGACGAGGCAATCGCTCGAAGGGTCAGCGGCCTGGATTTTTCGCCTCAGGTTCTTCACATGGCTGTCAACGGCGCGGTCGCTCACGTCGCGCAAATCGTCATGCAGACCGCCCAGCAATTGGGCGCGCGAAAACACCCGCCCCGGTTGGCTCAGCAGTTGGCGCAGCATGCGGAATTCGACCGGTGTCAGGGGCAGCCACTGACCGCGCCACGCGATGCGCCAGGTGTTGTCGTCCACAAGCCAAGGCACCGCCCGCACCTGCAGCAAACCGCTGGCACGGCGCAGCTGCGCTTTCACGCGCGACACCACCTCCCTGGGGCTGAAGGGTTTGCACACATAGTCGTCGGCACCGGCGTCCAGGCCGCGCAACCGGTCTGCCTCGTCCACCCGCGCGGTCAACATGATGATGGGCACGTCGCTGAACGCACGCACGGCCTGGCACACGGCCATGCCGTCCATGCCGGGCAACATCAGGTCGAGCACGATGACCCCCGGGGGGTGCTGTCTGGCGGTTTGCACGGCCAGCACACCGTCGGCCACCTGGCGAGCGGCCAGGCCACCGGCGTGCAAATAGTCCACCAGAACCTGCGCGATCTTGGGGTCGTCTTCGACCACCAGCACATAGGGCTCAGCACCCTGGGTGTTCAAGGCCACAGCGGCGGCACCTTTCTGCGTTGAACCGGCAGCACCAGCCTCAGCCGCAGCCCACCCAGGGGCGACACACCGGCCGTGAGGTGCCCTTTGTGCGCCTGTGCAATGGCCTGGCAAATGGCCAGGCCCAGGCCACTGCCGCCGCTGTGGCGGCTGCGGGCCGCGTCGGCGCGGTACAGCGGCTCAAACACGCGTGGCAGGTCACCATCGGGCACGCCGGGCGTGCTGTCGTCCACTTGCAGGCACAGGGTCGCGCCGTCTTCCCAAAGGCTCACCGCCACCTGCCCGGGTGGGTCGGTGTAGCGCAAGCTGTTTTCAAGCAAATTGCACAGCAGCTGGGTGAGGCGTGCAGGGTCGGCATGGGTGCACACCGGGGTGGTGGTGGCGCTCAGCACCAGCCCACGGGCGGTGAACCGGGGTTGGTAACGTTGAACGGTTTCACGCACCACGGTTTCGGCATCACAGTCGGTGAAATGGCAAGGCAGGCTCTGGAGATCGGCCATGGCGAGCAGGTGCAAATCGTCCACCAACGTCCCCAACCGAAGAATGTCTTCGTGCAGGGAATGCGCCGCCGCCAACGAAAAGGGCCGCACGCCGTCCAGCAAGGCCTCAACCTCTGCGCGCAACCCGCTCAGCGGCGTGCGCAGCTCGTGTGACATGTCGGCAATCCAGCGCCGCCGGGCACCCTCCAGGCGCTGCAGGCTTTCGGCCATGGCGTTGACGTTGCGCACCACATCGCCGATTTCGTCGTGGCGTTCCATGGGCAGCCGCACCCCCAACTCGCCCCGCGCAATGCGGGCCGTGGCGTCTCGCACAGCTGCCAACGGGCGCGCCCAGTGGCGGGCAAGCCACCACGCCAAGGCCAGCGCCAGCACCATCAGCACGGCGGCCACAGCGGCCATGCCCAGGTATTGGGAGCGAAGAAACCGCACCTCGTATTCGTCGGCCATCCGCTGTATGGGCCTGAGCCGGGCAAGGGCCAACACTTGGCCCTCCACCACAACGGGGCGTTCGATCAACGGCCCCCCGTCAGGGGCCAGCGGTCTTCCCGCCAGCCGACGGCCGTCTGGAAAAAACAGCGCCAGCCGGGCCCCAAACGCATCAGGCGGGCCCGGGGGCGGTGGTGGGGCACCGTTGTTGGGGCCACCACCGGCACGGTGCGGCCGTGTATCGCCTTCTTTTTTGGCCAGGTCGGCCAGCAGCATGGGCACGGTGATGCGGCGGTTCAACAGCGCGTCAACGCCGCCGTCCGTGGCCAGCCGTGTGGCCGTGACCGCCACGAAGGTGTCGAGCCGCTCCACGTCCCGGGCCTGAACGTACGCGCTGAAGCCTTGCCTCAGGTGCCACGCCCCCACGCCCCCCATGGCCGCCACGCTGAAGCCCACGGCGGCAAGCAACATCAGTGAAAGGGTGTGAACAAGTCGAAGGCGCATGGCGGCAGCGATTAGGTGAAACGATTGTGGAGGGACTTTGGACGTCCATCCGCAATCGCTACACATTTGTCGCCCACATTCGTGCCTGAGCAACGTCGCTCAAACACATCCACCCCACCGACCCACGCCATGTCACACCCTGAACGCCCAGCCGAACAACCCCATTCGCCCCAACGTCACTGGTGGACAGCCCTGGCGCTGGGGCTGCTGGCGGCGTGCGGCGGAGGTGGCGAGCCATCGGAGGCCGCGCCCGCAACAGACACCACCACCCCACCCACCGCCACCAGTACACCGCCCGCCGCTGCACAGCCCAGCCCCCCCGCCGCAACGGCCACCGCTGGCACGGGCGGCGTGCTGTGCGGCCTCAGTGGCAGTGAATACAACGCAGACGAATCCGTGCGGTTGACCGCCACCTACAGCTGGGCTTGCGGTGGCACCTCGCGTGTATTGGCCTCGAACGGGGTGCCCAACCACGAGGTGGGCACATTTCCAGGGCCGGGCAACCCCAACACCATCGGGGCGGTGTCAACCACCGCGACCTACACCCTGGCGCCGGTTGTCACGGCCAGCAGCACCCAGGTGGTGACCAACGGCTATGCACTCAACGGGGTGAAGATGGAGCCCGGGACCGCTGGCACCTGCGGCAACAGCGGTGGGGCCACTTGCACGCAGGCCGGGGGCACGGGCAGCTGGCACATGGAGGCCCTGGGCCAGACGGTGTTCAACTTCGGCACCGACGAAAACAACGCCCACGTGCAGCCCAACGGGGCTTACCACTACCACGGCATGCCCGAGCGGCTCATCACCAAACTGGGCAAAGGCACCTCAACGATGACACTCACCGGTTGGGCCCCCGATGGCTTCCCCATTTACGCCCGCTATGGCCACACCGATGCCCACAACGCCACCTCGGCTGTGAAAGTGCTGCGCGCCAGCTACCGGCTGAAAGCCACTGCCGACGCCAACCGCCCCTCGACCGGCATTTACCCCATGGGAACCTTCACCCAGGACCACGAGTACGTGAGCGGCCTGGGCGACCTGGACGAATGCAATGGCCGCACCGGCGTGACGCCCGAGTTCCCCGGCGGGATTTACCACTACGTCATCACCGACACATTCCCGTTCATGGGGCGCTGCGTCAAAGGCACTGCGGCGTCCATTCGGTGAGCCGCGCCATGAACACCCCGTGGTTTCCGCGCGCCGGGGCGGCGTTGGCTGTGGCGCTTGGCCTTCCGCTCAAGGCGGCCTTGCTGTGTGCAACGCTGGCCGTGGCTGGGGCGGCACACGCCCATTTGATGGTGGCGCAAAAAGGCACGCTCAACTTCAAGGGCGACGGGGCATACCTGTTGCTGTCCGTTCCCGTGTCGGCTTTGAAAAAGACCGACGATAACGGCGACGGGGCCTTGAGCCCTGCCGAGCTTCAGGCCCACCAAGCCGAGATTAAAAAACAGCTGTTGGCGGGCCTGCAACTCCGCCGCAACGGCCAAGCCCTGCCGCTGGAAGGGCTGATGCTGACCCTTTCGCCGCCCGACGATGCCCACCAATTGCCCGCCCGCCAAGTGGTGGTGATGGGCAAATACACCGCTCAGGGCGAGGCGGTGGAAAAGGACAACGCGCACTACACCTTCACCCTGAAACTGTGGGGCAGCACCTCAGCCGAGGCACACCACAGCATGACCATCACCCGCCCATCTGCAAAACGCGTGGTGCACTTCAACCGAAGCCGCACCACGCAAACCCTTTTTGCGCCGCGCTGACCAACACCCCCTGCGCGTCAAATGGCCACCTGGGTCGCCACTTAAATGGCAACAAGTTGCCGCACGCCCTTGGCTTCCATCTCGTGGCCCGGGCCACGGGCAATCACCTCGCCGCGCTCCATCACCAGGTAGTCGTCGGCCAGTTCTTCGGCGAAGTCGTAGTACTGCTCGCACAACAGAATGGCCATGTTGCCGCGGTCGGCCAACATGCGGATGACGCGGCCAATGTCTTTGATGATGCTGGGCTGAATGCCCTCGGTGGGCTCGTCCAGCACCAGCAGCTTCGGGCCGGCGGCCAGCGCACGCGCAATGGCCAGCTGCTGCTGTTGCCCGCCCGACAAATCGCCGCCCCGGCGGTGTAGCATTTGTTTCAACACCGGGAACAGCTCAAACAACTCCGGCGGCACCGGTGTGCTGGCGGGCTTGTGGGCCAGGCCCATGGCCAGGTTTTCCTGCACCGTCAACCGGGCAAAAATTTCACGGCCCTGGGGCACAAAACCAATTCCTGCACGGGCGCGCTCGTAAGGCGTGGCGGTGGAAATGTCTTGCCCGTTGAACGCGATGCTGCCGTTTTTGATGGGCACCAGCCCCATCAGGCTTTTCAGCAGCGTGGTTTTGCCCACCCCGTTGCGGCCCAACAGCACGGTGACCTTGCCCAGCTGGGTTTGCAGGCTCACATCGCGCAGGATATGCGAGCCGCCGTAGTACTGGTTGATGTGTTGAACGTCTAGCATCTTTAAAGCTTTTTTGGCCTCCAGCGCTTATCTGATAAGCGCTGAAAGCTATTGATTTGTTCGCCTTTCAGCGGCCCAGGTACACCTCGATCACCCGCTCATCGGCCTGCACCTGGTCCAGCGTGCCCTGGGCCAGCACCGAGCCGTCGCACAGCACGGTGACGATGTCTGAAATGGTTTTGATGAAGCCCATGTCGTGTTCCACCACCATCAGGCTGTGTTTGCCCTTCAGGGTGAGGAACAGCTCGGCCGTGCGGGCGGTTTCGTCGTCGGTCATGCCGGCCACGGGTTCGTCGAGCAGCAGCAGTTTGGGGTCTTGCATCAGCAACATGCCAATTTCAAGCCACTGCTTTTGCCCGTGGCTCAGCAGCCCGGCCTGCCGTGTGACGCTGGGCGCCAGGTGGATGGTGTGCAGCACCTCGGCCAGGCGGTCGCTTTGGGCGCTGTCCAGCTTGAAGCGCATGGACGGCCACACGCCTTTATGGGTTTTCAGGGCCAGTTCGAGGTTTTCAAACACGCTCAGGTGCTCGAACACGGTGGGCTTTTGGAACTTGCGGCCAATGCCCAGCTGGGCAATGTCGGCCTCGCGGTGGCGCAGCAGGTCGATGGTGGAGCCGAAAAACACCGTGCCGCTGTCGGGCCGGGTTTTGCCGGTGATGATGTCCATCATGGTGGTTTTGCCCGCACCGTTGGGGCCGATGATGCAGCGCAGCTCGCCGGGCGCAATGTCCAGGCTGAGGTTGTTGATGGCCTTGAAGCCGTCAAAACTCACGTTCACGTCTTCCAGGTACAAGATGCGGCCGTGGGTCACGTCCACTTCGCCCGGGGTGTGCACGCGGCCAAAACCGGCGGCACGGCCGCCCGACTCGGTTTGACCCTGGGGCACCACCGGGGCGATTTTTTGCAGGCGCTGCGCGCCTTGTTCCATCAAATCAGGGGTCATGCTTTTTCTCCGCGCAGCTTCTTCACCAGACCCACGACACCATTGGGCAGGTACAGCGTGACGGCAATGAACAGGGCACCCAAAAAATACAGCCAGAACTCGGGCGCGGTGACGGTGAGCCAGCTTTTGGCCCCGTTCACCAAAAACGCGCCCACGATGGGGCCCACCAGCGTGGCCCGGCCACCCACGGCCGCCCAAATGGCGATTTCAATGCTGTTGGCCGCGCTCATCTCACCGGGGTTGATGATGCCCACCTGGGGCACGTACAGCGCGCCGGCAATGCCACACATCACGGCAGAAATGACCCAAATCGTCAGCTTGTAGGGCAGCGGGTTGTAGCCGCTGAACATCACGCGGGTTTCCGCGTCGCGGATGGCTTGCAGCACCCGGCCGAACTTGCTGGCAATGAGCCAGCGCCCAAACAGGTAGCAGCCCAGCAGGGTGAGGCCGGTCAACACAAACAGCGCCATGCGCATGTCGGGCGTGGCAATGGGCAACCCCAAAATGCGCTTGAAATCGGTGAAGCCGTTGTTGCCGCCAAAGCCGGTTTCGTTGCGGAAGAACAGCAGCATGGCCGCAAACGTCATTGCCTGGGTGATGATGGAAAAGTACACCCCTTTGATGCGGGAGCGGAAGGCAAAGTAGCCAAACATAAAGGCCACCAGCCCCGGCACCGCCACGATCAGCACCAGCGTGGCCACAAAGCTGTCAGACAGCGCCCAGTGCCAGGGCAGCTCTTTCCAGTCCAGAAACACCATGAAATCGGGCAGGTTGCTTTTGTAGTTGCCGTCGGTGCCAATCTGGCGCATCAGGTACATGCCCATCACGTAGCCCCCCAGCGCAAAGAACAGGCCGTGGCCCAGGCTGAGGATGCCGGTGTAGCCCCAGATCAGGTCCATGGCCAGCGCGCAGATGGCAAAACACATGATCTTGCCCACCAGCGCCACGCCGTAGTCGCTCAGGTGAAACGCGCTGCCCTTGGGCACGGCCAGGTTCAGCACCGGGGCCAACACACACAGCACCAGCAGCGCGGCACCAAAAACGGCCCAGCCGCTGCGCGACAGCAGCGCCGGTTTGGGGGGCAGCACCAGGGGGGCGGCCACGGAAGTAGAAGAGGTTGAGGTGGTCATGGGGTGCGTCCTGTCTCAAGCGACCGGGCTCAGGCCTCGGCCGAGCGGCCTTTCATGGCGAAGATGCCTTGCGGACGTTTCTGAATGAAGATGATGATGAACACCAGCACGGCAATCTTGGCCAGCACTGCGCCGGTCACGCCCTCCAGCAACTTGGTCGTCAAGCCCAGGCCCATGGCGGCGTACACGGCCCCGGCCAACTGGCCCACGCCACCCACCACCACCACCATGAAGGCGTCGACGATGTAGGTTTGCCCCAGGTCGGGCCCAACGTTGCCCACCTGGCTGAGCGCACAACCGGCCAGTCCGGCAATGCCCGAGCCCAGCGAAAAAGCGTAGGTGTCGATGCGCGCGGTGTTCACGCCCATGCAGCTGGCCATGGGGCGGTTTTGAGTCACGCCGCGCACAAACAGGCCCAGCCGTGTGCGCCCAATCAGCCACGCCATGCCCAGCAGCACGGCGGCGGCAAACGCGATAATGACCAAGCGGTTGTAAGGCAGCGTGAGGTTGGCCAGCACTTGCACGCCGCCGCTCATCCAGCTGGGGTTTTCCACGCCCACGTTTTGCGCGCCAAACAGGCTGCGCACGGCCTGCATCAGCACCAGGCTGATGCCCCAGGTGGCCAGCAGCGTTTCCAGTGGGCGGCCGTACAAAAAGCGCAACACGCCCCGCTCCATGGCCGCGCCCACCAGGGCCGACACGGTGAACGCCACCGGCAGCGCGGCCAGCAAATACCAGTCAAACGCGCCCGGCAAATGGGTGCGGAACAGGCCCTGCACCACGTAGGTGGCGTAGGCGCCGATCATCATCAGCTCGCCGTGGGCCATGTTGATGACCCCCATCAGCCCGTAGGTGATGGCCAGGCCCAGCGCCACCAGCAACAAAATGGAACCCAGGCTGATGCCCGTGAACAGCGCACCTACCCGCTCACCCCACACCAGCGTTTCCTGGATGCTGCGCAGGCTGGACTGGATGGCGGACTTCACCGCCGCGTCGTCCTCATCGGCCAGGCGCTGGTTCAGCAGCAACTGGGTGGCGGGGGTTTTGCTGCTGGCCAAGGCCTTGGCGGCGGACAGGCGCTTGGCCACATCGGCGCTGCCCAGCAGCGCAGCAGAGCGGGCCAGCTCCAGTTGGGCGAGCACGGCCGCGTCTTTTTCGGTGGTCAGTGCCTTGTCCAGCAAAGGCAGCAGCGCTTCGTTGGGTTCTTTGATGAGGGTGGCCACGGCAGCCAGGCGTTCGGCCGGTGCGCCCGAGAACAGCTTGAGGGCGGCCAGCGCCGCGTCCAGCCCGCTGCGCATGAAGTTGTTGTTGATGACGTCTTCCGCGTCGTCGGGCAGGGCCACGGCCTTGCCCGTCAACGGGTCGGTGGCCTGGCCGGCGGGGGCGTCGGGGCCCACCACAAACACGCGCTCGCCCGACACCTTCACCGCGTCGTTGGCCAGCGCCTGGATGAACGCCACGGTGGCTTCGTCGGCATCGACCACGGCCTGGCCCACAGCGGCCACGCGGTCTTCCGCCTCGCCAATTGACATGTTTTTTATGCTTTCAGCGCTTATTGCATAAGCACTTGTAGCTATAAAAAACGAGATTATGAATAAACCCCAATGGCGTAAGCCGGGTGAACCTGTGCGCATGTGCCGCTTCCCATGTGGTGTGTTGCGGCGAAGTGTGCGCAATGCACCATTTTTGGGAAATACGCCGTGTGGCGTATGAGGGAGCGGTTCGGGCTGCCGTTCAGGGCGCTGTGGGGCCCGGGCTCACGCCCATGCGGTGAATGCTGCGGCCCGTGGCGTCCACCGCCACGGTCACCGGGAAGTCCAGCAGCTCAAACGCGTGGATGGCCTCCATGCCCAGGTCTTCAAACGCCAGCACACGGGCCTGGCGGATGGCCTTGGACAGCAAATAGGCCGCGCCGCCCGTGGCCACCAGGTAGGCCGCACCGTGCTGGCGAATGGACCGAATGGCCTCGGGCCCGCGTTCGGCCTTGCCGATCATGGCCAGCAAACCGGTGTGGGCCAGCAGGGGTTCGACAAAACGGTCCATGCGCGTGGCGGTGGTGGGCCCGGCAGGGCCCACGGCCTCGCCGGGCACGGCACCCACCGGCCCCACGTAATACACCACGCGGTTGCGCAGGTCCACGGGCAGCGGCTGGCCAGCGGCCAGCAAATCCACCAGGCGTTTGTGGGCGGCGTCGCGGGCCGTCAGCACGGTGCCCGACAGCAGCAGCGTTTGCCCCACCCGCCATTGGCCCACGCCTTCGCGGGTGAGTTGGTCCAGGTCCACGCGCAACGCATCGGCCACGTGAAAGGTGTCGGGAATGCCGTCCCACTCGGCCATGGACAGCGGCGGGGTGGGCGCAAGGCCCGAGCCGTCCAGCCGGATGTGGGTGTACCGCGTGGCCGCGCAGTTGGGCACCAGCGCCACCGGAATGGCGGCGGCGTGGCAGGGGGCGGTTTTCACCTTCACGTCCAGCACGGCAGCGCTGCCGCCCAACCCCTGGGCACCCAGCCCCAGCGCGTTGCTGCGGGCGTACAGGTCCAGCCGCAGCGCGTCTTCGGGGGTGGATGGGCCCCGGGCCTTGAGTTGGTCGATGTCGATGGGCTCGCACAGCGCCTGCTTGGCCAGCCACATGGCCTGTTCGGGGCTGGCCCCCACCCCAATGCCCAGCACACCGGGTGGGCACCAGCCCGCGCCCATGCCGGGCAGCTGCGCCAGCACCCAATCGGCCACGCTGTCGCTGGGGTTGAGGGTGGCAAAGCGGGCCTTCACATCGCCGCCGCCGCCCTTGGCCACCACCAGGATGTCCAGCGCATCGCCCTCGACCAGCTCGCAAAACACCACGGCCGGGGCGTTGTCGCGGGTGTTGACCCGGCGGCCCAGCGGGTCTGACACCAGGGTGGCGCGCAAGGGGTTGCCTGGGTGGCCGTAGGCCCGACGGGTGGCCTCGTCGGCCAGGGCTTGCAGGCCGCGCAGGGCCGCGCCGTCGCGGCGCACCCACGCCACGCCCACCCCCAGCCGCACAAACAGTTGCACCACCCCGGTGTCCTGGCACAGCGGCCGCCCCGCCAGGGCGGCGAGTTTGCTGTTGACCAGCAGCTGGGCCATGGCGGCCTGGGCCGGGGGGTGGGTTTCGGCGGCGTGCGCCCGTTTGAGGGCCCGCACAAAATCAGGCGGGTGGCGGTGGCTGATGCGTTGCAGCGCTTGCGCGATGCTTTCGACCACGTCTTCCTGGGCAATGGCGGGCATGGGGTGTGGCGGTCAGTCGATTTGGATTTTGGCGTCGGTGGCCACCTTGCGCCATTTGTCCACCTCGGCGGCGGTGTGTTTGGCAAAGGCCTCGGGGCCGTATTGGGCTTCGGGCAACAGGTGAATGCCTTGGGCCGCCATGCGTTGCGTCCAGTCTTTGTCGCCCAGGGCTTTCAAGTACGCCTGGTGGAGTTTTTGCACCACGTCTTTGGGCACGCCTTTGGGGGCGTACAACCCGTACCAGGTGGCGGACTCAAAGCCCGGCAGGGTTTTGTCGGCCAATGGGGCCACACCGGGAAACTGCTGGGGCATGGGGGTGAGCGACGTGAGGGCAATGGCGTTCAAGCGCCCGCCCACCACCTGGGGCAAGGCGGTGTTGCTCTGGTCAAACATGGCATCCACCTGGCCGCCCACCAAATCGTTCATGGCGGGGGCCGCGCCTTTGTACGACACCGACGTGACGTCGATACCCGCTTTCGACTCGAACAGCGCCGCAATCAGGTGCGAGGTGGAGCCCACACCGGCGTTGCCGAAGTTGATTTTTTTCGGGTTGGCCTTGGCCACCGCGATCAGGTCGGCAGCGGTTTTGTAGGGCGATGTTTTGGGCACCAGCAGCACCAGCGGCGTGTCGGGGAAGCGGAACACGGCCTCGAAGTCTTTCACCGGGTCGTAGCTGAGCTTTTTGTACAGCGCGGGCGCAGCGCCCATGTAGCCCATGTGCCCCACCAGAAAGGTGTGGCCGTCGGGCGTGGTCCGGGCGGCCTTGGCCGCGCCGATGGTGCCCCCGGCCCCGGCGGCGTTTTCAATGATGATGGGCTGGCCAATCTGGCGGCTGACCTTGTCGGCAATGTCGCGGGCCATGGCGTCGGTGGGGCCACCGGCGGCAAAGGGCACGATCCAGACCAGGTTTTTGGCGGGCCAGGCCTGGGCCTGGGCGACCGAGGTGGTGACGAGCAGTGCGGCGGCCGCGCACAGGGCGCTCAAGGTTTTCATGGGTGTGTCTCCGGGGGGTTTTGGGAACGGGAAAAGAATGCACAAACAGGGGCGTTCAGCCCATCAGCAGGGCACCGCGGCCGAGGCGGCAATGGCGCGGTCCACCATCTGCGGGGCCAGGCCCAGGTAGTTGGCGGGGTCGGTCAGGCGGTCGATGGCGGAGCGGTCCACATGGGCGGTGACGGCAGGCAAGGCGGCCAGCGCCTCGGCCAACGTGCCGCCGTGTGTGTTGACGGTGCGGCAGGCCTCGTACACCACGTCGTGCGCCTGCTGACGGCCCATGGCGGGGGCCAGGCCCATCATCACGGCCTCGGCCACGATCAGGCCTTTGGTGATGCCGAGGTTGTGGCGCATGCGGGCGTCGTCCACCACCAGGCCACCCAGCGCAAACTTGGCTTGGTGCAGGGCTCCGGCGGTGAGGATGAAGGCCTCGGGCAGGGCCAGCCACTCGGCGTGCCAGGGGCCGGTGGCGCGTTCAAAGTCTTGCACCATGGCGTCCACCATCAACCCGGCGTGCTGGCGCACCGCCTTGGAGGCGGCCAGCATCAGCTCGCTGGAAATGGGGTTGCGCTTTTGCGGCATGGTGCTGCTGGCCCCCCTGCCCTTCACAAAGGGTTCGTACACCTCGGCAAACTCGGTGGATGCCATGATCATGATGTCCAGCGCGATCTTGCCCAGCGAGCCCGTGACCAGCGCCAGCAGGTTGACGGCCTCGGCAAACCCGTCGCGGGCCACGTGCCAGGTGGTGGTGGGCACGCCCAGGCCCAGCTCGTCGGCCAGCGCGGCCTGCACCTCAAAACCCAGGTTGCCCTGGGCCGTGCCCAGCGAGGCCAGCGTGCCCGCCGCACCCGCAAACTCCACCACCAGCACGCGTTTGCGCAGCTCGGCCAGGCGTTCCTGGTGGCGGTCAAACATGGCCAGCCAAATGGCCACTTTGTAGCCAAACGTCACGGGCAGGGCCTGCTGCAAATGGGTGCGCCCGGCCATGGGGGTGTCGCGGTGTTTGTGGGCGAGATCGGCCAGGATGCCTCGCAGTTCGCGGATGTCGGCCTCCACCAGGGCCAGGCCGTCGCGCACCTGCAGCACGTTGGCGGTGTCCATGATGTCTTGGGTGGTGGCGCCCCAGTGCACGTAGCGGCCCGCCTCGCCACACATGGCCACCAGCTGGTGCACCAGCGGCAGGATGGGGTAGCCCACGATGTCGGTCTCGTGCCGCATGTGGTCAAAGTCAATGCGCTCCAGCCGCGATTCGCGGGCAATCACCTCGGCCGCCTCGGCGGGAATCACGCCGCAGCGGGCCTCGGCACGGGCCAGTGCCACTTCCACTTCGATGTAGCGGGCGATCAGCTTTTGGTCGGAAAACACCTCGCGCATGACCGGGGTGCCAAAGGCGTCGCGGAACAAAACCGAGTCCAACATGGTGCTGGCGGGGTGAAAAGAATGGGGTGTCATGGCGGTGGTAATATGTTGAAATTAAACGAACATATTTAAATGTTCGAACAAATTAATCTTATCTTGTTCGAACAAACACACCACTCGGGTTAACCCGAATACCCTGCTTTTTCCGGAGAAGCCACGCATGTCAAACAAAAGCACCGACCTGGCCCGGCTGCTGTCCGAGGGCATTGCCTCGGGCGCCCACGCGGTGGGCGACCTGTTGCCCACCGAGTTCGAGCTGTGCGAGCGCCACGGCCTGAGCCGCTATGCGGTGCGCAAGGCCCTGGACGAGTTGCAAGAACTGGGGTTGATCTCGCGCCGCAAAAACGTGGGCACGCGGGTGGAAGCCGCCACACCTGCGGCCGGGTTCACCCAAACCCTGGCCACCGTGGGCGACCTGGCCCAGTTCGGCGCCGAACACGTGCGCGTGGTGCGCGCCATTGACGAAGTGGTGGTGGACCTGGCGCTGGCCCAGGAGCTGGGCTGCCCCGGCGGCTCGCGCTGGCTGCGCATTGCCAGCCTGCGCATGGAAGGTGGCAAAAAAGCCCGCCCTTTGTGCTGGACCGACGTGTACGTGGAGCCTGCCTACGCCGAGGTGGGCGAATGGGTGCGGGCATCACCCGACACGCTGGTCAGCTCGCTCATTGAAAGCCGCTACGGGCGCCGCATTGCCCGCATCCGGCAAGACATACAGGCGGTGCTGGTGCCCAAAGAACTCAGCGCGGCGCTGGGGGTGGAGGTGGGCAGCCCGGCCCTGAAAATCACCCGGCGCTATTGCGATTCGGCCGACGCTGTGTTCGAGGTGTCGGTGTCAGTGCACCCGGCAGACCGGTTCACGTTTTCCATGGACTTGAACCGCGCCAAAGAATGATCAGGCCAGGCACACCACCGCTGCGTTGTGGAACTGGGGAAATTTCAGGCCCTGCACGTCAAGGGTGTCCAACTCGCCCAGGGTGAGGGCGCCGACCAACTGCCGCGCACCTGTGGCGGCTTGCAAGGCCGCCAGTTCTTGGTCTGCTTACGCGCCAAAATGCATGCGCCGCCCAGCGCAATAAAACGTGTGCAGGCTGGCGTCTTGTGCCGCCCCGTCAAGCATGGCGCTGAGCGAGGCCGCGCAAGTGCTCTGATCGGGCGTTTCGGGGGCTCGCAGCAAACGCAGGGCTGAGTTGGGGGGCACCTCGCCCACACACAAAATGGCCCCATCGTCGGTCAACCCCACGGGGATGCGCACCAACACTTTCAATGCGGTGATCACCCCAAACGGGTAATGAACCGCGTAGCTGTAGAAATTCTCACGGGTCAGGGTCACGCCGTATTCGCGCTGGATGATGTCCTGGTACACCGCCAGTGCCGGGCGGCCATCGATGGCGTCTATGCGGTTGCCCTGTGTGCTGCTGGCCCTCATGAGGGTGTTGGACACCGGGTAACCGTGCTCCACCGCCAAGCCTTTGGGCGTTGGCAAAGACAGGCACAACGCGGCATTGCCCACACACCGCTCGCCGTCAAACAGGCACGGCATGGGCTGAAACGTTTCGCTGCCAGCGTTCACGCCCACGGTGTGCAACCGCTCTGCGAACACCTTGGCCACATCGGTCATCAGTGACCCAATGTGGGGCAACATGGCATCGAACACCATGTAGGCAATGGCACCCGGCTCAGCGGCCGACGCCAGCACTTCGCCCATTTCGGACACCAGCCGACGGGCAGACACCGATGCGTCGGCCGACAGACCGTCCACCAAGCCGTGCAGGGGCATGGTGTCAAAACGCATGACCCAGGCCCCTTCCGTCACGAAGCCGTCCGGCGTGATCAGCGCCGGAAACACCGCCCCCACCAGGGGAACACTCAGGGCGCGGCAACAGGCTTGCACGCGCCCGACCGAACCTGCCTGGGCTTCGGGCAAATACACCAACACCCCCATGGCGGGGTGGTCTGCCAGCCAATCTCGGAGACACCCCTCCAGGCCCGACAAATCACGGTCAAAGAAGCGCTGGGCCTGGAACATGGCGAAAACCCATCCAAATTTGATTTATTCGATAATATATATCATTCATATCATATTTATTGCTAATCAATTCAAAAAAGCTTGACGCAAGTCAACTTGACCCAAACACACAACCGCGACAGTGGGCACCTTTTTTTGCCCCGATTTGATGAACAGCACATTCGGCAGGTACCTCTCTGCCCTCAAAACCACCGCACACGCGGTGGAGACCCAACTGAAAACGTCCGAGCTAGCGCTGCAACGCTGCCGCGATGCCATCGAATGGCAGTTTGCGGTGTCTGAACAAGCGCATTTGCTGGCGGAAACCATCCAGCGCAGCATGGTGGACTTGCCGTTTCAGCCTGCGGCAGGCTCGCCGAGGGGGCTGACACTGGGCTCGCTTGACGCCAAATCCACCCTGCTGGGCATGCAGCACACCAGCGGGCGCCTGGGCCAAGAACTGGTGGCCCTGCTGGCGGTGGTGGCCAAGGTGGAACGCCTCACCGCCGACCTGGCCCAGCACAACGACAACGCCACCGCCGCACACCACCAAATTTTGGAAAGCCAGGCCCGGCCGTCGCCCTCAGGCGACCGAACGCAAGGCGCCTGAGTGCCCCGCAGGGCATAACCTTTAGGCATGGCTTTTGTCCCCATCAGCACTTCTGTTGGCAGGGGTTTGTGCACAGAATGGCGGCCTGTTCAGCACCACCCAAAGGCACTGCCCCATGTCCATGACCAACGACCCATTGAAAGCCGCACTGGAAAACAGCCGACGCACCACCCGCGCCCGGTGCAGCGAGGCCGAATGGGCTGTGCGCGTGGAGTTGGCCGCGTGTTACCGGCTGATTGCGCACCACCGCATGACGGACTGGATTTACAACCACATCTCGGCCGCCGTGCCCGGCGAGCCCCAGCACTACCTGGTCAACGCCTTTGGCCTGCTGTACGAGGAAATTTCGGCCTCCAACCTGGTGAAAGTGGACATCCACGGGCAGCTGGTGGACGACGTGCCCTACGACGTGAACCCAGCTGCCTTTGTCATACACGGGGCGATTCACCGCGCCCGGCCCGACGCCTTTTGTGTGCTGCACACCCACACGGCGGCTGGGGTGGCGGTGTCCACGCAGCAAGCGGGGCTGCTGTCCATCTCTCAGCACGCCATGCGTTTTCACAACCGGGTGGCGTACCACGCGTTCGAGGGCATTGCGTTGAACACGACCGAGCAGGAACGCCTGATTGCGGACGTGGGCGCCAAAAACGTGCTGATTCTGCGCAACCACGGGCTGCTGACCATCGGCACCTCGATCTCAAACGCCTTCAAAGAAATGTTTTTCCTGGAGCGCGCCTGCCAAATCCAGGTGGCGGCATTGGCGGGCGACCAGCCCCTGTGCCTGCCCGACGCCCAGGTGTGTGAACACACCGCATCGCAGTTCGACCGCGACAGCGATTTTTTGCAGCTGCGCGACTGGAACGCGCTGCTGCGCCTGCTGGACCGCACCGACCCCAGCTACCAGACTTGACGCACAGACCGAATGCACAGCCGCCCCCATGGCCTATGACCTCGCCCATTTGCTGGCCTTCAAAACCATCCATGAGCTGGGCAGCCTGGGGCGGGCCGCAGAGGCGTTGGGCATCACCCAACCGGCGTTGAGCCGCACGGTGCGGCGGCTGGAGGCGCAAGTGGGCGCGCCCCTGTTTGAGCGACACAGCAAAGGCATGCACCCCACCGAGGTGGGCCGTGCCCTGCTGCCACACGCCACCCTGCTGCTGCACCAGTCTCAAGTGGCCGTTGAAGAAATTCAGGCCTTGCGTGGGCTGGCGCGCGGCACGGTGCGGGTGGGCACGCTGGCCAGCCTGGCGGGGCGCACCTTGTCGCTGGCCCTTTCAGACCTGCTGGCGCAACACCCGAACTTGCAGGTTCAAGTGGTGGAAGGCACCTGGGACCAGTTGCACATGGCCCTCAGCCAATACGAGGTGGACCTGGCCTTGGGGGCGTTGGTGGACGACAGCGAAGAGGTCGTGTCCGTGAAAGACTGCCGCTGGAGCGACTCGGCCCATGTCATTGCGGCGTCGCACCACCCCTTGCAATCCCAACACCCCTTGCACCTGCAAGACCTGTTGGGCTCCCGCTGGGCCCTCACCCCCCAGGGCACACCGCCTTACAACGAGTTCAAAGCGGCCCTGGCGCTGCAAGGCCTGGCCATGCCGACCCAACTGGTGCAAACCCGGTCGGTGGCGATGATCAAAAGCCTGGTGGTGCACGCCGGGTTTCTGGGCTGGTGCCCGCGTTCCATGTACGAAACGGAACTGAAGGCCCAGCTGATTGCCGAGCTGCCCGTGGCAGAAGGAGCCCACCGGCGCACGCTGACCGTGTTCCGCCGCCGACAGGGCGCGCTGCCCTTGCCTGCCATCAAGCTGCTGAATGCAATTCGGGGTCAAATCAGCCCTGTTTTTCCAGGCGACGGGGCGCACTGAAGCAAGTTGCCCGCGCAGACAAAAGGTTGCAAAAAGTTTCTTTTAAAACCAAAATACACCTTCATTTTAAGGAGAAGCACATGGCCGTGGCGTTGAAACTGTCCGAGCAATTGATCGAAGACGCAAAGCCGCACGCGGCCGCAGAGCACCGCTCGGTGCCCAAGCAAATTGAATACTGGGCACGCATAGGCAAGGCGGTGCTGGAGAACCCCGATGTGCCGTTGCGCCTGATTCAAGACACCATGTTGTCGCGGGAAGAAACCAAAGCGGGGCTCGCCGCACCCTATGAGTTTGGGTGAGCAAATGACCTGCACGGTTGTTGCTACGCCATCGTTTGCCCGGGTGGCCAAAAAGCTGCGCGCCAAAGACAAAGGCGTGCTGGATGAAGCGGTGAAAGCGGTGGCCCAAGCCCCCCTGCTTGGTGAAGAAAAGCGCGGCGACTTGGCTGGGGTGTTTGTTCACAAATTCAAACTGAACAACCAGGAAACCTTGCTGGCCTACGAAATCAGGCCGAGCAAGCTCACCCCTGCTGAAGTTGTGTTGCTGGCGCTGGGGCCGCACGAAAATTTTTACACGCAACTGAAACGTAACTGAGGAAAAAAGCGGTCACCAGTTACCCGATGACCGCTCCGTGTGTTGACCACCATCCCAGCGGGCTGGCAGCAGTGCCTTACTTCTTCTCGGGTTCGTCCTTCTTCTTGTCGTTGCCTTCGATGAAGGGGCTCCATGGCTTGGCTTTCACGGGGCCGGGGGTTTTCCAGACCACGTTGAACTGGCCGTCGGCCTTGATTTCGCCGATGAACACGCTCTTGTGCAGGTGGTGGTTTTTCTCATCCATCTTGCTCACGATGCCGCTGGGTGCCTTGAAGGTCTGGCCGGCCATGGCGGCAATCACCTTGTCCACGTTGGTGGTTTTGGCCTTGGTCACGGCCTGGGCCCACATGTTGATGCCGATGTAGGTGGCTTCCATCGGGTCGTTGGTCAGCGGCGCGTCTTTGTGGCCGGCAATGCCCTTGGCTTTGGCGTAGTCGCTCCACTTCTTGATGAACTCGGTGTTGGCCGGGTTCTTGATGGACTGGAAGTAGTTCCACGCAGCCAGGTGGCCCACCAGCGGCTTGGTGTCCACGCCGCGCAGCTCTTCTTCGCCCACGCTGAAGGCCACCACGGGCACGTCTTTGGCCTTCAGGCCCGCATTGCCCAGCTCTTTGTAAAACGGCACGTTGGAGTCACCGTTGATGGTGGACACCACGGCGGTTTTGCCACCGGCGCTGAATTTCTTGATGTCGGCCACGATGGTCTGGTAGTCAGAGTGGCCAAACGGGGTGTACTTTTCGTCAATGTCCTTGTCGGCCACGCCTTTGCTCTTGAGGTAAGCGCGCAGGATTTTGTTGGTGGTGCGGGGGTACACGTAGTCGGTACCCAGCAGCACCCAGCGCTTGGCACCGCCACCGGCCTTGCTCATCAGGTAGTCCACCGCGGGAATGGCTTGCTGGTTGGGCGCAGCGCCGGTGTAGAACACGTTTTTGGACAGTTCTTCACCCTCGTATTGCACGGGGTAGAACAGCAGGCCGTTCATTTCCTCGACCACGGGCAACACAGACTTGCGGCTGACCGATGTCCAGCAGCCGAAGATCACGTCAACTTTGTCCTGGCCCAGCAGTTGCTTGGTTTTTTCGGCAAACAGGGGCCAGTTGGAAGCGGGGTCGACCACCACGGGCTCCAGCTTTTTGCCCAGCAGGCCGCCTTTGGCGTTGATCTCGTCAATGGCCATCAGCACGGTGTCTTTCAACACGGTTTCGGAAATGGCCATGGTGCCTGACAGGCTGTGCAACACGCCCACCTTGATGGTGTCGGCGGCCTGTGCAGAGAAGCTGGCCAGGCCCAAAGTGGCCACCGTGGCGGCGGCAGACAAGGCCTTGAGAGTGAAACGACGGGAAGAAGCTTGCATGGTGGGCACTCCAGAGGTTGAAAGAAGAAATCCGTGAATCGGATGCCTCAATCCTCGGGATTACCCGCTCCAGCGTCTGTACGCCGCATGGCGTATGCCGACGGTTTTGTACCATGTGGTTAACCCGTATAGGCAATTACTAAATCAAATTTAGTATTTAAGGCTGTATACAAAATCACGCTGTGCCACGCAACACCCGCCTCAACCTCCACCTGCCTGTTGCGCTGCGGTGGTGGTGTTGTTTGTGCGTGTGGTGGGGAGGCTTGCAGGCACACGCAGCCCCCGAGAAACCCGAGGTGGTGCTGGGCGTGCTGACCCTGCGCAACGCAGAGGCCACCGCGCAAACTTACGCCAGCGTGGTGCAGCACCTGCAGGAAGCATTGCCCAACCAACGCGTGCGACTGGCCCCATTGCCCTGGGACGAACTGGACCGCGCCGTGCAAGCCGCCCAGCTCGACTTTGTGCTGACCAACGGGGTGCAATACGTGTCGCTTCGGCACCGCAACGCCTTGTCGGGCGCACTGGTGACGCAGCGCATCCATGAATCGGGCAGCCGGGTGTCCACGCGGGGGGCCGTGGTGCTGCGCCAGGCGTCCCGCACCGACCTGAGCGAGTTCAGCCTGCTGCACAGCCGCAAACTGACCGTTGCCCTGCCAGCGCTTCACCACCAGGGCATGCTGAGCTACCTGGCCCCCATGGTCGAACTGGCGCAGGCGGGTGTGGGCACCGGCGACTGGCACTGGAAAGAAACCGGGCGGGCCCAACACAAAGTGATCGATGCCGTGTTGCAAGGCCAAGCCGATTTGGGCTTTGTGCGCACCGGCCTGATCGAAGAACTGGAGCAAAGCGGCCAACTGGCCCCGGGCAGGCTGGCCGTGGTCAACCCCAAGCCCGGGCTGGGTTACCCCGTGCACCTGTCCACCGCGCTCTACCCCGAATGGGCCCTGGCCGCACTGCCCCATGTGGACGAAGCCACCAGCCGAACCCTCACCGCCGCGCTGCTGTCCATGGACCTGTCGGGCCCCGGCGAAGACGACACCCGTGTGACCGGGTTCACCATACCGGCCGACTACGGCACGCTCGAAGACCACATGCGGTTGCTTCGCATGGCACCTTTTGACCGGGCACCGCAGTTGACATGGGTCGACATCTGGGCGCAATACCGTTGGACGCTGGTGGCGCTGATGGCTGTCACGGCGGGCATGCTGGTGTCGCTGCTGGCGCTGTGGCGGGTGCACCGCGCACGCACGGTGGTGATGAACAACATGGGCGACGGTTTTGTGCGGGTGGACCTGAACTGGCGCTGTCGCATGGTGAACCGGAAAGCCGCCGAGTGGTTGGGGCGCCCCGTGCGCCAGCTGGTGGGGCAAGACATGTGGACGGTGTTGCCGCCCGATTTGGGCCAGCGGTTTGAGGCTGTGTACCGCCAAGCCATGGCCACCGGCCAGCCCCGCACCATCGACATGCAGCTTGCGCAGACGGGCCGCTGGTTTGAAAACCGCCTGCAGCCCGATGACCAGGGGCTGTCCGTGTTTCTCACCGACATTTCAGAGCGCAAATGCCAGGAAGAAAAATTGCGCCACAGCGAAACGCGCAACCGCGCCATTGTGTCGGCCTTGCCCGACCTGCTGTTCCGGCTGGACGCCCAGGGCACCGTGCTCGACTTCCAGACCGGCAACCCGCAAGACCTGTTGCTGCCCCCCAGCGCTTTTTTGAACCGGCGCATTGCCGACATCCTGCCCCCGACAGTGGCACAGCCCGCCATGGCAGCACTGGCCAATGCCCTGGCAGGGCAGCCCGACGTGCGGCTGGAATATGCCTTGCCGCTGCCACAGGGCGAGCAGCACTTTGAAATGCGGATGGTGAAGATTGCCGCCAACGAGGTGCTGGGCATTTCACGCAACGTGACCGACCGCTTGCGGGCCCAGGAAACGCAGCGCCTGGCGGCCAGCGTGTTTGACACCGCCAACGAGGGCATTTTCATCACCGATGCCACCCTGCACATCGTGCAGGTCAACCCCGCCTTCACCCACATCACCGGGCTCAACGTGGATGAGGTGTTGGGCCTGGACCTCACGCGCCTGGGCCTGGACGCGAACGAAGACACCTACCGCGAGTTGCTTCGCACCCTCCAGCACCACGGCGAGTGGAAAGGTGAGGTTTGGAGCCGCCGCAAAAACGGCGAAGTGTTCATGGCTCGCCTGTCTCTCACCGCCCTGGCCGACACGAAAGGCCAGATTGGCCACCACGTGGGCGTGTTTTCGGACGTGAGCGCCCTCAAGGCACATGAAGAGGAAATGCTGCACATCGCCTACCACGATGCGCTCACCGGCCTGCCCAACCGCCGTTTGTTGGCGGACCAGATGAAGGTCGCTGTGTCGCGCGCGCTGCGCGGTGAACGGTTCATGGCCGTTTGTTATTTCGATCTGGACGATTTCAAACACATCAACGACACACACGGCCACGAGGCTGGCGACCAGGTGCTGACCACCGTGGCCCGACGCCTGCAAACCGAGCTGCGGGCCGAGGACACGCTGGCCCGCCTGGGGGGCGATGAATTTGTGGCCCTTATCAGCGACTTGGAAAACGTGTCGGAATGCGAAGCCCTGGCCCAGCGGCTGCTGACCGCGCTGGGTGGTGCCATTGACCTGGGCCACACGGCGGTACAGGTCACGGCCAGCATCGGCATTGCCCTGTACCCGCAGGACGACGTCAGCCCCGACACCCTGCTGCGCCACGCCGACCAGGCCATGTGCCGCGCCAAAGAGGCCGGGCGCAACCGCTTCCACGTGTTCGCCGCCGACAACGACCGCGACGCACGCTCGCGCCGCGACCTGGTTCACCGCCTGCGCCAGGCGCTGACCCAGCACGAACTGCGCCTGTATTACCAGCCCAAAGTCAACCTGCGCACGGGTGAAGTGCTGGGCGTGGAGGCACTGATCCGCTGGCAACACCCCGAACAAGGGTTGCTGCCACCGGCCGCATTTCTCAACGACTTGCTCGACGGTGACCTTGAAATCGACGTGGGCAACTGGGTCATCGACGAAGCCATTCGGCAGTGGTGCGCGTGGCGCGAGGCGGGGCAACGCGTGGCCACGGTCAGCGTCAACGTCAGCAGCCACCAGTTGCTCAAACCCGGTTTTGTCGATGCGCTGTCGGCCGCCCTGCGCCGCCACAGCGGGTTCGAGCCCCAGGCCTTGCAACTTGAAATTCTGGAATCGGCGGCCATCACCGAAATCGACCACGCCGCGCAAGTCATGCGGCAGTGCATGGACTTGGGGGTGGGCTTTGCGCTGGACGATTTTGGCACCGGCTACTCGTCACTGAGCCACTTCCGCCGCCTGCCGGTGGACACGCTGAAAGTGGACCAAAGCTTTGTGCGGGGCATGCTGTCGTCACCCGACGACCGGGGCATTGTGGCGGCCGTGGTCCACATGGCCAAAGCATTCAACCGCCACGTGGTGGCCGAAGGGGTGGAAACCCCTGCCCACGGCCAAGCCCTGCAAGAGCTGGGCTGCGACGTTGCACAGGGCTACGCGATTGCACGCCCCATGCCCGCCGCTGATGTGCCAGCCTGGTGTGTTGGCTGGCAACACAGGCAGGCGGCTGACCTGCCTGCGGACACCATCACTGCTTGACGGCTTCGACCTGAATGACCACGCGCACGGCTTTGGCAAAGCCCCAGTCCACGCCGTAGTTCATGCCGTGGGCGGTGCGGTCCACGGTGCCTTCAAAGTCGCCACCGCACACTTCGCGCTTGAGCATGGGGCTTTGGTAGCAGTTGAACTGCGTGGCCTTCAGCGTCAGGGGGGCGGTTTTGCCCAACAGGGTCAGGTTGCCCGACACCTCGGCCACTTTGTCGCCGTTGAAGGTGAACTTGTCGCCCACAAAGGTCATGGTGGGGTGCTTGGCGGCGTCGAACAGGTCGGCGCTTTGCAGGTGTTTGTCAAACGCGGCGGTGCCGGTGTTGATGGAGGTGGTGTCAACCGTGATCTCCACCTTGCCGGTCTTGGCGGCTTTGTCCAGCGTGACGCTGCCGGTTTTCTTGTCGAAACGGCCGCGGTTGGTGGACGCACCGAAGTGGCCGATTTCAAACGTGGCAAACGTGTGGGTGGGGTCGATGGCATAGGTGGCCGACTCGGCCTGGGCCAAGCCGGAAGACAACAAAGCCGCAGCGGCCAGGGCAATAACGGAAGAACGCATGGAAAAACTCCTGTGGGTTAAAAATACAAACAAAAGGTGCCTCTACCGCTTTTCTGGTATGGCTTTATAGCTACAAAAAAAATCAAATCTTGCCAATGCCGGTGAGCGCCAGCTTGAACTTCACCTGCACCTCGTCGGCCACCATGGAGGTGTCGGCCCACTCGCCCTCGCCCACCTTGAAGGCCAGGCGTTTGATGGCGAATGCGCCGGTGGCGGTGGTGGCCAAGTTGGGCGCCGCGCCGGTTTGGGCCAGGGCCACGGGCACCACCACGTCGCGCAGGTTGCCTTTGATGTTGAGCTGACCGGCCACCTCGAACTTGCCGCCGCCCAGGGCCTTGATGGCGCTGGACTGGAAGGTGGCCTGCGGGAATTTCACCGCGTTGAACCACACGGCTTTGGGCATTTCCGCGTCGGACTCGGGTGCGCCCATGGTGGCGCTGCCCATGTCGATGGTGAAAGCGATCTTGCTGGTGGCCAGCTTGGCCGGGTCGAAGCTGACCTGGGCGTCAAATTTTTTGAACTGCCCGTCCACGGGCACGCCCATTTGTTTGATGGTGAAGGCCATGCTGCTTTGGGCGGGCACCAGCTTTTGCTGGGCCAGGGCCGGTGTGGACACCAGCAGCAGACCAGAGACCAACACGAAGGGCGTGAAAACAGAGGTGCGGGAAGTCATGTGTCAAATCCAAACAAAGGGGGTGGAGAGCCAGGGCCGGTGCAAAGGTTCAGCGGCCGGGCAACATGCGGGTGAGCAAACCGTCGCGGTCAATCAACTGGTGCTTCAGCGCGGCGGCCACGTGCAACACCACCAGGCCAGCCAGGGCAAACGCGGTGATTTCGTGCCAGGGTTTGATCAATTCGGCCAATGGTTTGTCCACCGGCACAAAGTCGGGCAGCGGCAACACACCAAACACCACGATGGGGAAACCCGCCGCCGAGCTGTAGGCCCAGCCCACCAACGGCACCACAAAAAACAGGGCGTACAACGCGTGGTGGGTGGCGTGGTGCGCGGTGCGCTGCCAAGCGGGCATGGCCGCTTCCATGTCCGCGGGCAAGGCCGGTGGCCGGTGGGTGATGCGCCACACCAGCCGCAGCGCCGACAGGGCGAGGATGGTGACACCGGCCCATTTGTGCCAGTTGTACAGCTTCAGCCGCCAGGGGGAAAACGGCAGATCGGCCATGTACACCCCGAGGGCAAACAAGGCCACCAACCCCAGGCCCAGCACCCAGTGCAGGGCCACGGCGGTCAAGGTGTAACGCGGTGTGGAGGGGGGAGAAATCGAAGACATGCGGCGAAGTTTAAAAATGCCGCTGTTCTCCCGGTTTGAATGGTTTTGTACACACCATTCAAATGAAATGCATTAGATAAGCTCGGCGGACGGGGCCATGCTGGCTTCAAACGCCGCGCGGGCCACGGGACGGCCCAGCAAATAGCCCTGCAACACGTCGCAGCCCAGGGTTTGAAGCATGGCTTTCTGCGCCTCGGTTTCCACCCCCTCTGACACGACTTCGAGCTGCAAACTTTCGCCCAGGGCAATGATGGCGCGCACGATGGCGGCCGAGTTGGGGTCGTGGGTAACGTCGCGCACAAAGGCTTTGTCGATCTTCACCTCGCGCAGCGGCAGGCGCTGCAAATACGAGAGCGACGAATACCCGGTGCCAAAGTCGTCAATGGAAAAAGTGATGCCCATGGCACGCAGCTGGTGCATTTTCTGAATGGTTTCGTCCGCGTGGCCCAGCACAATGCCTTCGGTGATTTCCAGCACCAGTTTGTCGGGCTGGGCCCCGGTGTCGGCCAGCGTGGCTTGGATGCGCGCCACAAAGTCCGATTCATTGAACTGGCGGGGGCTCACGTTCACGCTCAGGGTCAGGTGCTCGAAGCCGGGCCTGAGCGCCCATTGGGCCAAGGTGTGGCACGCGGTGCGCAGCACCCAGTTGCCCATGGCCACGATGGCGCCTGACTCTTCTGCCAGCCCAATGAACTCCACCGGTGCCACCGCCCCCCGCACCGGGTGGTGCCAGCGCAGCAAACACTCGGCCCCCACCGGCGCGCCCGCTTTGTTGCACTGCACCTGGTAATGCAGCTCGAACTGGTGCTGGGCCAGCGCCGAGCTGAGGTCGGCCGTCATGGCCGCTTTGCGGTTCAAAACGCCCTGCGCTTGCGCGTCGTATTGCCGGATGGCGTTGCGGCCGTCTTGCTTGGCCTGGTACATGGCCACATCGGCGCGCTTGAGCACCTCGGTCAGCGACTCGGGCGTGGCACCGTACAGCGCCACCCCAATGCTGGCGCTGCACTGGTAAGCCAGGTGCTGGCCACTGCCGTTGCCCTGCACCACGTCCAGGGTCAAAGGCTCCAGCATGGCGTGGCGCACGGCCTCGGCCCGCGCCAGGGCGGCCGCCATGGCCTGCGCGTCCGGGCCGGCCAGGCCGGGCAACATCACCACAAATTCGTCACCACCCAAACGGGCCACGAGGTCGCCCGGCCCCACGACGCGCCCCAGGCGGTCGGCGATGTGGCGCAGCAACTGGTCGCCCGCGGTGTGGCCGTGGGCGTCGTTCAGGGTTTTGAAGTGGTCGAGGTCGATGAACATCACCGCACCCAGGGCACCGCTGTCCACCGCCTGTGTCAGATCGGCCTGCAAGCGCTCCAGAAACAGGCGCCGGTTGGGCAGCGCGGTGAGCACGTCGTAAAAGGCCAGCTGGCGGATTTCGTCTTCGGTTTGTTTCAGGCGGGTCACGTCCACAAACGAGCCCACAAACCCGCTCACGCCCTGCGCACCCGCGCCCCCCACCGAGGTGATGGTGACGATGCAAGGCACGTCGTGGCCCAGGCGGTGGCGGCACAGCAACTCGCCCCGCCAGCTGCCCTGGCGCTTCAGGTGCGTCCACAGCTGCCCCACGATGCCGGCGGGCACCCGGCCCCCTCGCAGCGAAGCGGTGGTTTGCCCCACCAGCTGCGCCTCGTCCACCCCCAGCATGTCGCACAGCGCCCGGTTGGCACGGATGATTCGGGTGTCGGGGTCGGTCACCAGCAAGCCCACCTGGCTGTTGAACGCGGCGGCCGTGACTTGCAAACCCTCCTGGGCTTGCCGGTACAACCGCGTGACCCGCGTCAGGCGGCGGTTGCTGACCCACAAATACCCCGACAACCCCAACCCGGCCAGCAGCAATGCGCCGCCGAGCAGGCGCAGCTCGGTGCCGTATTCGATGTTCAGCTCGGTCCACAGCGGCATGGACACCACACGGGGATACACCCGCAGCCGCTGCATCAAAGACTCCACGGGTGCGTAGTTGGCCGGTGGGTAAAAGCCGTGGATACGGGCCGCGTGAGTGGGCTCTGACGCGGGGCCCAACGCCAGCAGCGCCATGGTCACGTCTTTCACCAGCTTGCCCGGGGTGTGGGCCATGGCGGCCACGGGCCACTCGGGGTACAGCTCGGTGGACACGTGGTGAGGGAATGCGGGGGACAAACGGTCGTCCAGCACGCGCACAGCGCTCAGGTCCAGGCCGCCTTGCTGGGCCATGTGCTCCAGCACACCCGAGCGAACAATGCCCACCTCAGACCGCCCGGCCAACACGTCCTCCACCACCTGGCTGTGGGGCAGGCCCAGAAACCGCAGGTCGCGCACGTCGCGCGAGCGCAGGTCGATGTCCACCGCCCGAAACGCGTCGGCGGCCATCAAGAAACCGCCCAGCGAATACACGTCCACCGCGGCCACCCGGCGGTTGCGCACGTCGGCCAGGGTGTGGATGTCGGTGCTGGTCAGGGTGAACACGGTGCTGCCGAAGTCGTCGCGCACCTGGTCGCCCACCATGGCGGCCACCGTGACCATGGGGCGCAGCCCAAAGGCGTTGCGCAGCGACACGTAGTGTTCGGGGTTGGTCAGCACAAAGTCCAGCGCGTCGGACTTGACCGCGTGGTTGAGCTGCTCGTAGCTCAGGGGCTGCAGCTCAAAAACCGTGCCTTCGACCGATTGCGTCAGGTGCGCCATGGTGGCAGACCATTGGCGCTGGGCGTGCGCCACGCCTTGAAACGCCAACACACCGACCCGCACCTTGACGGGGGCGTCAACAGGGGTTTTGACCGGCGCTGAGACGGCCAAGCCCACCGCCAGTGCCAGCAGCCAAGCCACCCCCCATTGCCTCAATCGGAACAACGCCATTCGTGAATATTGTCACAGTCACATATCAGTATGAGCTTATCGCTTGCGGGCGGCGGCACCAAGCCCGCCCGCAACGGGTGTGGTGGCAATGCGTCAGGGTTTCCTCAGGGTTTCAACTGCCGCACGCGGTTGATGGCCATGGCGGCCGCGGCGGTGCGGGTTTCCACACCCAGTTTGGGCAGGATGCGCTCCAGGTGTTTTTTGACCGTGGCGGGGCTGGCGCCCACGATGTCGGCAATGTCGCGGTTGATCTTGCCCTGCACCACCCAATACAACACCTCGGCCTCGCGGGCGGTCAGGCCAAAGGCCTGCACCAGCGCCTCGATCACGCTGGCGTCGTTGGTTTCCTGCATCACGATCAGCCAGTCGCCGCCCTCGCCGTTGGCGTCGCCTTCGCCGTCGCCCGTGTGCTGGTGCAGCCGGAAGGTGAGGCGGCGCGGCCCCCGGTCCAGCGTCAGGCGCGGGGGCTCGTGGGGCATTGAATTTGAGGCCAAAAAGGCATCTGGCGCTTGACTGGCGGGAATGTTTCGCTGCAACCATTGCAGCAATTCGAGCGGGGCAAACCCGGTGGCGGGGCCGCAGTAGCGCGCCAGCAGCTCGCGGGCCAGGGCGGTTTGCCACATTAGGCGGCCGTCGCGCTCGCGCACGGTGATGGTGGCGTAGCCAAAGGCGTCCAGCGCGTTGCGGGCCTGGCGCTGCTCCACCGCCCCCTCGCGGGCTTTGCGGGCGGTGTTGATGTGCACGCCCATGCGGGCCATTACTTCACGCGGCTTCACGGGTTTGGTCACGTAGTCCACGCCCCCGGCCTCCAGCGCGGCTTCCAGGTGCTCGGTTTCGGTCAGGCCGGTCATGAAAACGATGGGGATGGCGGCGGTGGCGGGGTGGGCTTTGAGCTGGCGGGCCACCTCAAACCCGTCCATACCGGGCATCACGGCATCGAGCAGTACCACGTCGGGCAGGGCCTGGTGGGCGCGGCGCAGGGCGCTTTCGCCGTCCAGCGCCACCAACACGGTGTAGCCGGCTTCGTCCAGCGCGTCGTGCAGCACGGCCACGTTGTCGGGCACGTCGTCCACGATCAGCACCACGGTGCCGGGCACTTGGCTGCCGGGCTGGGTGGCGGGGTGGGTGTGGGGGTTACCCAGGGGCATGGGAGTGGTCTCCGGTGTGAACGCGTGGGGGGGTTGCCAGCCAGCGCTCCAGCGCATCGAGTTGGAATTCTTTCAGCAGCCCACGGGCGTGGGCCACAAACGCGGCGCGGGCGGGGGCGTTGGCATCGGCACTGGCACCCGGGGTGGCCGCCAGCGCGTCCAGCTGTTGGCCCACGCCGCGCACATGGCCCATTCGCACGCTGCGCAGCAGGCGGCTGTGCTCGTCGTCGCTGGGCCACCAGGCCGCCGGTGTGGGGTTGGGCAGCGCTGGGGCTGTGGCCACGGCCCCCTCGCGCAGCCAGGCGAGGCCCAGTTGGCGGCCCAGCCAGTCCAGCAGGTCGTCGCGGCGCACGGGCTTCACCAGAAAGTCGGCCGGGGTGATGCCCACGTCGTTGTCCAGCGCCTGGTCAAACGCGTTGGCCGAGACGATGGCGGCGGGCACCGCCAGCCCCAGGGCCAACACGCGGCGCAGGGTTTCCCAGCCGTCTATGCCGGGCATGGCCAGGTCCATGAAGATGGCGTGCGGGCGGTAGCCGGTGCCCAGCAGGCGCAGCGCGTCGTGCCCGCTGGTGGCCAGCATCACGTCAAAGCCCAGGGGCTGCAGCCAGCGCTGCAACAGATCGCGGTCGGACTCTTCGTTGTCCACCACCAACACGCGGCGGCGCTTGCCCTCATAGCCGGTGTGGCCGGTGCGGGGCACCGTGGGCTGCGCCAGGCGGGTGGCCCCGGTGTCGCGCAGTTCGGGCAAAAACAGCCGCACCTTGAAGGTGGTGCCCTGCCCCACCTGACTGGCCACGGTCAACTCGCCGCCCATGAGGTCGGTCAGCATCTTGGCAATGGTCAGCCCCAGGCCGCTGCCCTGGGCCTGGCTGCCGGTGTTGCCCCGGGCAAAGGGCTCGAACACGCGCTCAATTTCTGCCGGCCCCATGCCCGGGCCAGAGTCCACCACCTCGAACTGCGCCATTTCGCGGGCATAGCCCACGCGCAGCAGCACCTGCCCGCGCTGGGTGAACTTCACGGCGTTGCCCAGCAGGTTGATGAGGATTTGCCGCACCCGCTTTTCGTCGGCGCGCACGGTGGCGGGCAGCTTGCCCAGGGGCTCAAACCGAAAGTCCAGCCCTTTGGCGCGGGCTTGCAGCTCAAACAGGTGGGCCATTTCGGCCACCCCTTCGGCAAACGCCATGGGTTTGATGGCCAGGGTGAGCTTGCCCGACTCGATGCGCGCAATGTCCAGCGTGCCTTCGATGATGGACAGCAAATGCTCTCCCCCCCGGTGGATGACCTTGATGGCCTGCGCCCGGTGCGGGGCCTGCGGCGAGGGGTCGGCCCCGCCCTCGCCTGCGGGCTCTTTCAGGTCTTCGTGCAGCATTTGGGCGTAACCCAAAATGCTGTTGAGCGGCGTGCGCAGCTCGTGGCTGATGGTGCTGATGTAGCGGGTTTTGGCCTGGTTGGCCTGGTCGGCGGCGGCGCGGGCCTGCTCGGCCACCACGCGGGCCTGGTCTGCCGCCTCGCGGGCACGTTCGGCGGCTTCGCGGGCTTGTTGCAGCTGCTCGTCGGTGCGGCGGTGCGAGGCAATTTCCTGCATCAGCAGCTCGGTCTGGCGGTTCGACTCGACCTGCGCCACCTCGCGGCTTTTGTGCGCCAGCACCAGCCACCACGCCACCAGCCCCAGCACCAGCATGAGTGCGGCGTACACATGGGCGTAGCTTTGCACCCCTTGCCGGTACAGCAGGCCCAACACGGCGGCCAGCAGCGGGGCCAGCACCAGCATCAGCAGCAGGTAGTGCGCCAACCCGGCGTCCAGGTAAGGCCACACCCGGCGCGGCAACACGTGGTGCAGCACCGCCCCCCACTGCACCGACAGGCGGGCGTGGGGTTTGCACAGGTCGCCACAGCGCGCGTCCAGCGTGCAGCACAGCGAACAAATGGGGCCCTGGTACGCGGGGCAATGGGCCATGTCGGGGCCTTCGTAATCGCGTTCGCAAATCACGCAGCGTTGCAGGCGGTGGGCCATGTAGGTGCCTTCAGGCGCTTCTGCCTGCCTGGCTATGTAGTACCGCCCATGGGTGGCCCACGCAATCAGCGGGGCGGCCACAAACGCCGTGACCATGGCAATGAGCGCCGAAAACGCCTGTGCCAGGGGCCCCAGCAGCCCCAGGTGCGCCACAAACGACAGGGCCGACGCCAGCCCCATGGCGCCCACGCCCACGGGGTTTATGTCGTACAGGTGCGCGCGCTTGAACTCAATGCCCTTGGGTGACAGGCCCAGCGGCTTGTTCACCACCAGGTCGGCCACCACGGCCATGATCCATGCAATGGCGATGTTGGAGTACAGCCCCAGCACCTGCCCCAGCGCCTGGAACACGTTCATCTCCATCAGCATGAAGGCAATGAGCGTGTTGAACACCACCCACACCACCCGCCCCGGGTGGCTGTGCGTGAGGCGCGAGAAAAAGTTGCTCCAGGCCAGCGAGCCGGCGTAGGCGTTGGTGACGTTGATTTTCAGCTGGCTCACCACCACGAACAGCGCCGTGGCGGCCACGGCCCAGCCGTAGTGGGGGAAGACAAAGTTGTAGGCGGCCAGGTACATCTGGTTGGGGTCCACCGCGCGGTCGGTGGGCACCATTTGGGTGATGGCCAGGTAGGCCAGCACGGCACCGCCCAGCATCTTCACCACCCCCAGCACCACCCAGCCAGGCCCCCCCAGCACCACGGCGGCCCACCAGCGGCGGCGGCTGGCCTGCGCACCGGCAGACGGCCCCGCCTCGGGGGCGGGCATGAAGCGCAAATAGTCGGCCTGCTCCCCCATTTGGGTGATGAGGGCAATGCCCACGGTCAGCGCAGCACCAAAATAAAGCACATTGAACCGACTGCCCAGGTCGGACTCACCGCCGTAGTGCATCACCTGTGTGAATGCACCAGGCTCGTGCACCCACACCGCCACGTAGGGCACCACCAGCATGGCCAGCCACAGCGGCTGGGTCCACACCTGCAATTTGCTGATGACCGACACCCCGTGCGTGACCAGCGGCAGCACCACCACGGCGCACACCAGGTAGCCCCAGGCGGGCGGCAGGCCAAACACCAGCTCCAGCGCGTAGGCCATGACGGCGGCCTCCAGCGCAAAAAAGATGAAGGTGAAGCTGGCGTAAATGAGCGAGGTGATGGTGGAGCCGATGTAGCCAAAGCCCGCGCCCCGGGTGAGCAAATCCATGTCCACCCCGTGGCGGGCGGCGTACACGCTGATGGGCAACCCCGCCAGCGCAATGATGAGCCCCGTGGCCACGATGGCCCAAAACGCGTTGATGAAGCCGTATTGCACCAACAGCGTGGCACCCACGGCCTCCAGAATCAAAAACGACGAGGCGCCAAACGCCGTGTTGGCCACCCGCAGCGCCGACCAGCGCCGGAAACGCGAGGGCGTGAAGCGCAGCGCGTAGTCCTCCAGGGTCTCACTGGCCACCCACGAGTTGTAGTCGCGCCGCACCTTGATGATGCGTTGCACGGGCGCTGCGAGTGGGCCATTGGGCGGGCATACGCCGTTTGGCGCATGGTCAAGCGGGGCGCGGGGCGTTGGAATGGCGGTGTCTGTCACACACCCAGGGGTGCAGGTTTCATGCCACAGCGGGCCTGGCATGGGGCTTGCACCTGATGGGAAAAACGAGGCACCCCATGGAACTGCCCCCAAGCGTTCAGCCGACACGGTCGGCTGCCCCGAGCTGACTGATCAAGCAATGAGTGAAACGATATGGAACTGACACCTCGGGAAAAAGACAAGCTGCTGATCTTCACCGCCGCCCTGCTGGCCGAGCGGCGCAAGGCCCGTGGCCTGAAGCTGAACTACCCCGAAGCCGTGGCCCTGATTTCAGCCGCCGTGATGGAAGGCGCCCGCGACGGCAAAACCGTGGCGCAGCTGATGAGCGCAGGCCGCGAGGTGCTGAGCCGCGCCGACGTGATGGACGGCATTGCCGAGATGATTCCCGACATTCAGGTGGAAGCCACCTTCCCCGACGGCACCAAGCTGGTGACCGTGCACCAGCCCATTTCCTGACCCCCTTCCTCCAATGCGAACACAGGAGCACACAATGCACACCCACAAAGCGCTGAAGCCTGTTTTTTCTTCTATTTTCCTCACCCTGGCCACCACGGGTGCCGCCTGGGCCCACACCGGCGCCGACAGCGGCAGCCACCACGGTGCGTTCATGGACGGGCTGCTGCACCCGTTGACCGGCACCGACCACCTGGCCGCCATGGTGGCCGTGGGCATCTGGAGCGCGGTGGCCCTGCGCACCGCGTGGCAGGCGCCGCTGGCGTTTGTGGCCCTGCTGGCGGTGGGCGCGCTGGCAGGGTTTGCCGGCTTTCAGCCACCGGGGGTGGAACCGGCCATTGCCGCGTCCATCGTGGTGCTGGGGCTGCTGATTTCATGGCGCAAAAGGCTGCCCGCTGGCGGCGTGGTGTCGCTGGTGGGGGTGTTTGCGTTTTTCCACGGCGTGGCGCACGGGGCCGAGCTGGCCGGTGGCGCACAACTGGCCGCACTGGCGGGCATGGTGGTCAGCACTGCGGGCCTGCACCTGGCCGGTGTGGGCATGGGCCGCCTGGCCTTGGCGCACCAGCAGCGTGTGCGCCAAGGCGTGGGCGCGGCGCTCACCGTGTTGGGCACTTGGCTGCTGATGCAAGCCGCCTGAACCGCCCGCCCCTTTTCCCGGAGACACCATGACCCCAGGCGAATTTTTTGTGGACGAGGGCGAACACACCCTCAACCCCGGCCGCCCCACCACCACGCTGGTGGTGACCAACACAGGCGACCGCCCCATACAGGTGGGCTCGCATTACCACTTTGCGGAAACCAACTCGGCGCTGGGCTTTGACCGCGCCGCCGCGCACGGCCAGCGCCTGAACATCGGCAGCGGCCTGGCGGTGCGCTTTGAGCCGGGCCAGCAGCGCACGGTGGAGCTGGTGCCGCTGGCTGGCGAACGCAAGGTGTACGGCTTTCGCGGCTTGGTAATGGGAAATCTGTGATGGCAACGATCAACAAACGCGCTTACGCCGAAATTTACGGCCCCACCGTGGGCGACCGTGTGCGCTTGGCCGACACGCAACTCGTCGTTGAGGTGGAGGCCGACCACACGCTCAAAGCCGGTGGCTATGGAGAAGAGGTGAAGTTCGGCGGTGGCAAAACCATCCGCGACGGCATGGCACAAAGCCAACGCACCCGCGCCGAGGGGGCGGTGGACACAGTGATGACCAACGCGCTCATCATCGACCACTGGGGCATCGTCAAGGCCGACATTGGCCTCAAAGACCACCGCATCGTCGCCATCGGCAAGGCGGGCAACCCCGACACCCAGCCGGGCGTGGACATCATCATCGGTCCCGGCACCGAAATCATCAGCTGCGAGGGCAGCATCGTCACCGCCGGGGGCATGGACAGCCACATCCACTTCATCTGCCCACAGCAGATCGAAGAAGCGCTGACCAGCGGCGTCACCACCATGATCGGCGGCGGCACCGGCCCCGCCACCGGCACCTTTGCCACCACTTGCACCCCCGGCCCCTGGCACATCGAGCAGATGCTGCGCGCCGCAGACGCCTTCCCCATGAACCTGGGCTTTCTGGGCAAGGGCAACGCCAGCCTGCCCGCCGCGCTGCACGAGCAGATCAACGCCGGGGCCATTGGCCTCAAATTACACGAAGACTGGGGCACCACGCCCGCCGCCATCGACAACTGCCTGACGGTGGCCGATGAAACCGACACCCAAGTGGCCATCCACACCGACACGCTCAACGAGTCGGGCTTTGTGGAAGACACCATTGCCGCCATCAAGGGCCGCTGCATCCACACCTTCCACACCGAGGGCGCGGGCGGCGGCCATGCCCCCGACATCCTGAAAATGGTGGGCGAGCCCTATGTGCTGCCCAGCAGCACCAACCCCACGCGCCCCTACACCGTCAACACGCTGGACGAGCACGTGGACATGCTGATGGTGTGCCACCACCTGGACCCAGCCATTGCCGAAGACCTGGCCTTTGCCGAAAGCCGCATCCGCAAAGAGACGATTGCCGCCGAAGACATCCTGCACGACCTGGGTGCCATCAGCATCATGAGCAGCGACAGCCAGGCCATGGGCCGCGTGGGCGAGGTGCTGATCCGCACCTGGCAAACGGCCGACAAAATGAAACAGCAGCGCGGCTGGCTGGCACCCGCCGCCGGCCGAAGCGAGCCGGTGGAGGCCAACCCGCGCAACGACAACTACCGCGTCAAGCGCTACATCGCCAAATACACCATCAACCCCGCGCTGGCCCACGGCATGGCGCACGAAATCGGTTCGGTGGAAGTGGGCAAGTGGGCCGACCTGGTGGTGTGGAAACCCGCCTTCTTCGGCGTGAAACCCGCGCTGGTGCTCAAAGGCGGCAGCATCGCCCTGGCCGCGATGGGTGACCCCAATGCATCCATCCCCACGCCACAGCCGGTGCACTACCGCCCCATGTTCGGCAGCTTTGGCAGCAGCCTGACGCAAAGCAGCATCACTTTTGTGTCAAAAAGTGCTCTGGCGCTTGACGTGAAAGAAAAGTTTGCTCTTAAAAAGAGAATTTCCGCCGTGCAAAATATCCGCCAGGTGCGCAAGGCCGACATGGTGCACAACGACCTGGCCCCGGCCATGGACATCGACCCGCAAAGCTACGCCGTGAAAGCCAACGGCCAACTGCTGACCTGCGAGGCCGCCACCGTGCTGCCCATGGCGCAGCGGTATTTCTTGTTTTAACCCCCTTCGCATGGCACTTGCCCCAGCCCAAGGGGCAGGCCGTGGCGCGTTCCCGGACAGAGGCAAGATCACCGTAAGACCGAGAGAGGACAATATTTCGGGTTTTACCTTGCCTCGCACATCAATGATTCCGGAGAACACATGAGCATCGACAAAGAAGATCAACTGCTGCAAAACTACATCCAACGTCTGGAGTTGGCCGAGCAGATGCTGCCAATCATCGGCAGGCTGTACCGCAACAAAGGCATGCTGATGCGGATTTACGGGCGCGCCATCAACAACGTGACGACGGTGGACATCCTCAAGACGCACCGTTTTGCGCGCCAGTACACGGGTGAAGAGCTGTCCATTCAGCACAGCTTCCAGCTGGTGGTGGCAATGGAAGGCCTGGAACTGGCCCCCGCCAAAATTGACCTGGGACGCCTCACGAACAAGTGGCGCGCCAGGGGCGAAGGGGTTTCTGCGGCTGATTTTCTGCGTGAAGAGCTGGCACCCATCGTGGGCCATTCGGAATCTCTGATCAAAGAACCGCGCGACATCGTTCTGTACGGTTTCGGCCGCATCGGCCGCCTGCTGGCACGCCTGCTGATCGAGCGCACCGGTAAGGGCAACAAGATGCGCCTGCGCGCCATCGTGGTCCGCAAGGGCAAGGTCAATGACCTCGAAAAGCGCGCTGCGCTGCTGCGCCGCGACTCGGTGCACGGCCCGTTCAACGGCTCCATCGTGGTGGACAACGAGAACAGCGGCATCATCGCCAACGGTGTGTTCATCAAGGTCATCAACGGCGAAGGCCCCGACAAGATCGACTACACGGCCCACGGCATCCACAACGCCATCGTGATCGACAACACCGGCTCCTGGCGCGATGAGGCCGGCCTGTCACTGCACCTGCAGAGCCCGGGCGTGTCTCGCGTGCTGCTGACGGCGCCCGGCAAGGGCTCGCTCAAGAACATCGTGTACGGCATCAACAGCGGCGACCTGACCGACGACGACAAAATCGTCACCGCCGCCAGTTGCACCACCAACGCCATCGTGCCGGTGCTCAAGGCCATCAGCGACAAGTTTGGCATTGAGCATGGCCACGTGGAAACCGTGCACTCGTTCACCAACGACCAGAACCTGATCGACAACTACCACAAGGCAGAGCGCCGCGGACGCAGCGCACCGCTCAACATGGTGATCACCGAAACCGGTGCGGCCAAGGCCGTTGCCAAGGCACTGCCCCATCTGGCTGGCAAGCTGACCGGCAATGCCATCCGCGTGCCCACGCCCAACGTGAGCATGGCCATCCTGAACCTGACGCTGGCGGCTGAAACCACCAAGGAAGCGCTCAACACCTACCTGCGCGATTGCGCACTGAGCCCCGAGTTGCAAGAGCAGATTGACTACAGCTCCTCCACCGAAATCGTCTCCAGCGACTTGGTGGGTTCGCGCCACGCGGGTGTGGTGGACGCACCGGCCACCATCGCCAACGGACGCAACGTGGTGCTGTATGTGTGGTACGACAACGAGTTCGGTTACAGCTGCCAAGTGGTGCGACTGGCGCAACAGATGGCGGGCATCCAATTCCCGTCTTTCCCCGCCTGAAGGTGACCCGTGCCCCTGGGATGGGGGCCGGCGTGTGCCCCACCGCCCCCCACATGGCAACAGCCTCCTTCTTGCACACCGTTTGCATGGCTTGGATCGGGGGCTGCGCCATGGCCTTGGGGGCGGCACACGCCGCCGGCTGCGAGCTGGACCGCGCGGTGTTTCGCGATTCAGGCGGCCAGGGCTTTGTGCTGTCTTTCTACGAAGCCCGTTCGCCACACGATGCCCAGGTCACGGCACGGGCCCGCATCACACACCCCCAGCGGGGCACGCTGTTCAAGTTTGAGATGGGCCGCACCAACGGCTACGGCGCCAACCACCTCGTCCAAACGCCCCTGCCCGGCCAGGACAAGGCCGAGCGCCAGCGGCCCCATGGCGTGTACTTTTTTGACAAGCAGTTGAAGCCACTGATGGTGCAGCCCGACCCACCCGCTTGGCTGTTCATTGAAAACCTGGGGGCCGCTGACCATTACGACGCCCGCCACCGCACCCCACCACGCCCCGGGCTGCAAGACCCCATGTGGGTGTTTGCGTACTGCAAGAAGTAGCCACAGGCGGTAAAAAGTGGCGGCAAGCGGCACCGATCACTGAAGCCGATCGCCCCAAAGCCAAAGCCCACAGCAACCGTCGGTTTTGCCAAAATTTGCCAAAAACCGTATGCTTGCAACATGAGCACCATGAACATTTCCCTGCCGGACAGCCTCAAAGCTTTTGTGGACAGCCAAGTCACCGAAGGCGGCTACGGCACCAGCAGCGAGTACGTGCGCGAACTGATCCGCACCGACCAGGACCGGCGCCAGCTGCGCACACTGCTGCTGCAAGGGGCGGCATCCGCACCCGCTGAAGTGGCCAGCGCCACGTACTTCGCGGCCTTGCGCCAACGGGTGCGTGCCCACACCGAGCCAGGTGCGCCCGCTTGAAAACCAAACCCGTCATTCCACGCGCACAAGCCAACCTGGATGTGGACGCGGCCATCGGCTTCTACCTGCAAGAAAACGCACCGGCAGCGGCCAGCGGGTTCATCGACGCGCTGGAACAGGCCTACACCCACATCGGGCGGTACGCGTCCACCGGTTCGCCACAGTTCGGGCAAACGCTGGGGCTGCCCGGCCTGCGTGCTTGGCCACTGTCACGCCACCCCTTTTTGGTGTTTTACCTGGAACGGCAGGACCACATCGACGTGTGGCGCGTGTTGCACACCCGACGTGACATTCCCAAGCGCATGCGCGACCCCGACGGGCCTTGAGCCTTCAACCTGCATTCACCCCCACCGAACACACGCCACATAAACCCCCACCATGCTCACCTGCTCCAAACTCATCCCCCAAGGTCAGGGCCTGGCCAATGTGCTGCTGAAGCGCGCCACCACCATCGAACTGGACTGGGACGTGCGTCAGAAAAGCCGCTTTGATGCCACCGACAGCCAGGGCCGCGCGCTGGGCGTGTTTTTGCCCCGCGGCACCGCCGTGCGCGGTGGCGACGTGCTGCTGGCCGAAGACAGCTCCATGGTGCGTGTGCTCGCCGCGCCCCAGCCGGTGCTGCGCATCACCCACTGCAGCGCACACGGCACCCCGTTCGACCTGATTCGCGCGGCCTACCACCTGGGCAACCGCCACGTGCCCATTGAGCTGCAGCCCGACCACCTGAAGATCGAACCCGACCACGTGCTGGCCGAGATGCTGCAACGCATGCACCTGATCGTGGCCGAGGTGAACGAACCGTTCGAGCCCGAAAACGGTGCCTACACCGCCCATGGCGACCAGGGTGGACACGGCCACAGCGGCCACGGCCATGACCATTCACACGCGCACCCGCATGCCCCTGAAGCGGCCCCACCCGTTCGTGGCAAACCCCTCGGCATCGCCGTGAAGGCGGCGCCCGCTCCCCACGTGCACGGCCCAGGCTGCGGCCATGACCATGGGCACGGTCATGATCACTGAGGCGCACGACCGCCTGCACCTGATGTGGCTCGCCTCGCCCGCGCTGCCGGTGGGCGGGTTTTCGTACTCAGAGGTGCTGGAAAGTGCGGTGGACAAAGGCCTGGTCACCAATGAGGCGCAAGCCAGCCAGTGGCTGACCGACCAACTGCTCTTGAGCCAGGCGCGGTCTGACCTGGCCGTGGTGGCGCAAGCCATGGCCGCCTGGCGGCAAAGCGACCTGCCCCGCGTGACCGAGCTGAACACCTGGGTGCTGACCACCCGCGAAAGCAGCGAACTGCGCCAGCAAACCCAGCAAACCGGGCGCTCGTTGCTGGAATGGCTGCGGCAATTGCCCACGCCAGAGGCGTCAGCCGAAGCCGTGCAACGGCTTGAGCGCCACCTGGCCTTTGCCCGCGACCTGCCACCCACCTGGCCCGTGGCGTTTGCCTTGGCCGCCGCACAAACCGCCGCCCCCGTGCGCGACTGCGTGCTGGCCTGCGCGTTTGGCTGGGCCGAGAACATGGCGCAGGCCGCCATTAAGGCCGTGCCGCTGGGGCAAACCGGCGGCCAGCGCATATTGGCCCGCTTGTTGCAGGCCATTCCGGCGGCGGTGGACAGCGCCATTGCCCTGCCCGACGAGCAGCGCCAAGCCTTCACCCCCATGCTGGCCATTCTGTCGGCACAGCACGAAACGCAATATTCAAGGCTTTTTCGCTCCTAGCGCTTGTCTGTCAAGCGTTTGCAGCTACTCTTTTTAAAACACATGACCGCACTGCACCACATTCCGAATCGCACCAAAAAACTCCCTCCCCTGCGCGTGGGCATCGGCGGGCCGGTGGGCTCCGGCAAAACCACCTTGCTTGAAATGCTGTGCAAAGCCATGCGCCAGCAGTACGACCTGGTGGCCATCACCAACGACATCTACACCAAGGAAGACCAGCGCCTGCTGACCGTGAGCGGCGCGCTGGATGCCGAGCGCATCGTGGGCGTGGAAACCGGCGGCTGCCCGCACACCGCCATCCGCGAAGACGCGTCCATCAACCTGGAAGCCATCGACCGCATGCTGGAGAAGTTTCCCAACGCCGACGTGGTGTTTGTGGAAAGCGGCGGCGACAACCTGGCCGCCACCTTCAGCCCCGAGCTGAGCGACTTGACCATTTATGTGATCGACGTGGCCGCAGGCGAAAAAATCCCCCGCAAGGGCGGCCCCGGCATCACCAAAAGCGACCTGTTCGTCATCAACAAAACCGACCTGGCCCCCCACGTAGGCGCTGATTTGGCCGTGATGGAAGCCGACACCATCCGCATGCGCACCAACGCCCAGGGCCTGAAGCCGTTTGTGATGACCAACCTGAAAACGAACACCGGGTTGGCCGAGGTCGTGGCTTTTATTGAGAAGCGGGGGCTGTTGGCGGCGGGGTGAGGGGCACAGCGGTCAACCCGGGGTGACCACGACCACTGCCGGTTGAACAATCGCAGGCTGGACCACCCAGCACAAAAGTGCACGCGGGCCTTGGTGGACAATAGAGGGTTTTCCACACCGTCCCTCCAACCCACTGCCCCAGCGAGCCCGTCCATGTCAGACGCTTCTCCTTCCATGATTTCCGTCGAGAAAATCGGCGGCACGTCCATGTCCGCTTTCGGCGATGTGCTGCGGCACATCATGTTGCACGACAAGTCGCGCATCAACGGCCGCATTTACGTGGTGTCGGCCTACTCGGGCGTGACCAACCAGCTGTTGGAACACAAAAAAACCGGCGAGCGTGGCATTTACGCCCTGTTTGCCGAGGGCAAGGGCTACCAGGACGCGCTGGCAGGGCTGGCCACCAGCCTGAAAAAACTGAACGCTGGTTTTGCCGACTTGGGCCTGCCGCTGGACGTGGCAGATGCCTTCATCGACCGCCGCATTGCCCAGGCCCGCGAGTACCTGGGCGCCATGCACCACGTGCTGGCCAGCGGCTACCTGGACCGCAAAGACGTGCTGCTGGCCGCCCGCGAGGTGCTGGCCTCGATTGGCGAATCGCACAGCGCATTCAACTCGGTGGAAATTCTGAAAGCCAACGGCGTGCCCGCCATCCTGATGGACCTGGCCGGTTTTGACGACAACGAGGCCTGGACGATTGACGAGCGCATTGCCAACAGCTTCAAAGGCCTGGACATTGCCCACAACGTGATCGTGGCCACCGGTTACACCAAAGGCACCGAAGGCATCATGCGCGAGTTTGACCGCGGGTACTCTGAAGTGACCTTCAGCAAAATTGCCGTCGAGGTTCGCCCTGCCGAGGCCGTCATTCACAAGGAATTCCACCTGTCGTCGGCCGACCCCAACCTGGTGGGACTGGAAAACGCGGTGATTGTGGGCGCCACCAACTACGACGTGGCCGACCAGCTGGCCGACGTGGGCATGGAAGCCATCCACCCCAAGGCCGCCAAGCCCATGGAGCTGGCCAGCATCCCGATTCGCCTGAAAAACACCTTCGAGCCCGACCACCCCGGCACCCTCATCACCAAAGACTTTGTGGGTGAGCGCGCGCGGGTTGAAATCGTCACCGGCACCGACAAGGTGACCCTGGTGGAAATTCACGACCCCAGCATGGTGGGCACGGTGGGCTTTGACGCGGGGCTGATGTCCATCTTCACCCAGCACAACATCAGTTACATCTTGAAGGCCACCAACGCCAACTCGATTGCCCACCTGGTGTGGGACAACCAGGTCACCCCCGAACTGGTGGCCGAGCTGGAAGCGCAGTACCAGGTGGTCACGGTCAAGCAAAACGCCATTGTGTGTGCCATCGGCTCCAACATCAGCATCCCAGGCGTGTTGGCCAAAGCGGCGCAAGCGCTGGCCAATGCGGGTGTGAACGTGAACTGCGTGTCGCAAACCCTGCGCCAGGTGAACATGCAGTTCGTGATCGAGCGCGAAGACTACAAAACGGCCATCAAGGCACTGAACATGGCGCTGTGCGTGAACTCTGGCACGCCAGTGCCCAGCGCGTGACAGGCATTGCCCCCTGCGCCAAATGACAAGGCCCGCACGAGCGGGCCTTTTTCATGGGGCGGGTGAAAAGCCGCTCAGGTGGGCTGGGCCAGCAACGGCCCGCTGGACGGCGTGCAGCTGTAGCGGCCCACGGTGCGGATGGTTTGTTGCTCGTCGGCGACCACCAGCTTGCGCTCACCGATCAGGCGCAGCTCTCGCTGGGTGGGCTCGTATTGCGTGACCATCCACACGTGTGGGCCGTCGGTTCTGAAGCGCTGGTAGCCGTCGGTGGAAGGCGTGGTGTCCAGCGTGTGCGACTTCACGTACATGCGCCCATCGCCCATCCGGGCGCTCAGGCGAATGGCGTAGGGCATTTTTTGCTGCATGTCCAAGGCCCCTTGGCCCCGGTTGATCTCGGTGGACACGGTTTCGGTGCCCGCACACACCAGGTTTTCGCTCCAAGGGGTCACAGACGACCCACAGCCGGCCATCAGGGCGGTGACGGCTGAGAGCGCCAGCAAACGGGTCAACAGGGAAAAACGTGGGGATTGGGCGTGGGGCGTTGGGGCGGTCATGGGGGCGGTGCAAGTTGCAGATGTGCCCGCGTTTTAGCCCCCTCAGATGAACAACACATTAACCCGTTCAGTACTGCGTGTCGGGCAAGTCCACCTGCAGCCCGTCGAGCGCGTCGGTCAGTGTGATCTGGCAAGCCAGGCGGCTGTTGGGTTGGCGCGCGGCGGCGGCAAAGTCCAGCATGTTGTCTTCATCGGGGCCCATCGCGGGCAGCTTGCCCAGCCAGGGCTCGCGCACCCTCACGTGGCAGGTGGCGCAGGTCAGGCTGCCACCGCAGTCGGCGGCCACGCCGTCGACGTTGCCCGATTGGGCGGCGTGCATCAGGCTTCTGCCAGGCTTGACGCTGACCTGCGCAGAGCCTGGGTCTGAAGGGTTTTGGTGGGCAATGAAGTGAACGGTGATCATGTAGGTGAGCGGGTTTGAAGGGGGTCAATAGCGGCTGAAATACTCGCGGCGCTCGAAGTCCAGCCGGTCTTCGGCCTGGGCGTGGCGCTGGCATTCTGACTGCTTGATGCGGGTGAAGTAGCGCACCCAGTCTTCGCCCAGCCCCGCGTTGAGGGCTGGGTCTGCTGCCAGGGCGTCAAGCGCCATGGGCAAGCTGTGGGGCAGCGCCAGGCTGGAGTCACCCCCCGCAGCGTAGGGCGACTCGGTGGCCAGCGGCGGCACCAGCCCACGGGCCAAGCCGTCCAGCCCCGCGTACACCTGCGCGGCCATGTACAGATAGGGGTTGGCGGCGGGCTCGCCCAGGCGGTTTTCAATGCGGGTGGCGGGGTCGCCCGCCCCCCCCACCACGCGCAACATCGCACCCCGGTTGTCGGCACCCCACACCGCTGCATGGGGTGCCAGCGCGTTGGGCTGAAAGCGGCCGAAGCCATTCACCGTGGGGGCACACAGCGCGGTCATGCCCTGGGCGTGGGCCAGCAGCCCGGCCAGCCAGGCGCAGCCGGTGTCTGACAGCGTGTGCGACGCGTCCAGCGGCGTGGTGTCAGCCGCAGCGGCTGGCCGCACAAAGGCATTGGCCCCGGTGGCCAGGTCCACCACCGACTGGTGCAAGTGCCAGCCGCTGGACATGATGTGTGCAAATGGCGGCCTGCACATGAAGGTGGCGTGGTAGCCCGCGCGGCGCAGCGCCTGGCGCACCCCGTTGCGAAACCGCACCATGTTGTCGGCGGCGGTGAGCGCATCGGTGGCGGCAAACACGGCCTCCACCTGGCTGGGGCCCAGTTCAATTTCGAGTGATGTGAGCGGCAGGCCCAACGCCTGCGCCGTGTGCTGCACGATGCGCAAGGGCTCGTCGGCCATGTCGGCCCAGCCCTCGGACAGCATGTTGAAGCCGGGGTGAATCAGGCTCACGGCGGGCGGCAGTCCGGGCCAGGCAGCCAGTTCGGGGTCGAGGTCAGCGCCGTGCTGCGTGTCTTTGATGCGGTAGATGTGGAACTCCACCTCCAGCCCACACACCAGGCCCAGGCCGCGCTCGGTCAAACGGGCCAACGCGGTTTGCAGCACGCGCCGCGTGTCCAGCGCCACGGGCGTGCCGTCTTGAAACCACGCTTGGCAACGCAGCCACCCGGTGCCGGGTGCCCAGGGCAACACCTGAAAACTGGTGGGGTCGGGCAGCAGCATGAGGTTGCTGGCCCCGGCAAAACCGGCGGGCAAGTCGGCCGTGCCGCCGGGCTCGAACACCTTGTAGGCCGTGCGGTCGCCGGTGTCTTTCAGCAGCAGCGTGCCCACCATGCCCACCCCATCGTTCAGCGCCTTGAGGGCGGCTGCGGTGGTCAGCGTTTTGCCGCGCAACACGCCGTGGGTGTCACACCAGGCCAGCCGCACCAGCTCCACACCGCTTTTTTCGATGTTTTTAAGGGCCTGGCGCACATCTGTATTGCGTTGTTCACTATCAACACCGCAGCGGTGTGCGAAGTGAGGCACCGCATCACCGGGCGCACTCACCGGCCAGCCCCGTCGGTGGTGTTCACCGGCGCGGGCGCGGCCACCTCACGGGCGGCTGGCCACGGCGCGGCGGTCCGCTTGGCAGTCACCGCGTCGCGCCACCACTGGGCCCACTGCGCGGCGGGGGCAATGCCGTCCACCGTGTCGGGGCCGAAGCGCTGGACGGCCAGCGCGGGGTCGGCCAAACAAGGGGCCTGCCCACCGGCCTGCACGGTCTCAATGGCTTTGATCAGGTTGCGCCGGTTGGCCATGATCACTTTGTCAGACGTGCCCAGGTGCTCCCGCGTGCGGTCTTGAATGGCGCCCATGCTTTCGCAAGCCCACTGGTCGTGCACATTGATGTCGCTCTCGCCCATCCCCAGGTAGGTGCGGTCGCGCTGTTCTTCGGCGTTGAAACCCCAGTGGTTGTGGCGGCCGCTTTTGGGGATGTAGTCGGGCAGCGTCACGGCTTCCAGCCGCTGGTTGCGCATGGTGGTTTTGTCCACCGGCTCGGCAAAGCTGGTGAAAAAGGCGTACCAGTAATTCCGGGTGTCATCCACCGGCACATGCATCTGCGTGATGGTCATGGTTTCAGACAGCGGAATGACGAAGGTCTGCGGAAACACCGCATTGGTCACCCGCACATGCGTGATGGCATCGTTGATGTGGCGCAGCGCCGTCAGCCGCAGGCCGTAGGGCATGGCCTCGAACGAAATGTCGGGCTGGTCAAACTCGCGCATCACCTTGGTCATGGGCAGGCGCTGGCCGTCCAGCTCGCCCAGGCTGGCCCCGCGAAACTGGCGGCCGTAACTTTCGTCCAGCGTTTCGTCGTTGAAAAACCGGTGCAAAAACGACGCGTGTGCCGGGTCAATGCCCACCTCGAACGCCTGCAACCAATTGCAGTGCCACAGGCCTTTGAAGGCAAAGCTGTGTGTGGCGGGTGCGGTGAAACAGTCCAACGCCGGGAATGGCGGCGGCTCTGCCCCCTCGGCCCCCAGCCAGGCAAACAACACCCCGGCCTTTTCCACCAGCGGGTAGCTGCGTTGTTTGATGCGGGTGCACAGCGTGCTGCCTGTGGGTTCAGCGGGCGTTTGCGTGCATTGGCCGGTGATGTCGAACTTCCAGCCATGGAACGGGCAGCGCAGGCCGTCGCCGTCGTTGCGGCCATAGGCCAGATCGGCCCCACGGTGGGGGCAGTCGCGGTCCAGCAGGCCAAACGCGCCGTCTGTGTTGCGGAACAACACCAGGTCTTGCCCCAGCAGGCGCACGGCCTTCACCGGGCGGATGGCCATGCGCGGGTCAAGCGCGGGGTCAAACTCGTCCAGCAGGGCCACAGGCTGCCAGTACTGGCGCAGCAATTGCCCGCCGGGTGTGCCGGGCCCCACGCGGGTGATGAGTTCGTTGTGCTCTGCTTTCATGCCTGTATCCTGAGAATTTAAAACGGTATACCGTTATTATTGTTCAGTGTACAGTTGCCGCCATGAGCCTGCAAGAAACCGTTTTGATCCAGCTGCGCGACCTGATTTTGCGGGGCGACTTCGAGCCCGGCCAGCGTTTGGCCGAGCAGCAACTGGCCGAGCGGCTGGGCGCTTCGCGCACGCCGGTGCGGGCCGCATTGGTCACGCTGGAACAAGAAGGCCTGGTGCAGGTGAACGACACCGGTGGCTATGTGGCCCGCCCTTTCACCGCACAGGAAGTGCGCGACGCCATTGCCGTGCGCGGCCACTTGGAAGGCATGGCCGCACGCCTGGTGGCCGAACACGGCGTGTCACGCCAGCTGCAAGGCGATCTGCAGGCCTGCCTGGATGAAGGTGACCGTCTGCTGGCGGCCAACCCGCTCACACTGGAAAGCTATGCCGCTTACGCCGGCATGAACGACCGCTTCCATGAGTTGGTGCTGGTGGCCAGCGGCAACCGCGCACTGCAACGCGCCGTGGCGCTGAACAACCGCCTGCCGTTTGCCCCCGCGTCGGCCATGCTGCCCATGCAGGGCTCGGTGGCACTGGACCGCGACTGGATGCTGTACGCCCACCGCCAGCACCACATGCTGGTTGAGGCCATGAAACGCGGCGAAGGCAGCCGCGCCCAGGCCCTGGCCGCCGAACACACCGAAGTGGCCCAGGAAAACATGCGCTTGGCGCTGGAACGCCGAACCGAAACAGAGCAGGTGATGCCGGGCATACGTTTGGTCGTCGGCTAGAATACGGGGCTTCGGAAGTGTGGCAGAGTGGTCGATTGCACCGGTCTTGAAAACCGGCGGTGGGAAACCATCCGTGAGTTCGAATCTCACCGCTTCCGCCAAATGGAACCCCAAGTAACTGGCTTACTTGGGGTTTTTTTACAGCCGCATTTTTCGCCACCCTGGCCGCCCCGTTTTCCCCATGGCGGTGGGCAAAAGTGGCACACCACCGGCCCAAGGTAAAATCTTGGGTTGACTGGTTGAGCCAGGGCTTGGTGCCCGGGCCACACACCACCCCGGCACCCCGCCTCAAACCTGCCCTGAAACTTGCGTCCAAAGGGCGGCATTACTTTTCAGAACTGTTATGAAAATCGCTCAAGAAATTCGCGCCGGCAACGTCATCATGCACGGCAAGGACCCCATGGTTGTCCTGAAAACCGAATACAGCCGCGGCGGCCGCAACTCGGCCACCGTGCGCATGAAGCTGAAAAGCCTGATCGCCAACTTCGGCACCGAAGTGGTGTTCAAGGCCGACGACAAAATGGACCAGATCATTCTGGACAAGAAAGAGTGCACCTACTCTTACTTCGCTGACCCCATGTACGTTTGCATGGACACCGAATACAACCAGTACGAAGTCGAAGCCGAAAACATGGGCGACGCACTGAACTACCTGGAAGACGGCATGACCGTTGAAGTGGTGTTCTACGACGGCAAAGCCATCTCTGTGGAACTGCCCACCAGCGTCGAGCGCGTCATCACCTGGACCGAACCTGCTGTGAAAGGCGACACCTCTGGCAAGGTTTTGAAACCCGCCAAAATCGCCACCGGCTTTGAAGTGGCCGTGCCTTTGTTTGTGGCACAAGACGACAAAATCGAAATCGACACCCGCACCGGCGAATACCGCAAGCGCGTGTAATGCGCCTCCTCCCGCCCCGTGCGGGCCGTTGCGTTGCTGAAGGCCCCGAAAGGGGCTTTTTTTATTGCGCCACGGAAAACACGGGCTGCCACGCGGGGGCTGTAAGCTGGTGGCTCGCACACACCACTGGCACCACAGCACACACCATGCAAACCACCCAAAACCTCAGCACCGACCGCCTGGCAGATGCCTGGGCCGAACTGCAATCCCATGCCGACCAGGGCACGCCACTGGAAGGCGCTGCACACCGCCTGGCCTTTGCCGACCCCGAGTTTTTGCTGCGGCGTGAAACCCGTGGCATCCGCATCCAACTGGAAATGCTCAAGCCCGACTTGGCGCAACAAGCAGCTGGCATTCACAACACGGTGGTGGTGTACGGCAGCGCACGTTTTGTGTCGCAGGAAGAGGCCGAGCAACGTGTGGCACAAGCCCAGGCCAGTGGCGATGCCGCCACGCTGGCCAAAGCACACACCTTGTTGCGCAACGCCGTGTATTACGAACAAGCCCGCGCCTTTGGCCGCATGGTGGCCGAATACAGCACCTGCTGCGCCAAAGACGACCAGATTTTTGTGTGCACCGGCGGTGGCCCCGGCATCATGGAAGCGGCCAACCGCGGGGCCAGCGAGGCCGGCGCCCCCACCGTGGGCCTGAACATCGCCCTGCCCCACGAACAAGGGGCCAACCCCTGGGTGTCGCCGCACCTGAGCTTCAAGTTTCACTACTTCGCCATGCGCAAAATGCATTTCATGATGCGCGCCAAGGCCTTGGTGGCCTTCCCCGGCGGCTTTGGCACGCTGGACGAACTGTTTGAAGTGATCACCCTGGTGCAGTGCCGCAAGGCCAAGCCCGTGCCCATCTTCCTGTTTGGCAGCGATTACTGGAAGCGCTTGTTCAACTTCGAGGTGCTGGTGGAAGAAGGCACCATTTCCCCCGAAGACCTGGCGCTGATCACCTACGTGGACGACCCGCAGGCCGCGTGGGACGGCATTCGGCGCTTTTACGGCATGCCTTGACCACCTGGGCACACAGTGCCCCCAAGCTGGGCTATATTACTGACCCATCGGTCAATAAAATGCCCTCTGCCCTGACACCCACCCCCATACCCAGCGAAGACGCACCCGCCGAGGTGCGCCAGAAGCGGGAGCGCCGCAAAGACGCCCGCCCCGGCGAGTTGCTGGGCGCGGCGCTCGATTTGTTTGTGGAAAAAGGCTTTGCCGCCACGCGGGTGGAAGAGGTGGCGCAACGCGCCGGCGTGTCCAAAGGCACGCTGTTTTTGTATTTCCCGAGCAAGGTGGAACTGTTCAAGGCCGTGGTGCAGCACCACCTGTCGGGACTGTTTGCCGAATGGAACGCAGAGTTTGAGACTTTCACGGGCAACACCAGCGACATGGTGCGCTACTGCATGCAGCAGTGGTGGGAACGCGTGGGGGCCACCCAGGTGTCGGGCATCACCAAACTGGTGATGACCGAGGCACACCACTTCCCCGAGGTGGCCGATTTTTACCGCCAAGAGGTCATAGAGCCTGGCAATGACCTGATCCGCCGCATTTTGCAGCGTGGCGTGGCGCGCGGCGAATTCCGCGAGCTTGACGTGGGCTACGCCACCTACAGCATCATCGCGCCGATGATTTTCATCATCCTGTGGAAACACTCCATGGCCCCTTGCTGTGCCGCTGGCACCGGGGGCATGCCCAGTGTGGACCCGGCCACGTTCGTGGCCAGCCAGGCCGACATCCTTTTGCGGGGCCTGCAAGCCTGCCCCCCACCTACACCCCCCTCACACACATGAACACCTGGTTGAAACGTGCCCTGTGGGCCGCCGTGGTGCTGGCCCTGGCCGCTGGCGTGGGCCGCGCCTACCTGGCCCGACAAAGCAAAGCCAACGCTGCACAAGCCGCAGCTGCCCAACTGAAAACACCGGTGGCGTTTGAGCTGTCAGCCCAGGACACCGTGCGGGCCACACAAGGCACGCTGGTGCAAAGCGTGGCTGTTTCGGGCACCGTGAAAGCCACCCAAACGGCGGTGCTCAAAGCCCGTGTGGCCGGTGAAATCCAAGGTCTGACCGTGCGCGAAGGTGACCGCGTGACCGCGGGCCAAACCCTGGCCCGCGTGGACACCACCGAATACAACGCCCGCGTGCAACAGGCCCGCCAGCAGGCCCAAGCCGCCGCCGCCCAGGTGGACATCGCCCGCCGCAGCCTGGACAACAACCAAGCGCTGGTGGCCCAAGGGTTCATTTCCAAAACCGCGCTCGACACCTCGCTGGCCAACCTGGACGCGGCGCAGGCCAACCACCGCGCGGCATTGGCCGCCCAGGACATTGCGCAAAAAGCCTTGGCCGACACCGCACTGCGCAGCCCCCTCAACGGCCAGGTGGCCGCCCGCCTGGTGCAAAACGGCGAGCGTGTGGGCGTGGACGCCCGTGTGCTGGAGGTGGTGGACTTGTCGACCCTGGAACTGGAAGCCGCCCTGCCCCCCGCCGATGCCGCCCAACTGGCTGTGGGCCAAACCGCCACCGTGCAAGTGGAGGGCCTGCCCCAGCCGGTGCAAGCCCGTGTGGTGCGCATCAGCCCCGCCGCCCAAACCGGCAGCCGCTCGGTGCTGGCCTACCTGAAGCTGGACAACACACCCGGCCTGCGCCACGGCTTGTTTGCCGACGGGCGTGTGGCCGTGGGCCAGCGCAGCGGCGTGCGCGTGCCCGCCAACGCCATCCGCAACGACAAGCCCCAGCCTTATGTGCAACAGCTCGTGGCCACGGAAGGCGGCACACGCGTGGCCCACACACCCGTGCAGGTGTTGGCCCAAGGTGCGATGGAAGGCCCTGAAACAGGCCTGGGCGCACTGGTATCAGGCATAGCAAACAATTCAATACTGACAAGCGGTAGGGCCGGATTTATTCAAGAAAACACCGCTGTCACCCTGCCCACCCCTGTGGCGACCGCCTCCACAGCCACGGCCCCCGCCGCCAAACCCTGAGCGCCCAGCACCATGTGGTTCACCCAGGTTTCGCTGCGCAACCCGGTCTTTGCGACCATGGTGATGCTGGCTTTTGTGGTGATGGGGCTGTTCAGCTTCCAGCGCCTGCAGGTGGACCAGTTCCCCAGCATCGACTTCCCGGTGGTGGTGGTCACCACCGAATACCCCGGGGCAGCGCCTGAAATTGTCGAGACCGAAGTCACCCAAAAGGTGGAAGAAGCGGTCAACACCATCGCAGGCATCAACAGCCTGACCTCGCGCAGCTACCAGGGCCAGTCGGTGGTCATCATCGAGTTCGGCCTGCACATGCAAGCGCGAAAGGCGGCCGAAGACGTGCGCGAAAAAGTGGCCCTGCTGCAGCCCAGCCTGCGCGACGAGGTGAGCGACCCCAAGGTGCTGCGCTTTGACCCCGCCAGCCGGGCCATCTGGTCGGTGGCCGTGTTGCCCGACGCCAGTCAGGGCAAGGCGCCGAACGCCGCCGAGCTGACGCAGTGGGCCGAACAAACCTTCAAAAAGCGGCTGGAGAACGTGCGCGGTGTGGGTTCGGTCACGGTGGTGGGTGGCACACGCCGGGCCATCAACATCGAGCTGCTGCCCCAGGCCATGGAAGCCTTCGGCGTCAGCGCCAGCGAAATTGCCACAGCGGTGCGCACCGAAAACCAAGACGCCCCTTTGGGCACGCTGCGCAACCGGGACCAGGAACGCGTGGTGCAGGTGCAGGCCCGCGTGGCCAACCCAGCCGAATTTGCCCAGCTCATCGTCGCCCGGCGCAACGGCCAGCCCGTGCGGCTGGGCCAGGTGGCGCGGGTGGTGGACGGCACGGTGGAGCAAGAAAACCTGGCCCTGTACAACGGCGAACGCACCCTGCTGCTGCAAGTGCAAAAAACGCAGGACGAAAACACCATTGCCGTGGTCAACGGTCTGCAAGCCACCTTGAAAGAAGTGCAAGCCCAGTTGCCACCGGGCTACCGCTTGCAAGAGGTACAAGACGGCTCACGCCCCATCCGCGTGGGGGTGACCAACGTGCGGCAAACGCTGATCGAGGGCGCCATCCTCACCGTGCTGATTGTGTTTTTGTTCCTGAACTCGTGGCGCTCCACCATCATCACCGGGCTGACCTTGCCCATTGCGCTGATCGGCACCTTCATGGTGATGAACCTGTTTGGGTTCACCATCAACATGATCACCCTGATGGCGCTGAGCCTGTGTGTGGGCCTGCTGATCGACGACGCCATCGTGGTGCGCGAAAACATCGTGCGCCACCTGCAAATGGGCAAAACCGCCTACCAAGCGGCCATGGACGGCACGCGCGAAATCGGGCTGGCGGTGCTGGCCACCACGCTGTCCATCGTGGCGGTGTTTCTGCCCATCGGGTTCATGGACGGGATCATTGGCAAGTTCTTCCACGAGTTCGGCATCACCGTGGCAGCGGCCATTTTGATTTCCATGTTCGTGAGTTTCACGCTCGACCCCATGCTGTCCTCGGTGTGGCACGACCCTGCGGTGCACGGCCACGGCCAGGCAGCGGGGGCACGCAAAGGCTGGTACGACCGCTCCATAGGCCGCGTCACCGGCTGGATTGACCGCATGCAAGACGACTTGGCCCACACCTACCAGCACGTGCTGGCTTGGTCGTTGCGCCACAAGCTGGCCACGGTGGGCATGGCCGTGGCCGTGTTCGGGGCCAGCGTGGCGCTGGTGCCGTTGCTGGGCACCGAGTTTGTGCCCAAAGCCGATTTTTCTGAAACCTCGCTCACCTTCCACACCCCGGCCGGTTCGTCGCTGGAAACCACCGAGGCCAAAGCCCGCCAAGTGGAAGCCATCGTGCGCGAATTCCCCGAAGTGCGTTACACCCTGGCCACGCTCAACACCGGCAACGCCCAGGGGAAGATTTACGCCAACCTCTACATCCGCTTGGTCGACCGCAAAGCGCGCCAAGTCAGCGCCGACCAGTTGTCGGCCCGGTTGCGCGAACGGCTGCGCACGGTGGGCGGCATCAACGTCACCCATGTGGGCCTGCTGGACAGCGTGGGTGGCAACAAGCAGGTGGAGTTTTCGCTGCAAGGCCCCGACCTGAAAGAGCTGGAGCGCCTGACCCGCCGGGTGATGGACCAGATTCGCCCCACCGCAGGCCTGGTGGACTTGGACTCCTCGGTGAAAGACAACAAACCCACCGTGGACCTGCGCCTGAAAACCACGGCGGCTTCTGACCTGGGCGTGGGCGTGAACACCCTGTCCACCGCCCTGCGCACCCTGGTGGCCGGGCAAACCGTGGGCAACTGGCGTGCCGCCGACGACCAGACCTACGACGTGACCGTGCGCCTGGCCGCCACCGACCGCCAAACCCCACAAGACCTGGCCCGGCTGCCACTGGTGGTGGGCACCCAGGCCGACGGAAGTGCCCGCGTGGTGCGGGTGGGCCAGGTGGCCACCGTCACGGAATCGACCGGGGCCAGCCAAATCAACCGCCGCGCCCTCACCCGCGAGGTGTCCATCAACGCCAACGTGTACGGCCGCACGGCGGGCGAGGTATCGGCCGACATCCGCCAGGTGCTGGATGCCACGCCCTTCCCGCCCGGCTACCGCTACCAGTTTGGCGGCTCGACCAAAAACATGCAGGAATCGTTTGGCTACGCCGTGTCGGCATTGGCCATGGCGGTCATCTTCATTTACATGATTCTGGCCAGCCAGTTCAAAAGCTTCTTGCAGCCACTGGCGCTGATGACCTCGCTGCCGCTCACCCTGATTGGCGTGGTGTTGGCGCTGATGGCGTTTGGCTCCAGCATGAGCATGTTCTCGGTCATCGGCATCATCATGCTGATGGGCTTGGTGACCAAAAACGCCATTTTGCTGGTGGACTTTGCCATCCGTGCACGCGAAGGCACCCCCGACCACCCCGCCATGGGCCGCACCGAAGCACTGCTGCTGGCCGCCAAGGTGCGGCTGCGCCCCATCCTGATGACCACACTGGCCATGGTGTTTGGCATGGTGCCGCTGGCGTTTGCGCTGTCCGAGGGTTCAGAACAACGCTCGCCCATGGGCCAAGCCGTCATCGGCGGGGTGATCACCTCCTCCATCCTCACCTTGGTGGTGGTGCCGGTGGTGTATTGCTACATGGACGACCTGGGCCAATGGCTGCGCCGCAAGTGGGGCGGCCCGGTAAAATCAGAGACCATCGGTTAACATACCCCACGGAGTATAAATTGAGCACCACAGCCACTGCCCCCACCCCCGTCACCCTGGACGTGAACAAAGCCCGTTTCAACATGGTTGAGCAACAGGTTCGCCCCTGGGATGTGGCCGATTCGGCCGTGCTTGGCCTGCTGGGCAGCCTGCCCCGCGAAGCCTTTGTGCCAGCGGTGTACCAGGGTGTGGCGTTTGCCGACCTGGATGTGCCCCTGACCACCCCCGCCCAGCCCGGCAAGTGCATGCTGCCCCCCAAAGTGCAGGCACGCCTGCTGCAAGACGCCGCCGTGCAAGCCACCGACACCGTGCTGGACATTGGCACCGGCTCGGGCTACATGGCCGCCATGCTGGGCAGCCAGGCCCGCAGCGTGCGCAGCATTGAAATCGACGGGGCGCTGGCCACCCAGGCGCGCCTGAACCTGCAACAAGCGGGCATCACCAACGTGGACGTGGTGCACGCCGACGCGGCCGCCAGCGGCTTCAAGGCCTGTGAAGCGCAAGCCCCCTACGACCTGATCGTGCTGGGCGGCTCGGTGGCCGAAGTGCCCGCCGCACTGCTGAACCTGCTCAAAGTGGGCGGCTGCCTGGTGGGCATTGTGGGCGACGAGCCCATGATGCGCGCCACCCTGGTCACCCGCGCCACCGAAACCGCGTTCACCACCGAGCAGCCCTGGGACTACGTGGCCCCGCGCCTGGCGAACTTCCCCCAGCCCAACCGCTTCACTTTCTGACAGCACAGGCAAGCCATGCAACAACTGCAAGCCAGCCAAGTCGCTGACTGGGCCAAACAAATGACCGCCGCCAACCCGGCCCTGGTGCCCGTGGTGCTGGACGTGCGCGAGGCCTGGGAAGTGCAAACCGCCGCCGTGCCCGACGATGAAACCGCCAACGGCTTCAAGCTGCTGCACATGCCCATGCGCTCGGTGCCGGCCCGCTACGCCGAGCTTGACCGCCACCAGCCCGTGGCCTGCCTGTGCCACCACGGCGCACGCAGCATGCAGGTGGCGTATTTCCTGGAGCAAAACGGTTTCACCCAAGTGGTCAACGTCCAGGGCGGCATCAACGCCTGGGCCAGCCAGCACGACCCCCGCATTCCTTTGTATTGACCCGGCGCACCGCCCACGCCAACCCCACCAGGACACCGACATGACCGCTCCGTTGTTTGACAGCCGCCCCCTCACCGCCACCACCGTTCGCCGCACACACCTGCCGGGTGCGTGCGGCCGTGTGGGCTTGGCCGTGGCGCTGCTGTGCGCCGGGGCAGCGCAGGCTCAATCGCTGACCGCGTTGTACGGCGCAGCGCAGGGGTTCGACGCGGCCTACCAAGCAGCCAAGTCTGCCCACGAAGCGGCGCAGGCGAAGGCCGAGCAAGCCCGCGCGGGCCTGTTGCCCACGGTGGGGCTGTCGTCGTCGGCCAGTTGGAGCGACATCAACAACGCGGCGCCCGTGGCCGACCGCAACGTCAACTCGCAAAACGTGGCCGTGGCCGCCAGCCAGCCGCTCTACCGCCCCACCAACCGCCTGAACTTCGAGCAAGGCCAAAAATCGCTGGTGGTGGCGAAAGCCCAGTTGAACGCGGCCGAACAAGACCTGATCATCCGCACCACGCAGGCGTATTTCGACGTGCTGGCCGCCCAAGACACGCTCACCTTCGTGAAGGCCCAGAAAGCCGCCGTGGCCGAGCAACTGGCGTCGGCCAAGCGCAACTTTGAAGTCGGCACGTCCACCGTGACCGACTCGCGCGAAGCACAAGCCAAATTCGACCTGGTGCTGGCCCAGGAAATTGCCGCCGAAAACGACCTGCGTGTGAAAAAACTGGCCCTCGACCAACTCGTGGGCAAACCCGGCACCGAACCCAACCCCCTGGCCATGCCCGTGGCCCTGCCCGCCACCACGCCAGACGACGTGACGCAGTGGGTGAACCGTGCGGAAACCACCCACCCCGGCGTGTTGCAGGCGCAAACTGCTCTGGAAATTGCGCAGCTGGAAACGCAAAAAGCACAGGCTGGCCACGGCCCCACACTGGACCTGACCGCCCAGTACCAACTGGCCCGTTCACCCTCCAGCACCACCGGCTTGCCTTTGCGCAGCAACACGGCCACCGTGGGTGTGGCGTTCAACCTGCCGCTGTTTGCAGGCTATGCCATCCAGAACCGGGTGAAAGAAACCCTGGCCTTGGAAGACAAAGCCCGTGCCGACTTGGACACCGCCAAACGCACCGTGGCGCAAGCCACGCGCTCGGCCTTTTTTGGGGTCGAATCTGGCAAAGGCCAAGTGAAAGCGCTGGAAGCGGCCGAGGCCTCCAGCCAAAGTGCACTGGATGCCAACAAGCTGGGCTACCAGGTGGGCGTGCGCATCAACATCGACGTGTTGAACGCGCAAAGCCAGCTGTTCCAGACCAAACGCGACCTGGCCGTGGCCCGCTACAACGTGCTGCTGGGGGGGCTGAAGTTGCGCCAAGCCAGCGGCAGCCTGACCGCAGACGACGTGAACGCCGTCAACGCCCTGGTGGTGCGCTGACCCAGCGGGCCACTGCGCCCGCCATCTGACTGGCCGCCCCTGTGTGGGCTTGGGCGAACGCCTTGCCAGCCGCTGCGGTTTGGGCGCGTTGGTCTGGTGACGCAAGCCAAGCCAAGGCGGCGCGCGCACCGGCGGCCATGTCGACCACGCGCACAGCAGCCCCTGCGGCCAAGGCTTGTTCGGCGGCATCGGCAAAGTTGTGGGTGTGGGGGCCCAGCACCAGCGGACAGGCACACGCCGCGGCTTCGATCAGGTTCTGCCCGCCCAAGGGCTCGAAACTGCCCCCCAACAGGGCCACATCGGCCATGGCGTAATACAGCGCCATTTCACCCAACGAGTCACCCAGCCACACGGTGGGACTGCTGGAGCCGGTGTCCGTGGGCGGCCCTGCGTCACCCCAATTGCTGCGGCGCAGGCACACCAACCCCTCATCGCGCACCAGCTGGGCCACCTCATCGAAACGCTGTGGGTGCCGGGGCACCAGCAGCCAACGGACACGCGCCAGGCTGGCGTCATCAAAATTCGCAGCTGAAACACCAATACCATCAAGCGCCAGAGCCTTTATTTCCTTCAAAAACAGCCGCTCTTCACCTTCACGGCTGCTGGCCAGCAAAGCGGTGGGGGGCCACCCCCCAGGGGCCGCAGCACGCCATGCCTGCGCCTGTGCCAGTTGTGCCGGGTGGGGCGTGGCGTCGAACTTCAGGTTGCCCCACACCCCCTGCGCGGCGGCACCCAGTTCGCGCAACCGCTGGGCATCGGTCTCGGTTTGGGCGCACACCTGGGCCAATCCGGCGTAGGCCGGGCGCGACAACACGCGCCAGCGCAAGGCTTTGGCGTGCGAGGTCGGGTTCAAACGGGCGTTGGCCAACACCAGAGGCACACCCGTGCGCTGGCACCCCGCCACCAAGTGGGGCCACACCTCGGTTTCCATCAGCACGCCCACATGGGGCTGAAAATGGGTCAGAAACCGGTGGACTGCGCCGGGCGTGTCCCAGGGCAACCAGGCTTGGGCATCGCCCTCGTGCAACACCCCGTGCCCTTCGACGCGCCCGGTGGCGGTGGTGTGGGTCAGCAACAGGCGCATGCCGGGCAAGGCTTCGCGCAGCGCGCGCACCAGCACCGCCGCCGCACGGGTTTCGCCCAGCGACACGGCATGCACCCACACCAGGGGCTGGTCGGCAGTCAAGGCGGGACGGGCGGGCAATCCATGGCCAAAACGCTGCTCCACCTCGTGCGCGTAGCCCGGCTCTGCGCGGGCGCGCCGGGCCAGTTTGGCCCGCAGCAACGGCTGCAGGGCCGCCATCGCCCAGCCGTACACGCGCAAGGCCAAGCGCTCGCGCAGGTTCACGCGGGGCCGCCTTGCGCCCACAGGCGGCGGTAAACGGCGGCAATGCCATCGGCCTCGGCTCGCAAAGAAAAATGCCGGGTCACACGGTCACGGGCCTGCTGACCCATCGCTTGCAGCGCTGCGGGGTCGCCCAGCAAACGGGACAGGGCCTGGGCCAGTGCGTCGGCATCGCCGGTGGGCACCAGTTCGCCGTTGATGCCCGGTTGCACCAGTTCTTCAAACGCACCGGTGCGCGAACACACCAGCGCGCAGCCCGTGGCGGCGGCTTCAAACGGGGTCAAGCCAAAGGGCTCGTAGCGCGGACAGGCCACACACAACAAACACCGCTGGTACCAACGGTGCACCTCGCCCGACGGCACTTCGCCCAAAAACACAATGCGGTCGCTCAAGCCAGCGGCGGCAATGCGGGCTTTCAGTTCGGCCTCGTAAGCCTGGTGCTTCGGCTGCGCCAAACCGGCAATGACGGCGGTGAACCCGGGAAAGCGGGGCAACACCCGCAGCATGGCGTCCACATACACATCGGTGCCTTTGTCGTGCCGCACCCGGCCGAACACACCGATGCCGTGGCGCCCGGGCAAACCGCTGTCTGCCCAGGCGGTGCTTTTGTCCACCCCAGCAAAGCGGGCCAGGTCGATGCCGTGGTGCACCACCGCGGTGGTGTTGGGCACGCAGTCGGCCGCCTTTTGGGTGGTGGCGATCACCGCGTCCATGCGCGAAATCAGCCAGCTTGGATACCACCCGTGCACATGCTGCGCGGCCGAGGTGAACACCAGTTTGATGGGCAGGCGCAGCACGTCACGCGCCCACAAACCGGCCATCATTTCGGGGTCGCGACGCACATGCCAAATGCGAAACGGTCGGCCTGCGGGGGGTTTGCGGGACCGTTGAATGGCTTGCCGCAAGGTCATGCCCGGCACGCCGTTGGACTGCAAAGTGCCACAGTAGCCCAACCGCCATTGCGTCATTTGCAGCGGCACCAGCGCGTTCACGGTGGCTGACACACCGGTGTAGCGTTTTTTCAGGTTGAAAACGATGACTTCGGGGTCGTCGCTCAGGGTGGGCGGTGGGGTCATGGGGCGGTGGGTGGGGTGTCAGTGCGCGGCAGAACCCACCACGGCATCGGGCTTCACGGTTTTGAGCAGGGCGAGCATGTCGGCCTCGATGCGGTGCAACGCGTCGGGGGTGTGCCCCTCGAAACGCAGCACCAGCACCGGTGTGGTGTTCGACGCGCGAATCAGCCCGAAACCATCGGGCCAATCGACCCGCAAGCCATCGATGGTGGACACCTTGGCAGGCGCGGCAAACACCGTGGACTGCAAGCGGGTCACCAACGCATGGGGTTCTCCCTCCGCACAGGCCACGTTCAATTCGGGTGTGCTGAAGCTGGTGGGCAAGGCATCGAGCACGGCCGATGGGTCGGCCGAACGGCTCAGAATCTCCAGCAACCGGGCACCGGCGTAGGTGCCGTCGTCAAACCCGTACCAACGCTCTTTGAAAAAAATGTGACCACTCATCTCGCCCCCCAAAGGAGAGTCGACTTCCTTCATGCGGGCTTTGATGAGCGAGTGCCCGGTCTTGAACATCTCGGCCACGCCCCCGGCCGCCTCAATGGCTGGGGCCAAGCGTTGGGTGCATTTCACGTCAACCAAAATGGTGCCACCGGGCACGCGGCTCAGCACATCCTGGGCAAACAGCATCATTTGCCGGTCGGGGAAGATGTTGTTGCCCTGCCGGGTGACGATGCCCAGCCGGTCGCCATCGCCGTCAAAGGCCAAGCCCAGCTCGGCACCGGTGGCCGCCAAAGCAGCTTTCAAATCTTCCAGGTTTTCGGGTTTGCTGGGGTCGGGGTGGTGGTTGGGAAAGTTGCCATCCACCTCACTGAACAGCTCGGTCACCTCACACCCCAGCGCACGAAAAATGCCGGGTGCCGATGCCCCGGCCACGCCGTTGCCACTGTCCACCACGATTTTCATGGGGCGGGCGAGCTTCACATCGCCCACGATGCGAGCGGCGTAATCGTCATCCACACGAGCGGTGCGGATGCTCCCACCGGGCTGCAACTGCCAGTCTTCCGCCTCGATGGTGCGGCGCAGCGCTTGAATGTCCTCACCGTGAATGGCGCGCCCTGCCAGCACCATTTTGAAACCGTTGTAGTTTTTGGGATTGTGGCTGCCAGTGACTTGTATACCGCTGCGGCACAGCGTGTGGGCCGCGTAATACAGCATGGGGGTGGTCACCAAACCCACATCAATCACATCGATACCTGCAGCGGCCAACCCCCGCATCAAAGCTTGACTGAGCCCAGGGCCACTGAGCCGACCATCGCGCCCCACGGCAACCGTCGTTTCGCCTTGGGCAAGGGCCGCAGCACCAAATGCACGCCCCAAGGCCTCTGCCATCGGCTCATTGAGGTCCGCAGGCACCACGCCCCGGATGTCATAGGCCTTGAAAAGGGACGCAGATACTTGCATGAAAACCCTGGAATGATCGTTATATGTGAGCAGCGTTGGCATTGTAGGTGGCCGTGCAAACGGGGTTTTACCGTTTTCTGAACGCCCCCATTGGCACCCACACGGTCTCCGACTGCCTTACCATGGAATGCCCCCATTCGGGTGGACACCGCCTGGAGCGGACCCCTGTTTCGAATCTCATGGGTATAGCATCAAAACCACTACCCTAAAGCGATAGAAGGTGTTTTTATGAAAACTTACGCCCATTGGGTCACGCACCGCACAGACACGCCCTTGGGGCCAATGACTTTGGCAGCGTCGCCGCAAGGGCTGACGGGTGCTTGGTTTGAAGGCCAGCAACACCACCCAGACACACAGCATTGGCACGCAGCCCCCGATCACCCGGTGTTGCAACAGGCCACAGCGCAAATTCAAGCCTATTTCAACAGCCAACGCCGCGACTTCGATCTGCCACTGGACTTGGCACACGGCACCGTCTTCCAGCGGTCGGTGTGGCAAGCCCTGCTGTCCATTCCGCCTGGGACCACCCGCACCTACGGCGAATTGGCACAACAGCTGGGGAACGCCAACGCCAGCAGGGCCGTGGGTGGCGCGGTGGGACGCAACCCGATCAGCATCGTGGTGCCCTGCCACCGGGTGATCGGTACAGGCGGGCACATGACCGGGTACGCGGGTGGCTTGCCCCGCAAACAAGCGTTGTTGCAGTTGGAAAAAACGGTTTGAACACACCCACCGCTGCCGGACCTTCCTGGGTCAAAGACTTCGTGTGGCTGGCCGCCATCTGGGGTTCATCGTTTTTGTTCATGCGCCATGCGGCCATGGAATTTGGCGCGCTGCCCACGGCCGCACTCCGGGTGGCAGTGGCATCGTTGTTTCTGATGCCGCTGCTCCATTGGCGGGGGCTCACACCGGACTTGAGACGCCATTGGCGCCCGGTTTTTCTGGTGGGCATTCTGAACTCGGGCATTCCGTTCGCCTGCTATTCGTTTGCACTGCTGCACATCACCACAGGGCTGTCGGCCATTCTCAACGCCACGGTCCCGCTGTTTGGCGCCTTGGTGGCATGGGCGTGGCTGAAAGACCGCCCCAATGGCACGCGCATGCTGGGGCTGGCCATTGGGTTCGTGGGGGTGGCGTTGCTCGCCACCGGAAAACCCAGTGTTCCCGCCGGGGCAACACCCTCAAGCGAAACCGAAACAGGATGGGCCGTTCTCGCGTGCCTGGTTGCCACGCTGTGTTACGGCATCAGCGCCAGCTTCACCAAACGGTATTTGAGCGCTTTGCCCCCGTTGGTCACCGCCACCGGCAGCCAAATGGGCGCAACCTTGGGGCTGGCCCTGCCTGCTTTGTGGACCTGGCCCACCCATACCCCAGGCATTCAGGCGTGGGGATCTGTGCTGGTGTTGGGGGTGCTTTGCACAGGCTTCGCCTACATTTTGTTTTTCAAACTGATCGGCATTGCGGGCCCAGCAAAGGCACTGACGGTGACGTTTTTGGTGCCCGTGTTCGCTCTTGCCTACGGCGCAATCTTGCTGGGAGAGCGCGTTACCCCTTGGATGCTGCTGTGCGGGGCTGTGATTTTGGCTGGCACGTCATTGTCTGCAGGCTTGGTCACGGCCAAACGCACACCAACGCACAAACAAGCCCCTTGAAGTGACACAGGCGAATGCCGGTGTGCGTTTGCCTGAGCAACAAAAAACCACCCAACCTGAACAAGAAATGAAAAAGCCGTTTCAAGTCGAAACTTGAAACGGCTTTTAATGCTGGCGGAGTGGACGGGACTCGAACCCGCGACCCCCGGCGTGACAGGCCGGTATTCTAACCAACTGAACTACCACTCCATTTTTCAAGGCAATTTCTTGCTCTGAAAAGCCTGATTGCTTTGTCAGCAAATCTGGCGACCCTACGGGGATTCGAACCCCGGTACTCACCGTGAAAGGGTGATGTCCTAGGCCTCTAGACGATAGGGTCTTAACCTAAAACTTAGCTTTAAATTGTAGCACATTTGGTGGAGGTAAGCGGGATCGAACCGCTGACCTCTTGCATGCCATGCAAGCGCTCTCCCAGCTGAGCTATAGCCCCAC
>JBASFL010000130.1:0-30303 GCA_049653005.1 Burkholderiaceae bacterium | reverse complement strand
TGTTTGCGCCAGCGGAAAAAAAACAGACATTTTTCTGAGCTGCCTATGCGGCAGTGAGGTCAAACACCACACACATCAGGCCGAAGCTGTCTTTCTGAGCTGCCTATGCGGCAGTGAGGCCATTGCTGGTGGACCGGTCACATCGGTCAACTTTCTGAGCTGCCTATGCGGCAGTGAGGGATGCCACCCTAGATCAGTGGATGGCCGGGGATTTCTGAGCTGCCTATGCGGCAGTGAGGGCGGTCGAAGAAGCTGCCCACTGTGATGTGGCTTTCTGAGCTGCCTATGCGGCAGTGAGGCTTACCTGTTCTCTTTCACCGGTGGTGGCGGTTTTCTGAGCTGCCTATGCGGCAGTGAGGTCAAAGGCCAGCTGGCCCTCGAAACCGTCAAATTTCTGAGCTGCCTATGCGGCAGTGAGGCGACAAGGCCCTGTTCTGGGACCGCAACAACTTTTCTGAGCTGCCTATGCGGCAGTGAGGGGGCACGGATCCGCGCAAAGCTGGGCCGCAAATTTCTGAGCTGCCTATGCGGCAGTGAGGATCAACCGCGCCAAGATGCCCGACCACGTGGTTTTCTGAGCTGCCTATGCGGCAGTGAGGGGGTGCCGTCAGGGCCTGCGCTTACCCGGCCATTTCTGAGCTGCCTATGCGGCAGTGAGGTCCAACACTTAGGGCAGTGCCATGCTGAAAAATTTCTGAGCTGCCTATGCGGCAGTGAGGGGTGATCCACTCCACCGGCTTGTTCACCGTCTTTTCTGAGCTGCCTATGCGGCAGTGAGGCCAAAACGCCGCCGACCCCCTGCCGAACTGATTTTCTGAGCTGCCTATGCGGCAGTGAGGTGAAACGGGTCAAGAATCATCTGTTTGTTCATTTTCTGAGCTGCCTATGCGGCAGTGAGGTAGCCCCATTTAGCGCCAAGTGCTTGCCTCCAAAAGAAAAACAGGCGGAAAACTGGTTTTCACCCTTTTTTTCACCCATTCAGCAAGTCATTGATTTTTAAAGAACTTTTTCTACCCCCTCAAAAAGAGTCAAAACCAGGGTACCGATGCAGCCAGGCTCAAGCCGTAGGTGCTGAAGCCCCCTCCCTGGGGTTCAGGGGTCAATGGGCCATGGCACACAAACAGGCGAAAGGCCTGCCCTGTGCTGCTGCTGCGCACAAACACCGAAGGCAAATCTGCCCACTGTGCTGCGGCGTCAGGGATGCGCTGGGCGGCATCTTCGGCGGTCAGGTTGTGCCGCCGCATCAGGCGGCGGCGCAGGCGCTCTGGGCTGCTTTGGGTTTGCACGCGCTTCACCTGCCGGTGTTGCACCTGGGCTGGCACGGGGCTGGCGGGGGTCATGTCCAGGTGGTCGCGCATGCCTTTGAGCCAGTCTTGGCCCATCAGCTGGCCCAGCGCGTCTGCGCTGCCGTGCAGCCGCAGGCGGTTGCCAAGCCACCGGTCGCTGTGCGCCGGAAAGCTCACGCCGATGTCGCCCTTGCCGTGTGCCACCAGCCCTTTGTGCAGGCGCGCGTACAAAGCCCCCATGAGCTGGCTGGACGGAAAGTCTTCGTCAGGCCGCACGTCAATGTCCACGAAGTGGCTCAAGGTGGTCATGGTGTCAGTCCTTGCCTGCATCGCCAAACACGCCACCCCGGATCAGCGTGGCCATCACAAAGTGCTGTTGCTCCAGCGCCGGGGCCTGGCCCTTGGTGACCCAGTTGTCGAACAGGGTGTAGAAGTCTTCCTTGGCCTTGGGCTGGCGATAGGCCTTGCCCTGTGTGGTAACGGAGCCGTAGGGCTCGACGGCAATCGGGCCGTTGTCGGCGGCGCCGGGGTACCAGGTGTCGATGGTGCGGATGGCGTTGCCCAGCTTTTGCGAATGCATGCCCGCCACGCCGTTGACGTGGTACAGCGTTTTGCTTTTGCCGGCCTTGTCTTTGTCCAGGATCAGCTCTTGCGAGGGGTACACCTCCTGGCCCGGCCCCATGCGCACAAAGGCCGTCACTTGCAGCAGCACATGGCTTTTGCCCGCCAGTCCTTGCGCCAGCAAGGCGGCCACGGCGTTCAAGCTGGAATTTTCAAATTCAGGAGCATCAAAGCCACGCAGGGAAAGCGCCAGGGCATCAAAAGACCCAATATTTTCTGCCTGACCATTGACCAGACGAGCCACTTGCACCTCGATCTGCTCGGCCCCCAGGCGGTTGCGCCACAGGAAGCGACCGTTGGCCAGGTTGGCGGCGTAGCGGTGGGCCAGTTCGGCAAAGCCGTGGGTGGCCACGTAGCCGTTGACAGTGTCGATCAGCGCCCGCTGATAGTCCGCGCTGTTGCAGGCCGACGGGGTGCCCGCACCGCCCAGCACGCGCAGCGTGAAGCTGACCTTGAGGGTGTCGGCCTCGGCGGGCAGCATGGCCACGTCCACGGTTTGGAGGTTGGGGTTTTCGATGGCGGCGTCGAGCTTGGCCGGGTCTTGGTCTTTGGTTTTGAGCCGGTTGGAAATGGTGCCTCGCACCGACTTGGCGCGGATCACCACGGGTGCCCAAGCGGCACTGTGGGCGCGGTCGGCCCAGGTGCCTGCGGCAAACAGGGCGTCAGACGGGTCCAGCTTGCGCTCGAACGCGAGGACCGAGGCGGTTTTGAGTTCGGTGGCGGCGGTTGTGTTTTTGGTTGCCATTTGGGTTGCTCCTTGAGGGTGGGGTTCAGTCGATGTAGTCGTCAGCGTTGAAATCGGCCAGGTTGGGGTCGTCCTGGGTTTCTGCGGTGGCGGGGGCCACGGATTTGAAGTGGTTGATGCAGCGGTACAGGCCGCTGGCTGCGTCGTGGCGGGTGTGCCACAGCAGGTCGTGCGTGTCTTGCAGGCGGTGGGGGCTGATCCACTGGCCGATGGCATACACGCTTTCCACAAACCGGAAGGGCACCGCCGGGTCGCGCACACCGGCCACGCTGCCGGGGGCGTGCAAGCCGGACAGGGCGGCAAAGCCCACGGGCATGGGCACCAGCCAGCCGGGGCGGCTGTCGGTGGCCCACTCGGCTTGATTGGCCTGCTCGGGCCCACTCCCCTCTCGGCGCGTGGCGCGGTGGTTGATGCGCGACAGGTCCAGCCAGGCATCGAGCAGTGTGGCCTGGGGCTGGCGGGTTTGCAGCTCGGCCCAGTGGGCTTGCAGCAGGTCGTCGCGCAGCACCAGGGCAAAGCCGGGCAGCCAGCGGCGGCGCATGCGTTTGAACTGGCTGGCACGGTCATCTGCTTGGCCCGCCAGCAGGCTGAGACGGGGGCGTGGCGGGCGCTGAAACTGCGCCGGCAGTGGCGGCATCACGCTGCCACCTGCCAGCCGCATGCCCGCCACCAGGGTGCCGATGTGCGCGGCCAGCTCGGCGCGGGCGCTGTCGTCCAGGTAGCGGTGGGCCAGTTCGGCTTGCAACACCAGGGTGATGTCGAGGTGGACGCGCCCTTCTTCCACGATGGCTGCGGTGCTGCCGTCAGCCAGCACGGGGTTGCGGGTGAGGGCAAAGCTGCGGGTGTAGCCGCCTTGCGTCACCTGCGCCTCAAAGCCGTGGCAGATCACGCCCACGCCTTGCAGCGCAATGCCCGCCTCTGGCCCCAGGCGGCGGGCCAGCGCGGTCATGAAGCCGGTGAAGGCGGTGATGGCCGGAAACCCCCAGGTCAGCGGGCTGGAGATGGCGTTGGCGTTTTGCACGCGCAGCCGTGGCAACTCCAGCAATGCTTGATGGGTGGGGGCGGTGGGGTCTGTCGTTGCGTGGGTGGTGTCAGAGGTCAACATCGCAACCCTCCCGTTCTTCGGCTTCGATCTGCGCCAGCATTTCTTTGCGCCAGGCGGCAAATTCGGGGTCGCCCACGGGCAACGGCGGGCGCATCTGGGCGTTGAGCCAGGTCGCAAAGGCGGCGCTGATGCGCTCGGCCACATCGGTGGGCGGGTTGCGGCTGAACTCGGCATCGGCCTGGGCGCAGCCTGTGGGGTCCAGCCAGCGGGCGTGCAAGTCGCTCAGTGCGCAGTCGGGCTGCTGGCTCCAGCCGGGGGGCAAGCTGCGCAGCTCGGCACAGAGTTGCAAAAACTCGTCGATGAGCGTGTCCACCAGTGCGGCGCGGCGCTGGCGGGTGGCCAGGTTGCGGGTGGGATCGGCCTTGAGAAACGCCACCAGGTCGCGCAGCGCGGCCTTCACGCCGGGGCGGCGGCCGTAACGGGGAAACAGGGATTCGCTGCCCAGCAGAGGCTTCAATTCAATGCTGCGCCACACTGGCGGCAGTGATGCCAGCAGGCTGTTGTTGCCCCGGCGTTCGCTGTTGAGCTGGCTGATGTTCTGCGGCTTGGTGCCGCCCAGTTGCTGTACGGCCACGTTGGGGTACTCGCGCACCGGGCGCTCGCTGTACAGGCCGGCCTTGCGGGCCTCGCGGGCGGCCTTGGCCTCGTCGCTGAAGCGGTCGTTTTGCAGTGTCTCAAACACCTTGTGCGCCAGCGAGCTGGCGTACAGCGGGGCCAGCAGGTGGTAGCTGGCGTCGGCATGCACATCGGTGCCCACAGGCCAGTACAGCTGCTTGGCCAGGGTGTGCGATGCCAGTTGTCCTCGCGGTGCTGTCAAGCTGGCAAACGCGGCCATCCACGCCTGGGCCTGGGCGGGGTCGGCACTCAGGGCGTGCGCCAAATCCACATCGCCAGCGGCAGCCAGCGCAAGCAGAGATTGGCCTTCATGCTCCAGTTTCAGGAATTTGTACACATCCAGCGCGGCGGCATTGCCCACCACATCGCCCGCAAAGTCGTCACCCAGGCAATGGCTGCCCACCACAGGCACCGCAGCCAATGTGGCGGGCGGGCAATACAGGTTGGTGCCTTTGGCATCGGGGTGAATGGGCTTGAGCGAGTGCGTGACCGCCTGAATCTGGCTGGCCCGCCGGGCGGCATCTTCCAGCCAGGTGGCGGGTTGGAACTGCTGGAGCAGCTCTTGCCGCTTGGGATCATCGGGGTCAAGTTTGTCGAGCTTGCTGCTCAGACGCTCAGCCAGAAAGGCAGAAATGAGCGAATGCAACGCAGCTTGACGATCAGTTTGAATCGTTGGCATGGGGGTAAACATTCTTGGTGTGGCCAAGCGGCCACCGATAAAATTCCCCTCGGAAACGTCCAAGGGGCGCGAAATGGGGCAAGCAACACTTGCCGGGAAACTATCTTCTTGTCATGGTTTGCTGCGTCACATTCGTACCCTCCTTCGAGAAACCAACCGTTCTCGTCGGTCGCCTTGCCTGCTACAGCTATTGGCGTTGCCATCGACCTCATCTGTGTTTGCAGCACTGATGAGGTCAACTTCATCATGATTTTAACCATGATATCGTTTTAGAAAAAATAAATCGATTGCTGAATCATACACCGCCCGGTAAAATCTTCTGACTGCTGGAAAGCAGCTAAGAAAATGATCTCGTTGGAGAAGAATTCACTGCCGAACAGGCAGCATCAAAAGGGCCGACTTCGTGTTGGCCCTTTTTTTGTTGTGAAAACTAATTTCTTTTTGATATGTAGATAGTTTTTGCAACAAAATTCATCCATGAGCACGTCACAACCGTCAAGCCCACAGCAAGCCGTGCTGGCCCTTGCCAGCCAGCGCCCTTTGCTGCGGGCGAGTGATGTGGCAGCGTTGAACCTGCCCACGGTCACCCTCACGCGGCTGGTGGCGGCGGGCAAGCTGCAACGGGTGGCGCGGGGGCTGTACAGCTTGCCGGGCCAGCCGATGCACGAACACCGTTCGCTGGCGGAGGTGGCGCTGCGGGTGCCGCGTGGGGTGGTGTGCCTGTTGTCGGCGCTGCGGGTGCATGGCATGGGCACCCAGGCCCCGTTCGAGGTGTGGCTGGCCATGCCGCATCACGTCCCTGTGCCGCGCCTGGGGCAGCCCGCCCTGCGGGTGGTGCGCATGTCGGACGCCACACGCAGCGAAGGCGTGGAGTACATCGCCATCGACGGGGTGGATGTGCCCGTGTTCAGCGCCGCCAAAACCGTGGCCGACTGCTTCAAATACCGCCACAAAATTGGCCTGGATGTGGCGCTGGAGGCCTTGCGCGATGGCTGGACCAAGCAAATGTTCACCATGGACGATTTGTGGCACCACGCCACGCTCAACCGTGTGGCCCAGGTGATGCGCCCTTACCTTGAAAGCCTGACCGCATGAGCCGCAACCTGGCTACCTCCATCCGCGCCCGGCTCAAGCAGCAGGCCGATGCCACCCGGCAAGACTTCAACCTGACGCTCACCCGCTACGGCCTGGAGCGGCTGCTGTACCGGCTGTCGGTATCTCCGCACGCGCAGCGGTATGTGCTGAAAGGCTCGCTGCTGTTTTGCGTCTGGTACGACCAGCCCCTCCACCCCACCCGCGACGCCGACTTGCTGGGGTTTGGCCCTGCCGATGTGGCCACGGCCATTGCCACGTTCCAGCACTTGTGTGGCATGGCAGTGGACGATGGGTTGGTGCTGGATGCAGGCGCGGTCCAAGGTTCCGTCATCCGCAAGGAGGCGGGGTATGGGGGCGTGCGCATCGACCTGCAAGCCACGCTGGACGGTGCGCGCCTGGCGCTGCAAGTGGACATTGGCTTTGGCGATGCGGTTTGGCCTGAGTCAGAACCCATTGCTTATCCCGTGCTGCTGGCAGACCTGCCTGCGCCGCAGTTGAGGGCCTACCCCAAGCACAGCGTGGTGGCTGAAAAGTTTCATGCCCTGTGTGTGCTGGGCATGGTCAATTCACGCATGAAAGACTATTTCGACCTGTGGGTGTTGCTGGGCGATGCCTCGCTGGAGGCGGCACAACTCGGGCAAGCGGTGCAAGCCACATTTGACCGCCGCCAAACGCCACTGCCCACCGCTCAACCTGCCGGACTGAGCACCGCCTTTGCCACTGATGCCCACAAGCAGGCGCAGTGGAAGGCGTTTTTGCGCAAGAACAGATTGCCCGCGCTTGGTCTGCTGGAGGTGGTGGAGCGGCTGGAGGCTGCGTTGCGCCCGGTGTGGATGCAAACGAACGAAGCTCACCCCGCCCATGCCGTGAACCCCAGTGCCGGGTGAAAGCGCCAGGTCGTTCCACTCTCTTTGTCGTAGCGCAAAGTGACGCCGCCAAAGCGCCAGGCACAGTTTTCGATTGAAATTTCCATGCTGATAGCCAGTGTGTGCAGCGCAACCATGTAGTTGGTCTGGCCCCAGGGGGCAATGCCGGGGCCTTGCACCTGGTCGTCGGGAATGCGGTGCTCCAGATGCGCGGATTCAATGGCGGTGGTGCAGTGGTGGCCACCGGCTGATGTGCCGGGTGCGGGCACCAGCAGTTTGAGCACGTGGTCATCGCCATCGTCGTTGGGCACCAGCACCACGTCTTCGGTGGGCGTGGTGTCGTGGCGAAACGGCTGCTGCTGGGGCAGCACGGCGGTCAGCAGGGCATCGGCCACGGGCAGGTGCCACCAGCTGGCGGCGTTGAGGCGGGTGGCACTGGGCTGCATGGTGGCCTGCACGCGGGCGTGCTCCAGGTCCACCAGCCGGTTTTTGGGCTGAAAGTCGGATGGCACTGGGGCCAGCAGGCGGGGGCGGGCGTCGATCACATCGCGCTCTTGCGGGCGCAGCAGGGTGTGCAGGTCGTGGCTGCTGAGCAGGGTGTTGGCGGTTTCAAAACCGGGCTGGCAGAACGCGGGCTGGCCGGGGTGTTGCCCGTGGCGCAGGTTGGTAGCCAACACGCTCAGGTTGGGGCTGGTGCATGACCCGGTGCGGTGGCGGCGCACGCGGCCAGCCAGCTGGATGAGCGAGCGCATGGACGAGGGCTCGACCACGGCCCAGTCGTAATCGTGGTCGCGGCCCACTTCGGTGACGGGCGAACCGAGCACGATGAACAGGTGGTCGGCCTCGGGATACGCGTCAATGCGCTGGCGGATGTCGGGCAGGCTGAACACGGCATCCGGCTGGCGGCGGTCCAGGGCTTGGTCAAGCTGTTGTTCGATGGCCGAGCGCAGCAGCAGCGGGTATTGGGAGTGGTAGGTACACAGGTGGATGCGCACACCCTGGGGTGCGCCCTGCTGGTACAGCGCCAGCGCCACGTTCACCAGCGGCTCGATGTTGGCCATGCGGATGAGCCCGAAGCTGACGCGCTTGGCACCGCCGGTGCTGCTGCGGGGGTCGATGCTGTGGTGCCGCGCATGCAGCGCCAGCGCGGCTTCGCGGGCCAGCTGGGCAAAGCGGGCGGCGTGGTCGCGCGGGGGGAGCTTGCCCACATCCAGCGGGATCAGGGTGGCGCGGCGGCGCACTTCGCGCTCGGCGGCCTGGGCCAGGTGTTGGGTGCGCCGGGTGGCAAAGAGGTGGTGGGCGCTGGCAAATGTTTTGTTGTCTGCGCAGTCAGCGGCGTGGGTGCCGAATTCGTCCACCCACAGGCAGCAGATGGCGGGCGATGCGGGAACCGGAGCACCGGGGCGTTGGCCCCGGTTGCGGGCAAATTGCGTGCGGCCTGCCCAGTAGGCGGCAAACAGGCCAGCCACCAGCGCCGGGGGCAAGGTGGCAGACGACAGCAGCACCCGCGCGCCCAGCAGCCCGGCCCAATGCACCAGCCGGGTGAGGGCGGGCAGGTCGGCCAAGTCGAAGTCGTCGGGTTCGTCCAGCACCAGATCGCCGCTCATCAGGCGCAGCATGGGGGCGATTTGGCGGCCACCGCGCTGGCTTTCGGTGGCGGGGGTGAGGTGGTCGATGGTGCAGACCAGCAGCGGGGCCACCAGCAGTTTGGCGGCTTGCGGGTCGTGCAGCACGCGCTGCAACACGGGGTGGGCTTCGGTGTTGCCTTCAAACACCACATGACCGTCTTCTTCCACCAACGCCTGGGCGGAGGCAGAGCCGCGCTGCTCGGCCAAGTGCTCGTGGTGCTCGAACAGCGCCCGGCTGGCGCTGCCGCCCACGCGGATGGCCAGCTCGTCATCGGCCAGGCCCAGCAGGTCACGAAAGGCCCGCCCGGTTTGCAGCGTGAGGGTGCGCAGCCCCATGGCAAAGGCGCAGCGCATGCCCTGCGCGGGGTCGGCCAGCGCGTACATGACGCGGGCGTTGCCCAGGGTTTTGCCGCAGCCGGTGGAGGCCAGGTTGACGATGAATGCGCCGTGCTCCTCGCTGCGGGTGCGCAGGCTGGCGGCCAGGTCGGCGGCTTTGTCTTGCCAGCGGAAGCGTTCGTCTTTGGCCCGCTTTTTGAGCGGCTTGCACTCGCCCAGGCGAGGCAAGTGGGTTTCAAATTTGGGCAGGGCGTGGGTGACGGTGGCGCTGTGGCGGGCCACGCCCAGCAGGTGCTCGTCCAGCGTCTGGTTGCGCTGGTGGGGGTCACTGTGGCTGCTGTTCTGGCCGTGGCTGTGCCGGGGCACGCTGTCGTGGGTGTTGGCAAACAGGGGGTAGTCTTTTTGCCCTGGCACCCGCCCGGCCACCGGTTGGCCGGTGGTTTTATCTACCCCCAGGCTGGAATAGTGGTGGTCCGCCAGCATCAGGCTCAGACGGGCGATGTGCATCACATACGGGTTGCCCAGCCAATCACCCTTGCCTGGCTGGGTGCGCAGGGCCAGCAGGCGTTGGGCGAGTTTGGCGGCATGTTGGTGCCAGGCTTCAGTGGTGACGGGCAGGCCGTGCGGATCAAAGTCCCAGTACAGCGGCAGATGACGGTCGGGGTCGCCGCCGTCGGTACGCTCGTTCCAGTCGGCACCCACTTGCTCCAGCACGCGGTGCAAAGTGTCCGGGCTGCCCACCCATTCCACCTTCTTGCCCAGCCAGTGATTGGCCTCTTTCTGATCGTCTTTGGCCGGGGCCACGGGCAGGCGGTGGTGGGTCAGCACCAGCCAGGCAATGGCCTGGGCCAGCGGGGCATGGGCCAAGCGAACAAAGGGTTTGGGTGCGGGTTGAGGGTCCAGCCCATCGCGGTGCAAACGGCCCCCTTGCCAGTCCAGCCACGCGGCATCGTCGGCAGGCGTGGGGTTGGCCAGCCGGGCGAGCCAGGTGGGATCGTCGTCTTGGCCCACAAACGCCTCGAACAGCCGCAGCGATACCCATTCGTGCCGGTACTGGTTGCGTTCGGGGCGGCCATCGGCGGTGGTCAGCTCGCCGCGCAAGCGCATCTGGAAGGCGCGACTGGCTTTGCCCAGGTCGTGCAGCAGCGCGGCCAGCCCGGCCAGCAAGTGGATGTCTTGGCCGGTGTGCCAGTCGTTCTCGTCATTGCCACGCAGCACATTGCGCTGCGTGGTGTTGGTGGGCACAGCGCCTTGCGCGTTGAAGCGGTTGCGGTCGCCCACCACCCACAGCAGTTCGCTGTGGTCCAGCCCGCGTATCCAGTGGCAGGCCACTGCCGTGTTTTTGCGGGCGCTCTGGCGCAGCAGGCGGCGCAGGGTGTCCAGGCCGTCGCGGGTGATGGGGGTTTGCCAGGTGCGCTCGCCACGCCGTTCGGCAAACTGATCGAGGATGCGGCGGGTTTGGGTGAGTGCTTTTTTGTCGCACTCCGAAATCAGCAGCACATTCATGACACCAGTCCTGCGGTGGGAGCTGATTTTTCTTCAACTTCAGCCATTCGCCCCACCTTGAGCGCGATGGCCTTGAGCGAGTCGATCATGAAGTCCAGCGCCTCGGTGCGGGTGAGCCGCTCGATGCACTGGGTGCGAAATTCCTGCTCCGAGTGCCCTTTCATGGCCGACACAAACGCCTGCGGCAGGATGATGGCGTCTTTCACCAAGTCGGCCACGTCAAACACCAGCCCGCCCCGCCGTGTTTTGCCGTGCAGCACGGCCAGGCCGTGCGGCAAGCCCAGCACCCAGGTGGCGGTGGCGGCCAGCCCGTAGGCCAGGTAGTTGCCGTGGTCCAAAAACTGGTTGGCGGTATCGGTGCTGTCGCCGCGCTGGCTGCGGGTGAAGTCGCCGTAACGGGTGGCCTGGGCGGCCAGCTTGTACAGCTGCTTGGTCAGGCGGGCTTCTTCGGTCAGCAAGGCGGTGGTGTCAGCCGCGTTGCGGATGGCCTGTGCCGATGCCGCCAGCAGCGCGTCCAGCCCGCCCACATCGACGCCCCAACCGTCCTGGGCGCGTTTGCTGTCGGCCCGCCACTGCTCGCCCAGGCGTTGCAGGCGCGTCAGCTGGACTTCGCGCGCGGCCTGCAGGCGCAGCGCGTCGTCAAACCAGAAGCGGACCCAATGCTGCAGGTATTCAGTGGGGCGGTATTCGCTCTGGGGTTGCAGCCAGGCCACCTCCAGCTCGAACTCGGTGCAGGCAAACAAGGGCGTGCCACCCCCGCCGCAAAACCCCACCAACACGCCCGCCTTGGCCAGTTCGCGCATGGCGGCCTGGGTGATGGAGGTGCCCGTGCCCAGCAGTACCGTGGTGGTGTTGGCGATGGGGATGTTCCAGTACAGCGACTGTTTGCCCCGTTCCGTCACGTACTCCACCCGGCCGCCGTTGACCAGCACCCGGCAATGCTCCAGGTAGTAGATGTTGGCCCGCTTGGAATGCAGGATGGACTTCAAGTCTCCTGCGGCAATCTCGTTCATACCCACTCCTCCTTGAATATCAGCCCGCTGCGCCCACCCCATGCCCCATCGCAAACGCTTCTTCAAACACCGAGTAGCCCGCCCAATCGCTGTGGGCAAACGCCAGGCCTGGTGATTTTGATAGTGAACTGTTGAATACCAATGAGCGCCAGGCACCCATTTTCCCCATAAAACCCGGTGTGGGCACGGCCATGGCGTGGCCATAACGGGCCACGCTCACCTCGGCCACCCGGTGGGCCAGCTCGGGGTGGGCGGGGTGCAGGTCGGCCAGGGTGTGTTGGTACCAGTGCGTCCAGGGCTGGGCCAGCACCCGCTGGCGGGCGGTGGGGTCGTCGCCCAGGGCGCGGTAGTGCGTCAGCACCGTGGGGCCGGGCACGGGCAACAGGCTCTGGTGGGTGGCGTTGACATAGCCCAGCCCGCCCGAGCAGGTGCCCGCCTCGGTGTGCAGCACGTTGTCCCATGCGGGGGCGGCGCCGCCCCGGTCGGCCAGGGGTTGGCGCAGGTGCAGGTTGGTCACCACCCAGGGGGCGTAACGCACGGCTTGTGCGGCGGCTTGCAGGGCTTGCTGCACGGGCGCTGGGGCGTTTTGCACCACACGGGCCGCCACAAACACCGGCAGGGCCACCACGCAGCGGCGGGCCAGCCAGCGCTCGACTTGGGCCGTGGCGGTGTTCAGCGCCAGCACGTCCACCCCGTGGCGCGTCGGCTCTATGCGCAGCACCACTTGCCCGGTGTGCAGGCGGTCGCCCAGCGGGGCGGCCAGTTGGGCGGTGAGCCAGCCGTTGCCTTCGGGCCAGGTGAGCACGGGTTCGGCCTCCGCGTTGTCTTCCCCCGGGGCGGTGAAGCCGTGTCGGCTGGCGAAGTAGTGCAACCCGGCCCAAGCCGACACGGTGGCCAGACCCGCGCCGTAGTCGTCGCGGCAGCAGTAGTCCAGGTAGGCGCGCAGGTGGGGGTCGGTCAGGCCCTGGGTGGCCAGCCATTTTTCAAAAGGCATAGCATCCAAGGCAATCTGGTCAATCGGTAGAGGCCATTTTGGCACAGGAATGGCGTAGGCCGATGTGTGCTGAACCTGGCGCACCCGCGCGGCAAACCGGCGGTACTGGTCCAGCGTACCAGGCCCCACGCCGTCCACCAGCAGCAGGCCGGGCTGCCACTCGCCTTGGAAAAACAGGCGCTCTTGCGGACTGTGGCACAGGTGGCGTTCGTCGTACACCCAGCGCCCGGCCACGCGCTGGCGCAGGCCCAGCTCTTCCAGCAGGTCTTGCACCTGCGGGGCGCGGTTGCTGGGCAGGGGCAGGTAATGCGCGCCCAGCGGGCACGGCAGGCCGCCCAGCTGGCCCGCACGGGCGTTGCCACCGGCCGTGTCTTCAAGCTCCAGCAGGGCAAAGTCGTCACGCCCTTTCAAGCGCAGGGCCCTCGCGGCGGCCAGCCCGGCCACGCCCCCCCCGGCAATGAGGGTGTGCACACGGCGGGTGATGGCGGGCTGGGGTGCGCTGCCCGATTTGCCGGGCTGGCCGCTGGTGGCATCGCGCAGGGCGTGGCCGCGCTCGGGGCTTTGCCCCACAAAACCACCGGGCGGTAACGGGGCATCTGCCCTCGTGCCGGGGCGGCAGCCCGCCACCGCCAGGGCAACACCGCTGAGCAGGAATTGGCGGCGGTGGGTGTTGTGCACAAGCTCACTCACAACCGCGACAGGGGGACCGCCCACAGCCCATCGCCAAACGGCAGGGCGTGAGCACCGTCGTACAGCAGCAGGCCGCTCACAAACTGGCTGCCTGCGGCGTCACGCAAGCGTCGCAGCCCTTTGAAGTCGCTGGCGTTGACGCTGGCCGCGGCTTTGACTTCGATGCCCACGACCTCGCGCAGCGGGGACTCCAGCACAAAGTCCACCTCCACTTGGTCTTTGTCGCGGTAATGGGACAGGAACCACGGCTCGGGTGTGGTGCTGAGGAGTTTGTGCAGCTCGCCAAACACCCAGGTTTCCAGCGTGGCCCCAAAGCGGGCGCGCTGGGTCAAGAGGTTGTCTGCCGTCAGCCGGGTCAGGGTGGATTGCAAGCCCGCGTCCAGAAAATGCAGCTTGGGGGTTTTGACCAGTCGGCTGAGCCCGTTGCGGCTCCACGCGGGCAAGCGGTGCACGAGGTACAACTTTTCCAGCAGGCCCAGGTATTTGTCCACGGTTTTTCCGTTCAACCCGATCTGGCCGCCCACTTGGGTGAAATTGACCAACTGCCCGCACAACTCAGCCGCCACGGCCAGGAGGTGTGGCACCTGACGCACTTGGTCCAGTTGGGCAATGTCGCGGATGTCGCGCTCGACCAAGGCCGTCATGTAAGCACGCGCCCAGGCTTGACGGCGAGCCGAGGTGGTGCGCTGCCTCATTTCCGGGTAGCCACCCGCCAGCACCTGCTGCACCAAGTCTGTACCCAGGCCAGCAAGTGCGGGCTCTGCCATCGGCCAACTTTGGCTCAGGGCATGCTGCAAAAACGTGCTGGGCCTGCGCGCCAGCTCTGACTGAGAAAGGGGCAACAGGGTGTGAATGTCCACCCGCCCCGCCAGGCTGTCTGCCACCTGGGGCAAGGCCATCAGGTTGGCCGAGCCCGTCAACAAAAACCGCCCGGGCCGCCGGTCCTGGTCAATGGACAGCTTCAACGCCAACAACAACTCGGGCGCTCGCTGCACCTCGTCGATGATGGCCCGGTCCAAACCCATGACAAAACCCTTGGGGTCGTGGCGTGCGGCAGCCAGCATGGCAGGGTCGTCCAGCGTGAAGTAAGGCATGGCCTCACCAAACTGCTTGACGAGTGTGGTTTTGCCGCATTGACGCGGCCCCGTGACCAGAACCGCTGGGGTGTCTCTCAGGGATGCCTCCAGCAGCGGGCTGAGGTGCCGGGGAATGAGCGAGGGGTGGAGATCAGAGGGCACGGTGGCATCTTTATCAATCGTCCAAACGGGATTTTTCAATCGTCCCATTTGGAATATATAGGCGTCTATTTTGCATCCAACACACCCCAAACTGGGTGCCCTCAATGCGCCACGCGGCCCCACTCGGCCTCGTAGGTGTGCACCAGCACCTGGTTGCTCAGGCGGTTCACCTCGGTGGGCACGCGGGCCATGTCTTGCGGAAAGTCGAACAGCAGGGGCAGGGTTTGCGGGTTCAAAAACCGCAGGTTCTGGGGCCAGGCGGCCTCGGCCGTGGGCAAGCGCCAGGGCCTGCGGCTGGCGATCACAAAGCCCCATTCGCCAAAGCTGGGCACATGTGCGTGGTAGGGCGCGGTTTGCAGGCCCACCGATTCGAGGGTGTGCACCACCGTCCAGAAACTGCGGCGCGCCACCAGGGGCGAGGTGGTTTGCACCACGGCGTAGCCGCTGGCGCTCAGGCGCTGCTCCAGCAGGCTGTAGAAGCTTTGGGTGTAGAGCTTGCCCACGGCGAAGTTGGTGGGGTCGGGAAAGTCCACCACGATGGCGTCAAACACCTCGGTGCTGAGCTTGAGCCAGGTGAAGGCGTCGGCGTTCACCACGCGCACGCGGCTGTCCATCAGGGCGCGACCGTTGAGCGCGGCCAGTGCGGGGGTGTGGGTGAACAGCCCGGTCATGGCCGGGTCCAGCTCCACCAGGGTCACGTCTGTCACGCTGGGGTGCTTGAGGATTTCGCGCACGGCCATGCCGTCGCCACCGCCCAGCACGGCCACGCGCCGGGGTGCACCGTGGGCCAGCAGGGCGGGGTGCACCAGGGCTTCGTGGTAGCGGTATTCGTCGCGCTCGGCAAACTGCAGGTTGCCGTTCAAAAACAGGCGGTGGCCGGTGCGGCCCACGCCGGGGTTGTGCGTGACCACAATGCGCTGGTAGGGCGAGGTGGCGGCGTACACCACCTTGTCGGCGTAAAACTTGTCTTCGGCCAGGGTGGTGATGGCGTCTGCCCCGGCAAAGGCGCCCCCCAGCACGGCCAGCGTGCCCAGGCTGGCCGCCACGTGGGTTTTGAAGTGGCGCAGCTCGGCGCGGAACAGCCACAGCGCCCACAGGGCCACGGTGGCGTTCATCAGCCCAAACAGCAGCCCCGTGCGCACCAGCCCCAGCTTGGGGACCAGCAGCAGCGGAAACGCCACCGACACGGCCAGCGCGCCCAAATAGTCGAACGTGAGCACCTGCGACACCAGGTCTTTCAGCGCCACGTTGCGCTTCAAAATGCGCATGACCAGCGGAATCTCCAACCCCACCAGCATGCCCACCAGCAGCACCAGCCCATAGAGCAAAAACCGGAACGCGCCGGGGGTGTAGGCCTGGGCCAGAAACAGCAGCGCGGGCAACAGGCCACCGGCCAGCGCCACCAGCAGCTCGATGCGCAAAAAGTGCGCGGGCAGCTGCCGCTCAAAAAACCGCGACAGGTACGAGCCCCCGCCCATGGCAAACAGGTAAGCGCCGATGACGGTGGAAAACTGCAGCACCGAGTCGCCCAGCACGTAGCTGGCCAGCGCACCGGCGGCCAGCTCGTACAACAGGCCGCAAGCGGCAATGACAAACACACTGGCCAGCAGCGCCACCTCCACGGGCGGCGGCTGGCGGTGCTGGGGGGGCACCGCGCTCAACGGGCGTTAACGCGCGTCAACGCGCACCCAGGGCCTGGTTGAAGGTGCGCCAGTAGGTGTTGATGCGGTAGAGCGTGCCCACCAGGCGGGTGATGGCCTCGGTGTCTTCGTCGAGGTTGTAGCCCTCGCGCCCGGCTTCGTAGCCCTGGAAATACACCAGGATGGGGGCCACCATGGGCCAGTGCTCTTCGTCTTCCAGCAGGTGTTGCCAGGTTTCGTCGCGTTGGATGGCGCTGAAAAAGCCCACCGCCCAGTCGCGGCCCAGCCACTCGCCCACGCGGCGCTCGTCGGCATCGAGCTGCACGGGGTGCACCACCTCGTCGGGGTCCACATGGCCGATGAGGGGGGTGAACATGGGCTCACTGCCCTGGTTCAAGGCGCGCTCGGCCACCTCGGGGGTGAAGGCGTGCTGAATGTCGCGCCAGCGGCGCAGCACCAGGGTCAACAAACGGTCTTTGGCGGCCTGGCCGCCGCAGTCGGGCATGCTGACCTGGCCAAACACCTCTTCCAGCCAGTCAGAGGTGTCCACCGGGTGCGGGCTGAGCGCGCAGCCGGTGAGGAAGCCGTCGGCCATTTCGGCGGTCATGCAGTCGTCGGGCAGGCTGGTGGCGTTCAGGGCTTCGAACAGCTCGTCTTGCTCGTCGTCAGACAGCGGGGCGTGGTCGGCCAGAACGGCCGGGTGGTGGGCGATGTAGTCAACAAAGGGGTTCATGGCCCACACCTTACCCGTGAATGGCCGCCGCCACAATGAGCGAAATGCCAAGGCTCATGGCCGCCACGACCAGGCCCAAAGCCATGTTCTGCTTTTCCACCAATTCTTCCCACAGGTTGTAGGGCGTGAGCTTGTCGATGACGATGAACGACACCCAAAACACCACCACACCCAGCAGGGCGTAGATGACCGAGCCGAAGAAGGCCGCGGGTTTGAACCAGTCGAGTTCCATGGGGAGGGCTCCGTGTGCTGTGCCGGTTTGAAAAGAGAGACTTGGCGTGAAACAGGGGCTGTTTCTGTTTATTTGTGCGAGCCGCCGCTGCTGTAGCCGCCCCAAGAGCCGCCAGAACTTCGGCTGCCCGAACTGGCGCAGTTTTGCACGTTGGGGTCACAGTTTTCACGGCTGTCCAGCCAGTTGAGCAGGAGGATCAACAGCACCACGGCCACAAAAATCCACAGCTGGCCTTGGGCCCCCAGCGCCGATGTGGGTTTGGCATCGCTGCGTTGCAGCAGGGCGGCCTGGTCTTTCATGCCAAAGGCGCTGGCCACCAACTCGGCGCGCAGTTTGTGGCCGCTGGACCAGCTGATTTCCTGGGGTGTTTCTTCCTGGCTCAGCAGGTTGTTGCCCGCGGCAAAGTCGCGGTTGAAGCTTTTGTGCCCGCGCTCCACGGGCCAGTAAAACTCACCGGCCACGTAGGTGGTTTCGGCCTGGTAGGCGTATTGCAACTGGTAGGTGGTTTTCAGGTAGGTGGCGCTTTGCCCCCCGGCGGCCAGCACGGGCGCACCGGTGGTGGGTTTGACCAAGCTCCAGCCGTCTTCCGCGTCCACCAGAAACTGAAAGCCCCGCTGGGCGTTGAACAGCAGGTATTCGCTCCAACCGAACTGCTCGTCCGCACCCCCGTCGCCGTTGTCCGGCTCTTGCCCCATGCGGTGCTGAAAGCCCACCACCTGCCAGGTTTTGCCTTGAAGCTGGGCCTGCGTGCCCAGCGCAATGACGGGCGCCACCGGCTCTGTTTGCCGGGCGGCCACGGCCTCGGCCCCCACCCCTTGGGTCAGGTCAATCAGGCTGTGGCACGACGCGCAGGTGAGGCGCTGGGTGCTGCCAAAGTCCACCTGCACCGGCGCGCCACAGGCGGGGCAGCCGAACTGGCGGCCCTTTTCGTCTTTGGCCGATTCGGTCTTGAGGCCCACCAGGTGCAGGTCTTCCAGCAACACGCTGTGCCCCAGGCTCACGGCCACGGGCTGGCCGCTGAGGGTGGGGCTGTAATCGAGCGTCAACACACCCGGGGCTTGGCCCGAAGGTTGATCTGCATCGGCATCGCCTTGGCTGCGCAGTTCCACCAGGGCAAACGGTGTGCCCAGCGGTGGCAGGTGCGGCAGCTCGCCCTGGGCGGCCAGCAGTTGCACGGTGCCGTTGGCGGTGACGGCGTAGGTGCGCCCGTCGATGGCGGTGGTGGCCCCCAGGCGCAGGTGTTGGGCTTCGGGCAACGCGCGCAACACGGTGCGCGGGCGGGCGTACACGTAGGCGCCGTTGTCTTCGCTCAGGAAAGCGGTTTGGCCGTCGTCTTGCACGGCCTCCCACTCGGTCCAGGTGCCGGTGGCGGACTTGTATTGCAGCCGTCCCACCAGCACAAACCCCACGCCGCCGACCTTGCCGCTGGCCCCCAGTTGCAGGGGCGAGTGGTCGTCGAACAGCTCGGCCATTTTGCCCACGCGCTGCAACACCTCGCCCTGGCGCACCACCGTGCTTTGGCAATAGCCGCACACGGCGTGGCTGGACTGGGCGCTGCGGAACAGCACCGGGGCCCCGCAGCCCGGGCAGGCGGCGCGGTAGGCGCGCTGGGGTGACGGTTCAGCCATGGCAGAAGTGGCTGTATTTCAATAGCTTAAAAGCCATACCGATCAAGCGATGAAGGCAAAAAAGACTTGGTATTTTGGGCTCACACCAGTTTTTTCAGCAGCTCGGCTTTTTTGGCGGCGAATTCGTCGTCGGTCAGGATGCCTTTGGCCTTCAGGTCGGCCAGCTTTTCCAGCGTGGCCATCACCTCGTCGGGCTTGATGCCCACCGCCGCTGCCGGGGCTGCCGCCACCGCAGGGGCGTGGGCGGCGGGGTTGAGGCCTTGCGCCAGGTTTTGCGCCAGCACCTGGCCCAGCGCCACACCGGCGCCCAGGCCCATGGCGTCGCCCGCCACACCGCTGCCCCCGCCACCGGCGGCCACCATGCCGGGAATGGCCTGTGCGGTTTGGTATTGCATGAACTTGCCCATGTCGTTGCCGACCATGCCCATGCCAATTTTCTGGTCCAGGATTTTTTGCAGCTCTTCGGGCAGCGACAGGTTTTGCACCGTCAGCCCCTCCAGCTCCAGGCCGATGGCGGCAAAAGCGGGGGCGAGTTGGGCAGACAGCGCTTCGGCAAACTTCAACTGGTTGGCCGCCAGGTCCAAAAAGGGAATGCCACTGGCCGCAATCGCCTGGCTGATGTTTTGCAGCACCAGGCCGCGCAGTTGTCCGTCCACGTCGTCAACGGTGTAGGTCTCGCGTGTGCCCGAAATTTCGGTGTGGAACAGCTTGGCGTCGGCCACGCGGAAGGCGTAGTTGCCAAACGCACGCAGGCGCACGGCACCAAAGTCGGCGTCGCGGATGGTGATGGGCTGGGGCGTGCCCCACTTGCAGTCCAGCTGCTGGCGGGTGCTGAAGAAGTACACGTCGCTTTTGAAGGGCGACTCGAACAGCTTGTCCCAGTTCTTCAGGTAGGTCAGCACCGGCAGCGTTTGGGTGGTCAGCGTGTGCATGCCAGGGCCAAACACATCGGCCACCTTGCCCTCGTTCACAAACACGGCCACCTGCGACTCGCGCACGGTGAGCGACGCGCCGTGCTGAATCTCCATGCCCGACATGGGAAAGCGCCAGGCCAGGGTGCCGTCGCCGTCTTCGGTCCACTGGATGACGTCGATGAACTGTTTCTTGATGAAATCCATCAGGCCCATGGGGCACCTCCTGCGTGTTGAATGCTGCGGCCGCAGCGGTTTCATGATACCGGGCGGGGGTTTCAGGCTATGGCGGTGGTGCGTTTTTTCAATTGGCCGGGGGAAATGTCAAAAACTATCATTCATCACATATTGATAGCCAAACAGGAGCGCACCATGGCCAACTTTGCCAAAGCCAACATCACCACCCTCCAGAAAACCGCGAGTTACTACGTCATGCACATCGTGGTGGCGGCAGCGGTGGCCTATGCCGTGACGGGGGACTTGCTCATGTCATTCACCCTGAGCTTGCTGGAGCCCACGGTGCAGGCGTTTGCCTTCTTCTTCCACGAAAAAATGTGGGCCCAAAAGCAGCGCGATTCCCTCACGGCACATCAAAACACCTGCGCCGCAGGTAAGCACTATTCCGCATAGTGAACTGTCGATCCGCATCCTACAATTCGCCGCGCCCCAGACCGCCACCCACTCGGCAAACGCCGTACGATGGTGGTCCCCTTTCAGAGGGCCATACCTCAACAGGAGACTTCTTCATGTCCTTGAGCCCAGAGGCCAAACGCGCCGAGCTGCGCAACGCCGCCCTTGAATACCACGAGTTCCCCACGCCCGGCAAAATTGCCATCGCGGCCACCAAACAACTGACCAACCAGCGCGACCTCGCCCTGGCCTACTCCCCAGGCGTGGCAGCGCCGTGTGAAGAAATCGTCAAAGACCCCAATGCCGCCTTCCGCTACACCGCGCGCGGCAACCTGGTGGGCGTGGTCACCAACGGCACCGCGGTGCTGGGCTTGGGCGACATTGGCCCGCTGGCTGGCAAGCCGGTGATGGAGGGCAAGGGCGTTCTGTTCAAGAAGTTCTCGGGGATCGATGTGTTCGACATCGAAATCAACGAAAAAGACCCCGACAAACTGGTTGAAATCATCGCCAGCCTGGAGCCCACCTTCGGCGGCATCAACCTGGAAGACATCAAGGCCCCCGACTGCTTCTATGTCGAGCGCAAGCTGCGCGAACGCATGAAAATCCCGGTGTTCCACGACGACCAGCACGGCACCGCCATCGTGGTGGGCGCGGCCATTTTCAACGGTCTGAAAGTGGTGAACAAAGACCCCAAACAGGTCAAACTGGTCACCTCCGGTGCAGGCGCTGCGGCCCTGGCCTGCTTGCAACTGTTGGTAAAACTGGGCATTCCCCGCGAAAACATTTACGTCACCGACCTGGCCGGTGTGGTCTACGAAGGCCGGACCGAGCTGATGGACGAAGACAAAATCCAGTTCGCCCAGAAAACCGATGCCCGCACGCTGAGCGACATCATCGCGGGGGCTGACATCTTCCTGGGCTTGTCCGCCGGTGGCGTGCTCAAGCAAGACATGGTGGCCAAAATGGCCGCCAAGCCGCTGATTTTCGCGCTGGCCAACCCCACGCCTGAAATTTCACCCGAGCTGGTGAAAGAGGTGCGCGACGACGCCATCATGGCCACCGGCCGCACCGATTACCCCAACCAGGTGAACAACGTCCTGTGCTTCCCGTACATCTTCCGGGGTGCACTGGACTGCGGGGCCACCACCATCACCGACGAAATGGAAATTGCGGCCGTGCACGCCATTGCCGAGCTGGCCCAGGCCGAGCAAAGCGATGTGGTGGCCGCGGCCTATGTGGGTGAAAAGCTGGCGTTTGGCCCCGACTACCTGATCCCCAAGCCGTTCGACCCCCGGTTGATGATCAAAATCGCTCCGGCCGTGGCCCAGGCCGCCGCCGACAGCGGTGTGGCACTGCGCCCCATCGCCGACATGGACGGCTACCGCGACCGGCTGCAAAGCTTTGTGTTCGCGTCGGGCACGGTCATGAAGCCCATTTACGCCGCCGCCAAGCTGGCCAGGGCCAAACGAGTGGCCTACGCCGAAGGTGAAGAAGAGCGCGTGTTGCGCGCCTGCCAGATCGTGGTCGACGACGGCCTGGCGCGCCCCACACTGATCGGCCGCCCCGCCGTGATTGCGCAACGCATTGAAAAATTCGGCCTGCGCCTGAAAGAAGGGCTGGACTACGACGTGGTGAACGTCGAACTCGACGACCGCTACCGCGATTTCTGGCAAACCTACCACCGCATGATGGAACGCAAGGGTGTGACCACCCAGCTCGCCAAAATTGAAATGCGCCGCCGCCTGACCCTGATTGGGGCCATGCTGCTGCACAAAGGCGAGGTGGATGGCCTTATTTGCGGCACCTGGGGCACCACGTCCAACCACCTGGAGTACATCGACCAGGTCATCGGCAAACGCGAGGGCGGCAGCCCCAGCACCGAACAAGACGTGCGCATTTACGCCTGCATGAACGGCCTGATGTTGCCCGGGCGCCAGGTGTTCCTGGTGGACACCCACGTCAACTACGACCCCACCGCCGAAGAGCTGGCCGAAATCACCGTCATGGCGGCAGAAGAAATGCTGCGTTTCGGCATCACCCCCAAGGCCGCGCTGCTGTCGCACTCCAACTTTGGCAGCAGCAACCTGCCCAGCGCCATCAAAATGCGCGACACCCTGGCGCTGCTGCGGGCGCAAGCCCCTTGGCTGGAGGTGGACGGTGAAATGCACGGGGACATCGCGCTTGACTCAGACGCACGCCTCAACCTGATGCCCAACACCCTGCTGCGCGGCGAAGCCAACCTGCTGGTGCTGCCCAACATCGACGCGGCCAACATCGCCTACAACCTGCTGAAAACCGCCGCAGGCGGCAACATTGCCATCGGCCCCGTGCTGCTGGGCGCTGCCAAGCCGGTGCACATCCTCACGGCCAGCACCACCGTGCGCCGCATCGTCAACATGACCGCCCTCACGGTGGCAGACGCCAACGCACACCGCTGAAAGCCCCACATCCCCCCGTCAAGCGGGTGGGTGAATACCCCTACCTCAAGGCCTGCGGTCAACCCGCAGGCCTTGCGTTTTTGGGCCGACTCAGGCACACTCGCTGGCTCGATTTTCAGGGTTTACCCGCGCTTTTGCGGGCAAATGCGGTGGGATCGGTACAACCAAGATTGGCGAGGACAAGATGACCCGGGGAGTATCTGCGGCGGCATGGGGCACGCAAAGCGCACAGCAGTGCGCCAGCGTCTGGCAACGTGCACAGCGCGGTCTTCGCGGCGCCGTGTGGGCCGTGGGGTTGGCTTGCGCCGCCTTGCTACCACTGTCACAGGCCCAAGCGTTTGTGTCCACCCCGGTGGGCTTGCCCGCCATGGCCCGCACCGAGCTGCCGTCCCAAGGGCACGATGTGCTCGCCAAGATTGAAAACGGGGATTCGTTCAGCCACCCAAAAGATGGCTCTGTGTTTGGCAACCGGGAACGCTTGCTTCCCAAACAAACCAGAGGCTACTACCGGGAATACACCGTGCCCACGCCCGGCCTCAAGCACCGCGGGGCCAAACGCATTGTGTGTGGCGGTGAACCCAAACGCAGACCCGATGCCTGCTACTACACCGAAGACCACTACGCCAGCTTTCGGCTGATCGCACCGTGACTTCGCCCAGTTCTGGTTTTTTTGTTTTTTGACTTTTTATTTATAGAGGAACGGAGATGGACATGCCACTTCGTCAAGTGCGAACCAACATCGTGCAATCCATCCGCGCACACCGCGTGGAAGACCTGCAAGCCGCTGCGCAGCAATTGGGCCACCACTTTTTGTATGCCAACCTGGCCAAAGCCCAGAGCAAGCAAGACGTGTTGGACCTGATTGCCGCGCAATACACGTTCCCAGCCCATTTCGGCAAGAACTTCGACGCGCTCTACGACTGCCTGACCGACACCGTGCACAAGGCCGGGCCGCAAACGGGCTTCATCGTGGTGCTGGAACACATCCCGGCGCACGCCAAGTTCGACAAAGAAGCCCGCGAGCAATTGCTGGACATCTTCCGCGACGCGGCCGACTACTGGAGCGACCGCAAAATTGCCTTCCGTTGCTTCTATTCGTTCTCGGTGGCCCGCGCCTCCAAAGGCGAACAATCCAGCACCGAAGACGAAACCACGGCAGAAGCCATGCCCACCGACAAACTGGTGGACGTGAGCCCCATGGCCTTGCGCATGAGCAGCCCCTTCAACGCGGGTTACTGGATGGCCGCCGCCTGATGCGGTTCCTCCGGGCCTGACAAGGCCTGGGCGAGTGCGGTGTATTCGGCCACGGGCACCTCTTCGGCCCGGCGCTGCACGTCAAACACACCTGCAAACTGGCGGGCTTCCAGCCATTTGCCCAAGGTGTGCCGCAACAATTTGCGGCGCTGGCTGAACGCCACACGCACCAGCTCTTCCAGCAAGCGGGGGGCCAGCGCCACCGGTTGTGCCAAGGGCACCATGCGCACCACCGCGCTGTCCACCCGGGGCGGTGGGTCGAACGACTCTGGCGGCACAAACAGCACGTTCTGCATGGCATAGCGCCACTGCAGCATGACGGACAGCCGCCCGTAGTCCGATGTGGCGGGGTGCGCCACCATGCGGTCGATCACCTCTTTTTGCAGCATGAAATGCTGGTCTTGCACCACCGGCACGTGGTCGAGCAGGTGAAACAGGATGGGCGTGGAAATGTTGTACGGCAGGTTGCCCACCACCCGCAATTTGGGCGCGCCCAGTGTGTGGGCCAACGCGGTGAAATCCACCTTCAACACGTCAGACTCCACCACCCGGAGCTGGGGGCGGGTGCGCAAGCGCACAGCCAGATCGCGGTCCAACTCGATCACGGTGAGCGAGCCCAGTCGCTCAACCAAGGGCTGCGTGAGGGCCGCGAGCCCAGGGCCAATTTCCACCACCGGCTCACCCGGCTGCGGGTTGATGGCGTCCACGATGGCACCAATGATGCCGTTGTCGCTCAGAAAATGCTGGCCGAACCGCTTGCGCGCGATGTGTTTCATTGTGGGGCGCCCCGGTATTCCACATAGGCACCGGCGCGCACGTCTTCCACCCAGCGGGTGTAGGCCTCGTCCATTTTTTGCTCTCGCACCAGTTGCTTCAATTGGTCGCGTTGGGCCTTGGCCGACAGCTCCACGTTTTTGCGCTCCAGCACCTGGATCAGGTGCACCCCGAACCGCGACACCAGCGGCTGTGAAATGCCGTTGGACCCCAGGCGGTTCATGGCTTCTTCAAACTCGGGCACAAACATACCGGGCACGGCCCAGCCCAGGTCCCCCCCTTGTGCGGCCGACCCATCTTGGCTGATCTGGCGGGCCTGCTCGGCAAAGTCGGCCTGACCGGCCACCAGACGCGCCCGAACCTCGGTCAACTGGGCCACGGCGGCCGCCTCGGTCAAACGGGCCGAGGGCCGTAACAAAATGTGGCGGGCGCGGGTCTGGGTGACGGTGGCATCGGGCAAACCGGCCACCCGTTTGTCCACCACCTTCAACACGTGAAAACCGGCACCGCTGCGCACTGGGCCGGCAATGCCCCCCACCTTGACCGCACGCGTGGCGTCGACAAACAACACGGGGTAACGCTCGGATGCCCGCAGGCCCAGATCGCCCCCACTGGTGCGGTCAGGCGCATCGGAATACTCCCGCGCCAAGGCGGCAAAGTCGGCACCGCCACGGGCTTTTTCGGCCACCATCTGGGCGCGGGACATGAGGGTGGCCAGGCGCTGGGCGTCGGCGTTTTCGGGCACGGCGACCAACACCTGGGCGATGTGCAGCTGCAAATCGGCACCGGGGTTGTCGCGCTTTTGGGCCACGAAGCGGTCCACCTCGGCTTCGGTCACGCGCACACGGGCATCCACCTCGCGCTCGCGCAGACGTTGCACCAGAATTTGCTGGCGAAGGGTGTTGCGAAACTCCGCCACCGACAGGCCCTCTGCCTCCAATTGGCGGCGCAGCTGGGCCACGTCCATCTGGTTTTGGCGGGCGATGTTTTGCTCGGCATCGTCCAACACACCGGTTTCCACTTTGATGCCCTGTTCGGTGGCCAACTGGATTTGCGCCCGTTCCAGAATCAACGCCTCGGTCACCTGACGGGTGAGTTCGGCTTGGGGCGGCAGGGTGTTGCCCGCACGCGTGGCCTGCTGCTGCACACGCTGCACGCGGCTGCGAATATCGTGTTGGGTGATGGGTTCGCTGTTCACCACCACCACGATGTGGTCGGCAGGCTGTGCTTCGCCAGCGGCGCGGGTGGCCACCGCCGTGGCGGGGCTGAGCAGCTTGCCCGTGGCTTTCAGGCCTTGTGCCTGGGCCAGACAAGCCACGCTGACCCCTCCAACCCACAGGGCGGTGCGCAAGGTGCGGGAATACAAGGCGTTCATGGCAAAAGCTTCATGGCGGGGTGGAAAACTCGGGGCAACAGCAGTGGCCTGGGAACAGCCCATTCACTCGTAGCGACCGAAGCGGCTGACAGGTTGCACCTGCTCGCGCAAATACTGGTAGCGGGGCACGTTGTCTTTGAGCGTTTGCAAGGGGTTGGAACCGATTTTGGTGAAGCCGGAAAACTCCAACTGGAACAACACGCGCTGGCTGGAGGTGGCGGTGCTGCGCTGCAAGCGCTCCAGCACTAAGCGCCCGATCCAGCAGCCCGCATCATATTCAAAGCCTGCGATCAGATCGACCACCTTGCTCTCGGGCAGGCTGTAGTTGATGCGGCCCACGCCGTACCAACGGTTGCCAGCGGGTTCGCCGGGGGTTTGCCACAACTTGTCGAGGGGCCATTGCCAGCCCAAGTCCAATTGCTCGCTGGCCGGCAGCAGCCCACCTGCGCGTTGCAGCCGGTAAGCAGCGCTCAGCACGTGAAAGGGCTCGGGGTGGTAGCGGCCGCTGACGGTGGTGCGCTGCGAGCGCCGGGTGTCGGGGTTGTATTGCAGCGAACCTTCAAACGCCCACTGGGGCGTCCAATTCAGTGTGGTGCCCAACAAAATGTCACTCAGCCGCTCGGTGACCGCCGTGCCGCCGGGCAGCACCACGTTCTGATCGGCAAAGCGCAGCCGCTGGGCAATGCCGAAACGGGCGGCCTCGGCGCCGGTAGCGGGGTCGATGAGGCGTGAGCTGGCGCCGAGGGTGAGGGCGTGGGTGTCGGCAATGCGGTCGTTGCCACCGAAGACGTTTTCGGTCCAGGCAGTGCCCACGTTGAAGTCTTTGGCGCCCGAGTCGTAGTTGGGCAGGGTGTTCTGGTCGCGGTAGGGCGTGCGCACGTAAAACGCACGGGGCTCCAGGGTTTGCAGCAGGTCGCGGCCCAGCACGCGCGCGTCGCGCTCGTACACCAGCCCGCTGTCCAGGCTGACGGTGGGCACCGACCGGCTGGCGGCCCGGCGACCGTCCCACAGGGGCAAATCCACCTGGTATTGCGACAGGTGCAGCTGCGCCTTGGGCCGGATGTACCACCCCGGCGTTTGCCAGGTGCGGCTGACCTGGGCAATGCCCAGCAACCGTGAACCGTTCACATCGGCCTGCGTGGCGGTGACGGTCGGTGCCCGGTCGGTGGTGAAGCGGGTGAACTGCCCGGTAAGCGACCAGTCCAGCCCGTCCAGCGAACCCAGGCGCTGGTTCAGACGGCCCCAGTTCAGGTCCAGCTGCGGCACGCGGTCATAAGGGGCCACGATGGGGGCGCTGCTGTCTTGCAGGGTTTGCCAAGTGTAGAGGCCTGCGGTGGCCCCCACCTCGCCCCAGCGGCCGCTGAGCACCACGTCGTTGGCCAGCAGGCGCTGGGTGAGCGACGGGAACGCACGCGGGAAATCGCGCCAGTAGTTGTCGTCGCTCACGCGGTTGACGTTGGCGCGCAGCCCCAAGCCTTGCAACCCCACCACGCTGCCGTCCAGCGACTGGAAATGCTGCGCCGCTGTGCCCCACCGGTGTGTGCCGGTCAGGGTGTCATTGGGCATGACTGCGGCGCTGACTTGGCCATTGGCTGTGGGTCGCAAATAGCGCACCTCGCCCCCGAGGTCGATGCCACGTTTGGTCATCAGCGTGGGGTAGAGGGTGGCGTCCAGGTCGGGCGCGATGTTCCAGTAATAGGGCAGCGTCAGCTCCAACCCGCTGATGTTGGTCAGGTTGATGGTGGGCGGCAACAGGCCCGATTTGCGTTTGTCGGAAATCGGGAAACTCAGGTACGGGGCGGCCAGCAGGGGCACGCCTTTGAAATACAACGCGCCACCGCTGGCGGTGCCGGTTTCGTCGGCGTTGTCCAGGGTGAGTTGCTTGGCGCTCACCCACCAGTCGGGCAAAAAGCCGGGGGGGGCTTTGCAGGTGGTGTAGGTGGCGTTGTGCGCCACGCTGACGTCTTCGCCCTTGAAATCCACCCGGTCGGCCTGGCCCTGACCGCCGTTTTGCAGCAGTTGGTAGCGGGGCTGGTGAAAGAAACCCTCGTAGGTGTCCAGGTTCAGCTTCAGCTCAGGGCCCTGGTAGCGGTTGCCGTTGCGCAAGATGCTGACGTTGCCGGTGGCCTGGGCGTCGTTGGTGGCGTGGTCCAGCTGCAAGCGGTCGGCGCGCAGCACGGTGTCGTGGCGGCGCAGCTCGGCCTGGCCGTCCACCACGGTTTGCACGTTGGACTCGCCGCTGATGCGGTCGCCCCACACAAAACTGGGCGCTTCACGGCGGGCCGCGTCGGGCAGCGCCTCTTGCAACAGGGGGGAGGTTTTCAGCGCCAGCGCGGGCGTGTCTTGCGCGTGGGCCCACGGCGTCAGTGCCGCCAAGCCCCCGGCCGCCGCGAGGTGGGCCACCGCCTGCGCCACGCGGTGCAAACACGGCACACGCGCGGGGCGTTGGCCCAGGGCGGTGGTTGGCAGGCACTGGGGGCTGTGATCGGGGGCAGGGCAGGTCATTTGTAAAATCCCGGCGCATTATCGTCTGCCGGGTTCACACTCCCCGCCCATGCCCTTGAACCCCTCTGCCCCCACACCCCAGCCCACCCCCACCGCCGGCGCACTGCCCGCCATCGAGTGGGCCAGCCCCGAGCGCCAGCAACACGTTGCCGCCTGGCTGGCCCAGGGGAGCCCGACCCACGGCCTGTTGCCCGACAGCGTGCGCGCCGCCTCGGCCGATGCCAGCTTTCGCCGCTATTTCAGGGTGGACACGGCTGCCGGTGGCAGCTGCATCGTCATGGACGCGCCGCCCGACAAAGAAAACTGCCAGCCCTTCGTGACGGTGGCCGGGCTCATGGCCGCGGCCGGGCTGCGCGTGCCCGACGTGTTGGCGTGGGACCAGCCCCAGGGCTTCATGCTGCTGAGCGACCTGGGCTCGCAAACCCTGCTCGACGTGCTGGACCTTGAAAACCCCTCCGCCAACCAGCCCCAGTACAGAGACGCACTGGCCGCTTTGGTGCCGTGGCAAACCGCCAGCCGCGAAGGCGTGTTGCCCTCCTACGACGAAGCCCTGCTGCGGCGCGAGTTGCAGCTGTTCCCCGACTGGTACCTGGCCCAGCACAAAGGCCTCACGCTCAACCCCGGCCAGCAGGCCCTGCTGGACAAGACCTTTGCCACCATCGTGGCGCGCAACCTGGTGGGCCCCAAGGTGTTTGTGCACCGAGACTTCATGCCCCGCAACCTGATGGTGCCGCCCGCCGGGCACAGCCCCGCCACCCCCGCACAGGCGCTGGGTGTGCTGGACTTTCAGGACGCGGTGTACGGCCCCGTGACCTACGACATTGCCAGCCTGATGCGCGACGCCTTCCTGACCTGGGAAGAAGACTTTGTGCTGGAAATCACCATCCGTTACTGGGAAAAGGCGCGCAAAGCGGGCCTGCTGGACTTTGACGGCTGGAGCGAAGACTTCGGTGCGTTCTACCGCGCCGTGGAATGGATGGGCCTGCAACGCCACCTGAAGGTGATGGGCATTTTTGCCCGCCTCACCCTGCGCGACGGCAAACCCAAATACCTGGCCGACACACCGCGCTTCCTGCACTACGTGCGCAACACCGCCAACCGCTACCGTGAGCTGGGCCCGTTCTTGAAGCTGATCGACGAGGTGGAAAACCTGCAGGCCGCCACCGGGTTTGCCTACGGCCGCATGTGATTTTTAAAGCTTTTTATGCCCCTACCGCTTGATGACATTGGGTTTTAAGCTACTGTTTGTTTCACCTTATGCCCCGCTTTTATTGCCCCCTGCCCTTGACCACCGGCCAGTCGCTTGAGCTGCCCGCCGGTGCGGCCCGGCACGTGCAGGTGCTGCGCTTGCAGCCGGGCATGGACATCACGCTGTTCAACGGGCAAGGCGGCGAGTGCACCGCCACCATCGACCGCATGGGCCGCAGCGACGTGGCCGTGACCGTGGGCACGCACCTGGCACGCGAATGCGAGGCCGTGCGCCCCGTGCACTTGGCCATGGGCATGCCCGCCAACGACCGCATGGACTGGCTGGTGGAAAAAGCCACCGAACTGGGCGCGGCCAGCCTGCAACCGCTGCACACCGCCCACAGCGTGTTGCGCCTGAAGGGCGAACGCGCCGACAAAAAACAGGCCCACTGGCAGGCCATGGCCGAAGCGGGCTGTGAGCAGTGCGGCGCCAACCGCGTGCCCACCGTGTGGCCCGTGGCCGAGCTGGACGCCTGGCTGGCCCGCCCTGCCCCCCCCGCCCCGGCGCTGCGCTGCGT
>JBASFL010000129.1:0-71184 GCA_049653005.1 Burkholderiaceae bacterium | reverse complement strand
CGGTCACCCCGGTCACGGCGTTGGGGCTGGGGGCCGCCGACAGCACGGCCACGGGCATGGGCGGTGGCGGCGTGTTGGGGGTTGGCGGTTGCGGCTTTTGCACCACCGGCTGGGGCTTGACCTTGGGTGTGGGCTGCTGCGGCGGCGGTGGGGGGGCCACCTTGGGTTGGGCGGGTTCGATGAACTGCGCCAACACCTCCACCGGCACCACCACTTCCACCGCACGCATCAGCAGGCCGCTTTGCAGGGCGTACAGCCCACCCGCGTGCAGGCCCACCACGGCCAGCGCCAGGCTGGCGTTGCGCGACAAGCGACGGGGAGGGTGGGCCATGGGTGGAAACGGTGCGGAAAAGGCAGACATGCGAAGCTTAAAGGCGCAGGGGCACGGGGCCCAACGGGTGTGAAAGGAAGCGGGTGTGGTGAGGGGGGCGGGCCAGCCTTCAGGGGCGAAGCACCCAGCACACCGCGAGCACCACCAAGGTTACACAGAGGCCAAGTGCTGCGAGGGGTTCCATGCGCGTCCTTGCAGGGTCTGTGGGTTCATGTGGATGTGGGCCGTGGGCGCGGCGCTGCCGCATTCTTGCCACACGCTGCGGGCGCAGCTTTCGCATTTGCCACATTGGGTGGCCACGCCCAGTTCCAGTTGCAGGTCGTCAAAGGCCATGCCTTGGCGGGCGCACTGGCGGATGGTGCGGTCACTGACGCGGTGGCAAACACAAACAATCATGCAGGGCTCCGAAAGGGTGGCGGTGCAGAAATTCTAAATGCGAATTCGTCGCATTAGCTTTGTTGTTGAGAATTATTTTTATTTGAACAGGTGCTCGGGCCGGATGTGGGCCGGGGTGGCGCAGCCACACAGGGCCAGTGCGATTTCAAATTCGTCGCGCAGCAGGCGAAGCACATGGGCCACGCCCACCGCGCCGCCGTGGGCCAGCCCGTACACGCAGGGCTTGCCCACCAGCACGGCGTGTGCGCCCAGGGCCAGGGCTTTGAACACATCGGTGCCCCGGCGGATGCCGCCATCGGCCAGCACCGCCATGTGGGCGCCTACGGCCTGTGCCACTGCGGGCAAGGCGTGGGCGGTGGGCACGCAGGTGTCGAGCGTGCGCCCGCCGTGGTTGGAGACGATCACGCCCGCCGCGCCACAGTCCAGTGCCCGGCGCGCATCGTCGGGGTGAAGAATGCCTTTGAGCAGCACCGGCAGCCGGGTGGCTTGCACCAGCCAGCGCACCTGTTCCCAAGTGGGGGCGTGTTGCAGCACGCCTTCAAAGGCCGAGGTGCCCGCTGGGGCGGTGTTTTGCGGCAAGGCCGTGGGCAGGTTGACCGCGCGGATGCCGGGCGGCAGCCGAAAGCCCGCGCGGCGTTCGCGGTCACGGGCGCCGTGCACGGGGGCGTCCACGGTCAGCACGATGGCCTGGTACCCGGCTGCTTCGGCGCGGGCCAGCAGGTGCTGGGTCACGTCGCGTTGAGGTTGCCAATACAGCTGGAACCACAGCGGGCTGCTGCCTGCGCCCGCGCTGTTGTCGGCCATGTGCCGGTGCACCTGGGCCACGTCTTCCAGCGGGGTGCTGGCCTGGGTGCTCAGCACCAGGCCCGCGCCTTGGGCGGCGGCGGCCGCTGCCATGGCCAGTTCGCCATCGGGGTGGGCCATGCGCTGGTGGGCCACCGGGGCCACCAGAATGGGGTGGGGCAGGGTGCGGCCCAGCAGCGTGACGCGGGTGTGCCCCCCGGCCAGCGGGTTGAGGACGCGGGGCAGCAACCGCAGCCCTTGCCAGGCGGCCACGTTGGCGCGCAGGGTCAGTTCGTCGGCAGCGCCGCCTGAAAAATAGGCCCAGGCGTTGCCGTCCAGCGCTTGGGCGGCGGCGGCTTCGTGGTCGGCCAGGTTGACGATGTGTGGGGGGAGGGGCTGCAGGGCTTGCATGGGCATAGCAGAAAAGCCTTGCCAGCAAAGCGCTGGGGGCGGTTTTGGCTTTGAAAATCGGTTCAGGTTTCTGCCCACATGCGCAGCAGGTTGTGGTACGTGCCGGTGAGCTGGGTGGTTTCGGCGGTTTCGCCGTGTTGCTGGCGCAGGGCGAGCAGGGCCATGTCCAGGTCAAACAGCAGGCGGCGCTGGTCGTCGCTGCGCACCATGCTTTGCACCCAGAAAAAGCTGGCCACGCGCTGGCCGCGTGTGACGGGTGTGACTTCGTGCAGGCTGGTGCCGGGGTAAAGCACGGCGTGGCCCGCGGGCAGCTTCACGCCCCGGGTGCCGTAGGTGTCGTGCACGGTGAGTTCGCCGCCGTCGTATTCGCTGGGGTCGCTCAGGAACACGGTGCACGACAGGTCGGTGCGGACGTGTTCCTGGCTGCGCCTGGAGTGCAGCACCGCGCCGTCGATGTGTGGGCCGTAGGCGGGAAAGCCGGGCCGGTAGCGGTTGAACAAGGGGTTGAAAAAGCGGCGTGGCAGTGCGGCTGAAAAAAACACAGGGCTGCGCTGCACGGCCGCCAGCACCTGGTCTTGCAGGGCTTGGGCCACCGCGCTGCCTTGCGCCAACTGTTCGTTGCGCTTCACCTGCACGGCCTGCGGCCCGGCGCTGGTGCGCCCGTCGGTCCACAGGGTTTCGTCGGCCAGCTGGGCGCGCATGGCCCGCACTTCGTCGGGGCTGAGCAGGTCGGGCAGGTGCAGCAACATGGGTCAGAACACGGTTTTCAAGGACAACATCGCTTTGCGCGGAGCACCCGGGGTGTAGAAGCCCCGGTACAGGCCGTCGGCGTACAGCTTGTCGGTGAGGTTGCTGACGTTGAATTTGACGGTGGCTTTTTCGTTCACCGTGTACTCAACCATGCCATCCCACACGGTGAATGCCGAGGCCAACACGGTGCGTGCCCCCTCGGGGTTTTGTTCGCCCCGGTGGGTGAACCCCAGGCCCACGCGCCACTGCGAGGCCACGCGGTAGGTGGTCCAGGCGCTCAGGCTGTGTTTGGGGGTGAGCGCAGCGCGGTCACCTTGCACCTGGGCGCCTGTGCCGTTGGCGGCCAGCGCCACGTTGCTTTGGTCGATTTTGGCGCTGGGTATCCACGTGTGGTTGTAGAACACCTCCCAGTCGGGTGTGAGGCGCCCGGCGGCGCTGATCTCCATGCCGGTGGCATGCCGCTTGCCCGACAGCAGGGCTTGTTGGGCGGCGCTGTCGGGGTCGGTGTTGCGCTCGTTGTACTTTTGGGAGTGGAACAGCGCGGCATTGAGGGTGGCGCGGTTGCCCAACAGGTCCCACTTGGCCCCGATTTCAAGGTTGCGGCTTTTCTCTGGCGGGGTGTTGCCAAGTTTGGCGTTGGTGCCGCCGGTGGCGAAGTTGCCCAGGGCGAACTGGTAGGTGTCGGCCGAGGTGTTGTACGACTCGCCCAGTGACACGTAGTAGGTGGACGCCTCGTTGGGCTGGTAGAGGGCGCCGATGCGCGGGCTCCACAGGTTCTCGGTCAAGGTGTCCTGGTTGCCCGCCGTGTCGGCGTAGCGGGCCGTGAAGTGGTCAAAGCGCACGCCGCCCACCAGCTTCACCGTGGGGGTGAGGGCGGCCACGTCTTGCACGTAAAGGCCCAGGCTTTTGGCGTCGAAGGTGTTCAGCAGCGGCGTGCCCCGGGTGTCGGCGCGCCAGTCACCGTCGTTGGGCGTGCCCACGGTGGTGGTCAGGCCGGAGGCCGTGCCCGCGAAGCTGTTGTTGCGCTTGGCTTTTTCCACCGTCAGGTCCACGCCCGCGATCAGGTGGTGGTCCATGCCCGCGCTGTTGAACTTGTGGCTGTAGTCGCTTTGCAGCTGCGTGATGTCGCTTTGCCCGTACCGGCCTTTGGAATTGCGCGACAACACCGTTGCCGCCGTGGGCGGGTTGGTGAGCGAAATGGCGGTGCCGTTGGGCTGCAGGGTGGCCGCGCCGAACACCACAGCGCTGACCCACAGGTCGCGTTCGTAACTGCCGTGCCGCAGCGTGGTTTTCAGCTCTTCTTGCGCCCCAAAGCGGTGTTTGTGGCCCAGCGACAGCGTGGTTTGGTCGGTGTTCTGGTAGTCGCTGGCCAGGCCGTAGTAGTTCTTGGCGGCCAGTTGGGGCAGGATGTAGCGCGGGTTGTCTATGGCCGTGCCCGATTGCAGCCAGGGGTGGTTGTAGTTGGGGCGTTCACGGGTGCTCAGGTGGTACAGATCCACGGAAAACTCGTCGCGCTCGCCGATGCCGGTGCGCCAGCCTGCGGCCAAGCCTTTGCGGTCGTCCTGGGCGCCCCAGTTGTCGGCGTTTTGCACCATGGCGTTCACACGCACCGCGCTGTTGTCGCTCAGTTGTTTGTTCAGATCGGCCTGCACACGCCGGTGGCCGCCGCTGCCCACGGTCAACTCGGTTTCGTAGCGGTCCATCAAAAAGGGCTGTTTGGTGACCTGGTTCACCACGCCACCGGTGGAGCCTTTGCCAAACAGCATGGACGCGGAGCCTTTCAGCACTTCCACACGGTCGGCGGCAAAGGTGTCGCGGGTGATGAGCTGGCCTTCGCGCATGCCGTCGCGGTAGATGTCACCGCCCTGGCCCAGGGAAAAGCCGCGCAGGCGAACGTCTTCTTCCCCGGTTTCGCCCGCCAGGAAGGTGACGCCTGCGGTGGTTTTGAGCACGTCGCGGAAGTTGTCGAGGTTGCGGTCGTCCAGCAGTTTTTCGGTCATCACCGTCACGTTTTGGGGAATGTCGCGCAGCGCTTGCTGGCCTTTGCCCAGGGTGGTCTCGGTGGCACGGAAGGTGTTTTTGGCCCTGATTTCTTCAGGCTCGGCACGCTCTTTCACGGTGACGGTGGACAGGGTTTTGCCCGTGTCGGTGCCAGCGGTTTGGGCCATTGCGCCCACCGAGCCCGCCAGGAGCATGGCGCCCAGCGGCAGCAAGGCCACCGAAGGTGCAGAATTTTTGGTAGCTGAAGAGGCTTGGCTGGCAAGCGCCGCAGGCATTTTTTTGCCTGAAATGAAGCGTGTTGACATGGGTGTGAAATCCATCAGAGGTTGTCGGCTGGCTGATGACACCCACGCCCTGGCTTGGACAAGCCCGGCGGGTCAGTGGCTGGCTGAAGCCCTGGATTATTTCACATGAATGCGAATGAATCGCAATACTTCTTTGCAAAACAGACGCAACCCAAGGCACACGGGCGAAAAAAAAGCGTGTGGCCACAGGGGCGACACACGCTTTGGGGGAATGGGCCGTTTTGCAGACCCCGCCAGTGGGTGGGCTTACTCGGGCGAACCCATCATGCTTTGCTGGTAGTTGGGCAGGCCCACGCGTTCGATGAGTTCCAGCTGGGTTTCCAGGAAGTCGATGTGTTCTTCCGTGTCGTCCAGGATTTTCAGCAGCAGGTCGCGCGACACAAAGTCGCGCACCGACTCGCAGTGGGCAATGCCGTCTTTCACGGTCTGTTGTGCGCCGCGCTCCAGGGCCAGGTCGCTGGTCAGGATTTCGGGCACGGTTTCACCGATGTTGATCTTGCCCAGGTCTTGCAAATTGGGCAGACCGTCCAGCATGAAGATGCGGTCCATCAGCCAGTCGGCGTGTTTCATTTCGCCGATGCTTTCGGCGTATTCCTTGGCCGCCAGTTTGTCCAGGCCCCAGTGTTTGAGCATGCGGTAGTGCACAAAGTACTGGTTGATGGCGGTGAGTTCGTTTTTCAGCTGTGCTTGCAGCCAGCCAATGGCTTGGGGGTCGCCTTTCATGGGGGTGTCCTTTCGATGGTGGCAGGGGGGTGTGCTTGTGGCACGGGGGAGGTCATTGTGTCAGTGCCCGCGGTGTTTGTCGGTTGGGTGATGGGGGTGGGCCGGCGCGTGGGAATGCGCCACACCACCCAGGCCCCCACGGCCCCCAGGCCCAGCACCGCCGCCTGCGCCCAAGGCAGGGCGTGCAGCCGCCAGGCGGAGAGCAGCACCATCACGCCCATGGCGGAGGTGGACAGCCATTTCACCCGCAGCGGCAGGCTGCGGTGGGCCTCCCAGTCGCGCACCAGCGGGCCCAGGTGGCGGTGGTGCAGCAGCCAGTGGTGCAGGCGGGGCGAGGCCTTGGCAAAACACGCCGCCGCCAGCAGCACAAACGGCGTGGTGGGCAGGCCCGGCAGCACAATGCCCAGCACCCCCAGCGCCAGGGCCAGCACACCCGCTGCGGCCAGCAGCGGGCGGTAAAAGCGGTGGGTCAGGCGTTGCGTCATTGAACCGGTGGACGGGGGGGGGCGGGCAGAGGGCCGGGTGTGTTGGGCAGAAGCTTATCTGCAAAAACGGCCATTAAATGAGAATGATTCTCATAAAATGGAGGCTTACAGCCAGCCGTTACCCCATGTCCACTTCTCAGGAGCCGATGCCATGCGCTGCGTGTTGACCCCGCCCATCCCCCAGCCTGATTTGGCGCAAGAGCACGCCGTGTTGCTGCGCCAGTGGGCCCGCCTGCAAGCCCAGATGAGCCTGCTGGTGCAAAGCCACGACCGCCAGCTGCGCCAAGCGCAGGCGCAACTCATGCGCCAGTCGGTGCGTGGGCTGTTGGAGCGCAGCCGGGCCGACTGGGGCTTGCCCCACGCGCCGCCCTTGTTGACCGCCACGCCCCAGGCACAGGCCCTGGCCGACGCCCTCATCTGTCGCACAGGGTGTGTGATGGACGACCACCACTGGCGCGAAGGTGACCAATGCCGCCGCACGGGGCTGGCGTGCAGCATGGCCGTGGAAAAACAATAAAAAGTGCTTCTGGCGCTTGATGGTATTGGGTTTCAAGCTATTGTTTGCTTTGCACTGTACAGTGCACTGAACTCTGGCAGCCCACGCGCTGTCAGACACCTTTTGTGTGCGTGACTCGCAGGACCTCAACCCATGTTCAAACCCCTTGCCCGCTGGTGGGCCAACCGCAACGCCCCCAACCCCGTGGAAGCCGCCCTGATGGCCCACGCCGACACCGCCGAGCAGGCCATGGTGGGCCTGGCCAAAGCCTTTGTGTTGGACCAGCAGCGCCGCGAGGCCGAGGCCCGCCGCGCCGCCCGCTTTCGCCGGTGGATGGTGGGGGTGCTGGTGGTGGGCTCGGCCGCGGTGTACGCCGGCTTGGCCGCCAAAGCCTTGCTGCCGCTGCCCGCCGTGGTGGCGCGTGAGCCAGCGGTGGGCGTGGTCAAGGTGGAGGGGCAAATCAGCGCCACCGCCAAGCTGGCCGCCGCCAAGCTGGTGGTGCCCGCCCTGAAGCGTGCGTTTGAAGACGACAACGTGCAGCGCGTGGTGCTGTACATCGACTCGCCCGGTGGCGCCCCCGTGGAGGCCGAACGCATCATGGACGCGGTGGCCGAGCTGCGAAAAAAGCACCCCAAGCCCGTGCACGCCGTCATTGGCAACCTGGGGGCGTCGGCCGGTTACATGGTGGCGCTGTCGGCCGATGACATCGTCAGCGGCAAATACTCGCTGGTGGGCTCCATTGGGGCCATTTTGCAAAGCTGGGACGTGCACCGCGTGCTGGACAAATACGACGTGAAAGCCAAAACCTACGCTTCGGGCAACCTGAAGGGCATGCTCAACCCGTTTGAGCCCGGCACGCCCGAGGGCGAAGCCAAGGCCCAGGCGCTGGTGAACGAGCTGGGCCGCCAGTTCGGGGCCCTGCTGGTGGAGCGGCGTGGCCCCAAGCTGACACAGCCCGCTGGCAGCTACACCACCGGCGAGGTGTGGGGCGGCCAAGACGCACTCAAGCTGGGCCTGGTGGACACCAACGGCACGCTGGAAACGCTGATGGCCCAGCACCCCGACCTGAAGCTGGTGAACTTTGGCCCCTTTGAGCGCAGCAACGGCCTGGTGCCCGATTTTTTGCGCTCGTTTGACGACATCGCCGTGGCCCTGACCGACGGTGTGGCGCTGCTCAAAGGGCAGACAAGCGCTGTGCCGCAGTGAGTTTGATTTTGCGCAATCTGTCGCCAAGCTGACAGATGTTTGACAAATATCAAGTGCGGCAGGGTTAACCGCTGAGCCTAGGGTGAACCCGGGGGGATATGGCAGAAATGGCTTTTTAGTATGAACACAGGTGCATATCCACCGGTTTTATCAAAAAAGGCACTCAGCCATGCGCAACAACCAACCCGTGACCCAAACGGAAGTCGCCCTGAGTGACACATCGTCCATCGTTTCCACGACGGACTTGCAGGGCAACATCACCTACGGCAACGCCTACTTCGTCGAAATCAGCGGGTTCACGCTGGACGAACTGCTGGGCTCTCCCCAAAACATCCTGCGCCACCCCGACATGCCCAAAGAGGCGTTTGCCGACATGTGGGCCACCATCAAAAGCGGCGTGCCGTGGACGGGGTTGGTGAAAAACCGCACCAAACAGGGCGCCTTTTATTGGGTGCTGGCCAACGTCACCCCGGTGTACGAGCGCGGGCAGCCGGTGGGCTACATGTCGGTGCGCACCAAGCCCTCGCGCGAACAGGTGCGGCAGGCAGAGGCCGCCTACAAAGAAATCCGGGAAGGCAACCGCCGTGGCCTGTGTGTGCTGCGCGGCCGTGTGTTCACCCGCCCCCAGCGCTTGCTGCACCGGTTTGACTTGGGCGCACAGCTGAAAACAGCGGCCGCATTGGCCCTGGGGTGCATGGCCATGTTGGGCTTGCAAGGCGTGTCGGCAGCGGGGGGCGGGGCCTTGGGCGGCGTGTTGCCGGGACCCGGTGTGGCGTCGGCGCTGGCCATGGCCACGTTGGGCAGTGCCAGTTTGCTGTGGGCCATGTGGTTGCTCAGCCAGCGGGTGTTTGCGCCGTTGCGCTATGTCACCGGTGGCGCGCGCATCCTGGCAGGGGGCGATTTGTCCCAAAACATGGAGCCAGCGGGCGAAGACCCCATGGGCCAGCTGCAAAACGCGGTGCGGCAAACCAACATCAACCTGCGCAGCATCATTGGCGATGTGCGGCACAACTTCGAGGCCATCAACCTGGCCACGCAGGAAATTGCCACGGGCAACATGGACCTCTCCAACCGCACCGAGGCACAAGCCTCCAGCCTGGAGCAAACCGCCGCCAGCATGGAGCAGCTGACGGCCACGGTGTCGCAAAGCGCAGGCAACGCCGAGCAGGCCAAAACCCTGGCCAGCCAGGCATCGCAGGTGGCCAACGACAGCGGTGGGGTGGTGGCGCGTGTGGTGCACACCATGGATGACATCAACCAGTCGTCACGCAAGATCGGCGACATCATTGGGGTGATCGACAGCATTGCGTTCCAGACCAACATCTTGGCGTTGAACGCGGCGGTCGAGGCGGCGCGCGCGGGCGAGTCAGGCCGTGGGTTTGCCGTGGTGGCCAGCGAGGTGCGGGCCCTGGCCCAGCGCAGCGCTGCTGCTGCCAAAGAAATCAAGGGCCTGATCGATGTGTCTCTGACCAAGGTGAACGCGGGCATGGCCCTCACGGCCCAGGCGGGCCAGTCAATGGATGAGGTGATTGGCTCCATTGGGCAGGTGGCGAGCGTGATGGTGGAAATCACCGCCGCCACCCGCGAACAAAGCCTGGGCATTGCCCAGGTGAACCAGGCCGTGGGCCACCTCGACACCGTGACCCAGCAAAACGCCGCCCTGGTGGAAGAGGCCGCCGCAGCCACTGGCAACCTGTCTGACCAGACGGTGAACCTGACCAACGCCATTGCCATTTTCAAATTGCCTGGCGATATGGCACGGGGCGCCGCGCAGGGCGGGATGGCCCTTTCCCGTGCACGCCCAGTCTCCACCCCTTGACACACCATGAACAGCACCCACCCTTACCGCGCCGCGGTGGACGCTTCGGCCATTTTTTCCGAGGCCGACCTGCAAGGCCGCATCACCTATGCCAACCCGCAGTTTTGCGAGGTGTCGGGCTACAGCGCCGACGAGCTGCTGGGGCAAAACCACCGCTTGCTGAATTCGGGTGTGCACCCCCCCGCGTTTTTTGAACAGATGTGGGCCACCATCAGCCGCGGTCAGGTGTGGCGCGGTGACATTTGCAACCGCGCCAAAGACGGCAGCCTGTACTGGGTGACCAGCACCATCGTGCCGCTGAACGGGCCCGATGGGCTGCCACGCAGTTACGTGTCCATCCGCTTTGACATCACGCCGCTGCACACCTTGCTGGAGTCGGTGCAGTGGCAGGCCCACCACGACGTGTTGACCGGCTTGCCCAACCGGGCTTTGCTCAACGAGCGGTTTGGCCAGGCCGTGGCCCACGCCCAGCGCACCGGCCACCTGCTGGCCGTGTGCTTGTTGGACGTGGACGGCTTCAAAAGCATCAACGATTCGCTGGGCCACGCCCAGGGCGACGCCTTGTTGGTGGAGTTGGCCCGGCGCCTGTCGTCGGTGCTGCGCCCGCTGGACACGGCGGCGCGTTTGGGCGGCGACGAGTTTGTGCTGCTGCTCACCGGCCTGCGCCAGGCCGACGAAGTGAACACCGTGCTGACCCGGGTGATGGCCGCGCTGTCCGTGCCCTGCCTCCTGGGGCCGGATTCGGTGGAGGTGGCCGTGAGCATCGGCGTGTCCATCTACCCCACCGACGACACCACGCCCGACACGCTGCTGCGCCACGCCGACCAGGCGCTGTACACCGCCAAACAGGCGGGCCGCCACCGCGTGCATTTTTTCGATGTGCAGCACGACCACCACGCCGCCGCCCACTACCAAATGCTGGCCCGGGTGACCGAGGCCTTGCGCCTGGGGCAGCTGCTGCTGCACTACCAGCCCAAGGTCAACATGCGACTGGGCCAGACCGTGGGGCTGGAGGCGCTGATCCGCTGGCAACACCCGGTGGATGGGCTGATTCCCCCCATGGCTTTTTTGCCGCTGGTCGAGCAAACCGACGTGATCGTGGACGTGGGCGAGTGGGTGATTGACCAGGCCCTGTTGCAAATGGCCACCTGGCAGCGCGACACGGGCAAAACCTGGCCGGTGAGCGTGAACATCGCGGCGCGGCATTTCCAGCGGGCCGACTTTGCACAGCGCCTCACGCGCGCACTGGGCCAGCACCCCACGGTGCTGCCGTCGATGCTGGAGATTGAAATTCTCGAATCGGTGGCCATTGACCACGTGCAGCAGGTGCAGGCCAACATCAAGGCTTGCCGTGCGCTGGGGGTGCGCTTTGCGCTGGACGACTTTGGCACCGGGTATTCGTCGCTCAGCTACTTGAAGAGCCTGCCCGCGCACACCCTGAAAATCGACCGCGCCTTTGTGCGCGACATCCTGGACGACAAAGACGACCTGGCGCTCATTGAAGCCATCATCGGCCTGGCCGCGGTGTTTGACCGCAACGTGGTGGCCGAGGGCGTGGAAAACGCCGAGCAGGGTGTGCTGCTGATGCGCCTGGGCTGTGACGTGGCCCAGGGCTTTGGCATTGCCAAGCCCATGCCCGCTGCCGCCGTGCCAGGCTGGGTGGCGCAGTACCAGCCCGACCCGGCCTGGCGGGTGTGGGGCCACACCGAGTGGGAGCTGAGCGACTTTCCCCTGCTGGTGGCCCAGCACGACCACCTGCAATGGGTGAAACGGGTGCTGATGGCGGTGGAGGGCAGCGCTGCCAGCGTGGCCGCCACCCCTTTGCCCGACCACCTGCACTGCCGTTTTGGCCACTGGTACCGCACCGAGGGCCAGCGGCGTTACGGCCACTTGGCCGAGTACGTGGCCATTGACGCCGTGCACCGCCAGGTGCACGCGCTGGGCCCCGAAATCATGGGCTTGCTGGCCGGGGGTGACCTCAACCGCGCCCGCCAGCGCTGCGCGCAGTTGTTGTATTGCAAAGACCAGATATTGGCACTGCTGCACAGCTTGCAACACGCGGTGCTGCGCCCGAAATCAGATGCCCCCGTCAGTGGCCAAGATTTTTAATGTTTTGTGCCTCCGGCGCTTGATGGTATTGCGTTTCAAGCTATAAAAAAGCCCCTGAAAATCACTTTGCAGGGGCTTTTTTGGGGCGCCGTTGGGCGCAAATCAGGCGGCCACAGGGGTGCGGATCAGGTGGTCAAACGCGCTCAGTGCGGCCTTGGAGCCTTCGCCCGCTGCAATCACGATCTGCTTGTAAGGCACGGTGGTGCAGTCACCGGCGGCAAATACGCCGGGCACGTTGGTGTGGCCTTTGGCGTCCACCTCGATTTCGCCAAAGCGGCTGAGTGCCACCGTGCCTTTCAGCCACTCGGTGTTGGGCACCAGGCCGATTTGCACAAACACGCCTTCCAGCGGCACCAGGGTTTCTTCGGCGGTCACGCGGTCTTTGAAGCGCAGGCCGTTCACCTTCTCGCCGTCGCCGGTGATTTCGGTGGTTTGCGCATTGACGTGGATGGTCACGTTGGGCAGGCTTTTCAGCTTGTTCACCAGCACGGCATCGGCCTTGAGCTGGTCGGCAAATTCCACCAGCGTCACGTGGCTGACGATGCCGGCCAGGTCAATGGCGGCTTCCACGCCCGAGTTGCCACCACCGATCACGCTCACGCGTTTGCCCTTGAACAGCGGGCCGTCGCAGTGCGGGCAATAGGCCACGCCCTTGTTGCGGTACTCGGCCTCGCCGGGGCAATTCACGTTGCGCCAGCGCGCTCCGGTGCTCAGGATGACGGTGCGGCTTTTCAGCACGCCGCCGTTGGCCAGGTGCACTTCCACCAGGCCGCCTTCGGTGGTGGTGGGCACCAGCTTGGAGGCCAGTTGCAGGTTCATGATGTCCACGCCGTAGTGGCGCACCTGCGCTTCAAGCGCGGCGGCGAACTTGGGGCCGTCGGTTTCCAGCACGGAAATGTAGTTCTCAATGGCCATGGTGTCATTGGTCTGGCCACCGAAGCGTTCGGCAGCCACCCCCACCCGAATGCCTTTGCGGGCGGCGTACACCGCAGCCGCTGCACCCGCCGGGCCACCACCGACGATCAACACCTCGTACGGGTCTTTCGCGCTGAGTTTGGCCGCGTCTTTTGCGGCTGCGCCGGTGTCGATCTTGGCCACGATTTCTTCCACCAGCATGCGGCCCGAGCCGAAGGGCGCGCCGTTCAAAAAGGTACTGGGCACGGCCATGATCTGGCGCTCGTTCACCTCGGTCTGGAACATGCCGCCTTCAATCACGGTGGCCTTGACCTTGGGGTTGAAGATGGCCATCAGACTGAGCGCCTGCACCACGTCGGGGCAGTTGTGGCAGCTCAGGCTCATGTAGACCTCGAAGTTGAAGTCGCCGTCCAAGGCTTTGATCTGTTCGATCACGTCGGCCTCTACCTTGGGCGGGTGGCCGCCCGTCCACAACAGGGCCAACACCAGCGAGGTGAACTCGTGGCCCAGGGGCAAGCCGGCGAAGGTCAGGTCCAGCGCCGGTCCGTTGGGGCGCACCAGGTTGAATGAAGGCTTGCGGGCGTTGGTGCCGTCAAAACGGGCCGAAATTTTGCCGCCCGACGCTTCCACGATGTCGGCCAGCAGTTGCTTGACTTGCGCATCGGTGTCGGTGGGGGCGGCAGGGTTTGCCAAGCTGGCCACCAGCTCGAAAGGCTGGGTGACGCGGGTGAGGTAGGCCTGGAGCTGGGCTTTGAGTGTGTCGTCGAGCATGGTGGTGTCCTCTGGAGAAATGGGTGAAAACGTGGAATGGTGTAAATATAGACTTTGGCTATTGATATTTCTATTTGTAAATTTGAAAGCTATCAATAGGCAAAATCCATCGATCCATCATTTGGGCAATCGGTGGCTGCGCGGGGCCGAAAAAAAGGGCTGCACGCGGCAGCCCTTTGAGACAGTGGCACCGGTGAACACCGGCAGCTGCTATCAGATCTTGCCGACCAGGTCCAAAGAAGGAGCGATGGTTTTGGCGCCTTCGTTCCACTTGGCAGGGCACACCTGGCCGGGGTTGGCGGCGGTGTACTGAGCGGCTTTGAGCTTGCGCAGGGTTTCTTTCACGTCGCGGGCGATTTCGTTGGAATGCACTTCCATGGTCTTGATCACGCCATCGGGGTTGATCACGAAGGTGCCGCGCAATGCCAGGCCTTCTTCAGGGATGTGCACGCCAAAGGCGTTGGTCAGCGCGTGGGTGGGGTCGCCCACCAGGGGGAACTGGGCCTTGCCCACGGCGGGGGAGGTCTCGTGCCACACCTTGTGTGAGAAGTGGGTGTCGGTGGTGACGATGTACACCTCGGCACCGGCCTTTTGGAACTCGGCGTAGTTGTCAGCCGCGTCTTCCACTTCGGTGGGGCAGTTGAAGGTGAAAGCGGCGGGCATGAAAATCAGCACAGACCACTTGCCCTTCAGGCTGGCGTCGGACACTTCGATGAATTTGCCGTTGTGAAAAGCTTGTGCTTTAAAGGGCTGAACTTGCGTGTTGATCAAAGACATGGAGAACTCCGTTACGAGGGGGTTGACGGTGAAAAAACCGGGCTTGACGCGGCCGCTGAGGCGTTTCGGGCACCCCGTTTGGCTGCGATGGGGTCAAGTATAGGTATGTTCTATCGTGTTGGTTCTTTGTTATTCCTAAGCTATTCATAGCTTTTTTGTATGGCCTCGCCACGCAAAAAAGCGCCCTGTGCAGGATCAGGCGCTCAACTGTTCGAAAGGCAGGTGTTGCTTGACCAGAATGACCGTGCACGGGGCCTCCATGGCCACTTTAATGGGCACGGTGGCCACGAAGCGTTGCATTTGCAGGCCATGGGTGGCGGCCCCCATCACGATCATGCTGACGTGGTTGCCCTCTGCATAGCGCACCAAGGCCTGGGCCACGTCGGTGGATTCCAGCACGTGGAACGAGGTTTGGTGTCCCGCCAGGTCCAGCGGCTCTGCCCACTGCCGCAGCATTGCCAGATGGCGGCGGTGCACCGTGGTCTCGCTGTGGTCGTTTTGGGTGCTGTTGGTGTCGCTGGGTGAAATCACGGTCACACAGGCCAGCCGTGCGCCGGGGCGCAGGCCCAACGAACGGTTCACGGCCTGGCGCAGCGAATACAAGGTGGCGTCGCTCACGTCGTGGTGGGGCACCGCCACCATCAGGATGGGCACTTCCTCGATTTGCTGCGACGGCATGGGGCTGGGCTGGTAGTGTTTGCCCGCGGCCTTGAGCCAGCGCTTGAAGTGTTCTTTGAAACCCGTGCCTTGTGTCCGCCGGCCCCGTGCCGTCACCTTCACGTGTGTGGGGTGGGTCAGGTCAAACGCCAAGTGGGCCGCCGATGGGTAGCGGTGGGCCGCTTCGTGCTCCAGGCACTTCAATATCACTTCTTGCAGCCACTCGGGCAGGTCGGGCCGCAGGGCACGCGGTGGCTTGGGGTCCATCCACAGGCGCTGGCGCAGGCCACCGGGGGTGGCTGGTGCGCCAAAAGGCAGTTCGCCAGTGGCCAGCTCGTACAGGATGACGCCCAAGGCAAAAATGTCGCTGCGCGGGTCGCCGCGCACACCCACCACCTGTTCGGGGGCGATCCACGCGGGAGACCCCACAGCTTTGCGCAACTCTTCGGCCAGCAGATCGGGGTAGTGCGCGTGGCACGACAGGCCAAAGTCCAGCAGCACTGCCGTGCCATCGGGTTTGATCAGGACGTTGGCCGGTTTCAGGTCCAGGTGGCAGGCGTTTTGTCGGTGCAGGCTGTGCAGGGCGCGTGCCACGGCATCGCCCAGGCGGGCCACCGTGTCGGTGTCCAGGGGCGGGCGGGGCTCACCGGGTTGGGGCAGCCAGTGGTCAAGGGTTTGGCCGGGCACCTGTTCCATGACCAGGTGGGGCACGTTGTCCAGGTCCCCTGCGGCCACGAAGCGTGGCACATGGGGCCCGTTCAGCACCTGCATGAGCTGGTGCTCCACCTCGAAGCTGACAATGGTTTCGGCACCGTCCCCGGCCGTCATGCGCGGGATTTTCATCACCATCGGAAAACCGGGGTCGCGGGTGCCGCTGGCGTAATGCACCGCGTAGATGTGGGCCATGCCCCCTGAGTGGATGCACGCGTCAATGACAAAGCCATCCAATTGGGTTTCAGGGGGCAGCAGCTTCATCGTCCTTCTTCCAGCCTACGGGCAAAGTGTTCGGGCAGGCCTGCGCGGCGCACGGCAGCAGCAGCCCCAGCATGGTCGTAGGGTAGGCGGTGGAAGGTCAGTTTGGACTGCGCCAGATCAAACAGCGCGTACATGGTCAGCGGCTTGCCGTTGCGCGGTTGCCCCACCGAGCCCACGGTGGCAATCCACAGGCGGTGGCTGGGCGTGGGAATGGGCACCCCGGGGGTGGGCGCAAAGGCCATCAGTCCCCGCCCGTTGCCGCGGTAGTAAAGGGTTTGCTGGTGCACATGGCCCCCGAACACGTAGCGCACACCGGGGTCCACCGCGGCCGCTTCCAGGCTGGCAAGGGCGCTGCGCGCGTCATCCACGTAGCGCCACTTGGGGGGGGTGTCGGCACTGGCGTGCACCAGAAACACGTTGTCGAGTTTGGCCGTCAGGGGCAGGTCGGCCAGAAATTGACGGTGGGCCGGGCTGAGTTGTGCGTGGGTCCAAGCGGCAGTGGCTTCGCCTTGGCGCTCGCTTTGGGCTGGGGGGGTAACCGCCATCACATCGTGGTTGCCTTGCACGGCGATGGCGCCGTTTTCCACCATGTGCATCACACGCTCCAGCACGGGCACCGGGTCGCCGCCATAGCCCACCAGGTCGCCCAGAAAAGCAAACCGCTGGGCCCCTTGGGATTGGGCGTGTGCCACACACACATCCAGCGCCTGGGCGTTGGCATGAATGTCTGAAAGCAAAGCCAGTTTCATGCTGCGTCCTGCGGTGTGTGCTGTGAAGGTGTGCTCAGTACTCGCCCAGTGCCTCTTTGAAAGCCCGAACGGCGTTGGGCCCCAGGGCCTCTGTGAGTTTGGGCAGCAGCGCGATCAAGTCGTCAAGGCCGCTGGCCGCTTCCACCGCCAGGTTGAGCCGGAAGCCGCGCAACCCCATTTGGGCCGTCAACTGCGTGGCCAGCGGATAGGCCTGTCTGTACCGCTCTGCGGCGGTGCGTGTGTCGGGTGCTGTGGGGGTGGCAGCGGAAGCCGCAGACGCAGGAGCAGCCGGATTTCCCGATGGGCGGGACAGCGGCTCCAGAAACCCTTTGGCCAGCATGTCTTCGATGTCGGCCTGGGTGATGCCCAGGCCTTCGGTGGCTTTCAGCACATCGACGACCGAGCGCTGGCCGTCGAACAACAAAAATGCCGATCGTTGGCGCGGACCGAGGTCGGCGGAACGTTGTTTGAAGGCCAGTTGACCTGCCTCGGTTTTGGTGCAGCGCATGGCGGTTGCTCAGGGGCCAGTGGCAGGCAAGTTTGAATTACTTCTTGTCTGCTTCAGCGGCATGGGCTGGCGCTGCGGCAGGCGCTGCTGCGGGTGCAGCGGCAGGGGCCGGGGCAGCAGCGGCTGGCTCGGTTTTGGCGGGTGGGTGCTCTTCGATGCCGTGCTTCTCGCCGCTCATGTCAATTTCGCCACCCTGCATGAGGATGAAGATGGCCAGTGCAGAGAAGACGACGAAACCCAGAAAAATTTTGATCATGATGTACTGAAGTTGAAAGAACAAAACCCACGTCGGTGAAACATGGGTTTTGCAAATTTAGCCGATTCCGGAGGGAGGAGGGGCATTTGCCCCTCCGGCCACTCAGTCGTCGCCGTAGATGTCGTTGTCCTTGGTTTCGCGGACAAACAACGTGCCAATCACCAGGCTCATGCCTGCAATGATGATGGGGTACCACAAGCCGTAGTACATGTTGCCGTTCTGAGCAACCATCGCAAAAGCGATGGTGGGCATCAGACCACCGAACCAGCCGTTACCGATGTGGTAGGGCAAGGACATGGAGGTGTAACGGATGCGGGTGGGGAACATTTCGACCAGCATGGCGGCGATAGGGCCGTACACCATGGTCACGTAGATCACCAGGATGGTCAGGATCATCACGATCGTCAGCTTGTCCACGCGGGCAGGGTCTGCTTTGGCGGGGTAGCCGGCGGCCTTGAGGGTCTCGGAGATGTCTTTCTTGAACGCTGCGATGTTCTTGACAGACTCTTCGTCGAACTTGCTGTTCACAACCTTGCCGGTGGGGGCAATGATTTCCTTGTCGCCAATCTTGACGACGGCAGGGCCTGCTGCGGCGCCGACCACGTTGTCGTAGCTCACAGAGTTCTGGGCCAGGAAACGCTTGGCGATGTCGCAAGACTTGGTGAAGTCGATTTCGCGGGCAACGGGGTTGCCTTGGAAGGAGCAATCACCGGCAGTGGCCGTCACCACGATCTTGTTCTTGGCTTGTGCTTCGGCCAGTGCAGGGTTGGCAGCAGCGGTCAGCTTTTCGAACAGGGGGAAGTAGGTCAGGATGGCCAACAACAGACCGGCCATGATGATTGGCTTGCGGCCGATTTTGTCGGACAGGGTACCAAAGATCACGAAGAACGGTGTGCCGATGATCAGGGACACGGCCACCAAAATGTTGGCGGTAGAACCGTCAACCTTCAGCACGCTGGTCAGGAAGAACAGCGCATAGAACTGGCCCGAGTACCACACCACAGCCTGACCGGCCACCAGACCGAACAGGGCCAGCAACACGACTTTCAGGTTTTTCCACTGGCCGAAAGCTTCGGACAGAGGTGCTTTGGAAGTCTTGCCTTCAGCCTTCATTTTCTGGAAGGCGGGGGATTCGTTCATGGACAGACGAATCCACACAGACACAGCCAGCAAACCGAGAGACACGATGAAAGGCACGCGCCAGCCCCAATCGGCAAACGCAGCTTCACCGATGATGGTCCGGGTACCCAGAATCACCATCAACGACAGGAACAAGCCCAGCGTGGCGGTGGTTTGAATCCAGGCGGTGTAAGCACCGCGACGGCCTTCAGGCGCGTGCTCTGCCACGTAGGTGGCGGCACCACCGTACTCACCACCCAAAGCCAGACCTTGCAGCATGCGCAAGCAGATCAGGATGATGGGAGCGGCCACGCCGATGGAGGCGTAGTTGGGCAGGATACCCACGATGAAAGTCGCACCGCCCATCAACAGAATCGTGACGAGGAAGGTGTACTTGCGACCGATCATGTCGCCCAAACGACCGAAGAACAGCGCGCCGAAAGGACGGACGATGAAGCCTGCGGCAAATGCCAGCAACGCAAAAATGAAAGCAGCTGCAGGGTCAAGACCGCTGAAGAACTGCTTTGCAATGATGGCTGCCAAAGAGCCGTACAAGTAAAAGTCATACCACTCGAACACCGTGCCCAACGACGAAGCAAAAATCACTTTGCGTTCTTCGGCAGACATCGGGCGATTTTCAGTTTGCGCCATGAATAAGTCTCCTGTTTAAAAACAATTCGGTGCCCTTGATGGCCACCTGAGACCTATTCTTGAAAGCGCGGCTGACGGTGTTCTGACGAATTCGCGGTGTTTCAAACCTAAATAATTACCCCTTGCTTACAAATTAAGTGGTAACCCTTGGTTTTTATTCCGCATTGTGATTTACGTGGTTTTCTTGATTTGCCTCAAGTCAGTAAACGAGCCGGTCGGGGCGGATTTCTTGCAGGATCGTGGTCGAAATTTCTTCGATGGACTTGGTGGTGGTGGACAACCAGCGAATGCCCTCACGCCGCATCATGGCCTCTGCTTCGGCCACTTCATGGCGGCAGTTTTCCAGGGATGCATAGCGTGAATTGGGGCGGCGTTCGTTGCGGATTTCGCTCAACCGCTCGGGCTGAATGGTCAGGCCGAATATTTTTTTGCGATGAGGCACCAGGGCCGGTGGCAGTTTGCGGCGGTCGAAGTCTTCTGGAATCAATGGGTAATTGCTGGCTTTCAGGCCGTATTGCATGGCCAAGTAAAGCGATGTGGGGGTTTTACCGCTGCGGCTCACACCCACCAGGATCACATCAGACCCGGCCAGGTCCCGGTCGCTCTGCCCGTCGTCGTGGGCCAGCGAGAAATTGATGGCCTCGATGCGGTCGTGGTACTCGCGGCTTTTGGACGCATCCGAAAACCGGCCCACGCGGTGGTTGGATTTGATGCCCAGCTCGGCCTCCAGTGGTGCCACAAACGTGCCAAACATGTCCAGCATCAGCCCTTGGGTCTGGGCGTTGATGACGGCCAACACCTCCATGTTGACCAGCGTGGTGAACACGATGGGGCGGCGCCCCTCCACCTCGGCCGTGTGGTTGATCTCGCGCACGGCGTTGTGCGCTTTGTCCACGCTGTCGGTGAAGGGCAGGCGCACCAGGCGGTGGTTGGCTTCGAACTGGTTCAAGATGGCTTTGGCGAACGTTTCAGCGGTGATGCCGGTGCCGTCGGAAATGAGAAAAACGGTGCGGTTGGACATGGGCTTTCCTGGTGAAGGTGCGCTGCTTCAGCGCATTGCAAGTTGTGCGGCGGGGGTGGCCCCTACAATCATTCGGATTATCAGTTTGCATGCCGCTGCGCGGCCAAAACGGCACCACAACCCAGAAAAATGCCCATTGCCTGACAGGCGGGCCCCGTTTTTGCTGCACAGGGACAACCCCGGTTTTTCAACATCAATGGAGTTTTCTCATGTCCCAACTGTTCAGCCCGGATGCCCTTGTGGTGCCTTTCGAGCAACTTCGCATGGCCGATGTCGAATCGGTCGGCGGCAAAAATGCCAGCCTGGGTGAAATGATTTCGCAGTTGCCCTCGGGCGTGCGGGTGCCCACAGGCTTTGCCACCACCGCCCACGCGTTCCGTGAATTTTTGGCTTTTGACGGTCTGACCGCCCGCATCAACGCCAAGCTGGATGCTTTGGACACCGAAGACGTGCGCGCCCTGGCCCAAGTGGGCGCTGAAATTCGCACCATGGTCGAAGCCCAGCCCTTCCCGGCCGACCTGGAAAAAGCCATCCGCGAAGCGTTCGCCACGTTGAGCGCCGGGAACGCCGCCGCCAGCTTTGCCGTGCGTTCATCGGCCACCGCCGAAGATTTGCCCGACGCGTCCTTTGCCGGCCAGCAAGAAACGTTTTTGAACGTGGTGGGCATTGAAGAGGTGCTGCACAAAATGAAAGAGGTGTTTGCCAGCCTCTACAACGACCGCGCCATCAGCTACCGCGTGCACAAGGGCTTTGCCCATGCCGACGTGGCCCTCAGCGCCGGTGTGCAGCGCATGGTGCGCTCCGACCTGGGCGCTGCCGGTGTGATGTTCACCATCGACACCGAAAGCGGCTTTGAAGACGTGGTGTTCATCACCAGCAGCTATGGACTGGGCGAAACCGTGGTGCAGGGCGCCGTCAACCCCGACGAGTTTTACGTGCACAAGCCCATGCTCAAAGCAGGCAAACGCGCGGTCATCCGCCGCAACCTGGGCTCCAAGCTCATCCAGATGGAGTTCAGCACCCCCGAAGAAAAAGCAGCAGACGGCCCGCTGAAAGGCAAGCTGGTCAAAACCACCGACGTGCCCGTGGAGCAGCGCAACCGCTACTCACTGACCGACGCCGATGCCGAGCAACTGGCGCACTACGCGCTGGTCATCGAGCAGCACTACGGCCGCCCCATGGACATCGAGTGGGGCAAAGACGGCACCGACGGCCAGCTCTACATCCTGCAAGCCCGCCCCGAAACCGTGAAAAGCCAGGCCGCTGGCAAGGCGGAACTGCGTTACAAGCTCAAAGGCAAAAGCACGGTGTTGGCCCACGGCCGTGCCATCGGTCAAAAAATTGGCACCGGCCCTGTGCGCTTGGTCAGCCACATTTCTGAAATGGACAAAGTCCAGCCCGGCGACGTGCTCGTGACCGACATGACCGACCCCAACTGGGAACCCGTGATGAAACGCGCCAGCGCCATCGTCACCAACCGCGGGGGCCGCACCTGCCACGCCGCCATCATTGCGCGCGAGCTGGGCATTCCCGCCGTGGTGGGCTGCGGCAACGCCACCGACCAACTGGCCGACGGCATGTTGGTGACCGTGAGCTGCGCCGAGGGCGACACCGGCAACATCTACGACGGCCTGCTGGAAACCGAGGTGACCGAGGTGCGCCGGGGCGAGATGCCCGAGATCGACGTGAAGATCATGATGAACGTGGGCAACCCCCAGCTGGCGTTCGACTTTGCGCAGATTCCCAACGGCGGCGTGGGCCTGGCCCGCCTGGAGTTCATCATCAACAACAACATCGGTGTGCACCCCAAAGCCATTTTGGAATACCCCCACATCGACGCCGACCTGAAGAAAGCCGTGGAGTCGGTGGCCCGTGGCCATGCAAGCCCCCGCGCGTTTTACGTGGACAAAGTGGCCGAGGGTGTGGCGACCATTGCCGCCGCGTTCTGGCCCAAGCCCGTCATCGTGCGCCTGAGCGACTTCAAGAGCAACGAGTACCGCAAGCTCATGGGCGGCAGCCGTTACGAGCCCGATGAAGAAAACCCCATGCTGGGCTTCCGTGGCGCGGCGCGTTACATCAGCACCGATTTCCGCGAAGCCTTTGCCATGGAATGCGAAGCGCTCACCCGCGTGCGCAACGACATGGGCCTGACCAACGTGCAGGTGATGGTGCCGTTTGTGCGCACCCTGGGTCAGGCGAAAAAGGTCACCGAGATGCTGGCCGAGAAGGGCCTGGCGCGCGGTCAGAACGACCTGAAGGTCATCATGATGTGCGAGGTGCCCAGCAACGCGGTGCTGGCCGAGCAGTTCTTGGAATACTTTGACGGCTTCAGCATCGGCTCCAACGACCTGACCCAGCTCACCCTGGGCCTGGACCGCGATTCGGGTCTGGAACTGCTGGCCGCCGATTTTGACGAGCGCGACCCCGCCGTGAAAGCCCTGCTGGCCAAAGCCATAGGCGCGTGCAAGGCCGCGGGCAAATACGTGGGCATCTGTGGCCAGGGCCCCAGCGACCACGCCGACTTTGCCGTGTGGCTGAAGGACGAGGGCATCAGCTCCATTTCCTTGAACCCCGATTCGGTCGTGGACACCTGGAAGTTGCTGGCCAGCTGATTTTCAAGCTTTTTATGCCTCCAGCGCTTGTTGGTATTGACAAGTTTGCTATTTAAAAATGGCCCTTCGGGGCCATTTTTCATGGGCGGTTTCAGGGTGCCGTCACAGCCGCCTGGGCATCGTGGGCGGCCAGTCGGCGGTGCATCACCGCCAGCGCGGCCACGTAGGCCACGGCCGATGCCACCAGCAGCCCGAAGGCGGTGGCCATGCCCCAGGCATCGGCCAGCCGCCCCACGCTTTGCGAGGCCAGTGCCGCACCGGCTGAAATGGCAATCATCATCAGGGCCGACAGGCGCGACGCTTCTTGGGGCAGCGCGTGGATCAGGCTGCCCAGCAAAATGGGAAACCCCACCGACACCCCCAGCCCCACACCCAGGCTGGCCAGCACAAACAGCGCCTGCATCGGCCCCGCCCACGCCGGTTGGGTGTGGGCCAGCCAGCCCGCAGCGTTTTGCACCAGCAAAGCACCCACACACAGCCAAGCCAGGCGGCCAATTTTGGTTTCCATGGACCAGCGGCTGGCCACAAAGGTTTGCCACACCCGGCCCACCAGCATGCCCAGCATCAGCGCGAACACGGCCTGGCGCGCCAGGGTGGCCCCCCATTCCAGCCCTTGTTCCACATAGCTGACCAGCCAGTAGTTCTGGCCCCATTCCACATAGCCCACCAGCAGCGCGGCGGCCAGGCCGGGCAGCACCACGGGGTGGGTGGCCAAGGCCAGGTAGCCCCGGTCTGTGGCCGGTGCCGGCGCGGTGGTGTCAGCGGTTGTATCAACGGTTGAACCAGCGGCGGGGCTGTTCAGCGCCAGCCCGGTGTAGGCCCGGTGTGGCCACAGCAGCGCCACCAGCAAGGCCACAAACCCCACAAAGGCCAGGTAGGGGCCGCGCCAGGCGGGGTTCACTGCAAACCAGCCGGCCACCCACAGCGGGGCCACCAGGGTGCCCAGGCTGAAGCCCACGTCCACCAGGCCAATGAAGCGGGTGCGTGTTTCGCTGTCGTTGCTCATGTTGGCCAACACGCCGTGGCCCAGGGTGAACAGAGCCGATTCGGTCACGGCGGTCAGGGCAAAACAGACCACCAGCACGCCAAACGTGGGCGCGTTGGCCAGGCCCACCAGCATGGTCAGCGTGAAGCAGGCATAGGCCAAAAACAGGCGGCGGGTGTCAAACCGTTTGGCAATGTGCCCGCCCAGCAGCGAGCCCACCACGCCACCGGCCGACGACAGCGTCATCAGCAGCCCCATGTCCTGGTAGCTGAGTTGCCACTGCGCCCGCAGGTTGGGTGTGACCAGGCCCAGCATCACACCAAACAGGCCCGCCGTCACGGCGCAATACAGCATCACCCAGGCCAGGTAGGGCGTTTGGCGGATGAAATGGCGTGTGTTCATGGGGTGGCTTTCGCTGCCAGGAAGGCTGCCCGCAGTGCCTCAACCCGGGCGCGGTTCACGCCAAAGTCTTTGCGGCCCAGGCGGCTGGCCGAGCGCACGTGCACCAGGCCCGTGGCAGGGTCCAGCCACAGCTCCACGTCGTCCACAAACCGCAGCCAGCGCGTGGTGGCTTCGGCGCGCACGTAGCCGTCGGTGTGTTGGGTGAGACGGGTGCCCGTTTGTTGCAGCAGCAAGTCCGCCAGCCGTTGCAGTGCGGCAGGGCCAGACTCCCCCGCGCGAGGGGCGAACGGAGCCACGGCGGCATAGGCCGCTTGGGGGTGGTTGGGGTACAGGCCCGCCTGGCTGCTGGCGCTGTTGGGGGTGGGCGAGGGCGGTGCCAGCCTGCCCTGTTGCACACCCAACGGTGCCGCTGGCGTGCCCCGCAAAAAATTGAATTGCCCCAGCGCAAAGACAATAGCTGTCAATCCAATCAGGGCAAGCGCCAGGTAGGCAAAAAGCTTAAAAAAAAACATGGGTGAAGGGTGGGGTGTGCGGGGATGTGCTGCAAACGTTTGCAGTTTGAACCCCGTCCATTCTCACCACTTTTTTGGAAACCCGCCGGTAACCCGTGCCCCACCGGCGGGCGGTGGGGAGTCAGCGCCGCCGACCGCCCAGCAAGCCACCCAGCACGCCGCGCAAAATCTCGCGCCCGATTTGGGTGCCCACCGTGCGCACGGCCGACTTGGCCATGGTTTGCACCAATCCATCGCGCTGGGCACCGCGCGGGCCGGTGCTGCCAAACAGCAGGTCGTTGAAGCCCCCCATCAACCCACCGCCTTCTGCGGGCGCGGGGGCTGCGGTGCCGGGGGCCGTGCGGCTGGCGGTGGGTGTGGCCGCCGTGCCTGGGGTGCCCGTGTTGCCTTGTGGCGCATGGCCTTTGATCAGTTCGTAGGCGCTTTCGCGGTCCACGGTTTTTTCGTACACACCGGCCACCAGGCTGTTGTCCAGCAGGGCTTGGCGTTGGGCGGGGGTGATGGGCCCCAGTTGCCCGGCGGGGGGCAGCACGTAGGCGCGCTCGGTCACGCTGGGGCGGCCTTTTTCATCGAGAAAGCTCACCAGGGCCTCGCCCACGGCCAGTTCGGTGATGGCGGCTTCAATGTTCAGCCCGTCTTTGGGGCGCATGGTTTGCGCCGTGGCTTTCACGGCCTTCTGGTCGCGCGGGGTGAAGGCGCGCAGCGCATGCTGCACACGGTTGCCCAGCTGGGCCAGCACGCTGTCGGGAATGTCCAGCGGGTTTTGCGTGACGAAGTACACGCCCACGCCTTTGGAGCGCACCAGGCGCACCACCAGCTCGATGCGCTCCACCAGCGCCTTGGGGGCGTCGGCAAACAGCAGGTGGGCCTCGTCGAAGAAAAACACCAGCTTCGGTTTGTCCAGGTCGCCCACCTCGGGCAGGGTTTCAAACAGCTCGCTCAGCATCCACAGCAAAAAGGTGGAATACAGCTTGGGCGAGTTCATCAGCTTGTCGGCCGCCAGGATGTTGACCATGCCAAAGCCGTCCACCGTTTGCATGAAGTCAGCGATGTTGAGCATGGGCTCGCCAAAAAACACGTCGCCGCCCTGGCTGTCCACTTGCAGCAGCGCGCGCTGAATGGCCCCAATGCTGGCGGCGCTGATGTTGCCGTATTCGGTGGTGAAGTCTTTGGCGTTGTCACCCACGTGTTGGCACATGGCGCGCAGGTCTTTCATGTCCAGCAGCAGCATGCCGTTGTCGTCGGCCACCTTGAACACCAGCTGCAGCACGCCCGCCTGGGTTTCGTTCAGGTTGAGCATGCGGGCCAGCAGCAACGGCCCCAGGTCGCTGACGGTGGCGCGCACGGGGTGGCCCTGTTCGCCAAACACGTCCCACAGCGTGGTGGGGAAGGCCTTGGGTTCTGGTGCGGCCAGCCCCCGGTCGGCCAGGATTTGGGCCATTTTTTCGCCCACCTTGCCGGGCTGCGACACGCCGGTCAGGTCGCCCTTGATGTCGGCCATGAACACGGGCACGCCGATGCGCGAGAACTGCTCTGCCATGGCCTGAAGCGTCACGGTTTTGCCCGTGCCGGTGGCCCCGGTGATCAGGCCGTGCCGGTTGGCCTTGTCGGGGTGGATCCCGCAGGCGGTGGTGGCGTTCTGGGCAATGGGCAGCGCTTCGGTCATGAAAACCTCAAAAAGTACAATCGGGGGTTATTTTTCGGCGCACCAGCGTATCTCAAATTCAAGAGGGTTTTCATGGCAGGTCATTCCAAATGGGCCAACATCCAGCACCGCAAGGGCCGTCAGGACGAAAAGCGCGGCAAGCTGTGGACACGCGTGATCCGCGAAATCACCGTGGCCGCCCGCAGCGGTGGCGGTGACCTGAGCGCCAACCCCCGCCTGCGCCTGGCCATTGACAAAGCCAAAGCCGTCAACCTGCCGGCCGACCGCATCAAATACAACATCGACAAGGCCACCGGCAACCAGGAAGGTGTGCAGTACGAAGAAATTCGCTACGAGGGTTATGGCATCGGCGGCGTGGCCGTGATTCTCGACACCATGACCGACAACCGCGTGCGCACCGTGGCCGAGGTGCGCCACGCCTTCAGCAAACACGGCGGCAACCTGGGCACCGAAGGTTCGGTGGCGTTTCAGTTCAAACACTGCGGCCAGCTGGTGTTTGCGCCCGGCGTGAGCGAAGACAAAGTGATGGACGTGGCCCTGGAAGCCGGGGCTGACGACGTGATCACCGATGACGACGGCGCCATCGAGGTGCTGACCAGCCCCCAAACGTTTGAGGCCGTGAAAAACGCCCTGGAAGCCGCAGGTCTGGTGCCCGAAATGGCCGAAGTGACCATGCGCGCCGACAACACCATCGACCTTGCTGGCGACGACGCCGCCCGCATGCAAAAGCTGCTGGATGTGCTGGAAGACCTGGACGACGTGCAAAACGTGTTCCACAACGCTGCCATTTCAGAGTGAGCCCCGCCATGACACACGCAACAATGAACGTTCTGGTGGTGGGCGGTGGTGGTCGTGAGCACGCCTTGGCCTGGCGCTTGCGCCAGAGCCCCAGCGTGGCCCAGGTGTTTGTGGCCCCTGGCAATGGGGGCACCGCCCACGACGCCGCGCTGACCAACATCGCTGTCACCGATGTGGTGGCCCTGCGTGAATGGGCCCAGGCCAACGCCATCGGCCTGACCGTGGTGGGCCCCGAGGCACCGCTGGCTGCGGGCATCGTCGATGAGTTCCGCGCCCACGGCTTGGCCGTGTTTGGCCCCACCAAAGCAGCGGCGCAACTCGAAAGCTCCAAGGCCTTTTCCAAGGCGTTCATGCAACGCCACGGCATTCCCACCGCCGCTTACGACACCTTCACCGACGCCACCTTGGCCCACGCCTACATCGACCGCATGGGCGCGCCCATCGTGGTCAAGGCCGATGGCCTGGCCGCTGGCAAGGGCGTGGTGGTGGCGTTGACATTGGCCGAAGCCCACGAAGCGGTGGACTTCATGCTGGAAGGCAACAAATTTGGCGTGCAACACAACGCCGGTGGTGCGCGGGTCGTCATCGAAGAATTCCTGGCCGGTGAAGAGGCCAGCTTCATCGTGGTGTGCGACGGCAAAACCGTGCTGCCCCTGGCCACCTCGCAAGACCACAAGCGCCTGCTCGACGCCGACCAGGGGCCCAACACCGGTGGCATGGGCGCGTATTCGCCCGCGCCGGTGGTCACCCCCGCGGTGCACGACAAGGCCATGCGCGAAATCATCTTGCCAACAATAGCTGGCATGGAGGCCGATGGCATCCCGTACACCGGCTTTTTGTACGCCGGGCTCATGATCACCCCACAGGGCGACGTGAAAACCCTGGAGTTCAACTGCCGCATGGGCGACCCCGAAACCCAGCCCATCATGATGCGCCTGCAGTCCGACCTGGCCGCTGTGTTGTTGGCCGCTGCCAACCAGCAACTGGCCGGGGTTGAGCTGCAGTGGGACAGCCACTGCGCCCTGGGCGTGGTGCTGGCCGCCGCCGGTTACCCGCTGGAGCCGCGCAAGGGCGACGCCATCACCGCCTTGCCCACCGACAGCGCCGATGCCGTGGTGTTCCACGCCGGTACCGCCGTGGCCAACGGCCAGTTGGTCACCTCGGGCGGGCGCGTGTTGTGCGCCACCGCTTTGGGGGCCACGGTGCGCGAGGCGCAGGCTGCGGCCTACCGCCTGGTCGATGGCGTGGCGTTCGACGGCATGCAGTGCCGCCGCGACATCGGTTACCGCGCGCTGTGAGCCGTTTTTGAGTGTTGAACCCCGCATGAGCACCACCACCTCCCACCTGAACGCCCAAACCGTTCGCACCTACCTGCTGGGCCTGCAAGACCGCATCACCACCGCCATCACCGCCATTGACGGCACGGCGTTTCTGGAAGACGGCTGGAGCAAGCCCAGTGGCGAGTTGCTGCAAGGCAATGGCATCACCCGCATTCTGGAAGGCGGCCCTGTGTTCGAGCGCGCGGGGTGTGGGTTTTCCCACGTCACCGGCCCCCGCTTGCCCCCCTCGGCCACCCAACACCGCCCCGAGCTGGCTGGTGCGCCTTTCGAGGCCATGGGCGTGAGCCTGGTGTTCCACCCCCGCAACCCCTATGTGCCCACCGTGCACATGAACGTGCGCATGATCGCCGCCACCCCCGTGGGGGGTGGTGAGCCGGTGTGCTGGTTCGGTGGCGGCATGGACCTGACGCCTTATTACGGCTTTGAAGAAGACGCGGTGCATTTCCACACCGTGTGCCGCGACGCCTTGACCCCGTTTGGTGACGACAAATACCCCCGCTTCAAAACCTGGTGCGACGACTACTTCTGCCTGAAACACCGCAACGAACAGCGTGGTGTGGGCGGCGTGTTTTTCGACGACTTTTCCGAGCTGGGTTTTGACGGCAGCTTTGACATGATGCAAGCGGTGGGCAATGCGTTTCTGGGCGCCTACCTGCCCATCGTCGAGCGGCGCTTGGGGCTGCCCCACACCGAACGCGAGCGTGAGTTCCAGCTGTACCGCCGGGGCCGCTACGTCGAATTCAACCTGGTGTGGGACCGGGGCACACACTTTGGCCTTCAGTCGGGCGGGCGCAGCGAGTCCATCCTGCTGTCCATGCCGCCCCTGGTCAGCTGGGCCTATGCCAAAAAGCCCGAGCCCGGCACGCCCGAGCACCGGCTGTACACCGACTTTTTGCCGCGTCGCGATTGGGTTTGAGCACGCGTTTGTTGCCCGGCGACCACGCCCCCAGCCTGCGGGTGGGGGTCTATGGCGGCGCGTTCGACCCGCCCCACCTGGACCACCTGGCCATGGCCCAGGCGTTTGTCGCCCACCTGGGCCTGCAACGCCTGGTGGTGGTGCCCACGGGGCAGGCTTGGCACAAGGCGGTCAACCTCAGCCCCGCCGAGCACCGCCTGGCCATGGCCCGCACCGCTTTTGCGCCCGGCCATTTCCCCCCCAGTTGCGAGGTGGTGGTGGACGACCGCGAAATCCGCCACCCCGGCCCCAGCTACACCCACCACACCTTGGGCACCTTGCAGGCCGAAAGCCCAGACGCGCACTGGGCCCTGCTGATGGGGCAAGACCAGTTTGACCGCTTCACCACCTGGCACCGCTGGCAGCACATTGCCCAGGTTGCTACGCTGGTGGTAGCTGAAAGACCAATATATGCAAGCGCAAGAGGCACTTTTGACATAGAATCCTCGGCCCTGCCGTCGCTTCCAAACCCAGGCGACAGCCCGCAGACCCCGGCCCCGGTGGCCTTGCCCTGGCAGGGCTTGGGGCTCAGCTCCACCCACATTCGCGCGCACTTGGCAACCCACGGCACCGAGGGTTTGCAGGCCATGGTGCTCCCGGCCATCGCGCGCTACATTTCAGTTCACCAGCTTTACTCCCTTCACACATGACCAGCGAAACCCAGCCCCGCAAAACCGACGTTCAGAAACTGCAGCGAGCCATCGTGGATGGGCTGGAAGATGTGAAGGGCCAAGATATTCTGGTGCTCAACACCGAGCACCTGTCCCCCCTGTTTGAGCGCGTCATCATCGCCAGCGGCACCTCCAACCGCCAGACCAAGGCACTGGCTTCCAGCGTGAGCGACGCGGTGCGCGAAGCCGGTTTCCCCAAGCCCCGCGTGGAAGGTGCTGAAAACGGCGAGTGGATCATCGTGGACTGCGGCGCTGCCGTGGCCCATGTGATGCAGCCCACCATCCGCGCCTACTACCACCTGGAAGAAATCTGGGGCGGCAAAACCGTGCGCCTGACCACCGCCACCGCGAAGAAGGCCGAGGCCGCTGCGGCATCCAAAGCCGCACCCAAAGCCCCCGCGCGCAAAAAAGCCGCTGCCACCGCCGATGCGGTCGAGGCACCTGCCAAAGCCAGCCCTGCCCGCAAGGCCGCAGCCAAACCCAAGGCCACAGCACCCAAGGCCACAGCGACCGAAGCCGCTGCGGTGAAGAAGGCCCCGGCCAAAAAAGCCGCCGCGAAGGCCGCACCTGTGGCCACCGCAGAGAAGAAACCCGCCGCCAAGAAGCCAACGGCCACCGTGGCCGCCAAGGTCAAAACCCTGGTAGTGGGCAAACCTGCTGTCAAGAAGACTGCGGCCAAAACCGCCGGAAAACCGGCCGGCAAAGCGGCCGCCAAAGCCCCCGTGGCCCGCAAAGCGCCCAGCCGCAAGTCGGCGGGCTGAACCTGCCGACTGATTGCACCGCGCCGGAGCGTGCATGAAGCTGAGCATCGTGGCCGTGGGCCAGCGCATGCCCGACTGGGCGCAAACCGCCTACGACGACTACGCAAAACGCTTTCCCCCCGACAGCCGGGTGGAGCTGAAAACCGTCAAGACCGAACCCCGTGGCTCCAAAACGGTGGCCACGCTGATGGCTGCCGAGCGCGCCCGCATCGAGGCGGTGCTGGCCCGTGGCACCCGCGTAGTGGTGCTGGACGAACGTGGCACCACGCTCACCACCGTGGCACTGGCCCAGCAGATCAAGGCCTGGGAGCGGCAGGGTGAAGACGTGGCGTTTGTCATCGGCGGTCCCGACGGGCTTGACCCCGAATTCAAAGTCCAGGCGGCGCACCGCATCCGCCTGTCTGACATGACGCTGCCCCACGCCATGGCGCGGGTGCTGCTGATCGAGCAGCTTTACCGCGCCTGGTCCGTCAACCACAACCACCCCTACCACCGCGAATGAGCGTTTCCGCCCAGGCCCCTTTCATTTACCTGGCCTCGCAAAGCCCCCGCCGCCTGGAGTTGCTCACGCAATGGGGCGTGCGCTGTGAAACCCTGCTGCCCAGCCCCGACGAAGACGCCGAGGCACTGGAAGCGGTGTTGCCCGGTGACAGCCCACGGCGTTACGTGCAGCGCGTCACGCGGCTGAAGCTGCAAGCCTCTCTGGCGCGCCTGGCCCGGCGTCGCTTGCCCCTGGCCCCGGTGCTGTGCGCCGACACCACGGTGGCGCTGGGGCAGCAGATTCTGGGCAAACCCGACAACGCCGCGCACGCGCAGGCCATGCTGGCCCAACTGGCGGGCCAAACGCACCGCGTGTTGACGGCGGTGGCCGTGGGTGGCCTGGGTGCAGCGGGCAGCGAACCCGAGACCTGGCAGGCCCTGAGCGAATCGCGTGTGACGTTCGAGCCACTCAGTGCCGAAGCCATTGCCCGCTACGTGGCCACCGGCGAGCCGCTGGGCAAAGCCGGCGCCTACGGCATACAGGGCCGGGCGGCGTTGTGGGTGTCGCGCATCGCGGGCAGTTACTCGGGCATCATGGGTTTGCCCGCGTTTGAAACCGCCCAAGTGCTGCGCCCGGCGGGCATTGAACTTCTCTGACCTTCAACCCGAGTACCGAGCGCCATGGGACAAGACATCCTGATCAACTGGGCCCCCCACGAAACCCGCGTGGCGGTGGTGGAGCAGGGCGCGGTGCAAGAGGTGCACATCGAGCGCACGCTGGAACGTGGCCTGGTGGGCAACATTTACCTGGGCAAGGTGTCGCGGGTGTTGCCGGGCATGCAGTCGGCGTTCATCGACATCGGGCTGGACCGTGCCGCCTTTTTGCACGTGGCCGACCTGATGCCCAACATCGCCGCCAAACACGGCAGCGGGCGCGACGGTGCGCCCGGTGGCAACGGCACGGGTGGCCCGAAATCGGCCAACCTGCTGCAGCCCGACCCGGTGTTGCCCATTGAGCGGCAAATTTTCGAAGGCCAGGCGCTGATGGTGCAGGTGTTGAAAGACCCCATCGGCACCAAAGGCGCGCGCCTGTCGGCGCAAATCAGCATTGCCGGGCGGCTGCTGGTGTTTCTGCCGCAAGACGCCCACGTGGGTGTGTCGCAAAAAATCCCGCACGAGCAGCGTGAAACGCTGCGCCGCCGCCTGCTGGCGCTGTCGGCCGACTTGGGCGGGGGCTTCATTTTGCGCACCAACGCCGAAGACGCCACCGATGAAGAGCTGGCCGACGACATCGCTTACCTGCGCAAAACCTGGGCGCGCATCAAAGACGCCGCCGTGCGCCTGCCGCCGGCCAGCCTGCTGCACCAAGATTTGAGCCTCATGCAGCGCGTGCTGCGCGACCTGGTGGGCACGCAAACCCAGGGCATCCGCATTGACTCGCGCGAGCAGTTTGGCGAGTTGCAGCGGTTTGCGGCCGAGTTCATGCCCGACACCGCGCCGAAGCTGGCGCTGCACACGGGCGAGCGCCCGGTGTTCGAGCTGTTCAACGTGGACGAGGAAATCGTCAAGGCGCTGAGCCGCCGGGTGGATTTGAAATCGGGGGGCTACCTCATCATCGACCAGACCGAGGCGCTGACCACGGTGGACGTGAACACCGGTGGTTTTGTGGGTGCGCGCAACTTTGACGACACCATTTTCAAAACCAACCTGGAGGCCGCGCAGTCCATTGCGCGCCAGCTGCGGCTGCGCAACCTGGGCGGCATCGTCATCGTGGACTTCATCGACATGGTGCGCGAAGACCACCGCGAGGCTGTGCTGACCGAGTTTCGCAAACAAATCGCCCGCGACCGGGTGAAAACCATGTGCGGCACCTTCTCGCAGCTGGGCCTGGTGGAGATGACGCGCAAGCGCACCCGCGAGTCGCTGGCCCACCTGCTGAGCGAGGTGTGCCCCGCCTGTCAGGGCCGTGGCGAGGTGAAAACCGCGCGCAGCCTGTGCTACGACATCCTGCGCGAAATTTTGCGCGAGGCCCGGGCCTTCAACCCGCGCGAATTCCGCGTGGTGGCCTCCCCCAAAGTGGTGGAGCTGTTTCTGGACGAAGAGAGTGCCCACCTGGCGGGCCTGAGCGATTTCATTGGCAAACCCATTTCGCTGCAAAGCGACAACGCCATGACGCAAGAGCAGTACGACATCGTGTTGCTGTGACCCACGGCGTTGGCCCCAGCCTGGGTCAAAGCGCTTGAATTTCCAAGCTTTTTGGTGCTCCAGCGCTTGACTGTATTGGGTTCTCAGCTACTGGTTTTTTCGGCTTCAATCGCCTTGCCCACCGGCTGGTGGTGCAGCCGGGCGTACAGCCCATCGGCAGCCAGCAGCTCGGCGTGGGTGCCTTGCTCGCGGATTTCGCCATCGGCCAGCACCACCACGCGATTGGCGTGTTCGATGGTGCTCAGGCGGTGGGCAATTACCAGCGTGGTGCGCCCGGCCATCAGGCGTTGCAGGGCTTCCTGTACCAGCCGTTCCGACTCGTTGTCCAGCGCCGACGTGGCTTCGTCCAGTATCAGCACCGGCGCGTTTTTGTAGATGGCGCGGGCAATGGCCAGGCGCTGGCGCTGGCCGCCCGACAGTTCTGCCGCGTTGTGCCCCACCGTGGCGTGTATGCCCAGCGGCAGTTTGGCCACCAGGTCGCCGAGGTTGGCCGATTGCAGGGCGGCCAGCACCTGGGCCTCGTTCACCTCGGCCCCCAGCGACACGTTGGCGGCCAAGGTGTCGTTGAGCATCACCACGTCTTGGCTCACAAAGGCGAACTGGCGGCGCAGGGCGGGCAGGTTCCAGTCGGGCAAGGCGCGGCCGTCGAGGGTGGCGGTGCCCTCGGTGGTTTCAATGAAGCGGGGCAGCAGGTTGGCCAGCGTGGTTTTGCCCGAGCCCGATGGCCCCACCAGTGCCACCACTTCGCCCGGCGCCACGTCCAGGCTGACGCGGCTCAGGGCGGCGCTGTCGGCCCCGGGGTAACGCACCGACACCTGTTGCAGCGTGATGTGGCCCTGGCAGCGCCCGGGGTCGAAGCTGCCGCCGGTTTGCTCGGGGGTTTCGTCCACCAGGGCCAAGCCGCGCTCCAGGGCGGCCACGCCACGGGTGACGGGGCCGGCCACATCGGCCAGGTGTTTGATGGGGGCGACGAGCATCAGCATGGCCGTGACGAAGGACACAAAGTCACCCACGGTCACGCCGCTTGAGCTGCTTTGCCACAGCGCCGTGGCAATCACGGCCGACAGGGCGGCGGCGGCCAACATTTGGGTGAGCGGCGTCATGGCGGCTTGCGCCACGGTGGACTTCAGCGCCAGGCGCTTCAAGCCGTGGCTGAGGCGGTCAAACCGCTGGGCCTGGGCCGCTTCGGCGCCGTGCAGGCGAATCAGCCGGTGGGCCAGCACGTTTTCTTCCACCACGTAGGCCAGTTGGTCGGTGGCGGCCTGGGTGGATTGGGTGAGTTTGTACAGGCGGCTGGACAGCGTGCGCATCACCCACACCAGCACCGGGAAGATCACCATCACGATGAGGGTGAGCTTCCAGTTCAAATAAAACAAATAGCCCAGCAAGGCCAGCAGCGTGAGGCTGTCTTTGGTCAGCGTGAGAAACGCGCCCACCAGCAATTGCGAGCCGGTTTGCACTTCATACACCAGTGTGTTGGACAGGGCGCTGGCGTTGTGCTGGCGAAACAGGCGCAGGTCGGCCGTGGTCAGCCGCTGGAACATGGCGGTGCGCATGTGCAGCAAGCCCGTGCTGGCGGTGTAGGTGAGGGCGTATTGCGCCACAAACCCGGCCAGCCCACGCACGCCAAACAGGCCCAGCAAGGCGGCGGGCACCATCCACAGCGGCACGGCACCGGCCGAGAAGCCTTGGTCCAGCAAGGCTTTCAACAGCGCTGGGATCATGGGTTCGGTCAGTGCGCCGACCAGCGTGCCCACCGCCGCCAGGGCCATGCCGGCACGCGCGGGTTGGAAATAGGGCCACAGCTTGCGCAGGCGTTGGGTCAGGGGCGGTGGCGTGGACAAAGCGGTGTGGATGGGTTTAAACGGTGTCCGGTATTATCAGCGGCTGCCTTTTCTGCTGCGCCGTGCAGCCACTTTCAACGGTTCACCGCCTTTGCCCATGTCTTTTTCCTTGTCCCGCCGTGCCTTGTTGGGTGCCGCTGCTGCCAGCACCGTGCCGTTTACCCACGCCCAGTTTCGGGTGGACGTGGCGGGTGTGGGGCTGACGCAGGTGCCGTTTTCGGTGGCCGCGTTCAAGGGCAACGACAACGTGCCACAAGACCTCGCGGCAATTGTGCGGGCCGATTTGGAGCGCAGCGGCCAGTTCCGCCACGTCACGCCGGTGGTGGGGGTGTTGCTGGATGAAAGCAGCGTGCCCGACCTGGCCCCCTGGCGCGAACGCGTGACCGATGTGCTGCTGACCGGCAGCGTGTCCCGCCTGGCCGACGGCCGCTACGACGTGCGCTTTCGCCTGTGGGACGTGGTGCGTGCCAAAGACCTGGGCGCCATGAGCCTGCCCGTGGTGGCCGCCGACCTGCGCCTGGCCGCCCACCGCATGGCCGACTACGTGTACGAAAAGCTGACGGGCGACAAGGGTGTGTTTTCCACCCGCATTGCCTACGTCACCAAAAACGCCGCCAACCACACGCTGTGGGTGGCCGATGCCGACGGTGAAAACGCCCAGGCGGCGTTCAACAGCACCGAACCCATCATTTCCCCCGTGTGGTCGCCCACGGGCGCGCATTTGGCCTATGTGTCGTTTGAATCGCGCAAACCCGTGATTTATGCACAAGAGGTGGCCACGTCGCGCCGTCGCTTGGTGGCCAACTTCAAAGGCTCCAACAGCGCACCCGCCTGGTTCCCCGATGGCAAGCGCATGCTGGCCACCCTCACGCTGGACGGCGGCTCGCAGATTTACAGCATTGACACCGGCAACGGCGCTCACGCCCGGCTGACCCAGTCGGGCAGCATCGACACCGAGCCCACCGTGGACGCCAGCGGCAAAACGGTGTATTTCGTCAGCGACCGGGGCGGTGCACCCCAGATTTACCGCATGCCCGCCAATGGCGGTGCGGCCGAGCGCGTCACCTTCACCGGGGGCTACAACATTTCACCGGCGCTCAGCCCCGATGGCCGCTGGCTGGCCTACGTGTCCCGCGTTGGGGGCGCTTTCAAGTTGCAACTGCTGGAATTGGCCACGGGCACCGTCACCTCCCTGACCGACACCACCGCCGACGAGAGCCCCAGCTTTTCGCCCAACAGCCGCATGGTGATTTACGCCACCCGTGTGCAAGGGCGCGAGGCCCTCATGACCACCACGCTGGATGGGCGCATCAAAACCCGTTTGGCAGGCGCCCGCGGCGACATTCGCGAACCCGATTGGGGTCCTTTTGTGCCCTGACGCTCGTCTGTATTCATTTCTTTGCTCTTTCTTTTTAACCTTTGTTTGACATGAACCGCACCTCTTTTGGCCAGCGCGCCGCTTCCCCTTTCAAAACCCTGGCCGTGTCGGCCACCTTGTTGGCGCTGTTGAGTGCGTGTGGGTCTGGCGTGAAGCTGGACGACGTGCCCGTGTCTGACCGCACCGGCGCAGCCGTGAACGCTGCCGATGCCAACAACGCCGCCAACCAGGGCAGCACCCGCACCGTGCCAACCGCTGTGGTGGACGAAACCGCGCTGGGCCAGCCCCCCGCATCGGTGTCCCGCGTGGTGTATTTCGACTACGACAGCTTCACCGTGCGCCCCGAATTTGCGGCCACCCTGGAAGCCCACGCCCGTTTCCTGAAAGCCGATGCCAAGCGCCGTGTGGTGCTGCAAGGCCACACCGACGAGCGCGGCGGCCGTGAATACAACCTGGCACTGGGCCAGAAACGCGCCGAAGCCGTGCGCCGCCAGCTGGGCATTCTGGGTGTGAGCGAAGCCCAGCAAGAGGCCGTGAGCTTCGGCAAGGAAAAGCCTGCCGCCACCGGCAGCGACGAAGCATCGCTGGCCAAAAACCGCCGCGTTGAGTTGACCTACCGCTGAGACCTGCCATGCCCCGTGTTGCCAACCTGTTTTCCATGAATGCCTGGGCCCCTGCGGCCTTGGTTGCCAGTGTGCTGGTGTGCCCGGGCATTGCCTCGGCCCAGCTGTTTGGTGGCGACGACGAGGCACGCAAAGCCATCATCGAGTTGCGCGCCCGCGTCGAGGCCGACCGGCGCACCAACGATGCGCAGTTGCAGCGCATCACACAAGACTTTGCGCGGTTGAGCGAAGAAAGCACGCCCACCCGCCGGGGCTTGCTGGATTTGTCCAACCAAATCGAAGCCCTGCGGGCCGATCAGGCCCGCATGCGCGGCCAGTCGGAGCAGCTGGCCCGTGACGTGTCTGAACTGCAACGCCAGCAAAAAGACGTGTTGGCCGCGCTCAACGAGCGCTTGCGCCAGCTGGAGCCCACCAGCGTCACGCTGGACGGGCAAGAGTTTCGCGTCAAACCCGAAGAAAAAGCCGACTTCGAGCAGGCAATGGAGCAGGTTCGCAAAGCCGCATTTGAGCAGGCTGTGACTGCGTTCACCGCGTTTTTGAAGCGTTTTCCCGACAGCGGCTACCGCTCTGCGGCGCTGTTTTGGTTGGGCAACGCCCAATACGCCACCAGTGCGTTCCGCGAAGCCATTGCGTCGTACCAGCGTTTGCTCACAACGGCACCTGAGCACGTCCGAGTGCCCGAGGCGCGGTTGGCCATTGCCAATTGCCAAATGGAGCTGAAAGACGCCAAGTCAGCCAAGCGCACGCTGGAAGATGTGGTGAAGTTGCACCCACAGTCTGAAGCCGCTGCGACGGCGAAAGACCGGCTGAGCCGGCTGCGTTGACATGAGCCTGTCCGAGTTTTCCAGCCTGCAAACCCAGGTGCTGTGGGCCGCGTTTGCGGTGTCGGTGGTGTTTGGGGCCGTCGCCCAAAAAACCCATTTCTGCACCATGGGTGCCATCAGCGACATCGTCAACATGGGCGACTGGACCCGCATGCGCATGTGGGGCATGGCGGTGGGCGTGGCTGTGTTGGGCTTTCACGGTTTGGGTTGGTTGGGGGTAATTGACCCCGCCAAAAATTTTTACACCAACGGCCGTGTGGTGTGGCTGTCTGCTTTGGTGGGGGGCGGCTTTTTCGGTTTTGGCATGGTCCTGGCGTCGGGCTGCGGCAGCAAAACACTGGTGCGCCTGGGCGCCGGCAGCTTGAAAGCGCTGGTGGTGTTCGCGGTGATGAGCGTCTCGGCGTTTGCCACCCTGCGCGGCTTGTTTGCGGTGGTGCGCGTGAACACGGTGGACACCGTGGCGTTTGACATGGCCGGGGGCAGCAGCCTGCCCGTGTGGCTGGCCGGTGCATCGGGGTTGCAAACCCCGGGTGCGGCAGTGGCACTGGCCGCACTGGTTGGTGTTGCCTTGGTGGTGTGGGCGTTGGCCAACCGGTCGTTTCGCCAATGGGACAACGTGCTGGCGGGCCTGGGCATTGGCGGCGCCGTGGTGGCCATGTGGTGGGTCACCGGCCATTTGGGTTTTGTGCCCGAACACCCTGAAACCCTGGACGCCGTGTTTTTGCGCACCAACAGCGGGGTGATGGAGTCTTTGACGTTCACCGCACCCATGGCCTACACGCTGGACTGGTTCATTTACTTCAGCGACACGTCCAAAACACTGACCGTGGGGGTGGCGTCTGTCGTGGGCGTGGTGGTGGGGTCTTTTCTGTATTCGGTGGCAACCCGCAACTTCCGTTGGGAAGGTTTTCGCGACACACAAGACACGGCCTTGCATTTGGCCGGTGCGGTGTTGATGGGCATTGGCGGCGTGACCGCCATGGGGTGCACCGTGGGGCAGGGGCTGTCGGGCATGTCCACACTCAGCCTCACCAGCGTGATCGCGGTGTTGGGCATTGTGTTGGGCTCGCTGGGCGGCTTTCGCTTCCAGATGTGGCTCATCATGCGCGACTGAGGGGGCCGTTTGACCGCTGATTTCGAACGCCGCTTCGGTGGCCTGCGCCGTTTGTATGGCAGCGCGGGGGCACAGGCGATTTTTGACAGCCACGTGGTGGTGGTGGGGGTGGGCGGTGTCGGCTCATGGGCCGCAGAGGCCGTGGCCCGCTCCGGCGTGGGGCGCATCACCTTGATTGACCTGGACAACGTGTCCGAGTCCAACATCAACCGACAGTTGCACGCCTTGGGCGCCACGGTGGGCCAGGCCAAAGTCACGGCTTTGCACCAGCGGTTGAGCGACATCAACCCCCAATGCCAGTTCACCCTGGTCGAAGATTTTCTGACACCCGAAAATCTGACCGATTTGTTGCAAACCCAAACCCCCGATCGTGTGTTGCCCGCTGTGGTGGACGCCTGCGATCAAATGAAAACCAAGGTGGCTCTGGCCGCTTGGGCTTTGGAAACCGGCGCATTGTTGGTCAGCGTTGGAGCGGCGGGTGGAAAGTCGCAGCCTCAGGCGGTGGAGGTCGGCTTGTTGTCCGACGTCACCCACGACCCCTTGTTGGCCCAAGTGCGTTACCGGTTGCGCAAGCACCACGGCGCAGCCAAAGCGGGGCGCATTCCTTTGACGTGTGTGTTCAGCCGCGAGGCCGTCAGTTCACCCCAGATCGAGTGTGAGGTGGGCACCGAAAACGACGGCAGTTTGAATTGCCACGGGCATGGTTCCGTGGTGACCGTGACCGCGACGTTTGGACTGGTCGCAGCGGGGCACCTCCTGAACAGTCTGGCAAAGCAAAAAGTTTTGAAGAACTTGCCTGAGTCAAAAAAATGACGCTATAATTTGAGGCTTGGTAGGATGCATTAAACAAGTATTCAATCAGTGGGACGTTAGCTCAGTTGGTAGAGCAGCGGACTTTTAATCCGTTTGTCGTGGGTTCGACCCCCGCACGTCCCACCACCAAATTTGGATCTAAGAGATCCTGCAAAAGGCCTCTTCTTTGAGGCCTTTTGTTTGTGCCACGGAGCGGTGGATGAGTGGTTTAAGTCGCACGCCTGGAAAGCGTGTGTGGGTTAATCCCCACCGCGGGTTCGAATCCCGCCTGCTCCGCCAGTAACGTGTTGTTGCCCGCTTCCAACGGTCTACAGCAACACCCTTAAAGCCCCGACAGCTTTGCGCTTCGGGGCTTTTTTGTTTTTGCTCGCCGTGTTTCCAGCCCTGACGTGACACATTAATTCCGTACACTTCGCGCTTGTTTTTTGGGCCCTTGGCCCAGCCGGTTTCACACTTTCACTGCCCACCAGGCCGCGCCATGAAATTTCGCTTTCCCATCGTCATCATCGACGAAGACTACCGCTCTGAGAACACCTCGGGATTGGGCATTCGTGCCTTGGCGCAGGCCATCGAGTCAGAGGGCTTTGAGGTGCTGGGCGTGACCAGCTACGGCGATTTGAGCCAGTTTGCGCAGCAGCAAAGCCGTGCCAGTGCATTCATTCTGTCGATTGACGACGAGGAATTCACCCCTGGCCCCGACTTGGACCCTGCGGTGCTGAACCTGCGCCATTTCATTGAAGAGGTGCGTCGCAAAAACCGCGATGTGCCCATTTATGTGTACGGCGAAACCAAAACCAGCCGCCACATTCCCAACGACATCTTGCGCGAACTGCACGGCTTCATTCACATGTTTGAAGACACGCCCGAATTCGTGGCGCGCCACATCATTCGCGAAGCGAAGGGTTACCTGGAAAGCGTGCAACCGCCGTTTTTCAAGGCGCTGCTGGACTACGCCGAAGACGGTTCCTACAGCTGGCACTGTCCCGGTCACTCGGGCGGCGTGGCATTTTTGAAGAGCCCCGTGGGCCAGATGTACCACCAGTTTTACGGTGAAAACATGTTGCGCGCCGACGTGTGCAATGCGGTGGAAGAACTGGGGCAGTTGCTTGACCACAACGGCGCCATTGGGGCGTCAGAACGCAACGCGGCGCGCATTTTCAATGCCGACCATTGCTTCTTCGTGACCAACGGCACGTCCACGTCCAACAAGATGGTGTGGCACCACACAGTTGCCCCCGGCGATATCGTGGTGGTGGACCGCAACTGTCACAAAAGCAACCTGCACGCCATCATCATGACCGGGGCCATTCCCGTGTTTTTGAAGCCCACGCGCAACCATTTCGGCATCATCGGCCCGATCCCGCAAAGCGAATTCGAACCGGCCACCATCCAGGCCAAGATCAAGGCCAACCCTTTGCTCAAAGGGGTGGATGCAAAAAAGGTCAAACCCCGCATCCTGACGCTGACACAAAGCACGTATGACGGTGTGTTGTACAACACCGAAACCATCAAAGGCATGCTGGACGGCTACGTGGAAAACATCCACTTCGATGAAGCCTGGTTGCCCCACGCGGCCTTCCACCCCTTTTACGGCACGTACCACGCCATGGGCAAGAACCGGCCGCGCCCCAAAGAAGCGGTGGTGTACAGCACGCAGTCCATTCACAAGTTGTTGGCGGGCATCAGCCAGGCCAGCCATGTGTTGGTACAAGACTCGCAAACCGTGAAGCTGGACAAGCACCTGTTCAACGAGGCGTACCTGATGCACACCAGCACCAGCCCGCAGTACAGCATCATTGCCAGCTGCGACGTGGCGGCCGCCATGATGGAGCCGCCCGGCGGCACCGCTTTGGTGGAGGAAAGCATTGCCGAGGCACTGGATTTCCGCCGGGCCATGCGCAAGGTGGACGAAGAGTACGGTGATGACTGGTGGTTCAAGGTCTGGGGGCCTGACCACCTGGCCGACGAGGGCATTGGCAAGGCCGCTGACTGGATCATCAAGGGCGAAGCCAAGAGCGCCAAGGCCAACTGGCACGGGTTTGGCAAATTGGCCAGTGGCTTCAACATGCTGGACCCGATCAAGTCCACCATCGTCACGCCAGGCCTGGATTTGAACGGCAAGTTCGCCAAAACCGGCATTCCCGCCTCCATCGTCACCAAGTTTTTGGCCGAGCACGGTGTGGTGGTGGAAAAAACCGGCCTGTACAGTTTCTTCATCATGTTCACCATCGGCATCACCAAGGGCCGTTGGAACAGCATGTTGACCGCGTTGCAGCAGTTCAAAGACGACTACGCCAAAAACCAGCCCATGTGGCGTGTGTTGCCCGAGTTCGTGCAGAAGCACCCGCGCTACGAAAAAATGGGCCTGGCCGATTTGTGCCAACACATCCACCAGCTGTATGCCAAATTTGACATCGCCCGCCTGACCACCGAGGTGTACCTGAGCGACCTGGTGCCCGCCATGAAGCCCAGCGATGCCTACGCCCACATCGCGTTGCGCAAAACCGAGCGCGTGGACATCGACCACTTGGAAGGCCGGGTGTCGGTGGGCATGGTCACGCCATACCCGCCCGGCATTCCACTGCTGGTGCCCGGTGAGGTGTTCAACAAAAAGGTGGTGGACTATTTGAAGTTTTCGCGCGAGTTCAACGCCCAATGCCCGGGTTTTGAAACCGACATCCACGGTTTGGTGGAAGCGGTGGGCGAAGACGGCCGAAAAACCTATTTCGCCGATTGCGTGAAGCAGGGGTGACCGCCTCTTGGGTCAACTGGCTGGCGCTCAGTCGCCAGCCCGCACCCGCAAAAAACTGGCAAACCGGGGCACACCGCTGTCGTTCAGCCCCCGGTAGCGGTAAGTAACGTGTGTGCCCACGGGCGGGGGTGAGGCGCGTTGTGCATCGCTGAAGCCTGTGCCCAGCTTGAATCGGATGCCTTCGGGTGTTTCCACCAGCAATGCGCCCAAGCGACCCGCGTGTTTGCCCTGACCCGGCAGGTGGGCCACCACCCGGGCTTCGGCATCGTCGTGGGTTTTCACTTTCAGCAGGTCGTCTGAGCGCACACCCCGGTACGGGGCGTCGGCGCGGTGCAGCATCAGGCCTTCGCCACCGGCTTTCACCGTTTTGGCCAACTGCTGCTGCAAAGCGCTGTGGGTGGCCACACGCCACTGGGGCACGGCTTGCACCCACGGCTGGTTCAGCGTCGCCACCAAGGCTTGGTAGGCGGAAATGCGTTCGGTGAACACGCCAGCGTGACCGGGCAGGTCAAACACCATGAAACGCACCGCACGCCATGCGGTGTCGTCGGGGGTTTGTTGCCTCACGGTGGACACCGTCTGGCCAAACCGGCCCCGGCCCGCCCACAACTCGCCGTCCATCGGCGTGACAGGCCAACCGGCGGTGAACCAGGTAGGTGCGTGGATGGGTTCGCCGCCCCGGGTCAGCAAGCGTTCACCGTTCCAGAAACCGCGCACACCGTCGTATTTTTCGCTCACCCAGTAATCGGCCAGCGGTGTGCGGGGCGAATACACGTTGGCCAGCATGAGCGCGGGCCGCTCCGGGTCGGTTTTTGGTGGGGTGCCCGCCGTGGCCCAACACCCGCCCGCTTGGGCCAAAAGCGCAGCCAAAAACACACGGCGTTGCATGGTTTTGGCTGGTGAGTGGTTGTTTAAATTTGTAGCTTACTTTGCAATACCGGCAAGCGGTAGAGCCTGAAAAAGCTTAAAAATCAAACGCCCGCGCTGTCTTTGCTGACACCGGCGGTGGCGTTGAAGCCGCCGTCGACATAGGTGATTTCAGCGGTCACGCCAGCGGCCAGGTCGCTCAGCAAGAAGGCGGCCACGTTGCCCACGTCTTCGATGGTCACGTTGCGGCGCAGGGGGGCGGCAGCGGCGCCCATGGCCAGCAGTTTGCCGAAGTCTTTGATGCCACTGGCCGCCAGCGTTTTGATGGGGCCGGCGCTGATGCCGTTCACCCGCAGGCCGCGGGGCCCCAGGTTTTCGGCCAGGTAACGCACCGACGCTTCCAGGCTGGCTTTGGCCAGGCCCATGGTGTTGTAGTGGGGAATGGTGCGCACCGCGCCCAGGTAGGTCATGGTCAGCAGGGCGGCCTTGTCGTTCAGGTAGGGCAGGGCGGCCTTGGCCATGGCGGGGAAGCTGTAGGCGCTGATGTCATGCGCAATGCGGAAGGCTTCGCGGCTCAGGCCGTCAAGGAATTCGCCTGCAATCGCTTCGCGTGGGGCAAAACCGATGCTGTGCACAAAGCCGTCGAAGGTGGGCCAGGTGACCGACAGGTCTTTGAACAGCTGGTCGATCTGTTCGTCGCTGCCCACGTCGCAATCGAAAATCAGCTTGGAGTCGAATTCGGCGGCGAACTCGGTGATGCGGTCTTTGAAGCGCTCGCCCACGTAGCTGAACGCCAGTTCGGCACCTTGCTGGTGGCAGGCTTTGGCCACGCCGTAGGCAATGGAGCGGTTGGAGATGACGCCGGTGATGAGCAGTTTTTTGCCAGTCAGGAAACCCATGGTGTTTTCAAATCGTGGTGTGTGGGGTTGATGACCGGGCCCGCAAAGAAGCCCGACTGAAAGTGGGCAGAATTGTCGCATGCGTCTTTTGCCGGTTTTTTTCTCGTTTTTGCTTGGCTCTTTCAGTCTGCCCGCGTGGGCTGCACACGGTTATGCCTTGTGGGGCGAGCTGAAGTACCCGCCCGGTTTCACCCACTTCGATTACGTCAACCCGCAGGCCCCCAAGGGCGGCGAGATGCGCCTGGTCAGCAACCTGCGCACGTCCACCTTTGACAAATACAACCCTTTCACCATCAAAGGCAACGCGCCGGCCTACCTGTCGGGCCTGGTGTTTGACACCCTGCTGACCGGCTCGCTGGACGAAACCGCTGCGGGCTACGGCTTGCTGGCCGAAGACGTGGCCGTGGCCCCCGATGGCCTGAGCGCTACCTTTCGCCTGCGGCCCCAGGCCCAATTCCACAACGGTGCCCCCGTGCTGTCCAAAGACGTGAAGCACAGCTACGACACGCTGATGGGTCCCCACACGTCGCCCGCCTACAAAACCGCGCTGGAAGACGTGGCCGGGCTGGATGTGCTGGACGAGCGCACCGTGCGCTACCGCTTCAAAAAGCCCAACCGCGAGTTGCCGCTGACCGTGGGTGGGCTGCCGGTGTTCAGCCACCAGTGGGGCGCAGGCAAACCGTTCAACGAGGTGGTGATGGACGAGCCCATTGGCAGCGGCCCTTACAAAATTGGCCCGGTGCGGTTTGGCAAAGACATCACCTACGTGCGCAACCCCAATTACTGGGCCAAAGACTTGGCCGTCCGCAAAGGCAGCGCCAATTTCGACCGCATCACCGTCAAAATTTACAAAGACAACACCGCCCGGCTGGAGGCGCTGAAGGCCGGCGAGTTCGATTTGATGCGTTTTTTTTCAGCGGGCGATTGGGCCCGCCGCGTCACCGGCAAAAAGTTTGACAGCGGCGAGCTGGTGAAGCTGGAGCTGAAGCACCGCCTGCCCTCGGGCTTTCAAAGCTACGTGCTCAACACCCGGCGCGAGGTGCTGAAAGACGTGCGCGTGCGCCAGGCCCTGGGTCTGGCCATGGACTACGAGTGGATGAACCGCCAGATGTTCTACAACGCCTACCAGCGCGTGAACGGCCTGTTTGGCAACACCGACTGCCAGGCCACAGACCTTCCCAGCGCAGACGAACTGGCCCTGTTGAACCGCTGGCGCGGCCAGGTGCCCGATGCCGTGTTTGGCCCCATGGCCACGCCGCCCCGCACCGATGGCGACAGCAGCCTGCGAGGCAATTTGCTGAAAGCCAAGCAACTGCTGGCCGATGCGGGCTGGGTTTACAAGGACGGGGCTTTGCGCAACGCCACCGGCCAGGCGCTGGAACTGGAGTACCTGGACAGCAACGAAAGCGGCGCCCGCGTGGTGACGCCCTGGATTCGCAATTTGGAAAAGCTGGGCATCACCCTCAAATTCCGTCCGGTGGACTTTGCGCTGTACCAGCAGCGGCTGCAAAAGTTCGACTTTGACATCACCAGCATGGCGTTTGGCGGCACGCACAACCCCGGGCAGGAATACGCCGACCTGTTTGGCAGCAAGGCGGCAGACACCGAAGACTCGGGCAACTTTGCAGGCGTGAAGAGCCCGGCTGTTGATGCACTCATCACCGCCATGACAGCCGCCAAGTCCAAGGCCGAGCTGCTGCCCGCTTGCCGTGCGCTGGAGCGCGTCATCACCCACAGCCACGTGCTCATTCCCCAATGGACCGCTGGCACCCACCGCCTGGCCTACAGCGCCCAGCGCTTGGCCAAGCCCGACACCATGCCACCCTACACCCAGGGCGCTGAGGCATGGGCGTTGGACACTTGGTGGACCAAATAAATGGTCAAAATGGCTTCTGGCGCTTTATTGGCAAGACAAGTTTGCTATTTTTCTGGTGATTTCCACACATGCTGAGCTACATCCTCAAACGCCTGTTGTTGATGGTGCCCACGCTGCTGGGCGTGTTGCTGCTCACCTTTGTGGTGATCCAGTTTGTGCCGGGTGGCCCGGTGGAGCAGTATTTGGCCGAGGCCAAGGCAAGCGCTTCGCCAAGTGGTGGCAGCGGCGGTGCTGAAGGCGGCGGCCTGGGTTACCGGGGCGGGCAGGGCGTTGACCCCAAAAAGCTGGAACAAATCAAGGCCCTGTACGGCTTTGACAAACCACCCACCGAGCGCTTTGTGCAAATGCTGGGCCAATTCGCCCGGTTTGATCTGGGGCGCAGCTTTTTTCAAAACAAAGACGTGTGGCAGCTGATGGTTGAAAAACTGCCCGTTTCCATCAGCCTGGGGCTGTGGACGTTTGTCATCAGCTACGGCGTGGCCGTGCCTCTGGGCGTGGCCAAGGCGGTGCGGGCAGGGTCGCGGTTTGACCTGGTCACCACCCTGCTGGTGCTGGCGGGCTACGCCATCCCGGGCTTTGTGCTGGGCGTGGCGCTGCTGGTGGTGTTTGGCGGGCAGCTGCAGTGGTTTCCGCTGCGCGGGTTGACCTCGTCCAATTGGGAAGAGCTGAGCTGGGGCGCCAAGGTGGTGGACTATTTGTGGCACATCTGCTTGCCGGTCACCGCCATGGTGCTGGGCAGTTTTGCCGTGACGGCCATGCTGACCAAAAACGCGTTTCTGGAAGAAATTCGCAAGCAATACGTGCTGACCGCCCGGGCCAAAGGCCTGAGCGAGCGGCAAGTGCTGTACGGCCATGTGTTTCGCAACGCGCTGCTGCCCATCATCACCGGCTTTCCTTCGGCCTTCATCGGGGCATTTTTTGCCGGCTCGCTGCTGATTGAAACCCTGTTTTCGCTGGATGGGCTGGGCCTGCTGAGTTACGAGGCCGTCATCCGCCGCGACTACCCCGTGGTGCTGGGCACGCTGTACTTTTTCACGCTCATTGGGCTGCTGACCAAGCTCATCAGCGACCTGTGCTACGTGTGGGTTGACCCCCGCGTGAAATTTGATTGACCCCCTGAATGCCCGCCGCCATGAACACCCCGCCCGCATTCAAGCCGTCTGTGTCGCCGTCACAGCGCGCCTGGCAGCGCTTCAAGTGCAACCGCTTGGGCTTTTGGAGCCTGCTGGCGTTTTGCCTCCTCGTCGGTTTGAGCCTGGTGGCCGAGCTGATCAGCAACGACCGCCCGCTGGTGGTGCGCCACCAGGGCCAGTGGTACGCGCCCATGCTGCACGATTACCCCGAAACCACCTTTGGTGGCGACTTTCCCACGCCCACCGACTATTTGGACCCGTTCATCCAGCAAAAGCTGGCCGAGCCCGGCAACTGGGTGCTGTACGCGCCCAACCGCTACGGCCCCAAAACGCTGAACTACTTTGCCAAAGCCCCCAACCCGTCTGCCCCCACCACCGACAACTGGCTGGGCACCGATGACCGGGGGCGCGACCTGCTGGCGCAACTGATCTACGGCTTTCGCGTGAGCGTGTTGTTTGCGTTGGCGCTCACGGTGTGTGGTGTGGCGCTGGGGGTGCTGACCGGGGCCATTCAGGGCTACTTTGGCGGCAAGACCGATTTGGCGTTCCAGCGCTTCATTGAAATCTGGGGCTCCATGCCCGAGCTGTATTTGCTCATCATCTTTTCGGCCCTGTTCCAGCCCAGCCTGGCGCTGTTGCTGGTGCTGCTGAGTTTGTTTGGCTGGATGGGCCTGAGCGACTATGTGCGTGCCGAGTTTTTGCGCAACCGCCAAATGGACTACGTGCGCGCCGCCCGCGCCATGGGGCTGGGGCACTGGCAGATCATCACCCGGCACATCCTGCCCAACAGCCTCACGCCGGTGGTGACGTTTTTGCCGTTTCGCATGAGCGCGTCCATCCTGGCGCTGACCAGCCTGGACTTTCTGGGGCTGGGCGTGCCGCCGGGCACACCGAGCCTGGGCGAATTGCTGTCGCAGGGCAAAAACAACATCGACGCGTGGTGGATTTCGCTGTCCACCTTTGCTGTGCTGGTGGTCACGCTGCTGCTGCTCACCTTCATGGGCGACGCGTTGCGCGACGCGCTGGATCCGCGCAAGGCCGATGCGGAGGGGCAGCCATGACGCAGTCCCAAACCTTGCTGAGCGTGACCGACCTGCGCTTGGCCTTTGGCGCACACGAAGTGGTCAAGGGCGTCAGCTTTCACATCAACGCCGGTGAAAAACTGGCGCTGGTGGGCGAATCGGGCTCGGGCAAAACGCTCACCGCCTTGAGCTTGCTGGGGCTGGTGGCCAACGCGCGCACTTCTGGCCGGGCCGTGCTGGAGGGCCAAGACCTGTTGGGCATGACCGAACACCAGCTGCGCGGTGTGCGCGGCGGCGACGTGGCCATGGTTTTTCAGGAGCCCATGACCGCGCTGAACCCGCTGATGACGGTGGGCAAACAAATTGCCGAAATTTTTCAGTTAAAACAGGGCTTACCGCTTGATATGTCTATCAAGTCAGCTATTGATTTGTTGGCATCCACGGGCCTGCCAGAGCCCGCCAGCAAAGCCCAGGCCTACCCCCACCAGCTGAGCGGCGGGCAACGCCAGCGCGCCATGATTGCCATGGCCCTGGCCAGCGCCCCCAAGCTGCTGCTTGCCGACGAGCCCACCACGGCCCTGGACGTGTCGCTGCGCGGGCAAATTCTGGACTTGCTGGCCACCCAGCAGCGCGAGCGGGGCATGGCGGTGTTGCTCATCACACACGATTTGCAACTGGTGCGCCGCTTTGCCAACCGCGTGGCCATCATGGAGCGCGGCGTGCTGGTGGAGCAGGGCACCGTGGCCGAGGTGTTTGCCAACCCTCAGCACCCTTACACCCAAAAACTGCTCAACAGCCGCCCGCAGCGCGACCCGCTGTCACCCATTGATTCGCTTGCTGCTCCGCCAGCAGGCACGGCTTCGCCGCTGCAAGCGGCAAATCTGGGCGTGTCTTACCCGGTGCCCAAGCCAGGCATTCGGGGCTGGTTCGGTTGTGGCCAGTCTGTGGCGCTGAAGGCCGCCAGCTTTGCTTTGCAACCCGGCCAAACGCTGGGGGTGGTGGGTGAGTCGGGCTCGGGCAAGTCCACCCTTGCCCTGGCGGCGCTGGATTTGATCGCTTTCACCGGCGACTTGCGCGTGGCGGGCCAGCCCTGGTCGCGCAACGCGCAAGCCAACCGCCGCCAACGCAGCCAGGTGCAGGTGGTGTTTCAAGACCCGTTTTCCTCGCTGTCGCCCCGCATGACGGTGGAGCAAATTGTGGGCGAGGGGCTGGATGTTCACGCCCAGGGGTTGCCGTCTGCGCAGCGGCGCGAGCGGGTGCTGGCCACCTTGGCCAGCGTGGGGCTGGTGGACGAAGGCGCCGATCACGCGCAGGCCGCTCATGCCCTGTTGCAACGCTACCCACATGAATTTTCAGGGGGCCAGCGACAACGCCTGGCCATCGCACGGGCCTTGATCGTTGAGCCCGCTGTGCTGGTGCTGGACGAGCCCACCAGCGCCCTGGATGTGACCGTGCAGCAGCAGGTGCTGACGCTGTTGCAGCGGCTGCAGCGCGAACGGCAGTTGAGCTACCTGCTCATCACCCACGACATGGACGTGATTCAGGCCATGGCGCACCAGGTGCTGGTGCTCAAAGGCGGCGAGGTGGTGGAGCAGGGGGGCATGGCATCGGTCTTCAGTGCCCCCCGTCATGCCTACACCCAGGCCTTGCTTGCCGCCGCGGGTTATTGAGGGAATACACCCTCGGTTTGTACGTGTTTACCCGGTCGGTGTAGCGGGAGCATCTCGCTACACTGCGCCGCAATGAACGCGACGGCCATGACACCCCCTCCGAATGCCTCCCCCATCGGTATGGATGCCCCCTTCAGGTGGTTGCGCCTGGGCTGGGCTGACTTTCTGCGCAACCCAGGACCTGGCTTGTTTCACGGTACCTTGCTGGCTTGTATCGGGTGGCTGCTGCTGTGGGCGGCCGGTGACCGGTTTTGGATGTTGGCGGGGGCCTTTTCGGGCTTCATGATCGTGGCCCCCATCCTGACCACAGGCCTGTACCAAATCAGTCGACAGTGCGCCACCGGGCACTGTGTAGGCATGTCAGAGGTGTTCCGCATTTGGCGCTCGCTCGATGGCCGTTTGATGGTGTTTGGCCTGCTGCTCAGCTTTGCCGCCACAGGCTGGGTGATGACTTCAGCCTCCATGATCACGGCGCTCGCGCCCGTGCCTGTGCGCAATCCGGTGGACTTTTTGAGACACGTGGTGTTGTCCGGTGACAGTTGGCTGTTCGAGGTCTGGCTGTTTTTGGGTGGCGTGCTCGCCGCCCCCATGTTTGCGTCCAGTGTGGTGGCCATTCCCATGTTGGTGGACACGCAGGCATCGGTCCGCGCGGCGGTGTTGGCCAGCTGGAATGCTGTGGGCTCTTACCCTTTTGTGTTGGGATTGTGGGCGTTGATCATCATGACCTTGGTGGGCGTTGGCATGCTGACGGGGCTGGTCGGGCTGGTGGTGGTGGTGCCGGTTTTGGCGCACGCCAGTTGGCACGCTTACTGCGATTTGACGCGGGCCGCTTGAGCGATACTCTGGCGCCGCCCGCCGTGGGCGGTTTGGCGTTGGGCCCACCACACTGATCTCATGGAAAACACCATCTTCGGGTACACCGAAGGGCAAATAGCCCAGTTCGGCCTCACGTTTGGCGTGGGCGCATTCATTTTGTACATGATGTTCATCGTGCTCAATCTGGCGCGCGAATCGAAGGCTGGCAAGTTCGGCACGTTCATCCTGTTTCTGGTGCTGTCTTTCGGTATGTTGGGGTTTTTAGCCAAAAACATCATCAAGTGGGCGCTGGGCATGTGACCTGTTTGCCCCCAACTGCGTTGCGCAAGGCGGCACCTCGGGTTAGAATGCGAGCTTCACGACCAAATGGGCGGGTAATCACCGCCCATTTTTTTTGGGCGAAAGCTTTTCAATCCCTTTGGCGGACACCTCCGAACACCAGCAATCTATGGCGTGGCAAGCATCTGTTGAGCAAACCGTGACCGGTTTGGGTTATGACCTCGTGGACATTGAGCGCTCGGCTGCGGGTCTGCTGCGCATCACCATCGACATGCCCTACCAGCCCGGTGTGCCCGAGCAGATGGTCAACGTTGAAGACTGCGAGGCCGTGACCCGTCAGCTTCAGTTTTTGCTGGAGGTCGAGGCGGTTGACTACAAGCGGTTGGAGGTCGGATCGCCCGGCATCGACAGGCCCTTGAAAACGCCTGGTGATTTCAACCGGTTTGTGGGCGTGGAAATCGATCTGACCCTGAAAGAGCCGATTGGTGTCACCGGGACGGACATTGCCGCCAACCGAAAAAAATTCCGGGGCACGCTGGAGGCCGCCGATCAACCCGATGCGTGGCAAATCGTGTGGACCGATGAACCCGGCCCCAAGCCCGGCCAGCGTGTGAGCAAGAAGCGCCCCCCCGCCGTTTACCAGGCCATGCGTTTCACGCTCGATGAATTGCGTGAAGCCCGCTTGGCCCCTATTGTGGATTTCAAAGGGCGCAAGCCCAAGGCTGCCGCCGAGCAGCCAGATTCGGCGACCGATGTGGCCGAGTGACACCGTATTTCACCCAATTGAAGCTGATGGCAGAAAAAAGAAAGGCAGGCCAGTGACATGAATCGCGAACTCCTGATGTTGGTCGATGCAATTTCGCGCGAAAAGAATGTTGAGCGTGATGTGGTTTTTGGGGCAGTTGAACTGGCCCTGGCCTCTGCCACCAAGAAGCTTTACCAAGGTGAAGTGGACATTCGTGTCTGCGTGGACCGCGACAGCGGCAACTACGAAACCTTCCGCCGTTGGTTGGTGGTGCCAGACGAAGCCGGGTTGCAGAACCCCGAGGCGGAAGAGCTGATTTCCGATGCCAGCGACGAAATTGCTGACATCGAAGTGGGCGACTTCATTGAAAAGCCCATCGAAAGCATGCCGATTGGCCGAATCGGTGCCATGGCAGCCAAGCAGGTCATCCTGCAAAAAATCCGCGATGCCGAGCGCGAGATGCTGCTCAACGATTTCATGTCGCGAGGCGAGAAAATCTTCGTGGGCACCGTGAAGCGCATGGACAAGGGCGATCTGATCGTCGAAAGCGGTCGCGTCGAAGGCCGCTTGCGCCGCACCGAAATGATCCCCAAGGAAAACTTCCGCACCGGCGACCGCGTGCGCGCCATGATCATGGAAGTTGACTTGACCCTGCGTGGGGCACCCATTGTGTTGTCCCGCTCGGCCCCTGCTTTCATGATTGAGCTCTTCCGCCAGGAAGTGCCCGAGATCGAGCAAGGCCTGTTGGAAATTAAAACCTGTGCCCGAGACCCCGGCTCGCGCGCCAAGATTGCCGTGTTGTCGCACGACAAGCGCGTGGACCCGATCGGCACCTGCGTGGGCGTGCGCGGTTCCCGCGTCAACGGCGTCACCACCGAATTGGCTGGCGAGCGCGTGGACATCGTGCTGTGGAGCGAAGACCCCGCCCAGTTTGTGATCGGTGCTTTGGCCCCTGCGAATGTGCAATCCATCGTGGTGGACGAAGAGCGCCATGCCATGGATGTGGTGGTGGACGAAGAAAACCTGGCCATCGCCATCGGGCGTGGCGGTCAGAACGTTCGCCTCGCATCTGACCTGACCGGTTGGCGCATCAACATCATGACCGCTGACGAATCCGCCCAAAAGCAGGCTGAAGAGTCCGATGGCGTGCGTGCATTGTTCATGGCCAAACTCGATGTGGACCAGGAAATTGCCGACATCCTGATCGACGAAGGGTTCACCAGCTTGGAAGAGGTGGCTTACGTGCCACTGCAAGAAATGCTGGACATCGAGTCTTTTGACGAAGACACCGTGACTGAATTGCGCACACGCGCCAAAGATGCCTTGCTGACGATGGAGCTGGTGCGCGAAGAAAGCGTGGAGTCTGTGTCGCAAGACCTTCGCGACATGGAAGGCCTTTCGCCCGAAATGATCGCCCAGTTGGCCGCTGGTGGCGTGCACACCCGCGACGACTTGGCCGACCTGGCCACCGACGAATTGTCTGAAATTACCGGGCAATCGCCCGACGAAGCGACAGCCCTGATCATGAAGGCACGCGCTCACTGGTTCGCCGGTGAAGCGGGTGAGGCCCAATCCTGATCACGGAGGCAACGGAGAACACACCCATGACCAGCATCAGCGTCGCAGAATTGGCAGCCGAACTGCACAAACCCACCCACACCCTGCTGGAGCAACTGGCCAGCGCCGGTGTGCCCAAGTCATCGGGTGGCGATCCCGTTTCCGAGGCAGACAAGCACAAGTTGCTCAACTACCTCCAAATCAGCCACGGCACAGCGTCGGGCGAGCGTAAAAAAATCACCTTGGTCAAAAAATCGACCTCGGAAATCAAACAGGCCGATGCCACCGGACGTGCCCGCACCATCCAAGTGGAAGTGCGCAAAAAGCGCACGTTCATTCAGCGTGACGAAGATGTGGCCGCCGAAGCGGCTGCCGCTGAACGCCCCAATGCTGCGGCAGCAGACGCCGAAGCGCTGAAACGTCGCGAAGAAGATGCGCGTCAGCAAGCTGAGTTGTTGCGCGTGCAAGAAGAAGAGCTGGCCCAGCGGCGTTTGGAGCGTGAAGCCCAAGAGGCGCGCGAAGCCGAAGCGGCTGCCAAGCAGGAACAAGAGCAACAGCGTCAAGCCGCGCGTGCCGCGGCAGAGGCCGAGGCTGCCCGTCTGGATGCGGCGCAGCGTGCTGCCAGCGCCCCTGTGCAGCAAACCGCACAGCCCCCTGCGGCCACTGCCACTGCTGCGCCCACTTCACCCGTGGTGGCTGCACAGCCCAACGCGCAAGAAGAGGCTCAGCAGGAGGCACGTCGCGTGCAACAGGCCAAGGTTGCCAGCGAAAAAGCCGCCGAAGCGGCCAAAGCGCTGGACCTGCAAGCCCGTCGCCGCAAGGCTGAGGCTGAGGCAGCCGCCATTCGCGAAATGATGTCCGCGCCCAAAAAGGTGCTGGTGGCCAAAAAGCCCGAACCCGAAGTCAAGCCGGCGGTGGACCCCAAAGCCGCTTTGAAAGGCACGTTGCACAAACCCGCTGGCACCACCGCTCCGGGCGCGGCCCGTCCGGCTGTGGCAGCGCCGGGCGCAGCTGGCAAAAAAGAAGTCAAGTCCGAAAACCTGTCTTCCACCTGGAAAGACGACGCGGCGAAGAAGAAAGAAATCAAAACCCGTGGCGACACCTCGGCGGGTCGCTCCAACTGGCGTGGGGGCCCCAAGGGCCGTCGTGACAGCCGCGACAGCCGTGACAACCAAACCTCCAACTTTGCCGCACCGGCCGAGTTCAAGGTGTTGGAAGTGCACGTGCCCGAGACCATCACGGTGGCCGAATTGGCCCACAAAATGTCCATCAAATCGTCCGAGGTCATCAAGCATTTGATGAAGCTGGGTCAGATGGTCACCATCAACCAGCCGCTGGACCAAGACACCGCCATGATTGTGGTGGAAGAGCTGGGCCACCGCGCGGTGCAAGCGGCGTTGGACGACCCAGAAGCGTTCACCGACGACGACACGGCTGCCGAGCAGGCCGAGTCTATGTCCCGTGCCCCTGTGGTCACGGTCATGGGCCACGTCGATCACGGCAAAACCTCGCTGCTGGACTACATCCGCCGTGCCAAAGTGGCGGCGGGTGAGGCCGGTGGTATCACGCAGCACATTGGCGCTTACCACGTGGAAACGCCTCGCGGCATGATTTCCTTCCTGGACACCCCCGGTCACGAGGCGTTCACCGCCATGCGTGCCCGTGGTGCCAAAGCCACTGACATCGTGATTCTGGTGGTGGCCGCCGACGACGGTGTGATGCCGCAAACCAAAGAGGCCATCAAGCACGCGAAAGCGGCGGGTGTGCCCATCGTGGTGGCGATCACCAAGGCCGACAAGCCCGATGCCAACCCCGACCGCGTCAAGCAAGAGCTGGTGGTGGAAGAGGTGGTGCCCGAAGAGTACGGCGGTGAATCGCCCTTCGTGCCCGTGTCGTCCAAAACCGGTATGGGTGTGGACGCCCTGCTGGAGCAAGTGCTGTTGCAAGCGGAAGTGCTGGAGCTGAAGGCACCGGTCGATGTGATGGCCAAAGGCCTGGTCATCGAAGCCCAGCTGGACAAAGGCCGAGGCCCTGTCGCCACTGTGCTGGTGCAGTCAGGCACCTTGAAGGTGGGTGACGTGGTGTTGGCGGGTCAAACGTTTGGCCGTGTGCGTGCCATGTTGGATGAAAACGGCCGCACCGCGAAGTCGGCAGGCCCTTCCATCCCAGTCGAAATCCAAGGTTTGACCGAAGTGCCACAGGCCGGTGACGAGTTCATGGTGTTGTCCGACGAACGCCGGGCCCGTGAAATTGCCACCTACCGCGCAGGCAAGTTCCGCAACACCAAGTTGGCCAAGCAACAAGCCGCCAAGCTGGAAAACATGTTCAGCGACATGACGGCGGGCGAGGTCAAAACCCTGCCCATCATCGTCAAGGCCGATGTGCAAGGTTCGCAAGAAGCGTTGTCGCAGTCGTTGCTCAAGCTGTCCACCGACGAAGTCAAGGTGCAGCTGGTGTACGCCGGTGTCGGCGGCATCAGCGAGTCTGATGTGAACTTGGCCATTGCGTCCAAAGCCGTGGTGATTGGTTTCAACACCCGTGCCGACGCTGGCGCGCGCAAGCTGGCCGAAAACAACGGCGTGGACCTGCGTTACTACAGCATCATTTACGACGCTGTGGACGAACTCAAGGTGGCCATGTCCGGCATGTTGACGCCCGATCGCCGCGAAGAAATCATCGGTATGGCCGAGATTCGCACGGTGTTTGTGGCGTCCAAGATCGGTACCGTGGCCGGTTGTATGGTCACCGGTGGTTACGTCACCCGCAGCGCGCATTTCCGCCTGCTGCGCGAAAACATGGTGGTGTACACGGGCGAACTCGACTCTTTGAAGCGCATGAAAGACGATGTGCGCGAAGTCAAAGAAGGCTTCGAGTGCGGTATCAAGCTGCGCAACTACAACGACATCAAAGAGGGCGATCAGCTCGAATTCTTCGAAGTCAAGGAAGTGGCGCGCACGCTGTAAAGCGGGGGGCATTGAACGCATGGCAGCCAAAAAGTCATCCACCCCCAACCGCGGTTTTCGCGTGGCCGACCAGATCCAGCGCGATCTGACCGAGCTGATTGCGCGCGAACTCAAAGACCCGCGGGTGGGCATGGTGACCATCCAGGCCGTTGAGGTCACGCCCGACTACGCCCATGCGCAGGTGTATTTCAGCCTGCTCACGGGTGACCCGGTGGCCACCACGGCGGCGCTCAACCAGGCCGCAGGTTTCCTGCGCAACGGTTTGTTCAAGCGCCTGCACATCCACACCGTGCCCACGTTGCACTTTCATTTCGACCGCACCACCGAGCGTGCGGCCGACATGAACGCCTTGATTGCCAAGGCCGTGTCTTCCCGCGCGCAGGACGAATAGGCATGACAGCGCCACGCACACGGGTGCAGCGGCGCCCTGTGCACGGGGTGTTGCTGCTCGACAAACCGCTGGGGTTCTCCAGCAACCAGGCTTTGCAAAAGGCCAAGTGGTTGCTGCGCGCCGACAAAGCGGGCCACACCGGCACGCTGGACCCCTTGGCCACCGGCGTGTTGCCCCTGTGCTTTGGGGCCGCCACCAAATTCAGCCAGCAGCACCTGGATGCCAACAAGTGCTACTGCGCCACCCTGCGTCTGGGCCAAGCCACGGCCACTGGTGACGCCGAGGGTGACGTGGTGGCCACGGCCGACGTCCCGCCCATCACCCAGGCCGACCTCGATGCCCTGGCCCAGCGCATGACGGGCCCGCAGCAACAGCTGCCGCCCATGTATTCGGCGCTGAAAAAAGACGGCAAGGCCTTGTACGAATACGCCCGTGCGGGGCAAACCGTGGAGCGGGAGCCGCGCCACATTGAAATATATGCGTTGAATATGGCCCTGGCGCTTGATGGTGAAGGCTTTGTAGCTATTGATTTTGAGGCTTCTTGCAGCAAAGGCACCTACATCCGCACCTTGGGCGAAGACATTGCCAAAGCGCTGGGCACCGTGGGTCACTTGCGTGCCCTGCGTCGCACCCAAACCGGCGACTTCACTGAAGCCGGTTGCATCAGCCTGGCCCAGTTGGAGGCGTTGGACGACGACGCCCGGCTGCATGCCCTGCAACCCCTCACCGTGCTGTTGCCCCATCACACACCGGTCACACTCGACGACGACAATGCCGGGCGGTTCCTGAGCGGCCTCCGCCGCCGCACCACCCTGGCTGACACGGACGAAGTGGCCGTGTACGGCACGCAGCCCCCTGCGTTGCTGGGCACTGCCCACGTGTCGGGTGGCGAGCTGGTGCCCACCCGCTTGCTCAACCCGCTGGAAATCCAGCAAATCCTTGAGCAATCCCGTTCACAACCCGATTCCGCTGGCGAACCGGCCAGCCCCGTGGCATTGCCACACTGACCGGTGCTGAACCAAACCCTGCGTTTGCCGGCCCCTTTTTTAGTTCTTCAGGACGTACCCATGAGTCAAAAACAAATCCGCAACATTGCCATCATTGCCCACGTTGACCACGGCAAAACCACCATGGTGGACCAGCTGCTGCGCCAGTCCGGCACCTTTGCCGACCACGAAAAAGTGGTGGACACCGTGATGGACAACAACGCGATTGAAAAAGAGCGTGGCATCACGATTCTGGCCAAGAACTGTGCCGTGAGCTGGGAAGGCACCCACATCAACATCGTGGACACCCCCGGACACGCGGACTTCGGTGGCGAAGTGGAGCGTGCCCTGTCCATGGTGGACAGCGTGTTGCTGCTGATCGACGCCCAGGAAGGCCCCATGCCCCAAACCCGCTTCGTGACGAAGAAGGCCTTGGCCTTGGGTCTGAAGCCCATCGTGGTGGTGAACAAGGTAGACAAGCCCGGTGCCAACCCCGACAAAGTGGTGAACGCCGCGTTTGACCTGTTCGACAAACTGGGTGCCACCGACGAGCAGTTGGACTTTCCCGTGGTGTATGCCTCTGGCATCAACGGCTGGTCTTCTTTGGAAGAAGGCGCTCCCGGTGAACAGTGGGGCCCCGACATGTCCGCGCTGTTCAACACCATCCTGAAACACGTGCCACCGAACTCCGGTGACCCTGCCGCTCCCTTGCAGTTGCAAGTGTCCGCGTTGGACTTCTCCACCTTCGTCGGCCGCATCGGCGTGGGCCGCATCAGCCAGGGCACCATCAAGCCCTCGATGGACGTGGTGGTGATGGAAGGCCCCGATGGCAAAACCATCAAAGGCCGCATCAACCAGGTGCTGACGTTCCAGGGTCTGGACCGCGTGCAAGTGACCGAGGCTGGCCCTGGCGACATCGTGCTGGTCAACGGCATTGCGGACATCGGCATTGGCGTGACCATCACCGACCCCCTGAACCCCACACCCCTGCCCATGCTCAAGGTGGACGAGCCCACCCTGACCATGAACTTCTGCGTGAACACCAGCCCCTTGGCTGGCCGTGAAGGCAAGTACGTCACCAGCCGCCAGATTTGGGACCGTTTGCAAAAAGAGTTGCAACACAACGTGGCCCTGCGCGTGAAAGAGACGGACGAAGAAGGCATTTTCGAAGTCATGGGCCGTGGTGAATTGCACCTGACCATCCTGCTGGAAAACATGCGCCGCGAAGGCTACGAGCTGGCCGTGTCCAAACCCCGCGTGGTGTTCCGCGACATCGGTGGCGTGCGCCACGAACCCATCGAAATGGTGACAGCCGACATCGAAGAACAGCACCAAGGTGGCGTGATGCAAGCCCTGGGCGAGCGCAAGGGCGAACTGGTCAACATGGAGCCGGACGGCCGTGGCCGTGTGCGCCTGGAGTACCGCATTCCCGCGCGTGGTTTGATCGGTTTCACCAACGAATTTTTGAACCTGACCCGTGGTTCCGGCCTGATCGCCAACATTTTTGACAGCTACGAGCCACACAAGGGTGAGATCGCCAGCCGCAAGAACGGTGTGCTGATCTCCATGGACGATGGCGAAATCTTCACCTACGCCCTGGGCAAACTGGACGACCGTGGCCGCATGTTCGTGAAAGCGAACGACCCGGTGTACGAAGGCATGATCGTGGGCATCCACAACCGCGACAACGATCTGATCGTGAACGCCACCCGCACCAAGCAGCTGACCAACTTCCGTGTGTCTGGCAAGGAAGACGCCGTCAAGATCACGCCGCCCATCGAGTTGAACCTGGAATACGGCGTGGAATTCATCGAAGACGACGAGCTGGTGGAAATCACGCCCAAGAGCGTGCGCCTGCGCAAGCGTTACCTGAAAGAACACGACCGCAAGCGCGCCGCCAAGTCCTGATCGCTGCACACGCGGCAGAGCAAACCACACGGGGCCCAGGCCCCGTTTTTCTTTTCAACTTCCCGAAAAGCATGAGCAGCAAACTTACCCATGGCAAGGCCGTTGCCTTGATGGTGCTGGTGGCCCTGTTGTGGTCCACCGCTGGCGTGGTCACGCGGCATTTGGAGGCCGCGCAAGCCTTTGAAATCACCTTCTGGCGCAGCTTCTTCACCTTGCTGACCCTGGTGGTGGTGTTGCCGCTGTGGCAGGGCAGGGCGGTGTGGTCTCGGTTGTGGGGTGCGGGGCCTGTGTTGTGGGCATCTGGGTTGTGCTGGGCCGTGATGTTCACCGCGTTCATGGTGGCCCTCACCCTGACCACGGTGGCCAACGTGTTGGTGACGCTGGCAGCGGGCCCGTTGCTCACGGCGCTGGTGTCGAGGGTGTTCACGGGCGAGCGTTTGGCCACCCGCACCTGGGCCGCCATCTGGGTGGCGGGTGTGGGCATTGCCTGGATGTTTGCCAGCCAACTCTCTTCCAGCGGTGGGGTGGCCGGGACCTTGGTGGCTTTTTGCGTGCCGGTGGCCGCTGCGGCCAACTGGACGTTGGTGCAGCGCAACCGCCAGCACGGGCGCCAGCTGGACCTGGTGCCGGCGGTGTTGGTGGGCGCATTGATTTCCTCGGCGGTCACATTGCCACTGGCCTGGCCCCTGGCGGCCAGTGGGCACGACTTGCTGCTGCTGGCCGGGCTGGGTGCCGGGCAGCTGGCCATTCCGTGTGTGTTGTCGGTGGTGTGTGCGCGCGTGCTGAGTGCGCCCGAGGTGTCGCTGCTGGCCTTGCTGGAAGTGCTGTTTGGCACCTTGCTGGCTTGGGTGGGGGCCGGCGAAGTGCCCGGCCCCCATGTGTTGACCGGTGGCAGCCTGGTGGTGGGGGCTTTGCTGGCCAACGAATGGCTCGGCTGGCGCCAGCGCAGACAAAACGCGCAGAAAGCGCAAAAAGCCCCGGCGGCGGCGTCCATCGTGGCATGATGTTTTGGTGTCTTGCACACCCCAACACCCATGACCACAGACCCCCGCCCCACACCCGTTGAAGCCGATGCCGGTACCGATCGCGAGACCGTGCCGCTGGCACTGATCACCCCCGATGTGCTGGCCGTTCGGCACGGCCGCGTGGGCTGCATCACCCTCAACCGACCCCGCGCCCTCAACGCCTTGTCGCTGGACATGGTGCGCGCCTTGACCAATGCCCTGCTGCAATGGCGGGACGACCCTGCGGTGCTGGCGGTGGCCGTCCGTGGCACGGGCAAAGAAGGGCCTTTTTCGGCATTTTGTGCCGGTGGTGACATTCGGTTCTTTCACCAGGCGGCCTTGGCCGGTGACCCTCGGCTGGAAGATTTCTTCACCGAGGAATACCGGCTCAACCACCTGGTTCACACCTACCCCAAGCCCTACATCGCCTTCATGGACGGCATCGTCATGGGCGGCGGCATGGGCATCAGCCAAGGCGCCAGTTTGCGGGTGGTCACGCAGCGCACCAAGATGGCCATGCCGGAAACCGGCATTGGCCTGTTCCCTGACGTGGGCGGTGGGTTTTTCTTGAGCCGTTGCCCGGGCCGGGTGGGCGAGTGGCTGGCGTTGACCGGCCAAACCATCGAGGCGGGCGATGCCGTGGCGTTCGGCCTTGCCGATGGCTGTTTTGATGCCGCGCGCCTGAACGTGGTGTGGGCAGAGTTGCAGTCCACCCCGTTCGAGTCCGCCAATGCCGTGGAGCACTTGGTGGAGACAAAATTTGTAGCGCAGTTGTCAAACAGCAAAAGCGCCAGAGGCAAAATTGACCAATATTTTGCACTGGAGTCGGTGCCCGCCATCCTGGCGGCGTTGGAGGCCGACGCTTCCGACTTTGCCCAAACCACAGCGGCCACCTTGCGCAAACGCTCACCGCTGATGCTGGCAGTGGTGCTGGAACAGATTCGCCGAGCCCGCCGCATGGGGCTGGCCGACGACTTGCGCATGGAGCGCGACATGGTGCGCCACTGCTTCCACCCCACACACTTGGGGCGTTCACCCGCCGACGGGGAAACCGTGGAAGGCATACGCGCCTTGGCCATCGACAAAGACCACCAGCCCCAGTGGCAACCCAGCCGGGCAGAAGACGTGACGCCCGCCATGGTGGCGCCGTTTTTCACCAGCCCCTGGCCCGTTCACGCCCACCCCTTGGCCGGGTTGGGTTGATGCCCCAGCGTCACCGGCACAGACGCGTGAAGCGGCTCAGCGGTTGTGCACCTTCATGGCGCGTTCCACCTCGCGTTTGCCCTCGCGGTCTTTGATGGTGTCGCGTTTGTCGTGTTCGGCTTTGCCTTTGCCCAGCGCCACTTCACACTTCACCTTGCCGTTTTTCCAGTGCAGGTTCAGGGGCACCAGGGTGTAACCTTTTTGCTCGACTTTGCCCATCAGGCGGCGGATTTCTTCTTTGTGCAGCAGCAGCTTTTTGATGCGGGCGGCCTCGGCCGTGACATGGGTTGAGGCGGTGCGCAGCGGGTTGATCTGGCAGCCGATCAGGTACAACTCACCTTCGCGAATGATCACGTAGCCATCGGTCAGCTGCACCTTGCCTTCGCGCAGTGCCTTCACTTCCCAGCCTTGCAGCACCATGCCCGCTTCGTGCCGCTCTTCGATGTGGTAGTTGAATACCGCTTTCTTGTTGTCAGCAATCCGTGTCACCACGGGTTTGCTGTCGGGTTTTTTGGTGGATTTGCCTGCTGCGGCAGAAAGCGGGGCCGTGGGTTTGGAGGTGGTCATTCAAGCGCGTCAAAAATACCCCGGCGAATACAATCGCCAAAGCCTTCCCATTGTATGAAAAGCGTTCACAAATCCGTCTTGCTCTGGCACAGCGCCCATGAAATGTTCGCGCTCGTGACCGATGTGGTCCAGTACCCCCAATTTTTGCCATGGTGTGACCAAGCCGCTGTGCTGGACACCACCGACACGGGCATGACCGCCAAGGTCGGCATGGCTTTGGGCGGGCTGCGGCAAAGCTTCACCACCCGCAACACCCACGAAACCGACCGCAAAGTGCACATGCAACTGGTGGATGGGCCGTTTTCCCGTTTGGATGGCACCTGGGAATTCACCCCGTTGGGCGACGCTTCCCAGCAGGCGTGCAAGGTGGAGTTCCGGTTGAACTACGGTTTCTCCAGTGCCACGCTGGCGGCGCTGGTCGGGCCCGTGTTCGACAAAATTGCCGCCAACCTGGTCGATGCGTTCGTCAAACGGGCCGATCAGGTGTACGGCGTGGGCAGCGCCTGATGCTGCGCGTCACCCTCGTGTGGTCACCCGCGCCCCGCCAAGTGGTGCAAGAAACACTCGATTTGCCTGACGGCGCCACGGTGGCCACGGCGCTGATGCGTTCAGGCTGGAAAGACCGTTTTGGTTTTGACGCGATGCCCGATGTGGCTTTTGGCATCTGGAATGCGCCCGCCCAGTTGCAAACACCGCTACGCGACCTGGACCGTGTGGAAATTTACCGGCCCCTGAAAGTGGACCCCAAAGTGGCCCGCCGTCAGCGTTTTAACAAACAAGGCGCCAAGGCCGCCGGTCTGTTTGCCAAAAAGCGCCCGGGCGCCAAAGCCGGTTATTGAGGCACTGTCAGCGGCGGTGGTCAGGGGCGGCAGCTTTGCTGCATGACCTGCTGGAGCCGGGCTTTTTCCGCGTTGCGCAGCGTTTCGTCCATGATGACGCGCTCACCCTTGGCATTGACGGTGGTCACGCGGCTTTCGGTGTTCAGTGACGCCAAGCCGCGTTGCGCCCGTTGGCAATTCTCAGCCCTGGCTTGTGCGGCCTTTTGTTCCTCTGCCTTTTGTTTGGCCTTTTCGGCGTCTTCGGCCAGTTTTTTCTTGGCTTCCAACTCGGCAGCCTTTTTTTCAACTGGTGGGCTGCCCGTGGGCTGTCCCGGTGTGGCAGCCGTTGCCGCTGGCGTGGCGGTGGCAGGCGCTTTGCGTGACTCGCCGGGGCGGTGCTGGATGGCACTGTCGGGAATGTGGGCCGGGGGGGCTGTGTCGCTGAACACCTTGCGCCCGCTGGCATCGGTCCATTGCCATTGCGCGCCAGCGGGCAGGGCTTGCAGGGCCATGGCCAGCACGGCCAGCCACCACAACGGTGCTTTGAACTCAGGCTTTGACATGGCCGCAGTGTAGCCACAACCCTTGGGTCGCAACACCTCGGGCGGGACTCGGTGCTGCCCTGTCTTGGCGCTGGCCATGCAAGCCGCTGGCTACAATACGCCTTTTGGAGCCTCGCCATGCGCCTTCTCGGCAATGCGCTCACCTTCGACGATGTGTTGTTGGTGCCCGCGTTTTCCCAAGTCCTGCCCAAGGACACCTCCCTCGCCACCCAATTCACCCGCAACATCCGGCTGAACCTGCCCTTGGTTTCAGCCGCCATGGACACCGTCACCGAAGCCCGGTTGGCGATTGCCATTGCGCAGGAGGGTGGCATTGGCATCGTGCACAAAAACCTCTCCATCGCTGAACAGGCGGCCCATGTGGCAAAAGTGAAGCGTTACGAGTCCGGTGTGTTGCGTGACCCAGTGGTCATCACCCCCCAGACCACGGTGCGCCAGGTCAAACAGCTGTCTGATGAGCTGGGTGTGTCCGGTTTCCCCGTGGTGGACGCTGGCCGGGTGGTGGGCATCGTCACCGGTCGCGACCTGCGGTTCGAGTCGCGCAACGATTTGCCCGTGAGCGAAGTCATGACCCCGCGCGAGCGTCTGGTCACGGTGCCCGAAGGCACCACGCCCGAGGAAGCCAAGGCCTTGTTGAACAAGGTGAAACTGGAGCGTTTGCTGGTGGTCAGCGATGGCTTCGAGCTGAAGGGCCTGATCACCGTCAAAGACATCAACAAGCAACTGAATTTCCCGAACGCCGCACGCGATGCCCTGGGCAAATTGCGCGTGGGCGCTGCGGTGGGTGTGGGCGAGGGCACTGAAGAACGCGTGGCCGCACTGGTCAAGGCCGGTGTGGATGCCTTGGTGGTGGACACCGCCCATGGCCACAGCAAGGGCGTGATTGACCGCGTGCGCTGGGTCAAACAAACCTACCCCCATGTGGAAGTGATCGGCGGCAATATCGCCACCGGCGCTGCAGCCTTGGCCTTGGCCGACGCCGGTGCCGATGCCGTGAAGGTGGGCATTGGCCCGGGTTCCATTTGCACCACCCGCATCGTGGCGGGCGTGGGCGTGCCGCAAATCACCGCCATCGACAACGTGGCCACCGCCCTCAAAGGCACAGGCGTGCCGCTGATTGCCGACGGTGGCATTCGCTACAGCGGTGACATTTCCAAAGCCATTGCCGCGGGCGCTGGCACGGTGATGATGGGTGGCATGTTTGCTGGCACCGAAGAGGCCCCTGGTGAGGTCATTCTGTACCAGGGCCGCAGCTACAAGAGCTACCGCGGCATGGGCAGCATTGGCGCGATGAAGGCCGGTTCTGCCGACCGCTACTTCCAGGAAAATGACGAAACCACCAACCCCAACGCCGACAAACTGGTGCCCGAGGGCATTGAAGGCCGGGTGCCCTACAAGGGCTCGGTGGTGTCCATCATTTACCAAATGGCCGGAGGCTTGCGGGCCAGCATGGGCTACTGCGGTTGCGGCTCCATCGCCCAGTTGCACGACCAGGCCGAGTTTGTGCAGATCACCACGGCTGGCATCCGCGAAAGCCACGTGCACGACGTGCAGATCACCAAAGAAGCGCCCAACTACCGGGCTGAATAAAACGCCCGCACCCAAGCCGCATCCCTCACGGGAGCGGCTTTTTTCTTTTTGTCTGCCCACTCGACTGACGCACCATGCAGCACCAAAAAATCCTCATCCTCGATTTCGGCTCACAGGTCACCCAGCTCATTGCCCGCCGCGTGCGCGAGGCCCATGTGTACTGCGAGGTGCACCCCTGCGACGTGACCGACGATTGGGTGCGTGGGTTTGCGGCCGATGGTCAGCTCAAAGGCGTGATTCTGTCGGGCAGCCACGCCAGCGTGTACGAGGTGGACGACAAAGCCCCCGACGCCGTGTACCAGCTGGGCGTGCCCGTGTTGGGCATTTGCTATGGCATGCAGACCATGGCGCAGCAACTGGGTGGCAAGGTGGAAGCGGGCCATACCCGCGAATTTGGCTACGCCGAGGTGCGGGCCCGTGGCCACACCGAGCTGTTGAAAGACATCGCCGACTTCACCACGCCCGAAGGCCACGGCATGCTCAAGGTGTGGATGAGCCACGGCGACAAGGTCACCGAGCTGCCACCCGGCTTCAAGCTCATGGCCAGCACCGATGCCTGCCCCATTGCCGGCATGGCAGACGAGTCCCGTCACTTTTACGCCGTGCAATTCCACCCCGAAGTCACGCACACGGTGCAGGGCAAGGCATTGCTGGAGCGCTTTGTGCTGGGCATTTGCGGCACGCGGCCTGATTGGGTCATGCGCGACCACGTGGCCGAAGCCGTGGAAAAAATCCGTGCCCAGGTGGGCGACGAAGAGGTCATTCTGGGCTTGTCGGGCGGGGTTGATTCGTCGGTTGCCGCTGCGCTGATTCACCGCGCCATTGGCGACCAGCTCACCTGCGTGTTCGTTGACCACGGTCTGCTGCGCCTGAACGAAGGCGACATGGTGATGGACATGTTCGAGGGCAAGTTGCATGCCAAAGTGATTCGGGTGGACGCCAGCGACCTGTTCCTGGGCAAGCTGGCCGGTGTGGCCGAGCCTGAAGCCAAACGCAAAATCATCGGTGGCCTGTTTGTGGACGTGTTCAAAGCCGAAGCCGCCAAACTGAAGGCGGGCAACGGTGGCCACAAAGGCGCCACGTTCTTGGCCCAAGGCACCATTTACCCCGACGTGATCGAGTCCGGCGGGGCCAAAAGCAAAAAAGCCGTCACCATCAAAAGCCACCACAACGTGGGTGGCCTGCCCGAGCAACTCGGCCTGAAACTGCTGGAGCCCCTGCGCGACCTGTTCAAAGACGAGGTGCGCGAGCTGGGCGTGGCGCTGGGCCTGCCGCACGACATGGTGTACCGCCACCCCTTCCCAGGCCCGGGCCTGGGCGTGCGCATTCTGGGAGAGGTCAAAAAAGACTATGCCGACCTGCTGCGCCGCGCCGACGCCATCTTCATTGAAGAACTGCGCAACTTTGTGGATGCCGATACCGGCAAAACCTGGTACGACCTGACCAGCCAGGCCTTCACCGTGTTCCTGCCGGTGAAAAGCGTGGGCGTGATGGGCGATGGCCGCACCTACGACTACGTGGTGGCCCTGCGTGCAGTGCAAACCAGCGATTTCATGACGGCAGACTGGGCCGAGCTGCCCTATGCGCTGCTGAAAAAGGTAAGCAGTCGCATCATCAACGAAGTGCGTGGCATTAACCGCGTGACCTACGACGTCAGCAGCAAACCACCGGCCACCATCGAGTGGGAGTGATCGGCAGGTTCACCCTGGCGATGGCGGCGCGGGGCAACCCTTGATGCCCCCTGGCATCAAACAGCTTGCAGTCACCCTGCTGATGGTCGCAGGCGTGTCTGCCGCTGCTGCGGCCACTGCAGGCACACCACCAGGCCCTGCGGCAATCCCGGCCACAAGCTGGCAAGGTCCGTTGTCGGGAAAAGTTGAATTCCAAAGCATCACGCCGCCTGATCGGTGGCAATTTGTCCGCAAAAACCTGGACAACACCAAAACCGTTCAGGTGCATGGCGACCTGCTGTTGCCAACCCAGCAGGGCGGCAAAGTGCCGGCGGTGGTCATCAGTCATGACAGTGGGGGTGTCACCCCCAAGCTGTACAACGTGTGGGCCAAAGCCTTGAACGCGGCGGGCGTGGCGGTGTTCATCCCCGACAGTTTCAAGCCGCGTGGCATTGACAGCACCACCCACCACCAAGGCCAGGTCGATGTGGCTGCCAACGTGGCCGACGCGTTGAACGCACTCAAGCTGCTGGCCAGCCACCCGCACATTGACGCGGGCCGCATATTCCACATGGGCGGATCACGGGGCGGCACTGCGGCGTTTGAAACCCAGTGGGACATGGTGCGCCAAGCCGTCATCACCGACGGCTTGAAATTTGCCGGGCATGTCACGCTGTACCAAGGCAACTGCAACACCCGCTTTCGGTTTGACCGTGGCAGCGCCCGCCCGGCGCCCATGCTGGCGCTGCTGGGCGGTGCGGACGACGGCACCCCGGCAGATGCTTGTGTGGCGTACTTCACCGAGCTGAACCGGGGTGGTGCCCACATCCGCTGGCAAATTTACCCCGATGCGCACCACAACTTTGACGGCGGCACGCCCAGCACCTACCTGGCGCAGGGCGTGACGGCCAAGAACTGCGCCATTGAGGTGTTTGTGACCGACGTGAAGGGCGGTGGCCTGGGCGAAGCGCGCGATTACAAAACCGGCCAACCCATTCAGGGCTTTGGTGAATGGAACCGGGCGTTTGCAGCCTGCAACAGCCGGGGGTTCACGGTGGGCGAAAACCGTGCAGCGCGGGAGCAAGCGGTTCGCGATGTGCTGGCGTTCATCAAGGCCACGCCCGCAAACCCAGGCGCTGTTCCAAATGGGGGCAGCCGACCCCCGGTCTGAATGTGCTTTTTGAGTAAAAAAGGCACTTAACGCTTGTCAATAATAAACAGTTTGCTATTTATTTAATTGATAGCAAACTGTTGTTAAAAAACAAGCGCTGAAGCGTGTTTTGATGCTTAACTGGCCAAAAACCCATCCCAAATCAGCTTGGCCCCTGTCAGGAACATGCCCCAGTCCACCAACCGGTAAAACCACACCGTGCTGATGCGCCGTGCCACGTGCACCCCCGCCCACACCCCCAATGGCGCAAACGGCAGCAGGGCCAGTGAGGTGGTGAAGTTGCGCAGGTCCAGCAAGCCCAGCCAGGCGTAAGGCAGCCATTTGCTGAGGTTGATCACAAAGAAAAACGCCGCCAGCGTGCCGGTGAACACCGTGGGGGCCAGCTTCAGCGGGATGACATAGGCGTTCACCGGCGGGCCACCGGTGTGCGACACAAAGCTGGTGAAGCCCGCTGTGGTGGTCATCAGTGCCCCCCACAGCTTGCCGGGCGGCGCGGCACCGGCTTTGGGGGGGAACAGTTTGCGCTGCGCCAGAAACACCCAGGCAAACACACCCACCACGCCCGCCACGGTGCGTGAGTCCAGCGTTTTGAACAGCAACGCGCCCACCACAATGCCCAGCAGCCCCCAGGGCAGCATGAAGCGGAACAGCGGCCAGTCCAGCTCTTTGCGAAAGGCCTTGAGCGTCAGCACGTCCATCACCAGCAGCAGGGGCATGAAGATGGCGGCGGCCTGGGGCACCGTCACGGCCAAGGCCATCAGCGGTACGCCCAGCGAGCCAAAACCCGCGCCAAACCCGCTTTTGCTCAAACCCAGCAAAAACACGGCCGGGATGGCCACCAGGTAAAAAAACGGGTCGGTGTTCAGCGGCACGGGGCGTGTTCCACAAGGTTGGCCATGGCCTGCTGCGCCGGGTCACCTGAGGCATTCAAGCCTGCCACCACGCTGTGCCGGTTGGCGGCGGGCTGGTTTTGGCTGACCTTCCATTTGCCCTGCCACCTCACCACCGGTATTTCAATGCCCACGATGGCCGCCAGCAGCCGTTCGGTGTAATCCGCCGGGGCATCGCTGACCTGCCAGGGGTGGGGTTGCCCACGTTCATGTGTGTGGGTGAGGGCCGTGAGCAGGTCCAGCTTCCACGCGGTGTCGTGCACCGCTTGCAGGGGGCCGCTGGCGTGCACCACCGCGTAGTTCCACGTGGGCACCACCTTGCCGCCGTCGGCCTTGGTGGCATACCAGTTGGGCGATATGTAAGCGCTGGCGCCCTGAAAAACCGCCAGCACCTGGCGGGGCTGGCCGTCCGCACCGGGTTGCCAGATGGGGTTTTGGCGCGCCACATGGCCCACCAGCGTGGCGCGGCCTGCGGCATCGGTTCGCAGCATCAGCGGAATGTGGTTGGCCACCAAGCCCTCGGGCGTGTGGCCCACCACCGTGGCCAAGGGGTGCTGCGCCACCAGGGCGTGCAGCACCTCGGGGCGGGTTTCTTCAAAGTGACTGGGGTTGTACATGGCGGGGCAGGGCCTGTGGCGGTGGTGGTGGCTGTGATGAAATGTGCCCCCATTTTGCAGGCCTGCCTCATATGCCCATGACCGACCCCGACACCGACGCGCATTGGATGCAACTCGCCCTGGCGCAAGCCCGGCTGGCCGCCGACGCGGGCGAGGTGCCCGTGGGCGCGGTGGTGGTGAAAAACGGGCAGCTGCTGGCCACCGGGCGCAACGCCCCAATAGCCGGGCACGACCCCACCGCCCACGCCGAAATGGCGGCGCTGCGCGCGGCGGCCCAGGCGCTGGGCAACTACCGGCTCGACGGCTGCACGCTCTACGTCACGCTGGAGCCCTGTGCCATGTGCAGCGGCGCCATGCTGCACGCCCGGCTGGCCCGCGTGGTGTACGGCGCGCCCGACGCCAAAACCGGTGCGGCTGGCGGGCTGCTCAACCTGTTTGCCCAGCCCGGGTTGAACCACCAGACCCACGTGACCGGCGGCGTGCTGGCAGAAGCGTGCGCGGCGGCGCTGCAAGCGTTTTTCAAGCCCCGGCGTGTGAACGCCCAGCCCCTGCGCGAAGACGCGTTGCGCACGCCCGTGCAGCGGTTTGCCGCTTTGACCGCGTTACCGTGGGCCGACCACACCGTGGCCGACCTGCCCGCGCTGGGTGGCCTGCGGCTGCAATGGGGCGAAGCGGGCACCGCCCATGCCCCCACCACGTTGCTGTGCCTGCACGGCAACCCCGGCTGGGGCGCGCAATACGCCCCCTGGGTGCCCGCGTGGGCGGCGGCGGGCAGCCGCGTGCTGGTGCCCGATGTGCCCGGCTTTGGCCGCAGCGACAAGCCCAAAAAAGACACCGCCCACACCCTGGCCTGGCACCACACCGTGCTGCTGCAATGGCTGGAACGGCTGGCCGTGCCGCGCCTGGTGCTGGTGCTGCCCGACGACCCCACCGATGCCTTGCCCCACAGCCTGGGCCAGACCTTGCCCATGGCCCTGGGGCCCCGCTGCCAGGCCGTGTGGCATTGCCCACTGCCCGCGCTGGAGGGCGG
>JBASFL010000128.1:0-6232 GCA_049653005.1 Burkholderiaceae bacterium | reverse complement strand
AGGCGCGCGCGCCGACTGCCACGGGGCCGCCGTGGCCCTGGTGGTACAGCGCCTGGCGCTGGACGGCATGCCTGCCCGCGTTGTGTGGTTTGACCCCGAGGCGTTCACCACCTGGCGCAACGCGCACCAGGCCGACGACACGCCCGCCAGCCGTGCCGCGTGGGCGCAGGCCGCCGCCCTGCCCGCCCAGGCCATACCCCCCAGGGGCGACCAGCCCCCGGCCGACTTTGCCCCGGGGTATGGGCTGCCCAGCACAGGCACTGCACGCACCCGCTCAAGACCTTGAGGGCGGACTGCACCAAGGCGCTCAAGACCTTGGCCGCACGCCGGGGCGCACTGCACGCACCCGCTCAAGACCTTGCGGGGGTTTGGGGATGTGCCGTGGTGGCGGCGGCCAACTTTTCGTCAAGCGCCTTGAGGGCGGACAGCACATCGAGTTTGGGTGGCGCACCCTCATGCCTGGCAATGGCGGCCAGCATGGCCAACTGCGCGTGCTTCAAAGGCCGGGCCGAACGCACCAGCCGCGCACAGCAGCCAACGCACCCCACCTGAAACCCACCAGCCACGCACTGCCGCTCAGGTGGCTGCACCAGCCAGCGGGCGCACAGGGCACACCCATGGTCGGCGGCAAGGCTGTCAAGCATGTGCATGGACGATGGCGTTGATTTGCCCAGCCAGCGCGGGGCGGGCCTGGGCGTCTTCCAGGCTTTGCACGGCCAGCGCATCGAGCGCGCAGCGGGCAGCGAAGCGGCAGGGCAACTGCACTTTGCCCGCCGGGCTGGGCACAAAGGCCCCCACGCGGTCAGACTGCAACCGGGCCAGGATGAGCACGGCCCAGTGCAAGCCGGTGCGGCCCTCACGGCCCCCAGCCGATGCATGGGCAGCACGGGCACCGCTCACGCCTCAGCCCCCGCCGAGGTCGGCCGTTTGGCTGCCAAAGCGGCCAACTTGGCGCGAATTTCGGGCGGTGGCTTCACGGCCTTGGCCGCTTCACGCTCGATGGCCAGCAGCACCGGGTCGCGCCCCTTGGGGCCGGGCACCGTGGTGCGGGCAATGTCGCCCGGCAGGGCCCCTGCCCCACGGGGTGGCGGTGGGCCACCGGCACGGGCCGCGGCTTCGGCCAGTTGCACGGCGTCGGTGCGGCGGCCTGCCACCACGGCCAGGGCATAGGCGAATTTTTTGCCCTTCGCCACGGCTTCGGTGGCGGCGGCGGCGAATTCTTCGGGCTGCACACCGGCCTTGACCAGCTCGCGCAGCCTGGGGTCGGAAGGGTTGACGGCCTCAAGCCCTGCGGTGCGCATGGCCAAGCAGGCCAGGCCCTCGGGGGATGGCGGTGCGGGTTGCTGCGCCGGTTGCTGCGCGGCTTGCTGGGTGGGTGGCGCGCCGGTTTCTGGCAAACGGCTTTTTGGCTGTTCGGGCTCGGGCTGCGGGTTTTGCGCGTCAGCGTTTCCAGCGTGCGCGCTTAATTCTTCTCTTTCTCTTACTCTTTCTCTTTCTCTTTCTCTAGGTAACGCACTGGTAACGCTGTGTGCGTTACTTTCGGTGGATTGTTGCGTTACCTGTTCATGTTCTGATTCTGTTTCTGTTGCGTGGTTTGCGTTACCTGTTGCCTTGCAAACGGCCACGCGGCGGGCGGTTTGTGCTCTCTTTTTCGCGCTGCCGCCGTTGTGCTCGTCAAAGTGTGGGATGGCCAGCTCTTCACCGTCTGACGTGAGCCAACCAATGGACAGCAACGCGTCGGCAAGGCCCTTGATGCTGGTTTTGCGGTCAAGCTGGCGTTTGGTGAGGCCTGGCAGGCGGCCATCAACGCTGTGCTGGTCGGCGGTTGACCACAGCCAATACAGGCCGCCAATGATTGCGCCCTCCAGGCTGTCGGTCAGGTCGCACAGCTTTGCCACCCGTGGGTCGTCCCACAGGTTGCTGCGCATTTTTATCCAGTCGCCAGCCATCAGGGCACCAGCCTTTCTTGGCGCAGGGGCAGCATGACCACTTCGCACTCGCGGCGGCTGCCGCTGACCGTGCAGCAGCGGCGGCGGTCAGACACCACCACCTGGCCACTCTTTTTCAGGTCCACCAGGCGGGCGCTGACGTTGCCCGGGTGAAAGTAGAGATCAGGCCGCGCACGGCCCAAGCGCTCCACAATTTCACGGCAGGTGAAGTTGGTCACCCCCTCGCGGGTTTGGGCTTCGCGCATCACTTGCAGCACCAGGGCCGCTTGTGAGTTGCGCTGTTTGGTGGCCCCTTCGGCGTTGTACGCGGCCACCGATGTGGCGCGAACCCCACCGGGAGCAACGGGGCGGGCGTGCAAATCAGCCAGTTCCATGGTGGTCACCTTGTTTCGAGATCAGAAACGCCACGCAAGGCCAAACCACCCCAAGAGGCACACACTTGCTGCAAAGCCACGGCATTCACACCCAGGCCACCGTGTTTGGCAGAGCGCCAGGCGTAGGCCACGCGGGGGCGGCCACGGCGGGCGGCACGGGCTGGGCGCTCAGGGCTGCCCACCACGCCCACACGGCCACCCGACAGCAGGCTGCGCAGGGCATCGCGCACGCTGGCCGGTGGCCAGCCGGTTTGGTGGGCCAGGGCATCAACCCCGGCCACCACGCCGCTGGCCAGCACCTGGGCCACGCTGGCATGCGCCTGGCCCACGGGGCGGCCACGGCGAGGGGTGTGCGCGGGCATTGGCGCGGTCACGGCAACATGCGTGGGGTGGGTCAACATGGGCGGAAGGTTCACGGGTATCACCTCAATCAAGACAAGTGAAAAAACAATGGGGTGGGTTACAGCAGCGCCTTGCGCGCCAACAGCCGCACGGCGGCCAGCTCGTCAGCGGGCAAGCTGGCCACGGGGCCGTCGCACTCAATGACGCGCAGGCCCAGGGCTGCAAAGAAGGGTTCAAGCTCGCTCAGGCGCAGGCCACGCTCGCCCGATGCGATGCGCGACACATGGCCCTCGTCATGCCGAATGGCGGTGGCCACGGTGGCGTTTTTCACGCCCGCAAGGCGGCGCAACACAAGGCTTTCAACACTGCTGGTGGTTGCGGGGCTGCCCGGCAATGCTTCAGACATGCAACACCCCACCAGTCAACAAAACAAAAAGCCCCCGCAGGCCACGCGCGCCCATTGCGCTGTGGCGGGCGCAATTGCGCAGGTGCCGGGTGCTGTCAGGCCCGGCGGCGCAAGGAGTTCGGTGGAACGCACTGCAAGGCAGCGCGTGGCCTGGGGGCCGGGGAAAGTGGGAATGGCGCAGGGTATGGGCGGGCCGGTCCAGCCCGATACGATGGGAGTTCTCACACAACCCAACCAGGAAGGACCGACCCATGATCGACACAGCAGCGATTGGCATCGTGTCAAGCTCCATCAGCGCAGCCATCGACATTGCCAAGGGATTGACCGCCGTCAGGGATGCCGCCATGACTGCCCAGCAAACCTCTGCTCTTGCCGACAAACTCCTCCAAGCACAGGAGGCTTTGCTCAGACACAACGCCGGTATGTTCGAGCTCCAGGCAAAGTATTTCGAGGCCTGCGAGGAATTGCGAAAAATCAGCGTAGCCGCAGCGGACCAACAGCGCTATCCGCTGGTCAACCTCGGTTTGGGCTTCTTCGCCCATCGGGTGGACCCTATCCCACAACCAGGCGGGGCCACCCTTCCAGGAACTGCGCAGGAGCCCTACTACCTCTGCCAGCAATGCCTGGAAAACGGGCGACGGAGCGTGTTGCAGGTGGGGCCCTACCGAGCCTTTTGCAGCGCCTGCAAGCACAGCGCCACCATCAAGCACATGGCCACCCAACCACCGCCGCTTCCCTACAACCCCAGGCGCTGGACCTGAATACGGCGGCAAATTTTCAGATTCAGCAATGCGAGTTGCTCCAAAAAAAAACGACATCACGCCACCCCAAAAGCGATAGCACCCAACGCCTGACCATCAAGCACCGTGGCGGCTTTTTGCTTAGAAGTTTCAACCAGCTCGGGCCAGTAACGCTGCCAGGTGTCTGGGAACATTTCTTGGCGGGTGACTGCGCCGTCGGTGAAATGCTCGATGGCTGCGCCGTGGGCGACAGGTATCGCCTTGGCACCAGTCGCCATTTGGGTGACGAAAGGCTGGCTAAGGCCAAGTCGCGTTGCCAGCAACGCGGTGCGCCCCGGTTTCTCGCGCAGCCATGTGTGGAGGGTTTTCATGCGTCATAGTCTAACCCTTGGTTATGCATTGTCAATAACCCAGGGCAAATTCCAATGCTTACCCACAGGCGATGCAATGAGCCCCATGCAAACCGTCCACGAAACACGAAAAGCCCGCCTACTGCTGCTCAAGAAAAAGCACGGCAGCTGGGCCAACATCAACAAGCTGATTGGCTGGGAAAGCACAAACGCCAGGCTGTCGCAAATTGGCGCTGGCTCGATACGCAGTGGGCGCAACACGCCTTACGTGATGGGTGACGAGATGGCCAGAGAAATAGAAACATCGTTGGGTCTTGAAACCGGGTGGATGGACACCCCTCTCACCTGGGCAGACATGCACGGGCAGGAAGACCCGCGTGCCAAAGTGATGCAACTGATGGAGGCCATGCCGGCCGACCAGTGGGCCACCGCGGTGCGCCTGCTAGATGCGCTTGCGCAACCTGCCCCCGCCAACGGGACCACCGGCCACTGACACACCATCACCGACGCACAGCACCGCTAGAGTGCTGCCATTTCCAACCAACCGCAGGGAGAACCCATGAATTTGAAACAAAAGGCCACGTTGCTGGCCGCAGTGCTGTGCGCCGCAAGCGCCAACGCCCAACTGGTAGCCAGGACAGGCGAAGGCGACTCAGTGAAAACCACGCTTGGCTACAACATAGTTTTGAACAACCTCAGCACACTGAAGCGGCAATGGGTCGCCATACATGACCCCAACAGCCCAGTGGAAATTGACGGCTCAAGCAATGTGACGGTGCATTACGAAAAGGACTACCTCTACGCCACAAACACCACAGTGAAAGCCAAGAAAGATGTAACCGCCGTGGAGCTGGTGCACATCATTGTTGATGTGTTTGGGCGGCGAGCAAACACCCTGCAAAACGTGGAAGTGGTAGACCTGCCCAGCGGAGAAAGCAGGGGCATGAGTGGCCGCTGGAGACTGTGGAGCGAAACCGAGGCAAAGCTTGCTCACACCTCTTTCACCTACGTGCGCAGCGTAAGAATGGCTGACGGGAAAATCTATTTCGCCCCCATGACCCAAGTGCTTGACCTGGTGCGCAAGGGCGCACCATCACTCACCAGCGCGGATATTGAGCCCAAAAAGGTTGAGCCCAAATGATGGCAACCCGACCCGACACGGATTCGCCGCCAGACAGGCGCGACCTGCCCTCGCCGCAAGATAGACCTCAGCCGCGCAAATAGAGCACGGCACATACCGCCGCCCAAACCAGTGGCGTGGCCGACATGAGCCGGTAGCCCACGTCTGCCGCACGGTAAGCGGGCCCACTTGCCGCCCTGTAGCCGGTGGCAGCGCGGTTGGCGGCATCGCAGTTGGCCAAGCGCCATTGCGCCAAGGCATCCACGGGCGCACCGCGCTCTGCCGCCAATTCGCGGGCGTGGCTTTGCCATTTCTCAAACGTGCCCGATTCGGCTTTGGCCGCCCAGGCCGTGACCTCTGCCGACTGCAGCCCCCGCAACGCCACCCAAGCCGCCAGCAAAAACCACCAAGTGGCCCCGGCCACGGCAGACCAGGCCACCTGGTTGGCCAGCATGGGGTTGGCCGATGACATGAGCCCCACCCCGGTGGAGGCCATACCCGCGCCGCCGCCCAGCAGCACCAGCAGCAGGGCGTGCGCCCGTGCGCGCGCTTGCATCAAGCCATCAAGGGCAAATTTGGCCCCTTCGCGAGCGTTGAACTCGCACACATCCACTTCAGTCATTTCAACCCCTTCACGGTTTGCCGCCCGACACGATTGTGGGTGCGGTTGTATTTTTGCACTTTATTTAACCCTTGGTTATTGACAAGGCATAACCTTGGGCTAATAATTTGCTCCAACGCCACACGGTGTGGCAAAGGAGCGAGAAATGCAGCAGACAACCCCCCGCATGTGGCCCTGGGCCGCTGCCCTTTGCGTCACGGTATTTGTGGGCGTGTTCATGCCCACGGTTGACCACCACGACGCCGTGGCCCACACCGCCGCGCAGGCCGATGCGCTGCGCCATGCCCAGGCCGAGCGCCGTGCGCAGCTGGCAGCTGTTGATGTGTGCC
>JBASFL010000127.1:0-5789 GCA_049653005.1 Burkholderiaceae bacterium | reverse complement strand
GTGGTGGCCCAGCCCCTGCCTGCCGCCACCCCAGCGCCAGCGGCCGCTGCCTCCGCCGCAAAGGCCCCTGTCGAAGACGGCGTGTCGTTCATCTGGCCCGCCGACGGGGCCGTGCTGGCGGGTTTTGACGACGTGAAAAACAAAGGTGTTGACATCAGCGGTAAGGCCGGTCAACCCGTGCTGGCCGCCGCCGACGGCCGCGTGGTGTATGCGGGGGCAGCCGTGCGCGGGTTTGGCAACCTCATCATCCTGAAACACAGCAACACCTTGCTGAGCGCCTACGCCCACAACCAGGCCCTGCTGGTCAAAGAAGACCAAACCGTGAAGCAGGGCCAGAAAATTGCCGAGATGGGCAGCAGCGACACCGACCGCGTGAAACTGCACTTTGAAATCCGCCGCCAGGGCAAGCCGGTCGATCCCGTGAAACTGCTGCCCGCGCGCTGAGCTGAAACGGGGCATGGGCCTGAGACAATTGGGCCCATGTCTGAAGAAAACACGCCCCTGCCCTCGTTGTCGGCCGCGCTGACAGCCTCCCGCACCCAACCCGCCACGGCGGGTGCCACGCCCCCCACCGATACCCCTCCCGCCGAGCGCCCCAACGTGCCGCTGGCCCAGGACTTTGGGTACCCCGACCACTGGTTGCACATCAACTCGCTCGACCTGGAAGCCCAGGGCGTGGCCCGCAAGGCCGATGGCAAGGTGGTGTTTGTGGACGGTGCCTTGCCCTTCGAATGGGTCAGTGCCCAGGTCAACCGCAAGAAAAGCAACTGGGAGGCCGCCACGCTGACCAACGTGCACCGCGAGTCGTCACAGCGCGTCACGCCGGGTTGCCCGCACTTCGGCCTGCACGCCGGTGCCTGCGGCGGCTGCAAGATGCAACACTTGGACGCCACCGCCCAGGTGGCCATGAAACAGCGCGTGCTGGAAGACAACCTCTGGCACCTGGGCAAGGTCAAGCCCGAAACCCTGTGGCGGCCCATCCAGGGGCCCACCTGGGGTTACCGCTACCGCGCCCGTCTGAGCGTGCGTTATGTGCTGAAAAAAGGCGTGGTGCTGATCGGTTTCCACGAGCGCAAAAGCCGCTACGTGGCCGACATGTCGGTGTGCCCGGTGCTGCCACCCCACGTCAGCGCCATGCTGCTGCCGCTGCGCGGCTTGATTGCCGAGATGGACGCCCGCGACACCTGCCCGCAAATCGAACTGGCCTGCGGCGACACCGTGACCGCCCTGGTGCTGCGCCACCTGGAGCCTTTAAACGACGCCGACCGTGGCCGCCTTCGCGCCTTTGCCCAGGCCCACCCCGGTGTGCAGTGGTGGCTGCAGCCCAAGGGGCCAGACACCGTGCACCGCCTGGACCCGGACGACGGTTTGCCCGAACTGTCGTATGCCTTGCCCGATTTCGGCATCGTCCACCCGTTCAAACCCACCGACTTCACCCAGGTGAACCCCCACATCAACCGCGTGCTGGTCAGCCGTGCGCTGCGTTTGCTGGATGCCCAAAAGCACGAGCGCGTGATCGACTGGTTCTGCGGCTTGGGCAATTTCACCCTGCCGATTGCCACGCAGGCGGGCACGGTGTTGGGCATTGAAGGCAGCGAAGCCTTGGTGGCCCGTTCGCGTGAAAATTATGTGAAAAATCAGGCCTTGTCGCTTGAAGATAAAGCGTTGTGTGCTACCGAATTCGTGGCGCGCAACCTGTTTGACATGACCCCCGCCATGCTGCTGGCCGACGGCCGTGCCGACAAATGGCTGGTAGACCCGCCGCGCGAAGGCGCGTTTGCCTTGTCAAAAGCCCTGGCCGACGTGCACCAGCAGCGGTTGCGCGACGCTGGGCTGCAACCGGCGGCAGAAGAGGCCAGCCCAGAGGGCGAAACGGTCGCCCCGGTGGCCATCCCCACCGGCTGGGAGCCGCCCCAGCGCATTGTGTACGTGAGTTGCAACCCCGCCACGCTGGCGCGTGACGCAAGCTTGCTGGTGCACCAGGCGGGTTACCGCTGCGTGGGTGCGGGGGTGGTCAACATGTTCCCGCACACGGCACACGTGGAAAGCATGGCCGTGTTTGAGTGGGGTGGCCTGGCCTGACCGTCAGTGTTTGGCGGCGGCCGCCTTTTTGTCGGCCGCTTTCTCGGTGCCCTTGGGTGCGTCTTTGTCGGCCTCTTTGTCCGCCGTTTCGGTGATGACTTCTGCGCCGGCCGGTTTGGGTGTGGGTTTTTTCGGTGGCTCGGGCGGGGTTACGGGCGCGATGGTGTCGAGCTTGTTTTCCCGCATGTACACGTCCATGTCTTTCCAGCCGTCAAACACCGCGGCCTTGTTGGCCTTGGGGTTGTAGCGGTAGCAGTCTTCCAGGGCGCGGTTGGCGTGGCGGCAGGCCCCGCCAATGGCTTTGCCCTCGGCCACCTTGCCCTCGGCTTCTTTGGCCGGGGTTTCAATGCCCAGGTACTCGCACCCGGCCAATGCCGTGAGGGCCAGCACGCTGCAAGCCAGTGCCAAGCGGCGGGGAAATTGAAAAGGGTCTGGGCGCATGGTGAAAAATCCAATGGGTGGGCGTGAAACCGCTTGTGTCCAGAATAGACGATGTGCCGAAGGCGGAAACGCAAAAAAAGGGGCCAATGGGCCCCTTTTTGCTTGGGCACCCTGAGGGCGCCGCGCGGGTGTGCGTTCAGTCGTCGTTGCTGCCCATGCCCAACAGGGCCAACAGGCTTTGGAACACGTTGAACAGGCTCATGTACAGGCCCAGCGTGGCGCTGATGTAGTTGGTTTCACCGCCGTCCACGATGCGCTTCAGGTCGTACAGCATGAACAGGCTGAAGATGCCAATGGCCATCACGCTCAGGGCCATCATGCCGGCGCTGCTGCCCACAAACACGTTGACGATGCCACCCACCATCAGCACCACGGCGCCGACCATCAGCCATTTGCCCATGCCTTCCAGGCTGCGTTTGATGACGCTGGCCAGGCTGGCCATCACGAAGAACACACCGGCTGTGCCACCGAAGGCGGTCATGATCAACTCGGCACCGTTGGACTTGCCCAACACGGCCGCAATGAGGCGCGACAGCATCAGGCCCATGAAGAACGTGAACGCCAGCAGAATGGGCACGCCCGCTGCGGAGTTTTTGTTCTTTTCAATGGCCCACATGAAACCGAAGGCACCGCCCATGAAAACGGCCAGGCCCAGGAAACCCGACAGGTAGGCGGTGACGCCCGTGACCACGCCCACCCAGGCACCTGCCACGGTGGGCAGCAGGCTCAGGGCCAGCAGCCAATAGGTGTTGCGCAGCACTTTGTTGCGCGCATCGGCCGACAGCACGGTGCTGTGGCCGTAGGAAAAGACGTTGTCGTTCATGGTGGGGTCTCCAGAGGTGTTGACACAGAAAACGCGGTGGAAGGCCGCCCGCCGGGCCGTGTGCCCTGCGTTGCGGCGCATTCTAGGCAAAAGCGCTGCACCGTGTGGCACACAGGGTTCAGACCGGCCCGGGTCGAAAAAGTTCTGTGACCTGCGTGTGGGTAATACCTGTCCACAGGGGTTGATTGCACCGTTAAGCTACAGGTTTGTATACAACATTTCACAAGGCTGAACCATGAAAACCAAACCCACCCTCGAACTGTCTGACGTGAAGGCCATTGCCGCGGCTGCCGAAGCCGAAGCACTGAAAAACGGCTGGGCCGTGACCATTGCCATTGCCGACGAAGGTGGCCACCTGCTGTGGTTGCAACGCCTGGACGGCGCGGCCCCCCTGTCGGCCCACATTGCACCGGCCAAGGCCAACACCTCGGTGATGGGCCGCCGCGAAAGCAAGGGCTACGAAGACGTGATCAACGGGGGCCGCACCTCTTTCCTGAGCGCGCCTTTCATCCAAGGCATGCTGGAAGGCGGCGTGCCCATCATGAAAGACGGGCATTGCCTGGGCGCGGTGGGGGTGAGCGGCGTGAAATCGAACGAAGACGCGCAAATTGCCAAGGCGGGCATTGCCGCCATTGGGCTGTAAACCGGGCGCAGTGGGAAAAAACGGCTGGCTGGAGGGCTTGGAGTCGGTCTGGCTGGCCTAAAAAAGACGAACTGCCCGGCGTGTGCCGGCGCAGGGTCTTCCCACGATGAAGCGTTGGGCGCGGCGCGCGCCTATTTGGTCAAAATAAGTTTGCCCAGCCGTGTGGCCTGCAGCCGGTAGGTGGTGCCGTTGTGGGTGATGGCCACGGCTTTTTGGCCTTGCATCAATTGCTGGCTGGTCAGGGCGGTGGGTGACAGGGCGCTGGTGTGAAGGCCACCGGGCTCGGTTTGGCCCAAGGTGGCCAGCTGGGGTTGCGAGGAAACTGGGGGGCTCATTTCGCGGGCTCCGTCACAAAACCAATCTTTTTTACCCCGGCTTGCTGCGCGGCGGCCATGGCCTGGGCCACGCGCTCGTAGCGCACGGCGCGGTCACCGCGGATGTGCAAATCGGGCTGGGGTTCTTGCGCCGCGGCAGCGGCCAGGTGGCCTTGCAGGGCGTTGTCGTCGGCCAGCTTTTGCTCGTTCCAGAAATAGGTCCCGTCGGCGTCCACACTCAGGCGCACGGTTTCGGGTTTGACCAGCTCTTTTTCGTTGCTGGCGCGGGGCAGGTCGATGTTGACCGCGTGTTTCATCACCGGCACGGTGATGATGAACACGATCAGCAGCACCAGCATCACGTCAATCAGCGGGACCATGTTGATCTCGCTGAGCATCTCGTTGTCGTCGTTGTCGGAAAAACCGCCGTGGGCCATGGTCATGCCCCCTGCTTCACGCGGGCGCCTGTCACAAACAGGGCGTGCAGGTCGTGGCCGAAGCGGTTGAGTTTGTGCAGCACGCCTTTGTTGCCGCGCACCAGGGCGTTGTAGCCCAACACGGCGGGAATGGCCACGGCCAAGCCCAGGGCGGTCATGATGAGTGCTTCCCCAATCGGGCCGGCCACTTTGTCGATGGTGGCCTGGCCGGCGGCACCGATGCCCAGCAGCGCGTGGTAAATGCCCCAGACGGTGCCGAACAACCCCACGAACGGGGCGGTGGAACCCACCGAGGCCAACACCGCCAGGCCGCCTTGCAGGCGGGCGGTGAATTCGTCAATGCCGTTGCGCAGCTCGCGGGTGACCCAGTCGCTCACGTCCAGCTGGTCGTGCAGCTGGGGGCGGGGGGCGGTGTTGCCGGCGACATCGCGCCTGGCCGTGGGGTCGTCCTGGCGCAGGATGTGGCGGGTGGCTTCGCGGCCGGTTTCGGCCAGCTGGCGGAAGGGGTTGTGGGCTTCGGTGCCCAACTGGCGCAAACCGTCTTCAAAATCGGTGGCGTGCCAGAAGGCTTCGGCGCCTTTGGCTTGGGCGCGGTGGGTGCGCAGGTCGAGCAGTTTGATCAAGATGACCAGCCAGCTGGCCAGCGACATGCCCAACAAAATGACCGCCACCGCGCGGGTGACCCAGTCGCCCTGTGACCACACATGGGCCAAACCGAATTGCGTTTCCATCAAAAAATCTCCAAAAAACAAATAGCTTAAAAACCAATACCATCAAGCGCTAGAGGCACTTTTTGTTTGAAAATTCGGTGCTTCACTCCAGCACGAAGTTGAGGGGCACGTTGAACCACATGGCCTTGGCCTCGCCGTTGACTTTGCCCGGCACGTACTTCCAGGCCTGCACGGTTTTGAGGGCGGTCTGGTCCAGGCGGTCGTAGCCGCTGCTGGTGCGGATTTCGGCCTGGGTGGCGTTGCCGTCGGTGTCGATGAACACGCGCACCACCACTTTGCCCTGCTCGCCCAGGCGTTTGCTCAGGGGCGGGTAGGCGG
>JBASFL010000126.1:0-5217 GCA_049653005.1 Burkholderiaceae bacterium | reverse complement strand
GTGCTGGCGCCTCGTCCTGCGAAATGGGGGGGTTCAAACGGCAGGTGTTGGCCCGTGGCGGCCAGCGTGGCCTCCAGCTCGGCCAGGGGGGTGCCGGCGCGCACGGTCACCACGAGCTCGGACGGCTCGTGCGCCACGATGCCACTCAGCGGCCGGGTGTCCAGCACCTCTGCCGCGGCATCGGTGTGTTGGCCGTAAAAGTCTTTGCTGCCACCGCCGCGGATGCGCAGGGGGCGTTTGGCCTGTGCGGCATCGCGCACTTGGGTCGTGAGGGTGTGCAGGGCGTGGTCCATGGCTGGCGATGGTACCGAGCAGCCCCTGGTGCGGGCGTGAATTTTTTGAACAGCCAAGGCCCGGGAAATTGAACGCCCCGGCTGTCAACCGTCAGCTGGCGTAGCCCAGGCAGGCGCCAGCGTTGGGGCGGCCTTTGCATTCACGCAGCAAGCGCTTCTCCCGCGCGGGCATGGCTTCGCCGCTGGGCGCGTATTGCACAGGTGCTGCGGCGGGTTTCGTTTTCGACTTCTTTTTCGCCTTCTTGGACGGCAGCGTGGCCTTCACCACTTGGGTGCTGCTGGCTTGATGGGGTGGCGCAGGCCGCACTTGGGTGGCCGCCTGTGCGGTCGGCGCGCAGCCCAAAACAAAGGCGACCAACAGCACGGCGGCGAAAAACTGAGACATGGCGGCTCCCTGGAGATGTATGGTTTTCCACCCATTGTGGGCCAGGCCACGCCCATAAAAAAAAGGCCCGTCGCTTTTCAGCAAACGGGCCCAATGTCCAAAGGAGACACCTTGGAGGGTTGCCCCACACGCGCGGTGTGGGGCGCAACAGAAGCGATCAGCGGTTGTAAGCGGTCTCGCCGTGGCTGGAGATGTCCAGGCCTTCGCGTTCGGCTTCTTCCGTCACACGCAGACCGATGACCATGTCCACCAGTTTGAAGGCGATGAACGCCACCACACCGGACCACACGATGGTGATCAGCACGCCCTTGGTCTGGATCCAGACCTGGGAAGCGATGGAGTAATCGGCAGCGGTCACCATGGTGGCGGTGACCCAGTCGGCCACGTAGCCAGGGCCACCCAGGCTGGGGCTGTTGAACACGCCGGTCAGAATGGCACCCACGATGCCGCCCACGCCGTGCACACCGAACACGTCCAACGAGTCGTCAGCGCCCAGCAGTTTCTTCAGGCCGTTCACACCCCACAGGCAAGCAAAGCCGCCCACCAGGCCGATGACCAATGCACCGCCGATACCGACGTTGCCCGCAGCGGGAGTGATGGCCACCAGACCGGCGACGGCACCCGAAGCAGCACCCAGCATGGAGGCTTTGCCACGCATCAGGGCTTCGCCCACGCACCAGGCCAGCACAGCGGCAGCGGTAGCAGCAAAGGTGTTGATAAAGGCCAGGGCAGCGAAGCCGTTGGCTTCCAGGGCAGAACCGGCGTTGAAACCGAACCAACCCACCCACAGCAGGGAAGCACCCACCATGGTCAGCGTCAGGCTGTGAGGGGCCATGGATTCTTTGCCGTAGCCGACGCGTTTGCCGACCATGTAAGCACCCACCAGACCGGCCACAGCGGCGTTGATGTGCACCACGGTGCCGCCTGCGAAGTCCAGCGCGCCGTGTTGCCAGATCAGACCGGCTTTGCCCAGCATTTCGTCGGCCACAGCGGCAGAGGTGTAGGCGTCAGGGCCCATCCAGTACCACACCATGTGGGCAATCGGCAGGTAGCTGAAGGTGAACCAGATCACCATGAACATCAGCACAGCAGAGAACTTCATGCGCTCGGCGAAGGCACCGACGATCAGCGCGCAGGTGATACCGGCAAACGTGGCCTGGAAAGCGGCAAACACGATTTCAGGAATGACCACGCCTTTGCTGAAGGTGGCGGCGTTGGCAAATGTGCCTGCCGCGTTGTCCCAAACGCCCTTCATGAACAGCCGGTCAAAGCCACCGATGTAGGCACTGCCTTCGGTGAACGCCAGGCTGTAGCCGTAGATGAACCACAGCACCACGATCAGGCTGAACGTCACCATGACTTGCATCAGCACCGACAGCATGTTTTTGCTGCGCACCAGGCCGCCGTAGAACAGGGCCAGGCCGGGCACGGTCATCAAAATGACCAGCAGCGTGGCCACCATCATCCAGGCGGTGTCGCCTTTGTTGGGCACGGGTGCGGGGGCAGCGGTGGCTTCGGCCGGTGCCGCAGCGGCGGCGGGGGCTGCTGGTGCTGGGGCGGCATCGGGGGCTGCGGCAGCGGCGGCAGGGGCCGTCACGGCAGGCGCATCGGCGGGGGCAGCGGTTTGGGCGTTAACCGCCATGCCGCCAAACGCCAGGCCTACGCCCAGCAGGAGGGTTGCGAAGAGCTTTTTCATGGTGTGTGGTCTTTCTGTGGCCAAGGCTGTGGGTCAGAGCGCTTCTTTGCCGGTTTCACCGGTGCGGATGCGCACAACCTGCTCCAGGCTGTAAACAAAAATCTTGCCGTCGCCGATTTTTCCGGTGCGTGCGGCACCTTCAATGGCTTCGATCACGCGGTCCACCAGCTCGTCGGCCACGGCGGCTTCCACTTTGACCTTGGGCAGAAAGTCGACCACGTATTCAGCGCCGCGGTACAGCTCGGTGTGACCCTTTTGACGGCCAAAGCCCTTGACCTCGGTCACGGTGATGCCCTGCACGCCGATGTTCGACAGCGCTTCACGCACCTCGTCCAGCTTGAAGGGTTTGATGATGGCGGATACCAGTTTCATAGCATTCCTCTTGTTAAACATAAACCCTGCACAAGTGACCAATCACGGAAGGCAGGACGAACGAAAAGCCTGTAAGCACATAGCGTGCCAACCGCTGTGGCACCATCCCCCACGGCCAAGGCACTCCCACGAGCGCCGCAGGTCACGGAGCCGTGCATAAGCAAGCACCAATTTAGTGCAAACACCTTCACCAGAAGGGCGCACCCATTCAGGGAGTCGATACCGTGAGCCTTTCATTGATCCAAAGCCGTGCACTGCTGGGGCTCAACGCCCCGTCGGTGTGCGTGGAAGTGCACCTGGCCAACGGCCTGCCCAGCTTCACGCTGGTGGGCCTGGCCGACACCGAGGTGAAAGAAGCCCGCGAACGCGTGCGCTCGGCCCTGCAAAACAGCGGGCTGGAATTCCCCAGCAACAAACGCATCACCGTCAACCTGGCCCCGGCCGACTTGCCCAAAGACAGCGGGCGGTTTGATTTGCCCATTGCGCTGGGCCTGCTCGCCGCCAGCGGCGTGATCGACGCCAGCCGCCTGGCCGGTCACGAATTTGCCGGGGAACTCAGCCTGGGCGGCGAACTGCGCCCTGTGCGCGGGGCCCTGGCCATGGCACTGGCCCAGCTCACCCAAACCCCGCCGGACACGGCCACCGCCACCACCTTGGTGCTGCCCCCCGGCAGCGCCGAAGAAGCCGCGCTGGTGCCCGGCACCCGCGTGGTGCGCGCGCGCCACCTGCTGGACGTGGTGCGCCAGTTCCGCCCCCTGGGCGCGGAAAGCCTGGGGGCAGAAGACGCCCCCGACGACAGCGGCTGGGCCACCCTGGTGCCTGCCACGCCCAAGGCCGCCGCCGCCGGCCCCGACCTGAGCGACGTGAAAGGCCAGGCCGGTGCACGCCGCGCCCTGGAAATTGCCGCCGCCGGGGGCCACAGCCTGTTGATGAGCGGCCCACCCGGCGCGGGCAAAAGCTTGTTGGCCCACCGCTTTGCCGGGCTGTTGCCCCCGCTGGACACCAGCCAAGCGCTGGAAACCGCCGCCATCGCCTCACTCGCCGGGCGCTTCCACATGGAGCGCTGGGGCCAACGCCCCACCGTGGCCCCGCACCACAGCGCCAGCCCCGTGGCCCTGGTGGGCGGCGGCTCGCCCCCGAAACCCGGCGAAATTTCGCTGGCGCACCACGGCGTCTTGTTTCTGGACGAGCTGCCCGAATTCCCCCGCGCCGCCCTGGAAGCCCTGCGCGAACCGCTGGAAACCGGCCAGGTGCGCATCTCGCGCGCGGCGCAACACACCGAATTCCCGGCGCGCTTCCAGCTGATTGCCGCCATGAACCCCTGCCCGTGTGGCTACCTGGGCCACCCCACCGTGGCCTGCAAAGACACGCCCGACCAAATCGCCCGCTACCAAGGCAAGCTCAGCGGCCCACTGCTGGACCGCATCGACCTGCACGTGGACGTGCCCGCCCTGCCGCCGCACGAGCTGCTGACACCCCACACCGCCGGGCAGCCCGCCCCCGAAAGCACCACCACGGTGCGCGAGCGTGTGGCCCAGGCCCACCAGCGCGCCATCGCCCGCCAAGGCTGCGCCAACCAGGCCCTGCAAGGCGGCACGCTGGAACAACACACCGCCCTGGACGACGCGGGCCGCCACTTCCTAAACAAAGCCGCCGCCCGCCTGGGCTGGTCAGCCCGCAGCACCCACCGGGCCCTGAAAGTGGCCCGCACCATCGCCGACCTGGCCGCCTCAGACGCCATCACCGTGGCCCACCTGGCCGAAGCGGTGCAATACCGGCGCGGGCTGCACGCCAAGGGCTGATTTTTCAAGTTTTTTGGCACCTAGCGCTTATAGGTATTGATTTATCAGCTACCGACTGATGAGCAAACCACCCCCATCCACCCCCCTCATCGCAGGGCTCTCGCTGGCCCAGCTGGTGGGCTGGGGGTCGGTGTTTTACGCGTTTTCCATGTTGCTGTCGCCCGTGGAGGCGGCACTGGGGGCCACGCGGGCCGAGGTGTCGCTGGCCTTGTCACTGGCGCTTCTGGCCGAAGGGCTGGCGGCTTACCCCGTGGGGCGGTGGATTGACGCGGGGCACGAACGGCGGGTGATGGCCGGTGGCTCGCTGCTGGCCGGTTTGGGCCTGGTGGGCTTGAGCCTGGCCACCACGCTGGCCGCGGTGTACGCCGCCTGGGTGTGCCTGGGGTTGGCCATGGCGGCCACGCTTTACACACCGGTGTTTGCGGTGGTGACGCGGCGGTTTCCCACCGATTACCGGCGGCGCATCATCACCATCACCTTTTTGGGCGGCTTGGCCAGCACGGTGTTCATTCCGCTGATGGCCTGGCTGCTGGACGCGTTGGGCTGGCGGGCCATGCTGTGGGTGCTGGCGGCCTGCCAGTGGCTGGTGTGCCTGCCCATCCACGCCCGGCTGCTGCGCGGCGCCCCCCACCCGGCAGGGCCGCAGCGCTGGGCGCACGGCACACCCAC
>JBASFL010000125.1:0-6758 GCA_049653005.1 Burkholderiaceae bacterium | reverse complement strand
TGGACAACAACATGCTCACACAAACCAAATGCAGCTGCTGCGGTGGGCACTTCGTGACAGAGCCGTATGAGATTGCACGCAACTTCGTGTGTGGGCTGTGCGAGCCACCGGCACGGGCGGGCAAGGGCGCGGGGGCTGGTGCGCTCAAGTTGCATTGAGGGGGGCATGCCCAAAACTCCGAGGCCTTTGTGCCGTTGTTTGTGGTTTGGGGCCCGCAGCGCGGGCTGGGGGCTTCCCTTATCATGTGGCGAACCGGTCTGTGAGTCAGCCCGGTTCGCCATTTTTCGTTTCATAACCTAGGCGGGCTATGTTTGTATTCATCGGCTGGGGCGTGGTGATTGGCTGTGTGTTCGGTGTTTACATCGTTCACGGCGGCAACATCCAAGTGATCTTGAAGGCACTGCCGTTCGAAATGATCACCATTGGTGGTGCCACGATGGGGGCGTTCCTTGCCTCCAACAAGATGTCCGTGATCAAGGCCACCATGGCTGGGTTGGGCAAGTGTTTCAAGGGCAGCAAGTACACGAAAGACCGGTACATGGAGTTGCTGGCCCTGATGTTCGATATCTTGCAAAAGGCCCGAAAAGAGGGCCTGATGGCCATTGAGAAGGACGTGGAAGACCCCCATTCTTCGCCCCTTTTCCAGAAATACCCGGCCGTGGGCAATGACCACCACGTCACGGAGTTCATCACCGACTACCTGCGGTTGATGGTGTCGGGCAATTTGAACGCACACGAAATCGAGTCCATCATGGACACGGAAATTGAAACCCACCACCACGAAGCGCACGCGGCCGTTCAGGGCATCAGCCGTATAGCCGGTGGTTTGCCCGCTTTCGGTATCGTGGCCGCTGTGTTGGGGGTGGTGAACACCATGGGGTCGGTGGGGCAGCCGCCTGCGGTGCTGGGCGGCATGATCGGTTCGGCGCTGGTGGGGACGTTTCTGGGCATTTTGTTGGCATACGCCTTCGCGGAACCCTTGGGCTTTTTGCTGGAACAAAAAGAGGACGAGGCGGCCAAAGAATTGCAATGCATCAAGACCACTTTGCTGGCCAGCATGCAGGGTTACGCCCCCATGACGGCCATTGAGTTTGGTCGCAAGGTTTTGTATTCCACCGAGCGCCCCACGTTCTCCGAGCTGGAAGCCCATGTCAAGAAAAAATAAGGGTGCTCTGAATGGCTGACGCCAAGCGGCTTCAGCCGATCATCATCAAGCGCGTCAAGAAGGGCGGGCATGCCTCGCACGGCGGTGCCTGGAAGATCGCCTATGCCGACTTCGTGACGGCCATGATGGCGTTTTTCTTGTTGATGTGGTTGCTCGGTTCAACGACCGAGGGCGACAAAAAAGGCATTGCCGATTACTTCGCGTCGCCCTTGAAGGTGGCGTTGATGGGCGGGCCTGGCTCCGGGGGCAGCAATTCCATCTTGGCAGGCGGAGGACGCGATTTGAGTGCCTCTGGCGGTCAGGTGGACGGTGGAGACGGTGAGCGCACAGAAAAACTGCGTGGCGCTCAAACCGCCCAGACCATGCACCGGCAACAAGAGGCAGAGCGCCTGGACAAGCTGCGCGAGAAAATTGTCAATGTCATTTCCAACAGCCCGAAGCTGGCCGAGTTTGCCGACCAGATTCGCATTGAAAAATCACCCGATGGGCTGCACATCCAAATTGTGGATGGACAGAACCGCCCCATGTTTGACAGTGGGGCCGCCATGGTGAAGCCTTACATGCGCGACATCTTGAGGGAAATTGGGGCGGTGCTCACCGATGTCGACAACCGCATCTCTCTGGCGGGGCACACCGATTCCAAGCCTTTTGGCAACGGGATCGTGGGGTACAGCAATTGGGAGTTGTCGGCCGATCGGGCCAATGCCGCCCGCCGCGAATTGGTGTCTGCGGGCATGCCTGATGGCAAACTGATCCGCGTGGAAGGCTTGGCTTCCAGCCAACCGCTGGAGCCCGAGAATCCGTTGTCCCAAGTCAACCGCCGCATCAGCATTGTGATCATGACCAAAGAGGCCGAAGACCGTGCCAACCGAACCTACCGCGCGGATGACGGAGACTCTCTTTTGCCTCAGGCTGAAAACCTGGCTCCAACGCGTCAATAATCTGACAAACCCAAACTCACCTGCCCACGGGGTAACTTATGGCGAATGACCTCCGTTTTTTGATCGTTGACGACTTTTCCACCATGCGCCGGATCGTTCGCGGCTTGCTGAAGGAAATCGGCTATACCGATGCCGATGAGGCCGAGGACGGCGTTGCTGCATTGAACAAATTGCGCAACGGCCGCTTCAACTTTGTGGTCAGCGACATCAACATGCCCAACATGAATGGGTTTCAGTTGCTCAAAGAAATCAAATCCGACGAGAAGCTGAAGCACCTGCCGGTGCTGATGGTCACGGCAGAGGCCCGCAAAGAAGACATCGTGCTGGCGGCGCAAAGCGGTGCGGCCGGGTACATCGTCAAGCCGTTCACCAAAGCCACGCTCGAAGACAAACTGACGCACATCCTCCAAAAACTCGGCCTGTGAGGGAGTCTCCAGATGGAACACGATCCCAGCGAAGTGGCTTGGCCGACCGAAGCCGAAATGCGCGCCGAAGAGGAAATGCTGCGCGCTGCCAAAGACGAGGAAAAAAGCAGCCCTGAGGTGTTTCACCGGCTGGGCACCATCACCCGCCAACTGCACAACGCCTTGCAGGAGTTGGGTTTTGCCGAAAAGCTGAAAGGCTCCGTGGGTGAGCTGCCCGATGCCCAGAGCCGGTTGAACTACATCGCCCGACTGACGGGTGAGGCGGCCGAAAAAGTGCTCAACAGTGTGGACGAAGCCAAGGCCAAACAAGCCCAAATCGTGCAGGTGAGCAAGCTGTTGGCCGATTTGTTCCCAGCCAAGCCTGCCTTGGCCGAGCAGCTGATGAAGATCAACCAGCTGGGTGAGCAGTCAGACCAGCACCTGACCGACATCATGATGGCGCAGGATTTCCACGATCTCACCGGTCAGGTCATTTCCCGGGTGGTCAAACTCGCGGCGTCCATTGAGGAACAGCTGTTGCAGTTGCTGGTCGATGTGGCACCCGAGCCGGTGGCCAACCGCATGCCCATTGATCCCATGGACCTGTCTGGCCCGGTGGTCAACCCAGAGGGCAGAAACGACGTGGCGGCCAGCCAGCAAGACGTGGACGATTTGCTGGCCAGTTTGGGCTTCTGATGCCCAGCCACGCCTTTGGGGTGTGAAGCCGCTTCACTGGCGGCCAACTGGAGGGTCTTTGGGGTTGTATTCGCCCTTTAGAAAACCCTGACGAAACAGACAATGCAGCAAACCCCACTGTTTGCTGCACATGGACTCCGGCCAAGACAAAGACCTACCCGCCACAGACCGACGGCTCCAACAAGCCCGGTCTGACGGTCAACTCGCGCGCTCCAAAGACCTGTCCAACTTTGCTGTGCTGGGCGGTGGTGCGTTGCTCCTGATGGCGTTGATCCCCCATGGGCTGCCGCGCATGTTGGACGCCCTGCGCGCCCAGCTGACGTTTGACCACGCGTCGCTGCTGAAAGCCGATTTGCTCACCACCCGGTTGTCTGCCACGGTCACGTCGGGGCTGGGTGTGTACCTCCCGTTGGGGTTGGCCATGCTGTTGCTGGCGGTCGGGGCCACGGTGGCCGCGGGTGGCTGGTCGCTCAGCACCAAACCCATCACCCCCGATTTGACCAAATTGAGTCCTCTGGCCGGTTTTGGGCGCATTTTCTCCAAGCAGCAGTTGTTTGACGTGCTCAAGTTGCTGGCCCTGACGTCGGTCATGGCCGCTGTGGCCTGGACGTTTCTGGTGTCGCACCTCATGGACTTTGTGTCCTTGCTGCTCCGGCCTCTGGAGAGCGGTTTGCAGTTGCTGGGGCATTGGCTGTGGTCGGGTGTGGGGTTCTTGTTGTTGATTTTGGGCGTGATGGCCGCCATTGACGTTCCCCTGTCCGCCTTCTTGCACCGCCAGCGCTTGCGCATGTCTCACCAGGAAGTGAAGCAAGAGCACAAAGAGGTGGAGGGCAACCCCCAGCTCAAGGGGCGCATGCGCGCCTTGCAGCGCGAGGCCTCGCAGCGCAGCAGCGTGGCCGCTGTGCCCAAGGCCGACCTGGTGGTGATGAACCCCACCCACTACGCCGTGGCCATTCGGTACGACGACGCCACCATGTCCGCCCCGCGCGTCATTGCCAAAGGGGCTGATTTGATTGCCATGCAGATCCGCGACATGGCCAAAGCCCACGATGTGCCCGTGTTGCAGTCCCCCATGCTGGCCCGTGCGTTGTATGCCCACGCCGAAATTGACAGCGAAATTCCCTCGGTGCTTTACGCCGCCGTGGCCCAGGTGCTGGCCTATGTGTACCAGCTGAAAGCCGCCCTCAAAGGCAAAGGCCAGATGCCATTGGTCCAGCCCGTGCCCCAAGTGCCGGTCGAGCTGGACCCGCACCACGGCCGTGACACCGCACAGACTGAAACGGAGAACCGTCCATGAACCCCCAACTCCTTCAACTGCAACGTTGGCTGCAAACCAGCGGCGGGCTGATCAGTGGTCTGGGTGCCCCCGTGCTGGTCATTGCGGTGCTCGCGCTCATGGTGCTGCCCATGCCACCGTGGATGCTGGACACCTTCTTTTCACTGAACATCGCGTTGTCGCTGGTGGTGATGATGGTGGCGTCCTACATGCGCCGCCCGTTGGACTTTTCGGTGTTTCCCACCGTGCTGCTGCTCACCACCTTGTTGCGCCTGTCGCTCAACGTGGCCTCCACCCGTGTGGTGCTGCTGGAAGGCCACACCGGCCCGGGCGCTGCGGGCGCTGTGATCGAGGCGTTTGGCCACTTCCTGATCGGTGGCAACTTTGCTGTGGGTCTGATCGTGTTCATGATCTTGGTGGTCATCAACTTCATCGTGGTGACCAAAGGCTCCGAGCGCATCGCCGAGGTGTCCGCCCGCTTCACCTTGGACGCGATGCCCGGCAAACAAATGGCCATCGACGCCGACCTGAACGCCGGCCTGATCGATGAAAAAGAAGCCAAACGCCGCCGCCGCGAAGTGGGCGACGAGGCCGGCTTTTTCGGCTCCATGGACGGTGCCGCCAAGTTCGTGCGCGGTGATGCGATTGCCGGCATCTTGATCCTCATCATCAACATCGTGGGGGGCTTTGCCATCGGCATGCTGCAACACGGTTTGACCGTGGGGGCGGCGGCCAACAGCTACATCCTGCTGGCGGTGGGTGATGCCTTGGTGGCCCAGATCCCGGGCCTGCTCATCTCGGTGGCCGCGGCCATGGTGGTGTCGCGCGTGGGCAAAGACGAAGACATGGGCCGCCAGATCACCGAGCAGATTTTCAGCTCACCCCGTGTGATGGGCATCACCGCCGGTGTGATGACGATGTTGGGCCTGGTGCCCGGCATGCCCCATGTGGTGTTTTTGGCCTTTGGCGGCGCGATCGGTGCGTTGGCCTGGTGGTTGGCCCGCGAACAGGCCAAACCCAAACCCGAACCAGAAGCTGCCCCCGCCCCCCCGCCCAGCGACGGCGAAGCCAGCTGGGACGACATGCAGCCCGTGGACCTGCTGGGCCTGGAGCTGGGCTACCGCCTGATCACCCTGGTGGACAAAACCCGCCAGGGCGACTTGCTCAGCCGCATCAAAGGCGTGCGTAAAAAATTTGCTCAAGAAGTGGGCTTTCTGCCCCCCGCCGTGCACGTGCGCGACAACCTGGAGCTGCGCCCCAGCGCCTACCGCATCACTTTGCGTGGCGTGGTGATGGGCGAGGGCGAGGTGTTCCCCGGCATGCACCTGGCCATCAACCCCGGCGGCATTGCCACCCCGCTGATTGGCACCCCCACCACAGACCCTGCGTTTGGCCTGCCCGCCCACTGGATTGACGACCGCCAAAAAGAGAGCGCACAAATAGCCGGATTTACCGTGGTTGATTCAGAGACCGTGTTGGCCACCCATTTGTCACACTTGATGCAAGTCCAGGCGGCCAAGTTGCTGAGCCGGACAGAGACCCAGGAACTGGTGGAACACGTCGCCAAACTGGCCCCGAAACTGATCGAAGAAGTCGTACCCAAAATGGTGTCCATTGCCTCGTTCCAGAAAGTCCTCCAGCTGTTGCTGGAAGAGTCTGTGAACATCCGCGACATGCGCACCATCATCGAAACGCTGGCCGAGCACGCGGCAGCGGGTGTGACCGACCCGGCCGAGCTGGCCCGTCGCGTGCGGGTGTCTTTGTCCCCCGCCATCGTTCAGCAAATTTACGGTCCCGTGAAAGAGCTGGAAGTCATTGCCATCGACCCCGGTCTGGAGCGCCTGCTGGTGCAAGCCCTCAGCGGCACCGGTGGCTCTGCCCTGGACCCTGGCGTGGCCGACATGCTCACCCAATCGGCCGCGCAAGTGGCCAACAAGCAGGAAGAAAGCGGCATTCCCGCCTGCCTGCTGGTGCCCGACGCCATTCGCAATGCCATGGCGCGCCTGCTGCGCCGCGCTGCCCCCCGCCTGCAAGTGCTGGCGCACAGCGAAATCCCTGACACCCATTTGATCCGCATCGGTCCGATTCTTGGAGGAGCCGCATCATGAACATCCAGCGCTTTTTGGCAGCCACCTCTCGCGAAGCCATGTCCAAAGCCCGTGCAGCGTTTGGCGACAGTGCGGTCATCCTTTCCAGCCGTGCCACCACCGGCGGCTTTGAAGTGGTGGCCACCAGTGAAGAAAACCTGGGCAGCCTGCCCGTGGGCGGTGCGGCCG
>JBASFL010000124.1:0-11346 GCA_049653005.1 Burkholderiaceae bacterium | reverse complement strand
CGGGTTTGGTGACCGAAGTGGACACCCGCTTCCAACATTTCGCGCATGGAAATAGACATGAAATTTCTCTCAAAGGTTGTTTCTTAAATCCAAGCCTGATCAAACGCCTTGTTGTTGAGGCCTTTTGACACCTGGGTGGCTTGGTTTGCGATTGTTTTTTCGGGACACACTGTGGGTGTGCCACCAAGGAAAAACCCTAGCATTATAGCAACGCCACAGGAACCGATCGCACCCCATGCAACGCATCACCCCCTACACGTCGCAGCATTTGCACACAGCAGCCCAAACGCGCGCACTGGAACGGCAGCTGACGGCATTGCTTCCCCGCAACACCCTGATGAACAGGGCCGGCGCAGCGGTGGCAAGGCTGGGTAAAGCACTGACACCACACGCACGTTGCGTTTGGGTGGCGTGTGGACCTGGCAACAACGGCGGAGATGGACTGGCCGCCGCCGCACAGTTGCAGCCTTGGGCCATGGCCAATGGCATTGAGCTTTTTGTCACCTGTAGCGGTAACGAAGCCCATTTGCCAGCAGACGCGCTCAATGCACTCCAGCAAGCACGGGCGTCCGGTGTGCGGTTTGTGAACACGGCGCCGACGCATTGTGACTTGGTGATTGACGCGGTGCTGGGCTTGGGTGTACGCACGCAAAACAGCGAGCGAGACAACACAAACCCGTATACCCATGCCTTGATAAAGCAAGTGAACGCGTGCACCGGTTTGCGACTGTGTGTGGACATCCCCAGTGGCCTAAACCCTGACACGGGGAGAATGACAGTAGCAAACAATTCAATTCCATCAAGCGCCAAAGCCCTATTTACCTTGACTTTTTTAACCCTCAAGCCCGGCTTGTTCACGGCAGATGGTCGCGATGCATCAGGGGAAATTTGGTTGGATGACCTGGGCGCCGAAGCCGCGCAGGTGAACACCGGGAATCTCTGGCTGGGCTCTTCCCAGCAAAGCAAGACGCTGGCCACGCGCATGCGGCACAGTTCTCACAAGGGCAGCCACGGCGATGTGTGGCTGGTCGGGGGCCAACACCTTTCGCACAACGGGACCGGCATGACCGGAGCAGTTGTGCTGGCTGCGCGTGCAGCCTTGCACGCGGGTGCCGGACGGGTTTTCGTCGTCCCATTGGGGCCATCTGCGGTCGACTGGGATGCCATGCAACCCGAGCTGATGTTCCGCTCACCCGATGTGCTCAGCGGTCCAGGGCCGTTGGCGGGTGGCTGTTGGGTGTGCGGCTGTGGCGGTGGCGAATTGGTGAAGGCGCATGTGGCACGGCTTGCACGCGATGCCCACACGTTGGTGCTGGATGCAGATGCATTGAATGCCATGTCGGATGACCCCGGCATGGCCGAAGCGGTTCTCGAGCGGCAAGACCGAGGTCAGCTGACCGTGCTGACACCCCACCCGCTGGAGGCAGCCCGGCTGCTGGGTCAGACAACTGCGCATGTCCAAAGCGACCGGGTACACAGCGCACGAGCCTTGGCCCACAAATTTGGGGCCCTGTGTGTTTTGAAAGGCAGCGGCACGGTGACCGCGACCCCATCCGGGAAAACCGTTATCAACAACAGCGGCAATGGCAGGCTGGCCACCGCAGGCACCGGCGATGTGCTGGCGGGCATGCTGGGGGCCGCATTGGCTCAACTGCACGCATCCCACACGGCCCCATCAACCCATTCCAACAACACCAATGGACCGATGGATACCACTGTTCTCGGGGTGGTCACAGACACCGTTTGGCGTCATGGGCATGTGGCTGACAACTGGGAGGGTCAGGGCCCCACATTGACAGCCAATCGACTGAGCAACGCGTTGCGGGGTTGAAAGGCGCAACACGGCGCGGGTCAGCCCAACAGCATCAACCCTGTTTGCAGCAGCACCACAAACACCAAAGCGGACAGATCGACCCCACCCACCAGCGGCACAAACCGCCGAATGGGCTGCAGCAGCGGACCCAACAGCCGCTGCAGCCAGCCCAGCACGGGCGCATGGGGCTGAACCCAAGACAACACGGCGTATGCCAATGCCAAGTACAAAAGGGTTTGAAGCACGGCCTTCAGCAGAATTTTCACAGCCAAAACCGGCAACGCCATCAACAACGCTGGCCCCATGCCCTGCACCGCGCCGCCAAAAACCCCTAATCCGACCAAAGCTGACGCGTGCAGCAAAGCCAACACCGCAGCGGCAAACAAGCTGGCGACATCCCATCGGGAACGTTGCCAGCCAGCGGGCAGACCTCGGCGCAGTGGTTTGACCAACCAGTCTGTCACAGCCAAGACAAAGGGCCCTGGTTGCTGCCACATGGCAATGCGTGCGGCATTCAGCCAGGCACGCAACAGCGCCGCCGCCACCAGAACAAAAAACAGGGTGTCAATCAAAAAAACAACGATGCTCATACAACCCCAAGTCTCAGCGGCGGGACTTTTTGCCTTTGTGGGCGGCATCGCTTTTTCCAAGCGCTTTGCGCGGCTTGCCACCTGTGGGTTTGGCCGCATCGCCCCCCCCTCGGCGTTTTGCTTTGCCATCCAACGGTGCGGCAGAGCCGTGAGGGCGATCTCCGTCTTCCGTCAACGGTTCTTTGACTCGCATATTTTTGGACGCAGGATCACCTTCCGGGTGGACCAACCGGAAGTCAATGCGCCGCCCATCCAAATCCACCCGGCTGACTTGCACCTGCACGCGCGTGCCCAACTGGTATCGGATACCTGTGCGCTCGCCCCGCAATTCCTGCCGGGCCTCGTCAAAGCGGAAGTATTCCCCACCCAGCTCTGTGATGTGAACCAGCCCTTCCACATACATGGCGTCCAAGGTCACAAACACACCGAAGCTGGTGACCGATGACACAACCCCGGCAAATTCCTCACCCAAATGCTCGCGCATGTATTTGCATTTGAGCCATGCCTCCACATCGCGACTGGCTTCATCTGCGCGGCGCTCGTTGGCACTGCAATGCAAACCAGCGGCCTGCCATGCCAAGGTGTCCGCGCTGGGTTTTGCAATCGGTGCGCCATCGCGCTTGGGCGCTCGGGACGCCAACCGCTTTTCCAACTTGGCGTGCGCTTCCCCCGGGGTGGGCAAATCGGGCAGTTGGTATTTGCGCTCCTGCAAGATGGCCTTGATGACACGGTGCACCAACAAATCAGGGTACCGCCTGATGGGGCTGGTGAAGTGGGTATAGGCATCGAATGCCAGGCCGAAGTGGCCGCTGTTCATCGGCGTGTAAATGGCTTGCTGCATGGACCTCAACAGCATCGTGTGGATCTGTTGGGCATCGGGCCGTTCTTTGGTGGCTTGGGCAATGCGCTGGAAATCGCCCGGTGTGGGTTTGTCGCCAATCGTTTGGCTCACCCCCATCACCTTCAAATAACCCCGAAGAATTTCTTGCTTCTCAGGGGTTGGGCCTTCGTGCACACGAAACAAACCGGGCTGCTTGCCCTGGGCAATGAACTCGGCTGAACACACGTTGGCCGCAAGCATGGCTTCTTCGATCAAACGGTGTGCCTCGTTGCGGACACGGGCCACTATTTTTTCAATACGGCCTGATTCGTCACACACGATCTGTGTTTCCGTGGTTTCAAAGTCCACGGCCCCACGCGCTTGACGTGCTTGGAGCAAGGCGCGGTACACATCATGCAAATCCACCAACTGGGGGACCAACGCCTTCCGATGGGCAGCCTCTGGGCCTCGGGTGTTGGACAAGATGGCAGCCACTTCGGTGTAAGTAAAGCGCGCATGGCTGAACATGACCGCAGGGTAGAACTGGTACGCATGGATTTCACCCGACGCGTTGATCAACATGTCGCACACCATGCACAACCGTTCCACGTCAGGGTTAAGCGAGCACAAGCCGTTGGACAGTTTCTCCGGCAACATCGGGATGACCCGGCGGGGGAAATACACGCTGGTGGCTCGGTCGTAGGCATCGATATCAATGGCCGAACCCGTGTCCACATAATGACTCACATCGGCAATGGCCACCAACAAACGCCAACCTTTGCCGCGCCCCACGCGTGAGGGCTGGGCAAACACCGCATCGTCAAAGTCTCGCGCATCCTCACCGTCGATCGTGACCAGTGGCACATCGGTCAAATCCACACGTTGAAGGGTATCGATGGGCCGCACCTTGTCTGGCAAGCCACGGGCCTGGGCCAATGCAGGTTCTGAAAACTCGTGGGGGACGCCGTATTTGCGCACGGCGATTTCAATTTCCATACCACGGTCGTCCACCTCGCCCAACACTTCTTTGATGCGCCCCACCGGCTGGCCATACAAAGCAGGCGGCTCGGTCAATTCGACCACCACCACCTGCCCGACTTTGGCCTGCCCCGTCGCGCCGGCGGGAATCAGCACATCTTGGCCATAGCGCTTGTCTTCAGGTGCAACCAGCCACACCCCTCCTTCTTGGAGCAAGCGGCCAATGATGGGGGCACAGGAGCGTTCGACGATCTCCGTCACCCGTCCTTCGGTGCGCCCACGGCGATCTGTGCGCACCAGCAGCACCTTGACACGGTCACGGTGCAGGACAGCTCGCATTTCGTTTGGGGGCAGGTAAACATCTGGTGCACCGTCATCGCGGGCCACAAAACCGTGTCCATCGCGGTGTCCGGAGACGGTTCCAGAAAATTCGTTCAATGAGTTGTTTTTTTCATGCATAAGTGATGCTATACTAGCGTCTTTCCTGAAGAGCCCAGGTGGCGGAATTGGTAGACGCACTAGTTTCAGGTACTAGCGATGAGAGTCGTGGAGGTTCGAGTCCTCTCTTGGGCACCAAATAAAAAAGCCAGTAAGTTCAACGACTTACTGGCTTTTTCATTTCTCGGCATGGAAACATCATACCGCCAGCGTATTTCCGCAACCGGCATGTTTTTCCTCAATCTTTATATATTGGTTGCACAACCGCGTGCCACCCAATGACCGAACGCCCCCCAGGTCTGCTTCACGCGACACCCCAAGTGCTGCGGCCATGCAAACACTGCACCTTCTTTGGGGGCTGGGCGCCAGTGATCGTGGCGGGCAAACAAATGGACGGGGCGTCGGCTTGGTGCCTGCAAGACTACAAACCAATGGTCAGGCCGCAAGCGTGGATTGGGTGCGTGCACTGGAAGCGTGAAGTGGGCACTGACGATGACCTGGGCGAATCGCCACCCCTGTGAGTCTTCAACGAGGCACCGCCATTTCTGTCATCACAGTGCGCCAAAATAGCCGTGCCTTTGGGCATTCACAGGTCTTGAGGAAAGACCGAAACTTCAATCTCGCTTCACAGTCAATCATGAAAAAAGCCATTGCTGCTGCCCTGTTGGGCCTTGCCCTGTCCGCACACGCCGCCGGTCCGTATGACGGCATTTACCAAAATGCCGATGGTTCACAAGAGTGGGTGTCGGTGCAAACAAACGGCAATACCGCCGTGGCCACGTATTACTTCGTTTTTTCCACCAACGGCGTGGTGTACAGCACAACCATTGGCAACGTAATACCCAGCCAGGCCAACGCGTGGAGCTTGTTGCAAGGCAGCTGGAACGCCAACACGCTCAATCTCAGTGGGCAATTGAACTTCAACGCCTGCGCCGTCAATGCCACGGCTGTGTTTACCAGCACCGGCACCGCAGTGACCATCACCAATTCACAAAACACCGCCACTGGCACACGCAGCGGCGTGAATTGCAGCCTGATGAACAACACCCGCTTCCAGTTCAACAAGATTTTCTGAAGCCACTGACGCGGGCAAAAGAAAACCCCGCGCACCACACGGTGCCGGGGTTAAAGCTGTGCTGTCACACAGACCCGCTCAGGGAGGTGAAGCGGGGAGCCCAACAATGTCTGGCTCGGGCGCGAGTTTAATGCAGGCTCAAGGGCGACGATCTATTTGCTTGTGCGTTGCCACGCGTCTCAGAATCAACAGGCCGCCATCGAGCTGGAAGCTGATTTTGTAGGACTTGTTTGGGAACACATCGACGGTGTAAATCTTCGGCTTTGCACCTGCCGGGGTTACAGGGTGCATTCGTCGACCAGTGGGCACCGGGTCTTTTTCCAGATCAATCAGGCAGTTTTTTACAGCGTCTTGCTGCTGCGCATTGAGGCTGGACAGATCAGCCAAAAACGTGGCCGTTGGGCTTACTTTGAAACCGCCTCGCATGACGCGCGTTAAGCAGCGGCGGTGCGCAAGACCTTGAACATGTCTTCAACACTGTCAAACACCTGGGTTCGACCTTGCTGAATGTCGTCATCAGCCTGGGCTTCCAGCGCTTTCCACCGCACAACCTCAACCAGGTCAAACAACCTGCGAGATTCAGAGCAAACCTCGTTCGCCAGCACAGATACCTTTGGGCTTGACGCCCGGCTTTTTGCACTTTTCGCGCCTTCGTAGATGCTCTGGAGCTGGGCATGAACAAACTCACACAGCTTCAGCACATCACCTGCGCGGTCCGGCAGCACCTCTCGGTCCACCAGCGTGGTGACCTGCTCCCGGCAAGCAGCAAGCATTTGCCTCGACATCGACAACTGCTTGATTTGCTCGACTGCGACAGCCTGAACCAGCTTGGCAACAGCAGCAACGGTTTCTTCACTGCCGCGATAAAGCCACAACGGGCCCTGCCCCACCCGCTCGGGCAGTGCAACCGCCCCTGCCCTGCGAAGGGGACGGAAAGTCAGCTTGCTTGGCGGCTTTGGAATCACTTTCATCCGCAAATTAAAGCACCAAAGGCCACGCAGCGTCCAATTGCCCAGCTTCACTAGGCCGCTCTGCCCTTCAGCTTTTCCACGGTGCGCGCGGTGCCGAGGCCCAAAATGCCGGTCAAGATGACCCACAGGGCGTCGGTTTCCAGCATGGGCGGCGGTGCCAGCGTGGTGGGCACCCAGCCCACGGCTTGCATCAGGGCCCAGGCCCACACCAGGAATGGGTACAGCACGAACTGGTAGGCCATGGCGGCCACGCCCACCCAGCCGACTGCCGGCCGCCAGCCGCTGACAAACACGTTTGCGTGCGCGGCCTCCACCTTGTTCACGTCTACCTGGCCTTGCAACAGCCCGGCTTCGATGCGCTGGCCTTCCAGGCCCAGGCGTTGAAGCTCCAGCTCGGCGTCCAGCCGCTCTTTGTCGCTGGTGTGCACCGAATCAATGATGCCGCCCACGGCGGCCACGATGCCTGAAATGGGGTTGAGTTGCCCGAGGTTCATGCGGTTTGCTCCAGTGCCCGGTTGAGCCAGCCCAACAGGAATTTGGCCTGCACGCGGTCGCGGCGCACGATGTCGCGGTAGCGGGCGATTTTGGCCAGGGTGTAGTGAGCCAGGAACAGCTCGGGGCTGTAAGCGTTGACGGCTGCAATGGTTTTGGGGCCTACGCGGCCATCAGGTGTGGTGCCGACCACCAACTGGGCCAGCTTGGCGGCGGTGCCAGTGCCTGCGTTGACGCCAAAGTCAAACACGGTGCTGGCCACGCGCTGGTCGGCCAGGTCGCCCAGGCTGTTGGCGTCCCAAAAGTGAGCGCGGTAGAAGCTGCGCACCAGCTCGGCGGGCGGGGTGCCGCCCTGGTCTATGGCGGCCCAGCCGGGCCACTGGGGGTTTTTGTTGCGGGCGATGCCTGCATAGGTTTGCCCCCCGGTGTCACCGGCCACCGTGTGCAGCACGTAGCCGCCTTCGCGGACGATCATGGTTTCAAACGCGGGCAGAAATTCGGCCATGGGTCACCTCAGTGCGTGGCGTTGCGTGCTGGCGTCGTCGCCGTCGTCAGGCTCGGGCAGATCGCGCGGGGCACGGCTGGCGTCCAGCGCTTCGGCCAGTTGCTGGCGGGCGGTTTTGCCGTGCATGCGGGCCTTGGCCTCGCGCGTGACCAGCGTGCGGCGGGCGCGGTCAATTTCTTGCCGCTTCCAGTCGCTCACTTGACGCCCCCGCCTTTGATGGATGACCACAGCCCCAGGCAGGCAGCACAGAGCATGGCGATGGCGCCCAGGGGCTTGGCCAGCGCGCCAATCCAGCCCAACACGCGGAATGCGCCCTTGACGCTGTTGAGCAGGTCGAGCATTTCGTGGGTGGCGCGGGTGTTTTCGTCCAGGTCGAGGCGCAGGCCTTTCATGGCGTGCGCGCCGTCGTCCAGCCTAAGGTCGATTTTTTCGCGCCAGCGCCGAAATTCGCTGCGGCGCTCGGGGCCTGAGTAGGTGGGGGTCACGATGGTGGGCGGCGCACTGGCCGGTGGTGGGGTGCGGGGTGGCACGGGGTGGGCTCCCTGTTTGGATTTATCGGAAATGGGCGGGGTACTGGCGGCGCTGCACTTCGGCTTGGTAAGCCTCAGCGCAGTGGTCGGCCTGCCAGAAAAACAGCAGGTTGATGGAGGGGCGAAACACCACGCCAAACCACTTGCCATCGCGCCAGGCGCGGTGGGCGCGGCTGCTGAGCGTTTCGTCGGGTGCGCCCAGCAGCAGTGCGTTGGCCAGCTGGTCGATGGCGATGAGCACGGCCAGCGTGTACGTCATGGCCGCTCGCCGTCCTGCACGGGCGCGGTCACGATGGCTTGCACATCAATGGCGTGGCCCGCCTCCACCAGCAGGCCCAGGCCTGCGGGCAGTTGTGGGTCGTCCAGGTTGATGTGCTTGCGCACGCTGCAATCTTTGATGAGCGCCTGCACCACCGGGTTTGTGTCGGCCAGGATGGGCCATTTGTGCGCTCCGAAGCGGTCAAAGAAGCTGCCTACAGCGATGTGGCGTGTCTGCGCCGGGGCTGGTGGGGCGGCCGGTGGTGTGGGGTCGAACGGGGCCCAGTCGTAGCCCTCCCAGCGCCACACAAAGCCAGTTGGCAGAGGGGTGTCGGGCGGGGCCACGTCGGTGCTGCGGCCGGGGATGGGGTCGGCAGACAAGACGCCGAATTCATCGAAGTAGTGGGGCATGGTCAGCGGGCCTTCATGTAAAGGGTTTGGCCCATCAAGGGCAGTTCTGCGTCTTGCAGCGGAGGGGCAGCGCGAAACTTCGCGGTGTTGACGTCAAGCCAAGCCACAACGCCGGAGCTGTTGATCGACAGCAGGCGCGAACTGGAAAGGTCTGTGTTTTGCGCAAACCACCCGGACAGCGTGCGGACAACGCTGACGCCGTGGTCTTCGCTGACGTTGCTGGCCACTGCGATGTTTGTGCCCCGCATCGGGAATCCACCAATCGCATTGGTTTTGCGCCAGCTGCGGACGTGGTTGCCAATGCACACGGAGCCCATACCTGACGCAAGGCCGCCTGAAGCCGTCAGGCCGAAACTGGCCACTGTGTCGAATAGGGTGTCTTGCCCGCTTGCTGCGGTGAGTCGCTGAATGGCTCGCCATGTCAGGCCGTCAGCAGAGGTGTACTGCCCTGGCGCGGACACGTTGCTCAAGTAGGCCTGGAGGCCGAGCGAGGGAGAGACGTCAACCCTGCCGAATGTGGTGGAGTAATACTGCCCTGAGTTTGAAGCGGCGCCTGAGCCCGATGAGATATTCACAGCAGTCCAGGCGACGCCATCAACACTCCACAGCGAAAAAAGACCGCCACCAGCACCGTGGTTATAGGCGGGAAGCATCACATAACGGCCGCCGGTATAAACCACACCCCCATAGTTCTGGTAGTACCCGTTGATGGCCGGTAGCGTCGAGCGCAGCGTCCACGCAAGACCGTCTGCTGACGTGTAATAGGTGTTGTTGCTCGTGGCGTCAGAACGGGTCTGGAAAAACATGCCGTTGGCATACGAAACAGGCCAATACGCGCCCGGAGCCTGCGGCAACGTTCCAGAAGACCACGTAGCCCCGTTATCGGTAGACCGGGCACAGGCCGTTGCGCTGGCCCCGTATTGGTGCGCATACCACGTTGTGCCGGTAACGTGAAACACCTTCCACGAGCCGCCGCTGAGAGTGGGGCCGGTCACAACACTGTTGCCATCGAACGTAAGCATCTTGCTCGCATCCAGGTCAGGGTAGTCGGCTTTGTTGTAAACCCCATTGGTCAGTGGCAACCAGTCCGGGTCAGTGATCGCGCCAACAGACGCCACCACGGTGCCAATGGGGGCGCCGCCCCCGCCGCCGTACAAAGTAGAAAACAGGCTCATATCAAATCCATCCTTCCGTGGTGCCGCTGGCAATGAGCACTGCCTCGGCGTACTTTGCGTTGAGGGTCATCACGCCGGAGACGTTGCGAATCTTTCCCCCATTGGGGTTGACCGTGGCGCTGAGGCTGAGCGTGATGTCGGTGAAGCCGATGCGGTCATTCGCGTTTGGGCTGGCTGGCAGCAGCAGCTCGCAAGGCGCTGCAATGACGTAGTGCCGCCCCGCCACAGCCACGGTGTTTGCCGTGATTCGCACCAGGTTCAATCCCTGCAAGTTGACCAGGCTGTACCAATTGGCCGGGTCATTGGCGGGGTCTGTTGGGCTTGCGCCGCCGGGGGCCTTGCGCCGGTAGTTGGCCCCGTTTGTGGGGCTCCACACCACAGCCCCGGCCGCGTAGCTGCCAGCGGCCCACTCGGTGGCGCCAGAAACCGCCGTGGCAGCCACCACAGCGGCTTCCGCATCGTTTTTTGCCTCCACAGCGGCCAATGCCTGGGCGGTGGCGGTGTTGGCGGCGGTTTCGGCCTCGGTGGCATTGGCGGCGGTGCCTGCCACCACGGCGGCCAGGTAGGGCCACAGCGTGCCGGTCAGCCAGGTGTTGAAGCCGTCCCACAGGGTGTCGAACGTGCTTTCGGGGTCGTTGGTGGTGGGCAGCGTGGGCGGGCTGCCGGGTGTGGTGGGGGCTGGGGTGGCCATGGGGCTCCTTCTGTTTTGCTGGGGGTGGGTTGACTTAATCGACGGGCAGGCCGCGCACGCTGAAGCGGGCTTGGGTGATGCCGTTGTGGGTGCGGGTGACGGGGGCGCTGTCGATCACGCCGAAGGTCAGGCGCGATTCGTAGCTGGCCCCCAGGCTGGGCAACAGGGCCACGCCGCGCCCGGCCAGGCCGCGCAGGGCGGTCAGGGCGGCGTTTTCGCGTGTGCCGTCCATCACCACGCTGGCTTCCATGTCCTGAGACACGCCGAACAGGAGCACTTTTTCGGTGCCGTCGGCGTCTTGCTCGCGGAACATGCGAGCCCTGGGGGTGTTTGACACGCCGTATTCGGTGCCGCCGAAGCTGGCTCCGTGCACCTGGCGCAGCTTGCCTGCCTCAATTTGCGTGACGCGGCGCAGCTGGCCTGTGCCGCCCTCGATGGTGATGACCAGCTCGCCGTTTGGCAGCATGGGCAAGTCGCGCAGCAGCACGCGGTCGCGGTAGCTGCGCTCGCCCAAAATCAAGTCCCAGTAGCCTGCGGCGGGGCGCTTCAGATTCACCACGCGGGTGGCCACCAGCGTGCCGCCGGGGGTGTCGTAGGCC
>JBASFL010000123.1:0-1835 GCA_049653005.1 Burkholderiaceae bacterium | reverse complement strand
CCCCGGTTGGCGCTGCGCCCGGTGTGGGCGTGGCTGATGAAGCACTGGCCGCTGTAGGCCACGCACAGGGCCCCGTGCACGAAAAACTCCAGTGCCGCCCGGTTGCCTTGGCCATGGGGGCCCAGCGCCATGTCGATGCCGGCAATTTGCGCCAGCGTCAGTTCGCGGGCCAACACCAGCTGGCTCAAACCCGCGTCTTGCAGAAAGCGGGCTTTTTCGGGGGTGCGGATGTCGGTTTGGGTGCTGGCGTGCAGCTGAATGGGGGGCAGGTCGAGTTCCAGCAGGCCCATGTCTTGGATGATGAGAGCGTCCACCCCCGCGTCGTACAGCTGGCGCACCAGCTTGCGGGCGGGCTCCAGTTCGTCGTCGCGCAAGATGGTATTCAGCGTGACAAAAATGCGGCTGTGGAAGCGGTGCGCGTGCTTGACCAGCCGGGCAATGTCTTGCACCGGGTTGTCGGCGCTGCTGCGCGCCCCGAAACCGGGGCCGCCAATGTAGACGGCATCGGCCCCGTGGTTGATGGCTTCGATGCCGATGTCGGCGGTGCGGGCGGGGGAAAGCAGTTCAAGCTGGTGGGCAAGCATCGGGGGCAGGCAAAATCAAAAAAGAAGCGATTGTCCCGGAGAACCCGCATGAACACCACCCAACCCCCGCCAAACACCCCCATGGATCGCCCCACCGTCGTGCTGGTGCACGGTGCCTGGCACGGCGGCTGGTGTTGGCAGCGGGTGTTGCCCCTGTTGCAAGCGCAAGGTCTTGCGGCCCACGCAGTCACGTTGACCGGGGTGGGTGAGCGGGCGCATTTGTTGTCGGGGCAGGTGCGCCTGGCCACCCATGTGGCCGATGTGTTGGGCGTGATCGACAGTTGCGAACTGGGCCGCGTGCTGCTGGTGGGGCACAGTTACGGTGGTTTGGTCATCACCGGGGTGGCCGACGCACTGCTCAAGCGCGCCCAACCCACGACCGCGTTGCACGGGCTGGTGTACGTGGACGCCGTCACGCCACACCCGGGTGAAAGCTGGAGCAGCCAGCACACCCCTGAAACGGTGGCGGCCCGCCTGGCCTTGGCCGCCGAAAAAGGCGCAGGCGTGGCCATTCCACCGCCCGATGCCGCCGCTTTTGGGCTGGCGGGTGCTGACCGCGATTGGGTCAACCGCCGCCAGACCCCTCAGCCGTTGGGCGTGTACCAAGACCCTCTGTGTTTCAACGCCGCTGCCGTGGCCGCGCTGCCCCGCACGTTCATCGACTGCACCGCCCCGGCCTTGCCCACCATTGCGGTGATGCGCCAGCGGGTACGCACCGAGCCGGGCTGGGTGGTGCACGAGCTGGCCACCGGCCACGACCCCATGGTGAGCGCCCCGGCCGAGCTGGCGCGCCTGCTGGTGAAGGCAGCCGGTCGTGCAGCGGGGGCGACGGAATGAGTGGGCACCGGTTCGACCGGCTGGACGCCCTGCGCACCGGGGCCATGTTGTGGATGACGGCCTTCCATTTCAGCTTTGACCTGAACTTTTTTGGCCTGATTGCCCGGCAAAATTTTTACGCAGACCCGTTTTGGACCTGGCAGCGCACGGCCATCGTTTGCCTGTTTCTGTTCACCGCCGGGCTGGGGCAGGCGGTGGCCTTGCACCAGCAGGGGCTGCTGGCACGGCCTGCGTGGCAGCGGCTGGACAAGCGCTTTTGGCAGCGCTGGGCACAGGTGGCAGGAGGGGCGCTGCTGGTGTCGGCCGGGTCTGCGCTGGTGTTTCCGGGCAGCTTTATTTACTTCGGGGTGTTGCACGGCCTGGCCGTGATGCTGATCGTGGCCCGGCTGAGCGCGGGCTGGGGCCGTTGGCTGT
>JBASFL010000122.1:0-8455 GCA_049653005.1 Burkholderiaceae bacterium | reverse complement strand
GGGCGCTGTCCAGCAGCGACAGCAGCAGCGGGTCGTCCCAGCGCTGCCACCAGGCTTTGAGTTGGGCGGCCGAACCACCCGGCGCCGGGGCTCCGGGGGTTTGCCACACGGTGGGCGCAGGTGCTGCCACGTCGGGCGGGGGCGCCGACACCGCACACGCGGCCAGCGCCAGCGGGGCACACGCCACCGCCAGCGGTCGAAGAAGGGAAACACGCATGCAGGTCACTCCTGGGGCAAGGGATGGGGAGAAGGGGTTTGGCGGCGCGCTTTTTCCAGCGACACCAGGGCCAGCGCGCACTCGACCATTTGGGCGGCCCAGTCGTCGATGGCTTCGGGGCTGCGCAGCAAGGCGGGCCGCACGGCCTCGATCACGTCGCGCCCGATGCACAGAAACACGCCCTGCCCCACGATGGAAAACGCCAGCCGGTGCAGTGCGTCGTCTTCGGCGGGCAGCGCCAAATGGCGGCGCAGCAGGTCCACCAAGGCCTGTTGGTAGGGGCGGATGCCGGTGTGGATTTCTTCGGCCCACAGGCCGGTGGGTTCGACCATTTCGCGCATGTGCAAGCGGGTGCACAGCTGCACGTCTTCGCACTGTTTGAGCGGTTCCACAAAGCCGCTGAACAGCCCGGTCAGCGCCTCGCGCAGCGACATGGCAGGGTCGGAAAACAGCGGAATGTCGTCTTTGGCGCTGCCCAGTGGCTCGGTGAAGGCCGCGCGGTACAGGCCCTGCTTGTCACCAAAGTAATAGCTGATGGCCCCCACGTTGGTCTGGGCCGCGGTGGCAATTTCGCGGATGGAGGTTTTGGCAAACCCCTGCTCGGCAAACAGGCGCAGCGCGGCCAGCAGCAGCCGCTGGCGCGAAGCTTCGCCGTCGCTGCGCACGGGGGTGTGGGAGGGGGGAGGCACGGTGGACATCACCGCATCTTAACTAAATCAAACGTTTGTTTTATTTAAAGTCCAAAAAAAGGGGCACAGCCTGTGCCGCCTGCCCCACACCGCGTTGCTGGCTCAGAGACGGGTCGATTGGGTTTCGTAAAACAAAGAAGACGCCAGGCTGGGCAGCCTGAGGCCCAGCTCTTTGGCGACCTCGTCCATGTCGCCGTGCAACACGTTGCGGGCTTTGAAACCCCTTTTGAGCAGGTCTTGGATGTAGAGCCGGTTCACCATGAACGCCAGCACCACATTGCTGGTGTGGAGCGTCAGCACTGTCAGCCCAAGGCTGACCAGAAACCACGCCAGCTCACCCCGAAACAAAAGGGGCATGGGGCCAAAAAACAAAGTTGTCCAGCTGAACCCCACGGGCGCTTTGCGCTGTCTTGCGCTGCGGGGGTTCTCGAAAAAAATTGCGTTGTGGGCCATGGGGCGGAATGGTAGCCGAGGAGTCATTCCCGCGTCATGTCTGACGCCACCGCTGTCATGTTTTTGATGGCCAATTCGCCGTAGCCCAAACCTGCCAACAGCTCGGCGCTGTGTTCACCCAGTTTCGGGGGCGAGAGGCGCACCCCGGGGCGCTGGCCGTCCAGCGTCAGGGGCAGCAGCACAGCCTTGGCATCCCGGCCATCGGGCAGGGTGATGGGGGCCAGGCCGCCGGTGGCGTTCAGGTGGGGGTCGTCCAGCAGGTCTTGGGGGCGGGTGATGGGCGCAAACGGCAGGGCGTGGGCCTCAAACACACGGGCCAATTCAGCGGCACTGTGACCAGCGAGCCTCTGGCGCAAGTCGGGCAGCAGCCACTCGCGGGCCCGCACGCGGTCGTTGTTGGTGGCCAGGCGGGCGTCGGCTGCCAGGTCGGCAAAGCCGAAGGCGGTGCAAAAGGTTTTCCAGGCCCCGTCGCTGACCACGGCCAAAAAGATTTGCTCGCCGTCTTTCACTTGGAACACGTCGTAAATGGCCCAGGCCGAAATGCGTGCGGGCATGGGGGCGGCGGGCTGGCCCGTGACGGCGAACTGCATCATGTGCTGGGCCACCAGAAACACGTTGTTTTCAAACAGGGCGCTTTGCACCTCCTGGCCCAGCCCGGTTTTTTCGCGCTGGGCCAGTGCGGCCATGGCCCCCATGGCGCCGAACATGCCGCCCATGATGTCGTTGACGCTGGCCCCGGCGCGCAGCGGGTCGCCGGGGCGGCCGGTCATGTAGGCCAGGCCGCCCATCATTTGCACCACTTCGTCCAGCGCGGTGCGGTGGTCGTAAGGGCCGGGCAAAAAGCCTTTGTGGCTGACGTAAATCAGGCGCGGGTTCAGCGCTTTCAGGCTTTGGTAATCCAGCCCCAGCTTGGCCATGGTGCCGGGCTTGAAGTTCTCGCACAGCACATCGGCGGTGGCGATCAGCCGCAGGGCGGCCTCTTTGCCCTCGGGGGTGAGCAGGTCGAGCGCCAGGCTTTTTTTGTTGCGGTTGAACATGGGGAAGAACCCCGCGCCAGAGCCCAGCAGGTGGCGGGTGGCATCGCCGTTGCGGCCGTGGCCCACGGGCTCGACCTTGATGACCTCGGCCCCCAGGTCGGCCAGCACCATGCCGCAGGTGGGGCCCATGACCATGTGGGTGAACTCCACCACGCGGATGCCGGCGTAGGGCAAGGGTTGGGCAGGGGTTTGCTCAGTGCTCATGGGAGTGTCCTTTCTGTGTCCAGCCCAGCGGCAGCCCGGCCTCGGGCACCATGCCGTAAATGGGTTCGCCGGGCAGCCCGGCTTGCAGTGCGGCGCGGGCGGCCAGCAGCTTTTCCAAGTCAACGCCGGTGTTGATGCCCATGGCCTCGAACATGAACACCAGGTCTTCGGTCACCACGTTGCCGCTGGCACCGGGCGCGTGGGGGCAGCCGCCCAGCCCGCCTTGCGAGCCGTCGAACACACGCACGCCCACGTCGTAGGCCGCCAGGCAGTTGGCAAGGCCCAGGCCCCGGGTGTTGTGCATGTGGGCCGAACCGGCTTTGTCGCCCAGCTCGGCGCGCAGGCGCCGAAACAGGCGGCGGGTTTGCGCGGGGTTGGCCATGCCGGTGGTGTCGCTCAGGCCCACCTCGTTGGCCCCGGCCTCGGCACAGGCCACGGCCAGACGGATGACTTCGTCTTCAGGCACCGCGCCTTGCAGCGTGCAACCAAAAGCGGTGGACAACCCGGCCTCGATGCCCACGCCCGGAAAACGCCCGTCGCGCAGCACGGCCACCTGGCGCAGCACGGCCACCATGTCGTCGGGCGTTTTGCGCACATTGGCCAGCGAGTGCGCGTGGCTGACCGACACCGGCAGCGTGAGCTTGTGCACCCCGGCGGCCAGCGCCGCCTCGGCCCCTTTGAGGTTGGGCACCAGCGCCAGCACGGCCAGGCCGGGGTGGGTGAGCGCGTGCTGCACCACCTCGGTGGCGTCGGCCATTTGGGGCATGAGGTGGGCGGGCACGAAAGAGCACACCTCGATTTCGCGCAGCCCGCTGGCCACCAGCGCGTCCAGCCAACGCCGTTTGTGCGCGGTGGGCATGGTGGCCTTGACGGACTGCAGGCCGTCGCGCGGGCCCACTTCGCTGATGAGGACGTCGGGTGTGGGGGTCATGTGGGTGGCTGGGGGTTACACTTCTAATTCTGTCTTGTAGAACGTTGTTCTTTCTGAAAGAATTTCAGAAATTATGCCCCGAAAACCCACGACCCCGTCGCTGGCCGACGACCAAGCCGCCCCCGGCGGCGCCGCTGCCGTGGACCGCGCGCTGTCGCTGCTGGCCGCGTTCCATGCCGACGACGGGCCGCTGTCCCTGGCGGAGCTGGCGGCGCGCACCCAGCTGTACAAAAGCACGGCGCTGCGGCTGCTGGCCTCGCTGGTGCACGCCCGGCTGCTGCACCGCCAGGACGATGGGCGCTACACCTTGGGGCTGGAGGTGGCACGGCTGCACGGGGTTTACCAGCGGCGGTTTTCGCTGGCCGATGTGGTGCTGCCCGTGCTGCACCAACTGGTGGCTGCCACGGGTGAAAGTGCGGCCTACCACGTGCTGCAAGGCACGCCGCCCCACGCCAGCCGCCTGTGCCTGCACCGGGTGGACTCGCCCCACCCCGTGCGCGACCACATTCAGGCGGGAGATGTGTTGCCCGCCGACCGGGGCTCAGGCGCTCTTGTTTTGATGGCATACACTGCAATACCATCAAGCGGCGGAGGCACATTTTCCTTAAAAAATGACCCCATTTCGGTGCAGATACGGACCGACGGGTACTTCAGTGGCGTGGGCCAGCGCCTGCCCGACGTGGCCGGGGTGTCTGCCCCGGTGTTCGGGGCCGACGGGCGGATTGCCGGTGCCCTCACACTCAGCCTGCCCGCCCACCGGCACGACCCGCGCCACGTGGCGCCCGTGGTGGCCGCCGCCCAGGCGCTCACCCGCGCACTGGCACCCTAATTGCTTGCCCCTTTTTTGCTTCATTTCCCCCACACAGAGCACCCCCATGGTTCGCCTTCAGTTCTCCATCGCCCTCCAGTACGAGGTCGGGTTTCCCGGTGCTGACTTCATCTTCAACATCCAGGCCGCCCGCACCCGCCAGCAAACCATCCAGTCCGAGCAGCTGGCCATCAGCCAGCCCGTGACCACCCTGGCCCACACAGACCCGGCCACCCAAGCCCGCAGCCTGCGCCTGAGCGCCCAGCCCGGCACGCTGTCGGTGCGCTACGAAGCCACCGTGGACATTGCCCACCACGTTGCCCAAGCGGCCGACGTGCCCGAAGTGCCCGTGGCCCACCTGCCCCCCGAGGTGCTGCCCTACCTCTACCCCAGCCGCTACTGCCAGTCAGACCGGCTGGGCAACCTGGCCATGGCGCAGTTTGGCGCGCTGCCCCACGGCTACACCCGGGTGCAGGCCATCCAGCAGTGGGTGCAGTCGCAGGTCACGTTCAAGTCCAACACAAGCAACTCCATGACCTCGGCGCTCGACACGCTGACCGACCGCGTGGGCGTGTGCCGCGACTTTGCGCACCTGATGATTGCGGTGTGCCGGGCGCTGAACATCCCGGCGCGTTTCACCACCGGCATCGACTACGGGGCCGACCCCACCCTGGGTCCCACCGATTTCCATGCCTACGTGGAGGCGTACGTGGGCCACCGCTGGTATTTGTTTGACCCTTCGGGCACGGCCATTCCCATGGGGTTCATCCGCATCGGCACCGGGCGCGACGCGGCCGATGGCTCGTTTGCCACCATTTTTGGGGCCGTGGCCTCGCTGCCACCGGTCATTGCCATTGAGGCACTCACGCAACCCGGCCAGCCCTGGCAAATGCCGGTGCGGCGGGCAGAAGCACTGTCCACGGCATGAGCCCCCTGGTGGCAAATGCAGCAGCACCGGCGCCCGGCGCGCGGCTGCTGTGGGCGTTTGACAACGAACCGTCTGCCGCCGCGTGGCAAGGCCTGCACGACCGCTTGATGGGCGGCCGCTCCAGCGGGGCGGTGGCGTTCAAACCCGAAGGCTCGGCCAGCCTGGCCTTTCCGCACACGCCCGAGGCACAGCCCTGCGGCGTGTTTTCGGGGGACGTGAGCCTGGCCCAGGGCGGCGGTTTTGCCTCGGTGCGGGCCGCCCTGCCCCGCCCTGTGCCGGTGGGCGCGGCACAGGCCGTGGTGGTGGAAACCTGTGGCTTTGGCCGCCCGTTCAAACTGGCCCTGCACCTGCACCCAGAGCCCGACGGTGTGCAGCACCAGGTGGTGTTCCAAGCCCCGCCGCAGTGGGCACTGGTGCGCCTGGCCCTGCCCAATTTCAAACCCACGCGCCGGGGCAGCAGCCTGGCGCTGCCCGGGGTGCAGCCCACCGACCACATCCACCAACTGGGCCTGTTGACCACCGAACGCGTGGCCGGTGGCTTCATGCTGGGGCTGAGGGCCTTGTGGTTGGTGTGAGTGTTGGTGTGAATGCGGGTGTGACCAAGGGGGTCAGAACCCCAGGCGCTCCCAGGTCCACACCGCGCCGGTGACGGCAATGGCCACCGAGCCGCCCACCACGACCAACCAACGGTAAAACGCCGTGTGGCGCAGCCACCAGGCGGCCGACAAAAACACCACCACAATGGCGAGCTGCCCCAGCTCCACCCCCACGTTGAACCCGCCCAGCGCCACCGCCAGCGCCTGCGTGGGCAGGCCCAGGTCGAGCAACACGTTGGCAAAGCCAAAGCCGTGGATCAGCCCGAACACAAACGCCAGCCGCCACCGCTTCAGCGAGAACCAGCCCAGCAGGTTGTTCAGCGCGGCCAGCACCACCGACAGCGCAATCACCGGCTCCACCACGTTGGCCGGTGGGTCCACCCACTTCATGACCGACAGCCCCAGGGTGATGGAATGCGCCACCGTGAAAGCGGTGACCACCGACAACACATCGGCAAACGCCAGGCCAAAGCGGTCCACCGGCTGCCAGGTCACCACCGCACGGCGGGCCGACGCCAGCGGGGCCAGCACCAGCAGGCTCAGCAAAAACAAAATGTGGTCAATGCCGATCCAGATGTGCCACACCCCCTCCACCACGTAGCGCTGAAAAATGTCCCACAGGCGGGTGCTGCCCTGCACCAAGGGCGCACCGGGCTGCTCGGGGCTGAGGATGGCGCTGTTTTGCTCGTTGGGCAGGTCCACCTTCAGCAGGCCTCGGTGCAGGTTGTCCTGGTCAAACATCAACCCGTAGCGCAGCCCCAGCCCGGGTGGGGGCTGGACGCTGGCACCGGGGCAGTGCACCACCCACTCGGTGCTGAAATAAATGCCGTCGCCGCGCTGGCTGGCCATGGGGTCTTGGGCGGTGAGCGTGCACACGGTGTCGGCCACCGTCACCCGCACACCCGCCTGCACCCAGGCCAGCAGGTCACCCTGGCGGGCCGCCACCTCGGCCCAGGTGACTTCGCCGTTGCGGTCGCCGTCCAGGTCAAACACAAAGTCCAGGTCGCGGATGCTGACGTCCACCCGCAGCACGGGGGTGGCGTCGCGCAGGCTGAACGCCACATAGCTGTTGCCGCTGGAGTGCGCCTGCACCCCGCCCATGCCCAGCAACCCGCACAAGACCACCAGGCTGCGCGCCAGAAAAACGCGCGCCACAAAACCCCAAACCGTTCGGTGCATACAAGCTGTCCTGGTGAATGTTCAACGGCCCAAGCGGGACTTGAGCTGGCCCGCCACGGCGGCCAGCGCGGGGTCGGTGTAGCCGGTCTGGGCCATCCAGTCCAACACCGGTGCGGCGGCCTGGGGGCGGTCCAGCTTCAGCGCGGCCTCGACCAGCAGCAGGGCGTCAGGCGGTTCTTTTTGGGCGGCCCAGTTCTCTTGGGCCAAGGCCAGCCCGGCGGCCACATCACGCCCGTGGTGAATGAGGTAGACCATTTTGGGCCGCTCGATCAGGCTGTCTTGTCGCAGGGCCTGGGCCACCATGCGGTCTTCCACTTGTTGGGCCAGGCGGGGGGCATCGGCGTCGCCCAGGGCCTGGCTGGCCAGCAGTTGCTGCACCAGCAGCGCATCGGTGGGGGCAGGGGTGGTGGCCCACCGCTTGGCCTGGGCGTGTTGGCCCCGGGCGTTGAGCAGCTCCGCCAGCGCCAGCCGCACCCCGTGTGAGCGCGGCCGCTGGGCCAGGTGGTCGGCCCAAGTGGCCTGCGCCGCGTCGTATTGCCCCGCCGTGCGCTGGGCCTCGCCCAAATGGAAACGCAGCCAGTCCTGCGCCGAGCCGCTCTGAAAATCGGGCAAGGCCACCAGCTTTTTCAGCTCGGTCACCGCGGCGGGTGCACGGCCAGTGCGGTAGGCCAGCACGGCCAGGCACGCGCGGCCCTCGTCGGCCCCCGCCCGTTGCCCCAGGGCGTCGCAATCGGCCCGCGCGGCCGCCATGTCGGCCCACAACAGGTGGATGGCAAACCGCCACGACCAGAGTTCGGCCCGGTTGCCGTCCAGGGCAATGGCCGCGTTGATGTCGGCCAGCCCGCCTTGAAAGTCGTGAAACCCCTGCTTGACCAGGCCGCGCATGAAGTGGCCCTGCGCCGTCAAGGTGGGCTCGTTCCACCACGGCAACAGGGCGGCTTTGGCGGTGCCAAACCAGCGCAAGTCGCCTTCGGTCAGCCCCACCAGAAAGGCTTCGCGGGCGTAGCGGGCGGCCAGCTCCAGGTTGCGTGGGTCGCGCCGCCAGGCTTGTTCGGCCGCCTTCAGGTCACGCGACGCGCCGTCCGCCGTGTGCACCGCCACCGGCAACACCACCTGGCCCGGTGGCGGCACAAACCGGTCTTGGGCCCACCCCGGCACAGGCATGGCAACGGCTGAGAACGCCGCGCACGCCCAGATACAACCGGAAACAAGGGCATTTCCCACGGGTTCAACAGGTTTCATGGCTCGGGATAACATCAAGTTGCAAAATACGACTCAGGTATTTTGTGGGTATGTTCCCAAACGTGTTTTCAAGAGGTCAATCATGAAACTGGTGATGTCTGCGTTGGTGTCGGCTCTGCTGATGGTGTCTGCCCCTTCTTTTGCTGGCAGCCACGGTGGCGGCAAGATGGA
>JBASFL010000121.1:0-74817 GCA_049653005.1 Burkholderiaceae bacterium | reverse complement strand
GCGGGCGCTGGTGTGGCAACCGGTGCCGGCGCGGGTGTTGGCGTGGCCGCCGTGCTGCCACCACCGCCACAGGCGGTCAGCGTGGCCAACGCCGCCACCGCCAGCGTGGCGCTGAACAGGGCGGATGCGCGTGCCAGCGGTGCGCGGGTGGGTGTGTGGGGGGGCGTGTTCATCGGGCTCTCCAGCGGCGGGTGTGCAGGTATTGCGTTGCGTGCGGCTATTGTGCAATGGGCTGACCGGGTGGTTTGCCGCAAGTTCCCGGCTTTACGCACCCCCATTTCTGCCCCACTAAACTGCACCCCATGCCCCGCTTCAGCCCGTTCACCTGGCCTTGGCCCCTGCCCGCTTTGTGGGTGTGGGTGTGGGCGTGGGTGGTGTTTGTGGGGGTTCGGCTGTTGCAGCTGCCGGTGTTTCCCGCGTTGCTGCTGGCCACCGCCGTGGGGGTGCTGGGCAGCGTGTGGGCGCGCACACCGGTGCGCCGGGCGGTGATGGCGCTGGGGTTTCCACTGTCGTGGTGGTTGTTGGCGGGGGGCGCGGGCACGTCGGTGCTGGCGGGGGTGCCCGCTTGGGGCTGGCTGGTGCCACTGGGCTTGGCCCTGGCGCTGTATCCCCCCGCCACCTGGAAAGACGCCCCGCTGTTCCCCACCCCGCGTGGGGCTTTGGACGGTTTGGCCGCCCAGGTGCCTTTGCCGCTGGCAGGCCATGTGTTGGACGCGGGTTGTGGCCTGGGCGACGGGCTGGTGGCGCTGGAGCGGGCCTACCCCGAGGTGCACCTGCACGGGCTGGAGCACAGCTGGCCTTTGCGCCTGTTGTGTGGGCTGCGCGCCCGCCACGCCCGTGTGCGCCAGGGCGACATGTGGGCGCTGGATTGGTCGCGGTTCGACATGGTGTACCTGTTTCAGCGGCCTGAATCCATGCCGCGCGCCTGGGCCAAGGCGCAGGCCGAGCTCAAACCCGGTGCGTGGCTGGCCAGCCTGGAGTTTGCGGTGCCCGATGGGCCGGGTGGTGTGGCCCCCACCGCCACCTGGGCTTGCCCCGATGGCCGCACCTTGTGGCTGTACCAGCCGCACCCGGAACAATCAAAACAAGAGCTGCCAGCGCAATACCCATAAGCGCTGGGGGTCAAAAAACTTTTAAATTCAAGCGGCGGTGCCGTGGGGGGCGCTGCACACCCGGTTGCGCCCCGCGTGCTTGGCCTCGTAGCAGGCCTCGTCGGCCAGGCGCATGGTGGTGGACCAGGCCTGCTGGGGGGCGGTGGCGTCAAAGGCCACGATGCCGATGGACGTGCCCAACTGGAAATGCTGTCCCTGCCACTCAAAGGTGAAGTCGTGCACGGTTTGCCGCACGCGTTCGGCCACGTCGGTGGCGGCGGCCAGTGGCATGCCGTGCAGCACGATGGCAAATTCGTCACCGCCCAAGCGCGCCACCAGGTCCTGGGGGCGGGTGCTGTTGCGAAAAATATCGGCCATGCGTTTGAGCACCGCATCGCCCGCGGCATGGCCGGCCTGGTCGTTCACGGGTTTGAATTTGTCCAGGTCGATCAGCATCAGCGTGTGTTCGGGGGCGGTGGCCGAGGGGCTTTGGCGCCAGTGGCCCAGTTCCCCGTCAAACCCCCTGCGGTTGAGCAGGCCGGTGAGGGCGTCGTGGCTGGCGGCAAAGTCGGCGCGCGCCTTGTCGCGCGCCAGCACCACCTCGGCACGCGAGATGGACCGCGTGACGGCCACGCCCAGCACCAGGCCCAGCAAAAAAATGCCCGCGCCCATGCCCCACAACACCGAGCGGGCCTGGCTGTGGGCGTGCAGCGCCCGTTGCTGGGCTTGCAGGGTCAGGGCGTGCTGGCTGTCACCAAAGCGCTGCAACGCGGCCACCAGGTCGCGTTGCAGGGCAAACACGCGGTGTGTGTCCATGTCGGCCCGCGCCGTGTCGTCTTGGCCCATCAGCAGTTGTTGCACCACCTGGCGCTGCTGCTGGCTGAGTTCAACCGCCCCCGTGAGCACGGCTTCCAGGTTGTGTCGGCCCACCGGGTCGAGTTGGGTGGCGCGCAAAGCGTCGCGGGCGCGGCCAAAGGCCAGGCCTTCGGCCTCGAAGGCGCGTGCGTCGTCTTCGCGTTCCAGGGGGTCGGGTTGCGCCAGCATGCGCAGCAGCAGCACGATGCGGTTTTGCGCCGCCATTTGCATTTGCTGGGTTCGCCGCTCGCGTTCGCCGATGTCTTTCACCACAAATTCAAAGTCGGTGGCAATGCTTTGCAGGTGGGTCAGCCCCTCGCGGATCAGCAGGCCCTGAAGCACCAACAGCATCACAAACGCGGCGGCCACCAGGCGGCTGCCGCTGGCCGTTCGCAGCCATTGCCACCAGCCAGGAAGGGGAACGTGGGGCAGGGGGGCGGTAGAGGCGTGCATGGGGGGCCCTGGGGTGGTCACAGGCTGAAAATTTTGCCCGGGTTCAGGATGTTGTCGGGGTCCAGCGCGCGTTTGATGGCGCGCATCATGTCCACCGCACCCTCGCCCGCTTCGGTGCGCAGAAAGTCCATTTTGTGCAGGCCCACGCCGTGTTCGCCGGTGCAGGTGCCTTGCAGGGCCAGGGCGCGGGTCACCAGCTGGTGGTTCAGGGCTTCGGCGGTGTCGCGTTCGGTGGGGTGGTCGGGGTCGATCAGGTAGCCGAAGTGGAAGTTGCCATCGCCCACATGGCCCACCAGGAAGTACGGAATGCCGCTGGCGTCGGCCTCGGCCACCGAGTCCAGCAGGCAATCGGCCAGGCGGCTGATGGGCACGCAGGTGTCGGTGGTGATGGCGCGGCAGCCCGGGCGGCTTTGCACGGCGGCAAAGTAGGCGTTGTGCCGCGCCGTCCACAGGCGGGTGCGCTCTTCGGGGGTGGTGGCCCACTCGAAAGAATTGCCGCCGTGTTCGCCCGCGATGTCTTGCACCAGCTCGGCCTGCTCTTTCACGCTGGCGGGCGAACCGTGGAACTCCATCAGCAGCAGCGGCTCTTCGCGCAGGGCCAGCTTGCTGTGGGCGTTGACCGCTCGCACCGAGGCGGCGTCGATCAGCTCGCAGCGGGCAATCGGGATGCCCATTTGGATGATGGTGATGGTGGTGCGCACCGCCGCCTCGATGCTGGGGAACGAGCAGGTGGCCGCTGAAATGGCCTCGGGCAGGGGGTAAAGCTTGATGGTCACCTCGGTCATGATGCCCAGCGTGCCTTCGCTGCCCACCATCAGGCGGGTCAGGTCGTAGCCCGCGCTGCTTTTTTTGGCGCGGGTGCCGGTGCGGATGACGTTGCCTTGTGCCGTCACCACCTCCAGGGCCAGCACGTTTTCGCGCATGGTGCCGTAGCGCACGGCGTTGGTGCCGCTGGCGCGGGTGGCGGCCATGCCGCCAATGCTGGCGTCGGCCCCCGGGTCGATGGGGAAAAACAGGCCCTGGTCTTTCACCGCCTCGTTCACGGCTTTGCGGGTCACGCCGGGCTGCACGGTCACGGTCAGGTCTTCGGCGTTGACGCTCAGCACTTGGTTCATGCGTGCCACGTCAATGCTGATGCCGCCTTGCACCGCCAGCAGGTGGCCTTCCAGCGACGAGCCGGTGCCAAACGCGATCACCGGCACCTTGTGTGCGGCGGCGAGTTTCACGGCATCGGCCACATCGGCCGTGCTTTCGGCAAACACCACGGCGGCGGGCGGGGGAATGTGGGTGAAGGGCGACTCGTCGCGCCCGTGCTGCTCGCGCACGGCCAAGCCGGTGACGCACTGGGGGCCGAAGCGCGCTTGCAGGGCGGCCAGCATGGCGGCGGGCACCTCGCGGATTTCAGTGGCGGGCAACACGTGTGAGGGGCTTGTGGGGGCGTTCATGGGGGTGTTGTGTTCACGAAGTTACAGATGGGTCACACCGCAGGGCGCAAGGCGTTGGCGGGGTGACTTCCATGCGCAATGGGTGGGTGGGTGACAGGGTCTTTCAGCTCGGGGCGTGCGGTGCGCAAGGCTTGAAGGTCTGGCCTGAGGCGGCTGGTGCCTTGCTGGGTGGTCCACCAGCGTTCCACGGCCTGGGCCATGGCCAGCAAACGTGCGTCTTGTCCCAGGGGGGCAATCAGTTGCACCCCAAAGGGCATGCCGGTCTCGTCGGCCCCCAAGGGCAACGACAGCGCCGGGCAAGTGCTTAACGTGACCAGGTAAGTCAAGCTGAGCCACTCGTAGTAATTGCGCTGTGGGATGCCGTCGATGGTCTGGGCATACAGGTGCTTCCATGGGAAGGGCGGCAGGGGGGTGACGGGCGAAACAATAAGGTCCACCCCTTCGAAACACCGCTGGAACTGCCTGAAGATGCGCGTTTGTACCAGATGGGCCTGGGCGCGGTCGGCCAAACTGATTTGGGCCGCCATGGCGAGGTTGGCGCGCACGTTGGGGCCGAGGGACCCCGGGTCGGTCCGGTTCACCTCGGCAAATCCGGCCAGAAAACTCTCTGCCCGGATCACGTCAAAACTGGTGTGACCTTCTTGCAGGTTCCAGTCGAGCCACTGACAGCTTTTGACGTGGGGGGCTAGCGCGTTGACCCGGTGGGTGAAGGTGCGACGCACCCCTGGGGCCAGCGCGCAGGCGCCAAAGTCGGCGGTCACCGCGATGCGCAGGTCTGCGAGATCGGTGTCTGCCAGGGGCCAAAAATCACTGGCTGTCGATGGCACCGACAGCGGGTCCATGGCATGGGGGCCCACACTGGCGGCCATCAAAAGGGCGGTGTCGGCCACATTGCGCCCCATGGGCCCCAGCACCGAAATGGCGGACCAGCCCAGGGTGCGGGCGTCGTTGGCGATGAGGCCAGGCGAGGGCCGCAAACCCACCACGCCACACAGCGCCGCAGGCAACCGCAACGACCCCCCGGTGTCGGAGCCGGTGCACAACGGCAGCATGTCGGTGGCCAACGCGGCTGCCGACCCGCCCGATGAACCGCCCGCATTGAGGGTGGGGTTGAACGGGTTGCCCGTGGCACCCCACACCGGGTTTTGGGTGTTCCCACCCGCCCCCATGTCGGGCACGTTGGTCTTGGCGGTGACGATGGCCCCTGCCTGCCTCAGCCGGGCCACAAGGGCGTTGTCGACTGTCGGTATGTGGCCCCGCAGGCGGACGTTGCCGCAGGTGGTCAGAAGGCCCTCGGTGTCTTGCAGGTCTTTCACACCCAGCGGCAGCCCGTGCAGCAGGGGCAAGGCACCGCCGCGGCGCACCCGCTTTTCGGCCTCCAACGCTGCCGCGCGGGCCCTGGCATCGTCTCGGGCACAGATGGCGTTGACGCCTGGGTTGAGTTCATCGATGCGGGCCAGGCACGCGTCCAGCAGCTCCACGGGGGACACATCGCCACGCGCTATGTGCTCGCGCAGGGCAACCGCCCCCAATTCGGTGAGGGCTTGGTGGGGGGCGTTGGGTGTCATTCGGTGGCCAGGCCCAGTTTGTCGATCAAGGGTTTCCAGACGGCGATGTCACGCTCGGCAAAGGCGGTCACATCACCCGGTTTGCTGTCGATCAGCGCCACGTTCATGGCGTTCAGCCGCGTGGTGTATTGGCTGTCGCTGCGGCACTTGTTGGTGGCCTGGTTGAGTTTGCCCACCGTGTCGGGCGGTGTGCCTTTTTTGGCGACGATCGCGATCCAGGCGGGGCGGGCCAACACCGCAGGCCCGCCGGCTTCGGCAATGGTGGGCACGTCGGGCATCAAGCTGGAGCGTTCTGCGGCAAACACCGCCAGGGGCACCAGTTTGCCGGCCTTGACTTGCGCCGCTGCTGTGCCGATCACCAACGTCATGGCCTGTATTTGCTGGCCCATCAGGGCGGTGAGCCCTGCGCCCTCTCCCACAAAGGGGATGTGGGTGGCAGGCCACTTCATTGACTCGGTCAACGCAGCGGTCAGCAGGTGCGCCGGGCTGCCCTTGCCCGGCGAGCCGAAGTTCAATCCCCCCGCTTGGGCCCGGGCCACGCCCTCCAGGTCGGCCAACCGCTGGACACCCAATCCACTGGGCACCACCAACACAAGAGGCGATGTGCCCATCACAGCGATGCCGTCAAAATCTTTGAGCGGGTCGTAGGGCTGTTGGCGGTGCACAAAAGGTGTGATGGTCATCTGGGACATGCCAATCGTCATCACATTCGCCCCATCGGCGGGCAGTCCCTTCAATTGGTTGATGGCCAAAATACCGTTGGCCCCCGGTTTGTTGACGACCACCGTGGGCTGCCCGATTTGGCGACCCACGCACTCGGCCCAAATGCGGGTCATGGCATCGGAGCCACTGCCCGGCGGTTGCTGGGCGATCACTTGCAGGGGGCTTTGCGCCCAGGCGCTGGCCGTGCAGAGTGCAGCGGCGGCCACCAGGCTTTTCAAGGGGTGTGGTGTCATGGGTTTGTCTCTGGGGTGTTGAGGAAAAGCAGCAAGGTGTCGGAGAGCACTTGCAACTGGGGCCGTATGGCCTGGGCGTCGGTGAACGGGGTGAGCAGGCCCAGCCCCCGCAACGAGGACAGGATGAACTGCATGCGGGCAAAACCGTTTGCTTGTGTCACCAACTCTGGAAAGCTGGCCCCCATGCGAGGCATCAGCATTTGGCTGAGTTCGGCGCGCCGGGCCTTGATGTGTGCGGTCAGCAAGGGGTCGTCCCGCACCGCCAGGTAGGCAGACCACGCCACCGCAAACCGCGGTTGCCCATACAGCTGTTCCCAGGCCTGGTTCACAAAGTGTTCGGCGCGGCGTTTTGGCGGCCAATCGGCCGGTGGCCAAAACTCGGAGGTCTCTCCCAGTTTGGCCACCAGGTGTGCCACCACGTCCATCATCAACGCCGCCTTGGAGCCGAAGTGGTGCTGCACCGCACCGGTGGTCATTTCTGCCACACGGGCAACTTCTTGAAAGGACAGTTGGCTGTGTCCCTTGTCCAAAAGAATTTGCTCTGCCGCCGTCAGGAGCCGTGCGCGGGTCTGAGCGCTTTTTATTTGGTGCAAATTGCCGGTTGAAAATACGTTTCCCATGTAATGCATTTTGATTGCAATGTATTTTGGCTTGCCTGGGGTATTCCCTTGATGCCCGCGCAGGACACCGTCGGGCCGATAATGAAATTCACCTTCCCCCGCCCTCACTGCCCCCAGCCCAACCCTGACCATGACATTTCAGAAACTGACCGCCTTGGTGGTGGACGACCAGGAGCTGATGCGTTCGGTCACCGTTAACCAGTTGCGTGCCATGGGCTGGGCCAAGGTGCTGAGTGCCAAAAACGGTGCCGATGGCCTGAAACTCATGCGCGCCCACAAGGTGGACGCGGTGTTGTCCGACTGGAACATGCCCGTCATGAACGGCGTGGAGTTCTTGCGCGCCGTGCGTGCCGAGCCGCGCTGGCAGCGCCTGCCGTTTCTGATGATCACCTCGGAAACCGAGCGTGGCCGCATCCAGGACGTCATCACGTCGGGTGTGAGCGGCCTGCTCGTCAAGCCCTACAACGCCACCACCCTGCGCGACCGGCTGGAACGCGCCCTGCACCACGAACCCGTGGCCCCCCGGCCCACGGTGGCCATTCAAATGAGCCACGCCACACCCAGCGGTGGCAACACCCCTGATGACGGGCCCGACGCCGCCACCCTGCCGCCCACCCGCCTGCTGGTGGTGGACGACAACCCCACCAGCCTGGCCGTGCTGAACAAGCTGTTTGCCGACGACTACGCCGTGACCACCGCCACCGGCGGCCTGGCCGCGCTGGCCGCTTGTGCCCAAGGCGGCCCGCCCGACCTGGCGCTGATGGACGTGCAAATGCCCGACATCAGCGGCTTCGAGGCCGTGCGCCGCATGCGCGCCAAGCCCGAGCTGGCCAACATCCCGGTCATGTTTGTCACCGCCGACGACAGCGACGCCGCCCGCACCGAGGGGCTGGAGCTGGGCGCGGTCGACTTTGTGCCCAAAACCATGCCGCCCAGACTGCTGCGCCAGCGCGTGCGCAATTTTTTGCGCATCGTGGACATGCGCAAACAGCTGCAAAGCGAATACGACGCCATGCTGGAAAACACCCGCCTGCGCGAAGAGGTGGAAAACCTCACCCGGCACGACCTGAAGGGCTCGCTCTCGGGCATCGTGGGCATGGTGGGCAGTCTGGCTGCCGAAGACGACATGCCCGCGCGCCACATCGAAAAACTCAAGCTGGTGGCCGACACGGCGCAGCAGGCGCTGCACTCGGTCAACCTGGGTGGCGAGCTGTACAAAATGGAAACGGGCCGCTTCAAGCTGGTGGCCAAACCCGTGGCGCTGGGCGAGGTGCTGCGCCGCGTGGTCGAGCTGGCCCGCGTCAGCTTTGCCGACAAACACCTGAGCCTGGTGGTGGATGTGGACGTGCCTGTGGGCCAACCCCTGCCACAGGCGGTGGGCGACGAAGCGTTGTGCCAGTCGCTGTTTCAGAATCTGGTGAAAAACGCCTGCGAAGCCGCCCCCGCCCAAAGCACCGTCACCGTCACGCTCAAAGACGAAACCCCGCTGCGCGTGCTGGTGCACAACACCGGCGTGGTGCCCGCGGCCATTCGCACCACGTTTTTCGACAAATTCGTCACCGCTGGCAAAGACAAAGGCAGCGGCCTGGGCACCCACTCGGCACGGCTGCTGGCCACGGCGCAGCATGGGCGCATTGCCATGCGCACCAGCGATGCCGACAACAGCACCACCCTCACCGTGTGGCTGCCCCGGCAACCCGACGACGCGCTGGACCTGCGCGCCCCCGTGGCGGGCTGAGGCCCGCCCCCACCCCTTTCACTTTTCTCACACACCATGGGCAACCGACTCACCCAAATTGCCACCCGCACCGGCGACGCCGGCACCACCGGCCTGGGCAACAACCAGCGCGTCAGCAAAAACAGCCTGCGCGTGCACGCCATGGGCGACGTGGACGAGCTCAACAGCCACATCGGCGTGCTGTTGTGCGAAGACATGCCCTTGCCCGTGCGCGAGCTGCTGGTGGAGATCCAGCACCAGCTGTTCAACCTCGGCGGCGAGTTGAGCATTCCCGGCTTCGAGCTGCTCAAGCCCGAGGCCGTGCTGGCGCTGGACGATGCCCTGGCCACCTTCAACGAGCCCCTGCCCCGGCTGCAAGAGTTCATCTTGCCCGCGGGCACCCGCGCCGCGTCGCTGGCCCATGTGTGCCGCACCGTGGCGCGCCGGGCCGAGCGTCAGGTGGTGGCCCTGGGCAACGAAGAGTCGCTGAACGACACCCCGCGCCAGTACCTGAACCGCCTGAGCGACCTGATGTTTGTGCTGGCCCGCACCCTCAACCGCCACCGCCCCGATGGCGAAGCGGGCGACGACGTTTACTGGAAAAGCCAGCGCATGGCGCAGGCCGACGGCGCATGACCCACCGGCCCACCCCGCGTCGGCTGGGCGCTGCGTTCGCGCTGTGGCTGGTGTGTGGGGTGGCCCCGGCGTGGGCCGCCTCCAGCAAAACCTGGGTGTGCGACGTGGCTTACCTGCCAAGCCGCGCCAACTGGGTGCGCACCGTGGGCGTGGCCTATGACAACAAGCGGGTGCGACAGGTGACGGTGGACGGTGTGGCGGTGCACAGCTTTGCGGTCAGCGGCACGGTCATCCTCACCTCGCAGGACAACGAGCGCATCCAGCTCGACCTGGCCCAGCCCACCTGGCGCAGCGACTTTCGCGGGTTGGCCACCGGCCAGGGGCAGTGCCAGCCTGGCTAAGCCCGTGGGCAGCTTGGTGGTTAAAAATCAAGCCAAAAATGCCTCTGGCGCTTGATGGTATTCAACAGTTTGCTATTGAACGCAAGGGTGCTTTTGCCTCAAGTCGGGGTGCGGTTCAGGGGCGTGGGGGGCAGCAAACCCAGCTTGGCGGCCTGGAACACGGCTTCTGAGCGGCTGCTCACGTCCAGGGCTTTGAACGCCACCGCCAGGTGGGTTTTCACGGTGCTTTCGGCCACGTCCAATTCGCGGGCAATGGCTTTGTTGGGCTTGCCCTGCACCAGCTTCAGCAGGCATTCCATCTGGCGCGGCGACAGGTTGGCCACGGCTTGCGCCACCTCGCTGGCCACGGCGGGGCCGACCAACGCGGCCGGGGGCAGGTACACGCCACCGGCCAGCATGGTTTCCAGCGCGTGCAGCAGGGTGGGGGTGTCCGAGGCTTTGGGAATGAACCCCGCCGCGCCCTGGGCCACCAGCTCGGCCACCAAGCCCGGACGGGCATCGCCCGAGAGCATGGCCACCGTGGCTTCTTCGTGGGCGGCCAGCACGCGGGCCAGGCCGTCGGTGCCGTGGCTGTCGGGCAAGGCGTAGTCCAGCAAGATCAGGTCAAACGGCCCGGGGGTGGCCACGGCGGCCGCGATGCTGTTGGCCGTGGCGCAGGTGAGGCCCTCGTCCAGGTCTTGCAACAAAAAGCGGAGACCTTGGGAAAACAGGACGTGGTCGTCAACCAAAAGCGCGCGCATGGCAAAAGACAAAAAGGGGAATGCGGGATGGCGTTGACCGGGTGCGGGGGCTGCACCCCCATGCCCCTGTCAATAGGGTGACCGGTATTCTAGGTCGGCACCTGTTCGGTGCGTTTTTCGCGGGTCATTCGGTGTCGTGGTGGTCCGCGTGTTCCAGGGCAATGGCCAGGAACTCTTGCTGGCAGGCCACGAAGGCGTCCACCACGTCGGGGTCAAAGTGCTGGCCTTTGCCCGCCAGGATGATGGCCACGGCTTCGTCGTTGGGGAAGGCGGGCTTGTACACGCGTTTGCAAATCAGGGCGTCGTACACGTCTGCCAGCGCCATCAGGCGCGCGGCAATCGGGATGTCATCGCCCGCCAGCCCTTGGGGGTAGCCGCTGCCGTCCCATTTTTCCTGGTGCGAGTGGGCGATTTGTTTGGCACACACCAGGAACGGCACTTCGTGGCCCAGCCGCCGTTCTGCCGCTTCGATGGTGTCGCGCCCGATGGTGGTGTGGGTTTTCATGATGGCCATCTCGTCCGCGTCCAGCCGCCCGGGTTTGAGCAGGATGCGGTCGGGAATGCCCACTTTGCCAATGTCGTGCAGCGGGGCGGACTTGAACAGCAGGTCGATTTGCGCGTCGCTCAGGTAGGCGGCAAACCGGGGGTGGGTTTGCAGCTGGCGCGCCAGCACACGCACGTAGTGCTGGGTGCGGATGATGTGCTGGCCAGTTTCGTTGTCGCGCGTTTCCGCGAGCGACGCCATGGTGAGGATGGTCACCTCCTGGATGTCCTTCACCTCGGCCGTGCGGCGCTCAACCTCCTGCGCCAGGTAGGTGGCTTTGTCCACCAGGAAATCGCGGGCGGCTTTCAGGGCCAGCTGGGTGCGCACCCGGGTCAGCACGATGGGGGGGCTGATGGGTTTGGAGATGAAGTCGAGCGCGCCCAGTTTGAGCCCGCGTTCTTCGTCTTCGATCAGGCTTTTGGCGGTCAAAAACACCACCGGAATGTGGGCCGTGGCGGGGTCGGCTTTCAGGTGGCCGATGACCTCGTAGCCGTCCATGCCCGGCATCATCACGTCCAGCAGGATCAGGTCGGGCGACGGGGTGCTGCGCGCAATTTCCAGTGTGCGCGGGCCGCTGGCGGCCACCCGCAAGCGGTGTTCGTCGCTCAGCAGGTCCACCATCAGGGTGAGGTTGACGGGGGTGTCGTCCACCAGCAGCACGGTTTTGCGGGTGGGTTTGTCGCTGGCTTCAGGGTCGTTGTCGGTGGCCGGGGGGTAGCCGCAGGCGTTCAGCACCCGCGCGGCTTCGGGCAGCTGGTAGCGGCTCACAGCCCGTGCCAGCGCGGTGAACGCCGGGCCCACCCGCTGTTGCACCCGTGCGCTGTGCTGATCGAGCAGCGCCACGGCGGCGGGGTCGTCTTGCACGGCCAGTTGCGCCAGGCGGCGGCACAGTTGGGCGTCGGTGCTGTTGTCTTGTGGGTCGGGCGCCACCCAGGCGGTGGCCGGCCCTGTGGCAGGTGCGGCGGTGAGTGCCCATGCCGCTCCGGGTTGAAGGGGGGCGGCAGAGAATGGGTCTGCGTCTTCCTGCCCCTCACCGGTGGGCTTGGGCAGGTCAAACCAGGCGGTGCACCAAAACACTGAGCCCAGGCCCAGGGTGCTGCTCACGCCCACGTCGCCCCCCATCAGCTCGACGAGTTTTTTGGATATGGCCAGCCCCAGCCCCGTGCCGCCGTATTTGCGCGTGGTGGAGGTGTCGGCCTGGCTGAAGCTTTTGAACAGGCGGTCGAGCTGTTCGGGGGCCAGGCCCACGCCCGTGTCTTGCACCGCAAAACGCAGCTGCACGCGTTGCGGGCTTTGGTCCACCGATTCGATGTCCAGCTGCACCCGGCCTTCTTCGGTGAATTTGATGGCGTTGCTGATGAAGTTCACCAGAATTTCGGTCAGCCGCAGCGCGTCACCCACCAGGCGCGGGGGCGTGTTGGCCGCCACGTTCACGCGCAGGTTCAGGCCTTTGGCGGTGGCCTTGTCGGCGTTCATGGCGTGCACCGTGTCCAGCACCGCTTTCAGGTTGAACTCGGCCTTTTCCAGCACCAGCATGCTGGCCTCTACCTTGGAAAAATCGAGCACCTGGTTGATGAGCCCGTGCAAGTGCTGGCTGCATTGCTGGATGACCTGCACGTAGTCGCGTTGTTTGTCGTTCAGGTCGGACTTCAGCGCCAGGTAGCTCATGCCCATGATGGCGCTGACAGGCGTGCGCACCTCGTGGCTGATGTTGGCCAAAAAGTCAGATTTGAACTGCGTGGCCTCTTCGGCCACGCGCTTCTCAGCGGCCAGCTGGGCCAGCAGGTCTTCGTTCTCAAAGCGCATGCGCAGCGACTCGTGCAGGTTATCGGCCATTTGCACCGACAGCTTGGTGAGCATCAGCCCCGCCCCCAGCAGGGCAAACACCAGCGGCAGGCTGTTGGAGTCGCGCGTCAGCCAAAACGCCCCCGCCGACAGCAGGTTGATCCATGCGCCGGTCACAAACGTGGTGGGGTGGGTGGCCGCGTTGATCATGGCGGCGGCCAGGTACACCAGCTGCAGCGCGGTGGCCAGCTCGGCGTGATCGCCCTGGCTGGCCGTCCCCAGCCACCACACGGTGGTGCCCATCAGGCACTGGTTGATGACGGTCATCCACCACAGCGTGACTTGGCGCTGGCGCAGCTCTGCGGGCTGGGCACCGTCCAAATCGGCCACCACGCGGCGCGACACCCGCCAATTGACCTCGGCCATTGCCATCACAGGCAACGCCCACAGCAGCAGGGGGGCCACAGACACACTGTCGCGGAGGGAAAACACCGTGATGGCACACACCAGCCACACCGCAAACTTGGCTTGGATGGATTGGGTGGCCCGCAACCGCAGCGATGCGCGCGCGGTTTCCACGTCCAACAAAGTGGGCGAGCCCAACGACAAAAAGCCCCAACCGTGTTTCACACGCATGCTGTAATGTTTTGAAAAGCTCTGGGAGGAGTCACGCATGGCCCACACACCGCTGCGCTGGTCGCAAGCCGCAGAAGACTGGCTGCTCGAATTCAATGATGCCTTAGTTTGTGACGTGTTGGTGGTCGGCACGGGCTACGGGGGCAGCTTCGCTGCCCAGGTGTTGGCCAGCCCCGACGCCCGTGTCTGGGTGCTGGAGCGGGGCCGCGAATACCGGCCCGGCGACTTCCCTTCCGATATCGGCACCTTGCCAGGCCATGTGCGCATGCAGACCGGCATCGACTCCAAAGGCACGGGCAACCGCGACGGTGTGCTGGACTTTCGCCGCCACGACAGCGTGTCCGTGCTAGTGGCCAACGGCCTGGGCGGCGGCTCGCTCATCAACGCCGGTGTGGCGTTGAAGCCTGACGATAACTTGTGCCAAGACCCCCGCTGGCCCAGCCACTACCGGCACAGCCCCCGCAACCGGCAGACCTTGTGGCAAGCCATGGACGAGGTGCAAACCCGTTTGCAAGCGGCGCCTTTTGTGGGGGCCTCGGAACTCAAAAAATTCCAGGCCTTGGCCCACCTGGGCAAGGCCATGGGGGTTCCCGTCGAACGGGTGCCACTGACCATCGCGTCCCAAGACCAGACCAGCACGGCGGGCATCGAGCAGGCGGCGTGCACCCGCTGTGGCAACTGCTTCACCGGGTGCAACGTGGGGGCCAAAAACACCTTGTTGTCGCATGTGTTGCCGCAGGCGGTGCGCCAGGGCGCGCGCCTGGTGACCGGGGCCACCGTGTTGTCGGTCAAACCCGTGGCCGAGGGCGCTGGCGACAGTCCCCACGGCCGCCCCCTGCGGTGGGCGGTGGAAGTGGTGCTGACCGACACCATGGGCAGCCAGACCACCCGCCGCACCGCGTGGGTCAAGGCGCACACGGTGGTGCTGGCGGCGGGGGCGTTGGGCAGCACCGAAATTTTGCTGCGCTCCAAAGAGGTGGTCTGTTCGCCCCACCTGGGCCAGCGTTTCTCCACCAACGGCGACGTCATGGCCATGGGCTGGGGCATGGCCCCCCGTGTCAACGGCATGGCCGGGCATGCCGAGGCCGGGCTGGCCCCCGCCGACCGCGTGGGGCCGACCATCACCGGGGCATTGAGCCCGTTGCTGGACGTGGCAGGCCAGAAGCGGCGTGTGTTGATTGAAGACGGCGCGGTGCCGTCGCCCCTCACGCAGGCGGTGCTGGCGCTGGGGGCCACGCTGTCGGTGGCCCACCGCTACACCCGCGACGACCCCCTGGGCTATTTTGCGCAGCGCCCCCAGCTGGACCCCTTGGGCACGCCGCCCGAGCTGGCCCGCCATGCCTTGTTGCTGTTGGGCATGGGCCCGGACGACGCCGACGGTGTGGTGACACTGGTGCACAAAAACGACAGCACGGGCCTCGACATCCGCTGGGACGACCCGGGCCGCACCGGCCACCGGGGGCCTGCCGCGCCTTACTACAAAGCCGTGCACACCTGGCTGGACGGTGCGGCAAAAGCCGGTGGTTTTTCAGGGGGCGATGCCTTGCCCAACCCCCTGTGGAAGCCACTGCCCAAAGACTTCAATGAAGTGGCCCAGGGGCTGGACAACCCCCAGGGCATCACCGTGCACCCGCTGGGGGGCTGCCCCATGGCCGACGGCGCTGACGGCGGCGTGGTGGATTGGCAGGGCACCGTGTTCAAGCGCGAGGGCGGGGTGCACCACGGCCTGCACGTGCTCGACGGCGGCATGTTGCCATCGGCCGTGGGCGTCAACCCGTTTGTGACGATTGCGGCCCTGAGCCTGGTCGCTGCGCGCGAGATGCGGCAACAACTGGCACCCGCCCGCCCCCCTGAGACCGCCCGCGCTTCAGCCGCCTGGCAACCGGTGCCGGTGCCACTCACCCCCCTGGCCACGCCCCCGGTGTCCACCCCCGTGGTGTTGCGTTTTCGGGAGCACCTGCAAGGCCATTGGCAGGGCCTGGCCCCCGATTGGTTGCCCGCCGGCACTTTGCCGCTGTCCGGCGACGAGCGCCAGCGGGAATGGGTGGTGGCGGTGGACGTGCAACTGGACGTGACGGCCTGGTTGGCCAACCCCGGCATGCGACTGGAAGGGGCCTGCCTGAAGGTGTACCGCAACACCCACCCGCACGAGCTTTCGGTCAGGCCCGAGTCCACCCTGGGCCAGCCTGTGCTTGAAGGCCAAGGCTGGGTGCGCCTGCTGGCCAGCGACCCCCCTGCGGGTGACGGCGCGCGGTGGGCGCGCATGGGGTTGGCGGGCTTGGCGTTTCTGGACCGGCGCTCGCTGGCCGAGGCCTTCAGGCTCATCAAACCCGACCCACAGGCACCCCCGGCTGACCCGGTCAAAACGCCTTGGGAGCGGTTTTTGGGCTTCGTTCGTGCGGCCCGCAACCACGCCCAGTGGCGCAGCCTGGATTACGCTTTCGACTTGCAAACCACGGGGCCAAAGCGGCTGGCCGTGCACGCCGCCGGGTCCAAGAAACTGGCCTACACCCCCAACAGCAAAAACCTGTGGGACGCGTTGGTGCAAATCGATTTGCGTTTGACGCCCGAAAGCCACAGCCCCGCCGTGTTGTCGTTGGAGGCCGATCTGGTGGACATGGTGCGCCAGCGCCGTTTGCAAGTGGCCCGGGCGGCCCACACACCCGAGGCCATCATCGGCCTGGCCGCGTTCAGCGCCTTGTGGTTGCGGGCGATTTTTCAAACCCACTTCTGGTCACTGCGCGGGCTGGACTACCACCGCCTGGCACCGCCCGGTCCCGCCGAGCACGGGCCGCTGTACCCACTGGGGCCAGGCCAGGCTGCCTGCCACCCCGTTGAAACGGTGTTCACCGTGCCCCGGCGTTTGTCGCCGCAGGCGGGCGATCGCGTGGCCCACCTGACCCTCACGCTCACCCGTTACGACCCGCCCCACCCCACTGGCGAACCCCGCCACCTGCTGATGGTGCACGGCCTGGCCCACGGGGGCACGGTGTTCACCACCCACACCACGGACGGGCGCAACATGGCGGCGGCTTTTCTGGCCAGTGGCCACACCGTGTGGGTGCTGGACCACCGCCTGTCCAACCGCCTGTGGTGCGACGACGGTGGCACCCGCCGCCGCGTGGCCACACTGGACCACAGCATGGACGATGTGGCTCGCATCGACATACCCGCCGCCGTGGCCCAGGTGCACCGCGCGGCCGGTGCACCCATCGATGTGTTTGCGCACTGCGTGGGGGCCGGTGCCTTTGCCATGGCCACCCTGTCGGGCTTGCTGAGCCGGGACAAGCGCAGCCTGGTGCGGGCGGCCGAGCTGCACGCCGTGCACCCTTGGGTGGTGCCCTCGGCGTCCAACCAGCTGTCGGGTGAACTGGCCGCTTTCTACCGCGACTTTTTGCCCCGCGACATGGCGATTGACCCTGTGCCCCCTTCGCGCGACCCGGGGGCTTTGGACCAGGTGCTGGACCGCCTGGCCGCCAGCTTGCCGTGGCCCACCGCCGAACGCGGGCACCACATGGCCCACCAGGCCGACGCCGCAGGGGGCACCGCCACCTGCAACCGCATGACCCTGTTTTACGGGCGCGAATGGGTGCACGCCAACCTGGCCGATGCCACCCACCGCGAGCTGGCTTCCCTGGTGGGGCCCGCCAGTGTGGAGGTGTTCCGGCAGCTGTATTTCGTCATCAACCGCCAGCGCCTGACCGACCGCCAGGGCGCGGGGGTGTACATGGGGGCCGATCAGTTCAGCCAGCACTGGACTTTCCCCACCCTGTTTTGCCACGGCACCGACAACCGCGTGTTTGACCCCCGCAGCGCCGTGCGCTCGTGGCACCGCCTGCGTTTGCAGCACGAGATGCACCCGCAGGCCGGTGCATCTCCGCAGGCCGTGCGGTTGTTCATGGCCCCGGGGTACGGCCACATGGACTTTTTGTTTGGCAAAGACGCCCACAGCGACATCTACCCTGCGCTGGTGGCGTTTCTGCGCGATCCGCAGGCCTTCGAAAGCGTGGGTGCCCCCGACCGTGGCAGCGCCACCCAAGACAACGCCGCCGTGGTGTCCCACCTGCGCGACCACGCCGCGCCACCGCTGCAAGCACCTCTCACCGGCCCCCTGTTGCAAGTGGAGGGGGGCGCTGGTGCGCCGCGCACCCTGGTGGTGTGGGCAGAACTGCCGCACCAGCCTCTGCTGGGCGACGCCAAGTGGGTGGCGCGCGATGCCAACGCCCCGGGCCTGCCACTGCTGCCGGGCTGGCAAGCCCACCGGTTGACGGCGGTGCACCCCACCACCGGCGGCGGGCAACCGCACACCGACGTGACCCTGCTCAAAGGCCCTGGCAGCTATTGGGTGGGGCGCTTGTCAGAACCTGTGGACGGTGCCTGGGCCCAGTTGGGCGACGTGCGCCTGGAGCTGGCCCTGCCCACCCACGGCCACACAGAGCGGCCGGGGGCCGACCAGCAGGCCCCCGTGCTCGACCTGGCCCGCTTGCCCTGGTGGCAGCGGTGGACCAGTGGCCACCGCCACAGCACCACGAGTTGGCTGGCCACCTCGTGCCGTTGGCCTGGCACCCCGTTCGAGCGCGAGGCGGTGGACCACGTGGCCGCCTATATGCTGGCCCAGGTGCACAACCCGCAGCACCCCGCCGAGGCCCTGGTGCTGCTGGGCGACCAGATTTACGCCGATGCCACCGCCAACCTGTTTGACACGCAGGAAGACGACGAACGCCTGGCGCAGTTTTACCGCGATGCCTGGGGCAGCCCCCACGCCCGCCGCCTGCTGGCCAGTGTGCCCACCTACACGGTGGTGGACGACCACGAGCTGGGTGACAACTGGAACGGCAGCGCCGATCCCGCCAAAGATCCGCTGCTGCTCAACGGCTTCGAGGCCGCCATGGCTTACCAGTGGCGCTGGACCGACCCCAGCATTCACGCCCCTTGCATCAAAGACAAGGCCGTGCGCGGTTTCTGGCGCGAATTTGCCCTGGGCGGTGTGCCCGCGTTTGCCATGGACACCCGCACCGAGCGCGAGCGGCGCACCCCTGAAAACGCTGCGATTGCCAAGTTGGTGTCGGATGACCAGTGCGCCGTGGTGGAGGCCTGGCTCCTGACCCACCGCGATGTGCCCAAGGTGCTGTGTTCAGGCAGTGTGTTCGGCTGGGCCGAGCAGGCCTTGCTGCACTCCCCGTCGCGGTGCGCGCAGTCGGATGGTTGGGCGGGTTACCCCGCCACCTGGAAGCGGCTGGTGCGGTTCATGGTGCAGCACCAAATACAGCACACCATTTTTCTGTCGGGCGATTACCACTTCTCCGGGGTAGCGTCGCTCAGCCTGTCGGCAGACGGGCCGTTGCCCGCTGTTGCGGCGGTGTCGGTCGTGTGCTCTGGCTGGAACGCCAGCCTGCCGTTTGCCAACGCACGGGCCAGCGACTTCGCACTGGACAACCCCACCCCTTTGCCCCTGAGCGATGGGCAGGGCCATGTGTTGACCACCGCCAGCGGCTTGGGGGCCCACGCCCGGCAGTTTTCCAAACTCACACTGACCACGTTGGCCAGCGGGGGTTGGGCGTTGCAAGTGCAGGTGTTGGGTGAAGGCGGGGACGTGGTGGCCGAGAAGACGCTGACCGTGTAACCCGCTGCCCGCAGACACCCCAAGGCGCACCGTCACGGTGCGAATCTTGCTTGCCCCCACTGGGGCCCTCCACCGTTGGCGCCAGCACCTCGCTGAGCGCCGGGTGCGGGGCGTGAAAACAGCGGGTGGTTGCGGTGGACAAAATATCTCTTTGGCTGGGTCGGTTGAGCGTGGGGCGCAAGCTCATGCTCATCTATTTGCTGGATTTGACAGCGGTCATTTACGTGTCCGGCATCCTCATCCACGAAAAATTCCAGTCCATTGACTTCACCCGCAAAGAAATTGTGGGCACGGTGTACACCCAGGCCGTCAGCGCCGAGTTGATGGCCGCGTTTTTGCCGGCCAGCAGGACCGCACCTGGCTTGGCCCCGGTGCGTGCCGAACACGACGACCTGTTGCGCACCGAGGCTGCCGCCACCGCGTTCACCCAGGCCATGGCGGGCTTGTCCACCCATGCCGATGCCGCCGCCCAGTCCCAGTTGCTGCGCACCGGGCGCGACCTGTTGACCACCGTGGGCAACCAGTCCAACCTCATTCTCGACCCCGATCTGGACAGCTACTACGTCATGTCACTGGCGGTGTTGCGGTTCCCAGAGTTGCTCCAGGTGCTGCACGACACCCAGCTGCTGTTGCAACCGCAGTTCGGGCGCAGGGGCACCCAGGACCTGAGCGCGCAGCGCCTGACCGTGGCCGGGCGGCTGGACGCGGTGCTGCAAGGCATGGAAGCCGACTACAACCAGGCCTGGATGGCGGGCGACAGCGTGTTGCAGGCCAACCTGCAAACCACCCGCCAAGCCTTGATGGCTGAGGCCCGTGCCTTTTTGACTGAAGTGCGCGCCTTGGCCGAGGCAGACGGCAATGCCGCTTCAGACCCCAGCAGCACTTGGTCCGCGCCCCACCGCGCCAGCTTGGTGGCGCTGGAAGCCGCCTGGCAGGCCAGCCTGGTCGAACTCACCCGACTGCTGAATGCCCGTGTGGACAGCCTGTTTGCCCGCATGTGGCTGCACCTGGGCACCGCGCTGGCGCTGTTGGCCTGCATTTTGAGCCTGGTGTATGTGGTGGCCCGCCAAATTGCCAAACCCCTGCAAAACTTGGCCACGGTGGCCGATGACGTGCGCCGCAGCGCCGATTACACCCGCCGTGCCGAGTGGCACAGCCGCGACGAAATTGGCCGCCTGTTCACCGCGTTCAACGACATGCTGGCCCAGCTCGACCGCGACCGCCTGGTGCAGCAAGAGTTGGCCGCCAGTGCCCGTGCCGCCGCCGCCCAGCTGGAGCTGCTGGAGGCCTTTCCCATTCCCATGGTGCTGACCTCGGTGCCCGACCACGAGGTGCTGCACGCCAACGTGCCCGCCCAGCCGTGGCTGGCCGGCTGCACCCGCGACCCCTGGCGCAACGGGCTGGAGCACTCGGTGCGCAACCGTTTTTTCCAGCGCCTCGCCGACAAGGGTGCGGTGGACGAATTCGAGGTGCGCTGGTTGGGCGGGGCCGAGCCATCGTGGGCGGTGTTGTCGGCCCGTCGCCTCACCCACCAGGGGCGCGACGCGGTGCTGACCGCATTCACCCCCATCAACCTGCTGAAAGTGATGGAGCAGCGGCTGGAGCTGTGGGCCAAGGTGTTTGAGGCTTCTTCCGAGAGCATCATCATCATGAACGCCCAGCGCCAGATCATCAGCGTCAACAAAGCTTTTTGCCGCAGCACGGCCTACGAGTTCCACGAGGTGATCGGTGACGACATTGCCAGCCTGCTGGATGGCCCGGGGCCCGAGTGGGCCACCCTGGGCGAGAAAGACGCCTGGCAGGGCGAGGTGCGCATCCGCCGCCAATCGGGGGGCAGTTACCCGGCTTGGCTGATGGTGTCGGTGGTGCGAGAAGGTGCCACCAGCGGGCAGGTGGGCAACTTCATTGGCATTTCCATCGACATCACCGACCGCAAGGCCAAAGAAGAGCGCATCCGCTTCCTGGCGCAGCACGACGTGTTGACCGAGTTGCCCAACCGCTCGCTGTGCCAGCAGCGCCTGGGCGAAGCGCTGGCGCAGGCGGCCGTCACGGGCGAACAGGTGGCGGTGCTGTTCATCGACCTGGACCGCTTCAAGCTGGTGAACGACACCCTGGGCCACCACATCGGTGACGGCTTGTTGCGCACCGTGGCCCACCGCCTGACCCAAGCCGTGCGGGCCGACGACACCGTCAGCCGCTTGGGCGGCGATGAGTTTGTGGTGCTGCTGCGCCACGTGGGCAGTGCCGATGAGTTGGAGGCCATCGTCAACGATCGGCTGATACCCGCCATCCGCAAACCCACGGTGGTGGAGGGACACAAACTGAACGTGTCGTGCAGTGTGGGGGTGGCCTTGTACCCGCGCGACGCCACCGACCAGGAAGAGCTGATGCGCCGCGCCGATGCCGCCATGTACGAGGCCAAGGCCGCCGGGCGTGACATGGCTCGGTTTTTCTCCCCCGAAACCGACCAGCGCGTGTTGGCCCGCCAGCACATGGAGGCGCAGCTGCGCGAAGCCCTGGCCAACGGTGAGTTCAGCCTGCATTACCAGCCCCGCCTGGATGCCCGTTCGCGCCGCCTGGCCGGGGCCGAGGCCTTGCTGAGGTGGCACAACCCGGTGCTGGGCAACGTGCCCCCGGGCGACTTCATTGCCCTGGCCGAAGAAACCGGGCTGATCATGCCCATTGGCCTGTGGGTGCTGCAAGAGGCCTGTCGCCAGTGGATGGCCTGGGGCCAAGAGGGGTGGTTGGCGGGGGCACAACTGTCGGTCAACCTGTCGGCGGCCCAGCTGGCCGACCCACAGTTGGTGGGGCAAGTCGACGGCGTGTTGCAGGCATGCGGCATGGCCGCCCACCGGCTGGAGCTGGAGCTGACCGAGTCCCACCTGATGGACAACCCCGCTGCCGCGCAGGAGCAGGTGTCGGCGCTGAAAGCGCTGGGGGTGCTGGTGGCCATTGACGACTTTGGCACCGGTTACTCCAGCCTGGCCTACCTGAAGCGGTTTGAAATCGACAAACTCAAGGTGGACCAATCGTTTGTGCGCAGCATGCTCGACGACCCGGCCGATGCCGCCATCGTGCAGGCCGTGATCGCCCTGGGCCACACGCTGGGCCTGAAGGTGGTGGCCGAGGGGGTGGAAAACCTGCCCACCGCGCAAACCCTGACCGCCCTGGCGTGCGACGAGTTGCAGGGCTACTGTTTTGCCCGCCCGCTGCCCCCGGCCGACTTCGCTGCTTGGGCGGCGGCGCAGGTCAGCGGCCAGTTGGCCGATGCCCGAAACGACCGGCGGCGGCCCAAATGAAGCACCACCTGTGCGGCACGGGGGCTTGATGTGCGTCAGCCGTGCGGCGAGCGCGCGTCCGTATGATGCGTCACACCCTTTCCCCGACCCACCCACGCGCCCATGAGTTCAGACCGCATCAGCCAAGAGCTTGACCAAGCCCGCCACAGCGGGCCGTTGCGCGACATCATCATCCCGCCCTGTCCGGAATTGCTGGTGGCTTTGAAAGCCGCCACCGCCACGGCCGAGCCCGACATGGGGGCAATCGACCGCATTGCCGGGGCCGATGTGGCCATGTCGGCGGCGCTCATCCGCCAGGCCAACAGCCCTTTGTATGCGCTGGAACACAGGGTGCACGCCGTGGGCCAGGCGCTGACCGTGATTGGCCTGACGCCCGCGGTGGACCTGCTCACCGGTTTTCTGGTGCGCCGCGCCCTGCCCACCCACTCGCCCGTGCTGGCCCATTTCTGGGAAAACTCCACCCGCCGCGCCTTGGCTTGCGAGCACATTGGCACCCGGCTGTATTCGCTGGAGAAGGGGCTGGCCCACAGCTTCGGGCTGTTTTGCCACGTGGGCATCCCGGTGATGATGCAAGGCGTGCGCGGCTACGCGTCCACGCTGACCGAGGCGCTGGCGCGCAAAGACCGCACCTTCACCCAAACCGAAAACGCCAACCACCGCACCGACCATGCCGTGGTGGGCGCCATCGTGGCCAAGACCTGGCATTTGCCGCCAGACGTGGCCGTGGCCATTCGCCTGCACCACGACTTCACCTGCCTGAACGGCGCCACCTTTCCCGACACCGTGCGCCGGTTGGTGGCCCTGGGGCTGATCGCCGACCACCTGGTGGGCCGTCACGAAGGTGCCAGCGATTCGCGCGAGTGGCTGGCCCATGGCACAGCTTGCCTGGCCCACCTGGACGTGACCCCCGACGAGGTGGAGCTGTGGGTGGACGAATTGCACCCCCAGTTCGAGGCGGTCACGCTGGGGGATTGACGTTCAGGCCTTGGGCTTGCGGTTCACCAGCACAATGCCCGCTGCCACGCCCACCAGGGCCAGCACCAGTTGGGCCGACAGGGGCTCGCCCAGCAACACCACGCCAAACAGCAGGGCAAACACCGGCGTCAGGAACGTGAAACTGGCCATTTGCGTGGCCGGGTAGTGGCGCAGCATCCACATCCAGGCCAGGTAGCTGGCAAACGCGCCCACGGCGGTTTGCAAAAACAGCGATGTCCAAGCCCAGGCCGAGTAGCTCCAGCCCCAGGTCTCGCCCAGCAGCAGCGAAATCACCGGCACCACAGCGGCCGTCACGGCCAGTTGGTAAAACAGGTTTTTTTCTGCGCTGGCCTGGGTCAGCCGGGTGGTGCGCAGGGCCAAAGTGGTCAGCCCCCACAGAGCACCGGCGGCCAGGCCCAGGGTGTCGCCCAGCAACTGGCGGCCGGTGGAGTGGCCAAACCCTTCGCTGAACGCCAGCGCCACAGCGGCAAACGCCACGCTCAAGCCCACCCATTGCACACCCCGCAGGCGCTCGGTCACCACAAAACGCGGCAACAGCAGGGCCACCACAAAGGGTGAGGTGTACAAAAACACGGTCAGGCGCGAGGCCGTGGTGTATTGCAGGCCGATGTAGATGCAGGTGAGTTCACCCGCAAACAGCGCCCCGGCCAGCAGCCCGGCGCGCAACGTGCCGTCGCGCCCGAACAGCGCAATGCCGCGCCACGCGCACCAGGCCCACAGCAGGGCGCTGGCGCCCACAAAGCGCAGGGTGGCCTGCCACAGCGGCGGCATTTCGGCCACTGAGCTTTTGATCAGGATTTGTTGCAGCCCCCAAAAGGCGCAGCAGGCCAGCAACAGACCAATGGCCAGGCCGTCCAGCCGGGTTTTGGGCTGGGGTGTGGTGTGGGGCATGGTGTGGACCCGGGGGGCTCAGAGCGGGTGCTCGGTGTAGAACTTGCCGCCGTGGTACAGCAGCGGCGCGGCGCTGCCGACCGCGTGGCCCAGCGTGTCGGGTGTGGCGCGGTGGCAGTGCTCGACTTCGCCCACAAAAATGAGGTGGTCGCCCTCCACGTGTTGGCTGCGGTTGAAGCACTCGAAGGTGGCCAGTGCGCCGCTCAACAAGGGCACGCCGTGGTGGCCCAGCGTGTGGGCCACGCCCGCAAACCGGTCCACCCCACGGGCGGCAAACTGCTGGGCCAGCGCCACCTGGGCGGCGCTGAGCACGTTCACCGCGTAGTGGGTGCAACCGCTGAACACGGCCATGGTGCTGGACGTGCGCGCCAGGCTCCACAGTACCAGCGGCGGGTCGAGCGACACGGAGTTGAACGAATTGGCCGTGAGGCCCACCAGCGCGCCGTCGGGCGCACGGGCGGTGACCACGGTCACCCCCGTGGCAAAGCTGCCCAGTGCGTCGCGGAACTCGCGCTGCGTGAAACCGGGCGCCAAGGCGCGAGAAGGGGGTGTGGGTGCAAGCATGGGAAGGGGCTCAGTGCGGAGAAAACCCATTCTCCGCGAAACCCCACCCCCCTTTGGCGCAGCGGGGTGAAAGCATTTTTAAGGTGAAAAGTGCCGCTGGCGCTTGATGGTATTCATTTGTTTGCTATCACGGCAGTTGGACGCCTGTCGCTATGGTCACGCGCTGGTGGGCGTAATCGGCCCGTGCGGGGCGTGCGACAGTGCCTTTGGCCAGCACGTAATCGACAAAGCTTTGCGTGTACAGCAGGTAGGTGTTGACGTAGCGGCCTGCGTTGTAGGCCGTGCCCAGCGCGGTGTAGCCGTCTTTGCCCGACGCAATGAAATCGTTGGTCACCAGCACATGGGTTTTGGCTGGGTCGATCGCGCTCCAGGCCCCGGTGGTTTTGTGGCGCACCTGCACGTTGGTGAAGCGCTGGCCTTTGGCCTTGCCCATGTCCAAGTCCCAGCGCAGCCCGGCGGCATAGGGGTGTGACCCGTTGGATTGGGCCAGGTCCAGGTGGTTGGCCACGGCGTCCTCCAGTGCGGCCACCACTTCTTGGCCACTCAGTTCCATTTCCACCAGCACGTTGGTGAACGGCAGCAGGGTGAAGGCGGTGTTCATCGTCAGGCCACCAGCGGCCACGGGCACGCGCACACCACCGGCGTTTTGCAGGGCAAAGTCGGCACGTTTGGCGGCGTACAGGAAGGCTTCTGCCACGGCCTGCGCCGCGTCGCTGCCTTGGGCCAATGTGTTGGCGGTTTCACAGCCTGCTGTGCCGGTGCTGCGGTTGGTGCTTTCGCCGGGTGTGCGCACCAGGCACAGCGACTGCGTGGCTGTGCCGATGGGCTTTGCTTTTTCAGCGGCCACTTGGTCGCTGTGGGTTTTCAGCGTGGCGGCGGCGGTGGCATCGGGTGTCACCACTTTGACGGCTGGCTGGTTGGCGGCCAGGTTGGCCATGAGGGTGCTGCGCACGGTGTCTGACACGGTTTGCCAAGCGCCGGCGGCGTCTTTGCGCTTGAATTGGTCGCCAATCACCAGGGTGGCTTGGCCACCGCAGCTTTTCACGGCCCCGGCTTCGTTGAATTGCACGTTCATCAGGCCAAAGGCCTTGCTGTATTCCCAGGCGTGGCCGATGCACACGGGCTCGCCGTTTTTGTTGGTCACCACCGTGGGGTAGGCGCCTGACGAGGTGGTGATGCCCACCGCTTTGAAGTCGCCCAACAGGCTGTGCGAATCGCCGCCGATGACCACGTCCACATCGGTCAGCTGGGCGGCCAAGGCCTTGTCGGCGTCATAGCCTTGGTGTGTGACGGCCACGATGTGGCGCACGCCCTGGGCCTTGAGCTCGTCGATGGCTTTCTGGGCCGAGGCCACCTCGTTGTTGAACACGGTGGTGGCCAGTGGGCGAGAGGAGTTGACGGTTTTGCCCGCAATGGTGATGCCAATCAGGCCCACCTTCACGCCGTCCATGTCCTTGATGACCCACGGCTTCAGGTAAGGCGTGCCGCCTGTGGGGGCCAGGGATGTACCAGCGGCGGGCACCACGTTGCTGGAAATGACGGGGGTTTTGCAGGTGCCGGTGGCCAGCTCGTCCAGAAAGCCCTTCAGGGTGGCGTCGCCGTCGTCAAATTCGTGGTTGCCGGGGGTGAAGGCATCGAAGCAGACGGTGTTCATCATCTGCGCATCGACCTTGCCCTTGTAAAAGGTGTAGTACAGCGTGCCGGTGGCGGCGTCACCCGCGTGGATTTTCAGCAGGTTTTGCGTGCCCGCCACCGACTTGAACAACGCAGTCTGGCGCGCAAAACCACCCAGTTCCACCTGGGTGGCCACACCGTCCAGCGTCAGTTCGGTGGCCGCGAAGGCGTCGAGCTGGGAGTGGTGGTCGTTGATGTGGGCAATGTTCAGTGTCAGCGGCTTGAAGCTGGGGGCATCCGAGCCCCCGCCACAGGCGGCCAACGCCAGGCCCAACGCGGTGAACACAACAGCAGCGGACACGGTTCTTTTCTTTACTCAAGCGGTGCGGGGGTGCCAGTGTGCCCCTGAACGGGGCTGGTTGTAAAAGTTGAAATGCATGGCCGGTTGCTGGCCGCTGATGAGTTCCGCCAGCGCTTTGCCCGAGCCCGCGCCGTGCGTCCAGCCCAGCGTGCCGTGGCCCGCGTTCACCCACAGCTTGCCCACTTTCGTGGGCCCCATCAGCGGGATGTTGGTGGGCGTGGCGGGGCGCAGGCCGCACCAGAACTGGGGGTCGCCGCCCTGCTCGGGTGTGCGGGTGTCGGCCACGCCGGGGAACACCTGTTCGATGCGGCGCACCAGCATTTCGCTGCGGGTGCGGGCCAGCGGGGTGTCCAGGCGCAAGTCAAAGCCGCCCAGCTCGATGGTGCCGGCCACGCGCAGCTGGTTGCCCAGCCGGGAAATGGCGCATTTCACCTGGTCGTCAATCATGCTGACCGTGGGCGCTGCGTCGGGGTTGAGCAGGGGCAGCGTGGCGCTGTAGCCCTTGCCGGGGTAAATGGGCACGTTCACGCCCACTTGCTTCAGCAGCGCGGTGGTGTAGCTGCCTGCGGCCACCACAAAGGCGTCGGCCGTCAGTGTGCGGGCCTGACCGGTGGCGCGGTCGCGCACGGCCACGTGGCTGATGTCGCCGCCGGTGGCGTGCAGGCGCTCGATGTCGTGCCCCATCAGGGCTTGCAGGCCTTTTTGCTCGCACTGGCGGGCCAGCGCCTGGGTGAACACCCGGCAATCGCCCGATTCGTCGCTTTCGGTGTAAGTGCCGCCCACGATGCGGTCGGCAAAACCCCGCAGCGCGGGCTCGATGCGCAGCAGCTCTTCTTTGCTCACCACCCGGCGGGCCACGCCGTGGCGGCGCATGGTGTCGGCGGCGGCGCCGGCCTCGTCAAACGATTGCTGGCTGGTGTAGTAGTGGGCAATGCCCCGGGTCAGGCGGTGGTAGTCGATGCCGGTGTGGGCCACGATGTCTTTCAGTGCCGTGTGGCTGTATTGCCCCAGGGCCACCAGCTGCGCCACGTTGCGCTCAAAAGCCGTGTCGTTGCACTGCGCCAGAAACTGCAGGCCCCACCTCCACTGCGCGGGGTCGAGCTGGGGGCGAAATTTCAGGGGGCCTTCGGGGTCGAACATCCACTTCAGGGCCTTCAGCGGCGCGGCGCGGTTGGCCCACGGTTCGCAGTAGCTGACCGAAATTTGCGCCGCGTTGCCAAAGCTGGTTTCCAGGGCCGCGTCGGCCTGGCGGTCCACCAGCGTGACCTCGTGCCCGCGTTGCAACAAATGCCAGGCGGTGCTGACGCCGATGATGCCCGCGCCCAAGACGGTGACTCGCATGATGAAAACCCCACAAAAATTCGGTTCAGTAAGCGGCGGAGTATGAAAAAAAGCCCGGTGCAAGTGAAGCCAAATTAAACTGAATCGATTCACATCAATTTGGCTAATAGAGGAGAGCCCCCGGCCATGAGCAGTTTTGACCCGGATGCCCTGGAGTGTTTGGCCGCCATCGTGGAAGAGGGCGGGTTCGAGCGGGCGGCGCAGCGGCTGTCCATCACGCAGTCGGCGGTGTCGCAGCGCTTGCGTTCGCTGGAGGCGCAGGTGGGCACCGTGCTCATCGTGCGCAGCCGCCCGCTGAAGGCCACGGCGGCGGGGCAGTTGCTGCTCAAACACACCAAAATGATGCGGCTGTTGCGCGCCGACCTGGAAAAAGACCTGAAAGAGCTGGCCCCCAGCTCCACCGGCAGCGGGCGCGAAGAAGAGCGCATTTCGGTGGCCATCAACGCCGACAGCATCGCCACCTGGGCCCTGCCCGCGCTCAACACCCTGGCCCTGGCGGGCCTGCCCATTGAAATCATCACCGACGACCAGGACTTCACCCACGAGTGGCTGCGCGAAGGCCAGGTGCTGGGCTGCGTGACCTCGCTCAACCAGGCGCTGCGCGGCTGCCGCATGGAGGCCCTGGGTTTCATGGACTACGTGGCCGTGGCGCGGGCCAGCTACGCCTCGCTGCACTGCCCCAAAGGGCTGACGGCGCACCAGTTCGCCACCACGCCCTTCATTGCCTTCAACCGCAAAGACGACATGCAGCGCGAGTTTGTGGCGCAGGCGTTTGGCCTGAAGCGTGTCACGCTCAAACAGCTGTTTGTGCCCTCGTCCGAGGCGCAGGTGCGCGCCGTGTGCGCGGGTTGGGGCGTGAGCGTGTTGCCCCGCCTGCTGGTGCAGCCCCTGTTGGACGACGGCACCCTGGTGGACGTGGTGGCCCACCACCGCCAGCCCGTGGCCCTGTACTGGCACTGCTGGAACCTCAACAGCGGTGTGCTCGACGGCCTGAGCGACGCCTTGCGCACCGCCGCCGCCCACCACCTGCGCAGCCCGCTTTGAGCGGTGCCCGCCCCCGCCACACCGCGTTGAAGACCCGGCGGCCAGCGTCACAATGCTGCGCTTGGCCCCACCAGACGTTTTCGGAGACTTTGCATGACCCTGCCCGCCCCCCGCTTTCAGGCGTTGACACGCCGTTCCCTGGCCTTGGCCGCTGTGGCGCTGGCCTGTGGCAGCGTGGGCGCCCAAGCCCCTGCGGCAGAGCCCTTGCGCATCGGGCTGATCGGGCCGTTCACCGGTCCGTCGGCCGATTTCGGGTTGCCCATGCACAACGGCGTGCGCCTGGCGGTGGACGAAATCAACGCGGTGGGCGGCTACCTGGGGCGGCCGCTGGAGCTGGTGGTCAAAGACGACACCGCCAAGCCCGACGTGGGCCGCAAACTCTCTGAAGAGTTGGTGGCCGACAAGGTGCTGGCCACCATCGGTTTTTGCAACACGGGCGTGGCCCAGGTGTCGCTGGAGGTGTTCCAGAAGGCCAAAGTGCCGCTGATCATCCCCTGCGCCACGGGCACGCCGCTCACCGCCCAATACCCGGGGCCTGAAAGCTACATTTTCCGCACCTCGGCCAAAGACGGCATACAGGCCCCGTTCGTGGTGGCCGACATCGTCAAACGCGGCTGGACCAAGGTGGCCGTGTTTGCCGACACCACCGGCTACGGCGAAGCCGGGCTGAAAGACGTGGAAGCCGCCCTGGCCACCCACAACCTCAAACCCGTGCACGTGGCGCGCTTCCCCACCGGCGTGAAAGACCTGGGCGCCGAGCTGAAAGCCGCCCGCGAGGCCGGGGCCAACGCCATCGTGGGCTACACCGTGGGGCCTGAAAACGCCGTCATCGCCAAGGGCCGCAAAGCGCTGAAGTGGGACGTGCCCTTTGTGGGGCCGTGGACGCTGTCGTTCCCTTTCTTCATCGACGGCGCCAAAGACGCCGCCGAAGGCGCGCTGGTGGTGCAAACCTTCATTGCCGAGCCCAGCAACGAACGCCGCGCGGCCTTTTTGGCCAACTACGCCCGCAAATACAAGGCCCCCAAAATCAGCGTGCCCGTGGCCGCCGCCCAGGGCTACGACTCGGCGTATTTGCTGATGCACGCGCTGTTTGGCGTGCGCGGCGGCCAGCCCGATGGCCCGGCGCTGAAAGTGGCGCTGGAAAACATCCAGCGCAACTACTACGGCGTGGTGTCCACCTACGAAAAGCCGTTCAGCGCCCACGACAAAGACGCTGTCACCGCCAACATGCTCTACCTGGGGCAAGTGAAAAACGGCAGCGTCACCTTTGCCTACCCCGAAGACGCCAAGCGCAACCTGTTTGTGCAGCGCAAGCAATGACCCCCGCCTGACCACCCCTTTCACCATGCAACGCCGCCGTTTTTTGCACACCCTGGGGGGCTCTGCGTCCGCTTGGGGCCTGGGCCAGGCCCTGGCCGCCATGGCCCGCCCCGCCGGGGCCACCACCGCCGCCACACCCGCCTGGCGCACCGACCCTTTCACCCTGGGCGTGGCCAGCGGTGAGCCAGGGCCCGACACCGTGTTGCTGTGGACGCGCCTGTGCCCCGGCCCCGCCCGGCCGGGCGCGGTGGCATCGGCGACTGAGCAAGCCGATCATTTTCATGAAAAATCAGGCCTCAGCGCTCAACAGGTATGCGTTGTCAGCTATGAAGTTTATACAGACGAAGCCCTGAAAAAACGCGTGCACACCGGCGAGTTCACCACCCACGCGGCGCGCGGCTGGAGCGTGCACGCCCGTGTGAACGGCCTCAAGCCCGACCGCCCCTACTGGTACCGCTTCCGCTGTGGCAACGCCCAAAGCCCGGTGGGCCGCACCCGCACAGCGCCTGCCCCCGATGCGCCGGTGGCCCGCCTGCGGCTGGCGCTGGCCTCGTGCCAGCACTACGAACAAGGCCATTACACGGCGCACGCCCACATCGCCCGTGACGACCTGGACCTGGTGCTGTTCGTGGGCGACTACATCTACGAAAGCACCAACCCGCAACACCGCATCCGCCCGCACACCGGGGGCGTGCCCCAAAGCCTGGCCGACTACCGCGAGCGCCACGCGTTGTACAAGTCAGACGCCGACCTGCGTGCCAGCCATGCCGCCCACCCCTGGCTGTGCACCTGGGACGACCACGAGGTGGACAACGACTATGCCGGGGAGCACTCGGCCAAGTACCAAGACCCGGCCTTGTTTCTGGCGCGCCGCACCGCCGCCTACCAGGCGTATTTCGAACACATGCCCGTTTTGCCGTTCGCCCCCGGAACCGCCGAGGCCTGGGGCAGTGCCCACCCGCGCATCCACCGCCAGTGGGCCTGGGGCCGCCTGGCCGACCTGTGGACGCTGGACTGCCGCCAGCACCGCAGCGTCCAGCCCTGCCGAGACCCGTTGAAAGGCGGGGGGCGTGTGGTGCTGAACTGCACCGAAAGCGATGACGCCGCCCGCAGCATGCTGGGCACCGCACAAGAGCAGTGGCTGGCCCAGGGCCTGGCCGCGTCGCGCCGCCAGTGGCGGCTGCTGGCGCAAAGCACCCAGCTCAGCTCCACCGGCATCGACACCCCGCTGGGCCGCACCATTTACACCGACGGCTGGGACGGCTACGCCGCTGCCCGCGCCCGCCTGCTGCAAACCGTGGCCGACACCGGGGCCACCAACGTGGTCACCTTGGGCGGCGATGTGCACCAGAACGTGGCCGCCAACCTGCGCGTGGTGCCCAACGACCCCGCGTCACCCGTGGTGGCCAGCGAGTTTGTGGGCACCTCCATCACCACCCGGGGCATGGGCGAGGGCGCGTTGGCGCGCATCCGCACCAGCAACCCCGACATTGCCCACGCCCGCAGCGACGAGCGCGGTTACACCCGTGTGGTGGTCACACCCGACAACGCCACGGCCACCTTCCTCACCACGCCCTTTCCCGCGCAAGCCGGGGCCGCGCTGGGGGTGCAAGCGGTGTACGCGGTGGCCTCGGGGCGGGCGGGTGTGCACGCGGCCTGAACCAGGACGCAGCGCCCACGCCGTGCCATGGGGCGCCACGCTTTAAACCGCAGAGTTTTTCCGTGACCTGCCCGTAAGGTTTTTGGTCGTGTGGTTCAATAGCTGCTGTTTTTAAAGGCAATCACACCGCCATGGTCACCACCGCCCACACCCCCACCCCGCCAGTGCCCCCCGTGCCCGTCAAAAAAGCGAGCTTCCGGGAAAAAATGCACCAAGCCCGTGAAGACGCCATCGTGTTGGCCGTGAACCGCCTGCTGGCCGAAAAAGGCTTTGAAGGCATGACGGTGGACGAGGTGGCCGCCGAGGTGGGCGTGGCCAAGGCCAGCCTCTACAAACACTTTCCCAGCAAAGAACACCTGGCGGCGGCGGCCATGGTGCGCATTTTGCAGCGCACGCTGGACCACATGGCCACCCTGCCCGCCGGGCTGGCCGCACACGACAAGCTCAAAAGTGTGGTCCGCTGGGCCATGCAGGTGCACCTGGCGGGCGAAATGCCGCTGCTGCCCACCGAAAACTCCACCTTGCGCGCCACCCTGATGGGCCACGCCGCGTATTTGGACGCTTTGGTGAACGTCAGCGACCAGCTGGGGGGGTGGATCGAACAAGCCCAGGCCAGCGGGGCGTTGAACCCGGCCACGCCGCCCATCGTGGTGCTGTACACGCTGTTTGCGCGCGCGTGCGACCCCGTGCTGGGTTTCATGAAGGCGGCGGGTCAGCACACCACCGATGAAATCGTGGCCTTGGTGCTGGCCACTTGTTTCGACGGGCTCAACACCCGCTGAAAGCGCGCAAGCGCTTGGCGCATCAGCGTTTGTTGGGGGCCAGGCCGGACCAGAGTTCGTCCAGGTCGGGGAATTTCCATTTGTCGGGGTCTTCACGGCCCACGATCTTCACGCGGCAACTGGCGGCCGACAAATCCACCATTTCTGGCGTCATGCGTTCGCCCGAGCGGGTGGAGAAAAACACCTTCACCATGGGCTTGAGCAGCGAGCCGGGCGTTTGGTCGGTGACCACCGCCAGTTTGTTGTTGTCCAGCAGCACCAGCGAGCCGGTGGGGTAGATGCCCAAACTGCTGACGAAGGCCTGGAAAATTTTGGGGTCGAAGTGGCCGTTGGCCCACGAGGCCATTTGTTTCAGCGACTGCGCCGGGTCCCAACCCGCCTTGTAGGGCCGGTTGCTGGTGATGGCGTCGTAGACATCGCACACGGCGCCCATTTTGGCCAGGCGGCTGATTTGCGCGTCCACCAGCCGGTGGGGGTAGCCGGTGCCGTTGGTTTTTTCGTGGTGGTGCAGGCACACGTCGATGGCGGCGGCGTCTGTGGTGCCGCTTTCCTGGAGGATGCGCACGCCCTCTTCGGGGTGGCGTTTCACCAGGTCAAATTCTTCGTCGGTGAGTTTGCCGGGCTTGTTGAGCACATCCAGCGGAATGGACATTTTGCCAATGTCGTGCAGCAGGCCAGCAAACCCGGCGGCGCGGGTTTCGACGTCGTTCATGCCCATTTGTTTGGCCAGTGCCACCATCAGGGCGCACACGGCCACCGAGTGCATGTACGAATAGTCGTCGGCGGTTTTCAGCCGCGCCAAGCTGATGAGTGCACCGCCGTTGCGGGTGACCGAATCGGAGATGTCTTGCACCACCTGGCGGGCCACCACCGTGTCCACCGCGCGGCCCATGCGGGCTTCCTGGAACATGGAAGAGACCGCCCCCGACGCCTGGCGGCAAATGGCGGCCGCGCGGGCAAATTCTTTGTGGGACGCCACCTTTTCCTGTGGCAACGACACCGGGCGGTCGTACATGACCGCCTGTTCGATGTCGTCGGCCACTTTGGCGGGTTCGGCAGGGGCCTCTGACTGGGGGGCCTCGGCGGGCACATCCAGCCCCTTGCCTGTGTCGATGATGACCTCGCGCACGGCGCTGGCCAGGATTTTTTGCAGGTCTTTGGGGTCGGTGATCACAAACTGGCCGCGCCAGAACGGGTGATCCATCCAGGAGCCGCAAAACTCCTTGATGTGCATGCCCAAGCGGACATCTTCAACCCGTATTTTTTTCAGCATGGCGTGTGAGGCAAAAATCAGCGCACCAGCAGCACGGGCACGGCGCAATGCGCCAGCACCTGTGTGGCAACGGAGCCCATGACCAGGTTGCCCAGCGCGCTGTGGCCGTGCGAACCCATCATGACCATGTCGAAACCGCCTTCCGACGCGGCTTTGGCGATCAGTTCACCCGGCTGGCCCACCTTGTAGACGACCTGGGGTGTGATGCCGTGGCGTGCCAGGAACTTGACCACGGGCGCCGCCACCTTGGCGGTTTCGTCCTCGTAATAGCCTTTGGCAATTTCCGCGCCCACGGCAGCGCGTGCGCGCGGGGGCAACGCCCCAATGGCGGTGAACGCTGTGTAGGTGTTGTGGGGCCCGAACAGCTCCGGGTGCGTGGTGAGGTAAGCCAGCATTTTTTTGGTGAATTTGCTGCCATCCACCGCGAGCAGGATTTTCATGTTGCCTCTCCAAAGGTACGCGTGACGTTTGAGTGTAAGCCGACCGCAGTCGCCCCATGGCCAGACCGCCTGTCGCCAACGCAACCCCCTTGGGGTGGGAAACGGGCTTTTTGCTGCATTGCACAAAAATCAGGGAAAACCCTTATAGTTCAGTCCGGTCCACGAGACCGTTCATTGTTTTCAGGAGGTCCACGATGTCCACCCCCGTTTTCAGCCCCAGCGCCTACCCCGCCCGCCCTTTGATGGCTTCTCAACCCGCCGAGCAGGCCGACACCCCCGTTGCCCCTCCGCCCTCCACCGGCATGGGCCAGGACATGGTCCGTGGCCTGGCCCTGATGTGGGTCGCAGCTGTCATGGCCGGCCTGGTGCTGCTGACCGAGCGGTTTTTGCTCGACCGCATTGACGTGGGTTATTGGCTTGCCGGGTTGGTGCTGTGGTCGGTGTTGTTGTCGGCGCTGCTGCTGCTCTCGCGTGTGTCGGTCCGCCTGTCGCAGGCGGTGCTGTCGTGGCTCGACCGCTCGGCCCAGGCGCGTGCCCAGGCCCGCTCGCGCGCCCGCTTCAGCGTCGCCGCCCACTGACCTGGCTTCAAGCAGACACAAAAAAGCCACCGCAAGGGTGGCTTGGGGCCCAGGCCCATTGAGGACCCAGGGTTCAGGTGCAAACTCGGTCTTGTGCCGGGTCGCGTGTCAGGCGCTCAGGCGGTCCTGGATGCGCGCCTTGGTCTCTTCGAGTGCCTTGGGCAAGTGGTACGCCAGCTGGGCGAACAGCTCGTCGTGCAGGGCCAGTTCCTGGGTCCAGGCGGCTTTGTCGATGCTGGTCACGGTGTTGAACTGCTCTTGGGTGAAGTTCAGGCCGTCCCAGGTGATTTCGCCGTAGGTGGGGCTTGTGCCGAAGATGTTTTGGGTGCCCGTGGCTTGGCCTTCCAGGCGGTCAATCATCCACTTCAGCACGCGCATGTTTTCGCCGTAGCCGGGCCACACAAACTTGCCGTTGTCACCCTTGCGGAACCAGTTCACGCAGAACACGCCGGGCAGCGTGGCGTTGGCGGCTTCCAGCTTGGTGCCCATGTCCAGCCAGTGCTGGAAGTAGTCGCTCATGTTGTAACCGGCGAAGGGCAGCATGGCGAAGGGGTCGCGGCGCACCACGCCTTGTGCGCCAAAGGCGGCCGCGGTGGTTTCAGAGCCCATGGTGGCGGCCATGTACACGCCTTCGGTCCAGCTTTGTGCCTGGGTGACCAGCGGCACGGTGGTGGAGCGGCGGCCACCGAAGATGAACGCGTCGATGGGCACACCGGCGGGGTCGTTCCACGCGCTGTCCAGCGCGGGGTTGTTGGTGGCGGCCACGGTGAACCGCGAGTTGGGGTGCGCGGCCTTGGCGCCGGTTTCTTTGGCAATGGCAGGCGTCCAGTCTTTGCCTTGCCAGTCGATCAGGTGCTCGGGCACGCTGCCGGTGTCGTGCTCCATGCCTTCCCACCACACGTCGCCGTCGTCGGTCAGGGCCACGTTGGTGAAGATCACGTCTTTGTCCAGGCTGCGCATGCAGTTGGGGTTGGTCAGCATGTTGGTGCCGGGGGCCACACCAAAGTAACCCGCTTCTGGGTTGATGGCGTACAGACGGGTTTGGCCGTCGGCATCGACACGGGGCTTGATCCAGGCGATGTCGTCGCCAATGGTGGTCACGCTCCAGCCGTCAAATCCGGCTGGGGGCACCAGCATGGAGAAGTTGGTCTTGCCGCAGGCGCTGGGGAAAGCGGCTGCCACGTGGTATTTCTTGCCCTGGGGGTTGGTCACGCCCAGGATGAGCATGTGCTCGGCCAGCCAGCCCTGATCGCGGCCCATGTTGGACGCAATGCGCAGCGCAAAGCACTTCTTGCCCAGCAGCGCGTTGCCGCCGTAGCCGGAGCCGTAGCTCCAGATTTCGCGGGTTTCGGGGTAATGAACGATGTATTTGGTCTTGGGGTTGCAGGGCCAGGCCACGTCTTTCTGGCCGACTTCCAGCGGCGCACCCACGGTGTGCATGCAGGGCACGAATTCGCCGTCCACGCCCAGCACGTCGTACACGGCCTTGCCCATGCGGGTCATGATTTTCATGTTGACGGCCACGTAGGCGCTGTCAGACAGTTCGATGCCAATGTGCGCAATGGGTGAGCCCAGCGGACCCATGCTGAAAGGCACCACATACATGGTGCGGCCCTTCATGCAGCCGTCGAACAGGGGTTGCAACGTGGCGCGCATCTCGGCCGGTGCCATCCAGTTGTTGGTGGGGCCGGCGTTTTCTTTCTGCTCGGAGCAGATGTAGGTGCGGTCTTCCACGCGGGCCACGTCCGATGGGTCGGAGCAGGCCAGGAACGAGTTGGCGCGCTTGGCGGGGTTCAGGCGCTTCAGTGTGCCGCTGGCCACCATTTGGTCGCACAGCTGGTTGTATTCGGCGTCAGACCCGTCGCACCAGTGGATGGCGGCGGGTTTGCACAGCGCCACCATGTCGGCGACCCAGGCCACCAATTTGGCGTTTTTGACGAAAGAGGGTGTGTTCAGGGCAAGGCCCTGCATCACGGGTGAATTCATGCGACAGCTCCAGCGGTAAATAAAACGGGCGTCCCGGTCGGCGCCCGGAGGCTGCGGAGCTGTGAGCTGGTTGCAGTGTTGGCCGGTCAGCAGAGGGGTAAGGCCTGCTGCCCGGCACCGCGTGTCGGCCAAGGGCTGCTATTTTAAAAACGCCAGCCTGTCAGTTACGGCCAAGTTACATGCAAGAAATGCATAACCTAATGCTGACGTAAAAAAACCGGGCATGGCCCGGTTCTGTGATGGCTTGAGCTGCTGGGGGTGGTCAGGCCATGAACACGGCGATGAAGGCCAACAGGAAGATCAGCACGGCACCGGCCACGGGCAACACCACGGGCATGTGGTGAACAACGGACTCGACCACGTCTTGCTCTGCGTGGGCTTGGGAATGGTCGGGGGCGTGTGCCATCAAGGTCTCCTGGGTAACGGTGGTGTACAGACTGGACTGCGGTTTGATATCCGTCAATTCTAGGTGAAACCGGCGGCAAACCACCTGTTTCAACTGGGGCGGCACACCGCCGCCTCGAAGCCTGCCGCACGCAACGCGGCCAGCACCAGCTCGACATGCCCCGGCCCGCGCGTTTGCAGCACCAGTTCTATTTCCACGTTTTGTGCGGCCAGCAGGGTGAAGGCGCGCTGGTGGTGCACCTCGTTCACGTTGGCCCCGGCCTCGGCCACGGTGGCCGTGATGCGTGCCAGCGAGCCGGGCACATCGCGCGTGTTGACGCGGATGCGGGCCAGCCGCCCGGCGCGCACCATGCCGCGCTCGATGATGGAGGCGAGCAGCAGCGGGTCGATGTTGCCGCCGCACAGCACCAGCCCCACGCGCTGGCCTTGGAACCGTTCGGGGTGTTTCAGCAGCGCGGCCAGCCCGGCGGCGCCCGCGCCTTCCACCAGGGTTTTTTCAATCTCCAGCAACATGACGATGGCCTGTTCGATGTCGCCCTCGTCCACCAGCAGCCACTCGTCCACCGCCTGGCGCACCAGTGTCTGGGGCAGTTGGCCCGGAGTGCCCACGGCAATGCCCTCGGCAATGGAGTTTTGCGCGGTGGTGGGGTGCTGGCTGCCGGTCATGGCATTGACCATGGCCGGAAAGCGCTGGGTTTGCACCCCCACCACGCGAATGTTTGGCTTCAGAGCCTTGGCCGCTGTGGCCATGCCCGCAATCAGCCCGCCCCCGCCCACGGCCACCACCAGCGTGTCCAGGTCGGGCACGGCTTGCAGCATTTCCAGCCCCACCGTGCCCTGGCCCGCGACGATGGCCGGGTCGTCGTAGGGGTGAACAAATGCCAGGTGCTGTTCGCGCGCCAGTTGGTAGGCGTGTTCGCGGGCCTCGTCCAGGCTGTTGCCGTGCAGCACCACCTCGGCCCCGAAGCCGCGCGTGCGCTCCACCTTGATGCCGGGGGTGAACAGCGGCATGACGATCACGGCGCGCCGTCCCAGCTTTTGCGCGTGGTAGGCCACGCCCTGGGCGTGGTTGCCTGCCGACATGGCCACCACGCCCTGCGGCGTGGCGCCGCCCGCGTCCATTTGCAGTAGCTTGTTGCAGGCCCCGCGCTCTTTGAACGAGGCGGTGTATTGCAGGTTTTCAAATTTCAGAAACACCTGCGCGCCCGTGAGCTGCGACAGCGTGCGCGATTCCACACACGGTGTGTTCAGCACCTGGCCTTGCAGGCGGTGGGCGGCTTGTTCGATGTCGGTGAGCGTGACCATGGGCAAGCATTGTGTGGGAACCGGGAAGAAATCCCCACCTGCGTTATGCTGAAACCCGGGTGCCCACCACTGGATTTCACCCACCATTACAAAAAGGACACCGGCATGAAAGTCACGCAGTGCACCGCAGGCGACAACGGTTTTACCCCGAGCGACTTGGCCACCTTGGCGGCCGCGCAGCCCCAATTGGTTTTGGTGTTTGGCAGCTTGAATGCTGTGGACGGTCTCGATGTGGCGCACCTTCAAAACGCGGTGCCCGGTGCGCAGTGGGTGGGGTGTTCCACGGCCGGTGAGATTTCCAACCAAGGCGTGGCCGACGACACCCTGGTGGCCACCGCCCTGCATTTCGACACCCCGGCGTTTCGCGTGGTGGCTGAGCAGTTGGCAGACATGGCAGATTCGTTCAGCGTGGGCCAGCGCCTCGCGCAACGCTTGAACCACCCTGAACTGCGCCACGTGTTGGTGCTGGGCCAGGGGGCGAACATCAACGGCAGCGCCTTGGTCGATGGCCTGGTGGGCGCGTTGGGTGCGGGGGTGTTGGTGACGGGGGGGCTGGCAGGTGATGGCGGCCGCTTTACCGGGGCCCGCGTGCTGGGCCCCAACGGTGTGTCTACGACCGACGTGGTGGCCGTGGGGCTGGACGGTCCCACATGGGACGTGTCGCACGCCTCGTTTGGTGGCTGGCAGCGGTTTGGCCCTGTGCGCCGCGTCACCCGCGCCGAAGGCAACGTGTTGTACGAGTTGGACGGCGAGCGTGCCTTGGATATTTACAAACGCTACCTGGGTGAATACGCCGCGCAATTGCCCGCCTCGGGCCTGCTGTTCCCCTGGTCGGTGCTGGGCGAAGACCAGGCGGCCGTGGGCCTGACCCGCACCATCCTGGGTGTGAACCCCACCGACGGCAGCCTGGTGCTGGCCGGGGATGTGAGCGAGGGCGGGCACTTGCAGTTGATGCAGGCCTCGGTCGATGCACTGGTGGACGCTGCTGAAACCGCCGCCCAACATGCCATCACCCACACCGCCTTGCGCCCCACGGATCCCACCACCCCCGCGCTGGCCCTGCTGGTCAGTTGTGTGGGCCGCAAACTGGTGATGGGCGCCCGTGTGGACGAAGAAGTGGAGGCCGTGGGCCAAGTGCTGGGCGCGCACACCACGCTGGCGGGGTTCTATTCCAACGGCGAAATCAGCCCCCTGGTGGACACCGTGGCCTGCAAGCTGCACAACCAGACCATGACCATCACCCTGCTGCGCGAACTGCCGCCACCTGCTTTGCCATGACACCTGGCAAACTGCTGCAACGGCAACTGCGCCAACACTGGGGGGCTGACACCCCAGAGGCGCTTGCCGCCTGCTTGCAAGCCCTGAATGAGCTGGCCGCCCGGCCAGACACGCCCCCGGCCGCCCAGCGCGTGCTGCAAGGGCTGCCCCGCTGGTTGGCCCAGGTGGACGGTGTGTACGGGCAAATGGAGCGCGACCTGCTGTTGAGCCAACGCAGCCTGGCGCTCAGTTCTGATGAGCTCAACGCCGTCAACCAAAAGCTGCGCGACGAGTCCGCCCAGATGCAGCGCTCTGCTGCCAGCCTGCTGCAAACCCTGAACCAACTGACCGAGGGGCTGGACGTGGACCCGCAGGTGGCGTTGCCCGCCCTCAGCCCCACCGCGCGGCCCGGTGACCTGGAGGCCCTGGCCCACCGCATGGCGCAACTGGTGCAGGCCCATGCCCAGGCACGTCAGGCATTGCACGCCAGCGAGCAGCGGTTGATGTTGGCCGTGCAGGGTTCCAACATCGGCCTTTGGGATTGGAACCTGCAGACCCACCACACGCATTTCAGCGACGAGTGGGCCGCCATGCTGGGGTATGCCCCCAGCGACTTGGCTCCCCACTACACCAGCCTGGTGGCGCTGTTGCACCCCGATGAGGCCATTCGGTTCGCCAACGAAATCGGCGCCTATTTCGAGGCCCGCCGCACCGACACCTTCCGCACCGAGGTGCAGTTGCGCTGCAAAGACGGGGCCTACAAATGGGTGGCCTTCACCGGCCGTGTGGTGGAGTACGACCCCGAAGGCGAACCCGTGCGCGCCACCGGCGTGAGCATGGACATTTCAGCCACCAAGGCCTACGAGCAGGCCATGGCCGCCGCCCGCGATGCAGCCGAGGCCGCCAGCCGGGCCAAGGGCGACTTTCTGGCCAACATGAGCCATGAGATCCGCACGCCCATGAACGGTATCCTGGGCCTGACCGAGCTGTGCCTGTCCAGCGAGCTCAAGCCCGAGCAGCGCACCCACCTGGAGATGGTGCACACCTCGGCCAAGGCGCTGCTGACGGTCATCAACGACATCCTCGACTTTTCCAAAATCGAGGCCAACAAGCTCGACATCGAGCACCTGCCCCTGAACCTGCCCCAGCTGATGCGCCACGCCCTGGCACCGCTCAAGCACCGGGCCGAGGGGCGCGACCTGGTCTTTCGCATCGACGTGGACCCCACCGTGTCAGAGTGGGTGCTGGGCGATGCGGGCCGCCTGCGCCAGGTGTTGCTGAACCTGGTGGGCAACGCCATCAAGTTCACCGAAGCCGGGTATGTCACCGTGCACGTGGCGGTGCTGCCCGCAGACGCAGATGCCCCGGCAGGGGCGGCCCCGGTGTTGCGCTTTGCCGTGCAGGACTCGGGCATTGGCATTGCACCCGAGCGCCTGGCCTCGGTGTTTGACGCGTTTTCGCAGGCCGACACCTCCATCACCCGCCGCTTTGGCGGCACGGGCCTGGGGCTGACCATTTCGTCGCGCCTGGTGGGGCTGATGGGTGGGCGCTTGCAGGTGTCCAGCCAGCCGGGCGAAGGCTCGCGTTTCTGGTTTGACTTGGGGCTGCCCGTGGCCCAGGCCCCCAGCCTGGACCTGACACAGGCGTTGGCCGAGTTGCCAAAGGGCTTGCGTGTGCTGGTGGCCGAGGACCACCCCATCAACCAGGTGGTGGCGCGCAAAATTCTGGAGCACCTGGGCCAACAGGTCACGCTGGTGGCCAACGGCGAGCTGGCGGTGACGGCCTTTGTGGCGCAGCCCGCTGACCAGCCGTTTGATTTGGTGTTCATGGACATTCAAATGCCCGTGCTCGACGGCTTTGCCGCCGCCCGCCGCTTGCGCGAACACGAAGGCCCGCTGGGCCGCCACACCCCCATCCTGGCCATGACGGCCCACGCCATGGAGGGCTACCGCGAACGCTGCCTGGCCGGGGGCATGGACGGCTACGTCACCAAGCCGGTGGAACGCAAACAGCTGGTGGCCGAAATGCGCCGCGTGCTCAGGCTGGCTGCGGACTCTGTGGGCTGAGGGCGGTCAACACCGCCAGCACCTGGGGCCCATAGGCCTCCAGTTTTTTCTGGCCCACACCGGGCACCCCTTGCAAATCGCCCAGGCGCTGGGGCTGGCGCTCGGCCAGCGCGCGCAGCGTGCTGTCGTGAAAAATCACAAACGCGGGCAGGTTGTGCTCTTTGGCCACGCCGGCGCGCCAGGCCTTCAGGGCCGCCAGTGCCTGGGTCTGGGCGGGGTCCAGGGCGGTTTCCTCTTTGGGCACGGCCGCGCCACGGCGGGCACTGCCGCTGCGCTGGCGGCCACCGGCGGCGGGGGGCTGGGCCACGCGCAGGCTCAGGCGTTCTTCGCCCCGCAAAATGGCCCGCGCCCCGTCGGTTAGCGACAGGGTGTTGAACCCGTCGGTGGCCACGGCCACCGCTTCGCGGGCAATGAGCTGGCGCAGCAGGCTGCGCCACTGCGTTTCACTCAAATGCGCGCCAATGCCGAAGGTGCTCAGGCGCTCGTGCCCGTATTGGGTCACTTTGTCGGTGGTTTTGCCCCGCAGGATGTCCATCAGGTGCCCCGCGCCAAACGCCATGCCGGTGGCCTGGTGCACGCGGTAAATGCAGCTCAGCAGCATGCGGGCGGGCTCGGTGGCATCGAGTGTTTCCGGCGGTACCAGGCAGTTGTCGCAATTGCCACAGGGCTGCGAGGCTTCGCCGAAGTAGCCCAGCAGTTGCACGCGGCGGCAGTCGGTGGCTTCGGCCAGGCCCAGCAGGGCGTCGAGTTTGCCGCGCATCACGTGTTTGAACTCGTCGCCAGCGGGGCTTTCGTCGATCATGCGGCGCTGGTTCACCACGTCTTGCAGGCCGTACACCATCCAGGCGTCGGCGGGTTCGCCATCGCGCCCGGCGCGGCCTGTTTCCTGGTAGTAGCCCTCGATGTTTTTGGGCATGTCCAGGTGGGCCACAAAACGCACATCGGGCTTGTCGATGCCCATGCCAAAGGCAATGGTGGCCACCACCACCACACCGTCTTCGCGCAAAAAACGGTCTTGGTGGGTCTGGCGCACACGGCTGTCCAGGCCCGCGTGGTAGGGCAGGGCGTTGACGCCCTCGCGCGCCAGCAGCGTGGCCACTTCTTCCACGCGTTTGCGGCTTTGGCAGTACACCACCCCGGCTTCGCCCGCGTGTTCGCGCTGGATGAAACGCAGCAGTTGCTGGCTGGGGTCGGTTTTTTCGACGATGGTGTAACGGATGTTGGGCCGGTCAAAGCTGCTGACGAACTGGCCCGCGTCTTCCAGCCGCAGGTGGGCCACCATGTCGGCGCGGGTGAGGTCGTCGGCGGTGGCGGTCAGCGCCATGCGGGGCACGCCGGGAAAGCGCTCGTGCAGCACGCTCAGGGCCCGGTAGTCGGGCCTGAAGTCGTGGCCCCACTGGCTCACGCAGTGGGCTTCGTCGATGGCAAACAGGGCCAGCAGGCCGCGCTCGTGCAGCGAATCGAGCAGGGCCAGAAAGCGGGGCGTGGTCAGGCGCTCGGGGGCGGCATACAGCAGGGGCAGTTCGCCGCGCAGCAGCTGTTTTTCCACCTGGGCGGCTTCGTCGGGGGTGAGGCTGCTGTTCAGAAACTCGGCGGCCACCCCGGCCTCGTGCAGCGCGCCCACCTGGTCGTGCATCAGCGCAATGAGGGGTGACACCACCACACTCACGCCCTGGCCTGCGCGGTGTTTGACGATGGCGGGCACCTGGTAACACAGGCTTTTGCCGCCGCCCGTGGGCATGAGCACCAGCGCGTCGCCCCCGCCCAACACGTGGGCCACGATGTCGGCCTGCGGGCCGCGAAACGCGGCGTAGCCAAACACCTCTTCCAGCACCGCGTGGGCCTGCTCCATGGCGCTCACAGGCATAGCAAACAAATGAATACCATCAAGCGCTGGGTGCCAAAAAGATTCTGAGAATCACATCTGTTCCCAAGGCAGGCCTTCAAAGCGCCAGCCGCTGACGGTGGAGCGGTGGAAGCGGTCGTCCAGCTCGCCTTCAAACCCGTGCAACACATTCACCACATCGCTGAAGCCTGCCGCCTCAAGCGCTTGGCCGGCTTCCACGGTGCGTTTGCCGCTGCGGCAAATCAGCACCACGGTGCGGGTTTTACTGCCTGCTTCGCGCTCGACGGCGGTGGCAAAGGCGCCGGGGTTGGCCGTCAGATCGGGGTATTCGTACCATGGGATGTTTTCCACGCCGGGCGGGCGGCCCACGTACAGCGATTCGATTTCCATGCGCACGTCCACAAACAGGGCGTCGGGCTGCGCTTGTACCAGTGCCCAGGCGTCGCGGGGGGAGAGGTGTCTCATGGGGTCACTTGCCGCATTGAATTTGCGACAGGTTGCGCAGCAGCGCGTCCAGGATGGCCTGTGACAGTTCCAGGTCATACCCGTGCACGCTTCCTTGCCCCCCGTAGCCTTGTTCAGAGGTGTACCCCGGGAACAGCGCCCCTGCCTGGATGCGGAAAGGGTCGGCGTTGGCGCCAAAAATGGCTTTGTAGCGGCTGATGACCTGGTAGCCCAAAATTTGGGCGTTGTCGTAAATGGTTTTGTTGCGCTCGCTCCACTGCGCCGCGTAGTTGGACATGGTGGCACCGATGTCCACCCAGAAATAGTGGGCGCGTGGGTTCAGTGCCTTGAGCTTGCGCATCAGCGCTATTTGGCTTTCGGCGAAGTTGGCCTCCAGCATGTTGGTGCCCAACACGATGATCACGACCTTGGCCGACGAAATCAGCGCCGCATCCGTGTCCACGCTGTCAAGGGCGGATTTTTTGATGTGTGTGCCCGGCGTGGTGATGGAGCGCCCGCCGTCGAAGCTGATGGTTTGTGTGCCGCGCAACAGTGCCCGCAGCGTGACCTCCAGACCTGCATGTTTCAGGCCAAAGGCAAGGGAGTCGCCCAGCACGTACGCCGACCCGGGGGTGGCTTGACAGGTCTTGCTGGCTTGGGCCGTTTGGGCCGATTTGTTGCTCTGGGCCAACGCCGGCCCTGCGCTTGCGCACAGCATCAAAGTCAAGCCCAGCAAGCGATTCAGTGTTTGGATCAGGTTCATTGATGCGGCAAAAAGGAGCGTATAACGGCAGCGGAATTATGGGCCGTAAAGCCCCAGCCTTTCACCCACGCAAACCACGCCTGTGTATGGTCTTTACTTCACACCTGTTTCTGTTTTTGTTTCTGCCGCTGTTTCTGACCCTCTATTACCTGATTCCTTTCAAGGCTAGGTCGGGGCTGATACTGGTATTCAGCTATTTCTTTTACGGGTGGTGGCGCCCCGACTTTGCTTTGCTGCTGGCGGGTGTGACGCTGGTGGCGTATTACCTCACCTTGCTGATGGAGTCGCCTGGGTGGCGACACCGCTATGCCACCCTGTTTGTGGGGGTGGTACTGAACCTGGCGACATTGGCGTATTTCAAATACTTCAATTTCGGCATGGACAGCATGAACGCGCTGTTGGCGGGCTTGGGTTTTGCCCCCATGGAGTACGGCCGCGTGCTGTTGCCCATCGGGCTGTCGTTTTTCATCTTCCACGCCATGAGCTACATGGTGGACGTTTACCGGGGCGATGCGCCCAAAACCGACAACCTGTTTGATTTCGCCGCCTTCATTTCACTGTTTCCCCAGCTGGTGGCCGGGCCGGTGTTGCGTTACGAACCGTTGTCCGACCAGTTCCGCCACCGCGAGCATTCGTGGGCGCATTTCTCGCAAGGCTGCCTGATTTTCATGGCGGGCTTTTCGGGCAAAGTGCTGATTGCCGACCCCATGAACCCCATGGTGGAAGCGGCCTTCAATTTGTCAAACCCGACCATGGCCGATGCCTGGTTGGGCGCCATGGCCTACACCATTCAGCTGTTTTTCGACTTCAGTGGCTACAGCACCATGGCCATTGGCCTGGGCCTGATGATTGGGTTTCACTTCCAGAAAAACTTTGACGACCCCTACACCTCGGCGTCCATCACCGAGTTTTGGCGGCGTTGGCACATTTCCTTGTCCACGTGGCTGCGGGTGTATTTGTATGTGCCGCTGGGGGGCAACCGCAAAGGCGAGGTTCGCACTTACGTCAACTTGATGCTGACCATGGTGCTGGGCGGGTTTTGGCACGGCGCCAACTGGACGTTCATTGTCTGGGGCATCTGGCACGGGGGCATATTGGCGCTGGAGCGCTACTGGCGCTCCCATTTCCCCCAGCCGTTCTTGCCCCGCTGGGTGGCCATGCTGTTCACGCTGGTGCTGGTCATGATTGGGTGGGTGTTTTTCCGTGCCCACACCTTGACGGCCGCGATGACCACGTTGTCTGCCATGTTTGGCATCGGCTCGGGCGTGTCGCTGTCCTTCAGCCCAGACTTGGCCTGGCAAGTGGTGCCCGAACGCCTGTGGGTCATGCTGGTGGGTGGGTTGCTGGTGTTCGCGCTGCCGTGGGTGAAGCGCTCCATCACGGGCCGTGCGCGCCTGCTGGTGTTGCCCATCTTTTTGTGGGCGGTTGCCACGCTGTCTGCGCAGGCGTTCACACCGTTTTTGTACTTCCAGTTCTGAGGTCGTTATGGATGTAAAGATTGACGTTCCCGAGAAAGCACCGTTTGAAGCCTGGTTGGCCGGTGCTGTCATGGTGGCATTGATGACCCTGGGCAGCTGGCAGGCGGTTCAGTCTTTGTCGCACCCCGATGTGGCGGATGTACCGCGTGGGTTCGACGACATTCGCACCGGTGTGGCCACTGAAAAGCTCAACAAGCACCTGGACAACCACCTGCCCGCACGCAGCACCCTCATTGCCATGGCCAATGCGGGCCGGTACCTCGTGTTCCAGGGCGCCGGGGATGAAGTGCGCCTGGGCCGGGACGAGTGGTTGTTCTCGGTGGAGGAACTGGCCTATTCCCCCCAATCGTTGACGCAACTCAACAAACGCGTCGCCACGGTGGGCAAGCTGTCTGCCGAGTTGGACCAACGCGGTGTCAAGCTGGTGGTGGCGTTGTTGCCCGACAAAGCACGTGTGCACGCGCAACAGCTGTCCAGCGGGCAATACCCCAGCTGGCATGCCAGCCGGTATCCCACGGCCCTTGAAGGCCTGCGTGCAGCGGGTGTCCAAACGGTGGACCTGCTCGGCGTCATGGGGCCCGCCGCCGCTGCCCAGCAGTTGTTTTACAGCACCGATACCCACTGGAATCAGGACGGTGCTGATGTGGCCGCCAAAGCCATTGCGGCAGAAGTCCACCGTTTGGTGGCCGATGTGCCCGCCACGCAGTTTGCAACCAAGGCCGCTGCCGCTCCAGAAGCGAGGGTGGGCGACCTGCTGCGCCTCATGGGGTTGAGCGACGTCCCCAACTGGATGCGCCCCAACCCCGACATTGAAACCGTCCGAACCACCGAGCGCACCAGCCCGCCCGCAGAAGGGGGCTTGCTGGATGATGCGGGCCCTCCCGTGGTGTTGGTGGGCACTTCGTATTCGCGCCGCGCCAATTTCCACGGTGCCTTGCAGCAGCACCTGGCGGCTGAGGTGCTGAACGTTGCCAAAGACGGTGGTGGGTTCTTCAAGTCCATTCACACCTACTTGGGCGATGAAGCCTTCACCAGCTCACCGCCCAAGGTCCTGATTTGGGAAATACCCGAACGGGTGCTGTCAGCGCCCGATTCGGACACCGAGAAACAGCCACTGCCGTTGTAAAACAGCGCCCCCGTGGGATTGGCACAACGCTTCTTGAGCGCGTCAACCGTGGGGGCAAAACAGTGACGTTGGGCCGTCATCCTCCACCCATCCCCGGCTCCCATGTTTTTCGTTTGGTCCAACCTGACACAACCCCAAATCTTGTGGGTGATGGTGGCATTGCAGTTGGGCATTTACGCGTCCATTTGGCAGGTGGTGGCCCGCCTCAAAACCGACATGGTCCCCGCCATGCGTTTGTTGGCGCTGTTCAACCTGGCGCTGGCACTGTGCTTGTGGCTGGTGGCCTTGCGGGGCCATGCCCCCGATGCCTTGACCCGGTCGCCCGCCAATGTGCTGGGGCTGGTGGCGTTCGTTGCCTTGTGGGGCGGCGGTTTGCGGCTGGTGGGCGCGCAACCGCCCCGCACCGAACCCTGGGTGCTGCTGGCCCTCGGCAGTTTCGCCATCGTGGTGCTGGGGCTGGACCCCGCTTGGGGCAACCAGCGCGTGGCTGTGAACTATGTGGTGCTGGTGTGGCTGATTCTGCGGGCGTGGGCCATGGTGCGGGTGCCGCTGCGCCGCCACCACGCCGCCATTGCCACTTGGCTGCTGACCTTCGCCGCGTGGCTGATCTCCGGGGTGTTGCTGACCAAGGCAGTGGGGGGCTTGTGGTGGGGTTGGCCCATTGAGCTGGACCGCGACCAGGCCGGTTCGTTGCTGCTGCCGTATTTGGTGCTGGCCCTGTGCACACTGCTCAACAGCGTGCTGGCGTATGTGGTGGTGCACAACATCCTTCTGCAAATGGAGGCACTGAACCGCCAAGATGCGCTCACCCAATTGCGCAACCGCCGCGCCTTCAACGAAGAACTGGACCGCTGCTGGCACCACTGGCAGCGCCACGAGAAAGGGTTTGCGGTGGTGTGCATCGATGTGGACCACTTCAAACGTGTGAACGACACCTTTGGCCACCAGGTGGGCGACGCGGTGCTTCAGCAGGTGGCGCAGGCCATGCAGCGGCAGGTGCGGCCCACCGACGTGCTGGCCCGCACCGGTGGCGAAGAATTCGTGCTGTTGGTGCCCGACGGCTTCAACGAGCACCTGCTGCCCTTGGCCGAACGGCTGCGCCACACCGTGGCCGCCAGCGTCGCCACGCCCGATGGGATGCCCGTGCATGTGAGCCTGGGCGTGGCCCACTGCCTCCCACAGGACGAACGCGCCGAGATGGTGCTGTCGCGCGCCGACGCCGCGCTCTACACCGCCAAGGCCCTGGGCCGCAACCGCCTGTGCGTGTCTGACGAACTGTTGCCATAGCCCGTGTGACCGGTGCACGGCGCCGGCGCACCGTGGGTGCCGCGCAACATGCGGGGCTCCCGGTGTGCGGTTTTAGGGGGTATTCTCGGCAGCCTGTCACACCGCGTTCAACCCCACAGCCCTCCTGTCCCATGCATGCACTCAAAAGCGCGCCCCTGCGCAAGCAACACGAGTCGTTGCGCAAGCACATTGCCGCGCTGAAAAGGCACCTGAACCCGCTGCTGCTGGCCTCCAACGCCGCCGAGGTCCGCACCCTGCTGACGCAATTGCTGGGCGAATTTGGCAAACATTTGCAGCAAGAAGCCAAAGAGCTGTACCCGCCGCTGGACGGCACCGAAGACACCGGCACCAAGGCCACCGCCGCCCGGTTTGGCGCTGAGATGAAGCAGAACCTGCCCCGCCTGGCCGAGTTCAACCGCCGCTGGCCCAGTGCCGACACCATCCGTGCCGATGGCAGCCTGTTCATCAAAGAGGCGGGCGATATTTTTCAGTGGCTGGAGCGCCGCTTGATTGCCGAAAACACAGAGCTGTACCCCTTGCTGGACCGCCTGGACGGCGCCACGTCCGCCGTGCTGAACAACCCCGATTTGAAGATTGCGCGGATTTGAGGCCCCCCATCACCTCCCCCTGCATCGACACCCACTGCCACGTTTTTGACCCCGCGCGCTTCCCCTACGCGGCCGATACCGCGTACCGGCCGCAGGGCCAAGAAGCCGGTTCTGCCGACACGCTGGTGCACACCATGGACGCCCACGGCCTTCGCCACGCGTTGCTGGTGGGGCCCAACTCGGGCTATGGCACCGACAACCGCTGCCTGCTGGATGCGCTGACGCGCCACCCCACCCGCTTCAAAGGCGTGGCCGTGGTGCGCAACGACGCGCCGCTGGACGAGTTGGCCTCGCTGAAAGCCGCCGGTGTGGTGGGCGTGGCGTTCAACGTGGCGTTGTATGGTGCGGCGCACTACGCCAACATCGGCCCACTGCTTCAGCGCTTGGCCAGCCTGGGCCTGTTTGCCAATGTGCAGGTGCAATTGCAGCAACTGCCCGAGGTGTTGCCCTTGTTGCAAGCCAGCGGCGTGAATCTGGTGTTTGACCACTGCGGTCGCCCCGACGTGGCCGCCGGGCTGGCGCAGCCGGGGTTTCAGGCGTTGTTGGCCTTGGGGCGCGACCACCGTGAAGGCAACGAACGCCGTGTGCGGGTGAAGCTGTCGGGCTTTGCCAAGTTTTCAGCGCAGCCGTTCCCGTGGGCCGACACGCACGCCTATGTGCACGCCCTGCTGGACGCCTTTGGCCCCGAGGGCTGCTTGTGGGCCACCGACTGGCCGTTTTTGCGCGCGCCCGAGCGCATTGACCTGGGGCCGCTGATGGCGCTGGCTGAAACGCTCATGCCCGACGACGTCGTGCGCCAGCAGGTCATGTGGCACAACCCCCGGCGCTTGCTGGGCTTTCACGCCTGAGTCAACGCCCCCAGCGCGGCCACCCCCACCGGGGCCTCCGGCAGCCATGGCAACGCATAGGTGCGTTGCGCCAAGCCCTGTGCAATGCGCTCGGTTTGTTGCTGTTCCCCCACCAGCCGGGCTTGCAGCAGCGGGTCCACCGTGCCGGTGGCGGCCAGGCTTTTGTTGATGACCCAGGCCCACGGCTCAATGTGGGCGCGCCGCAGGTCGTCTTGCAGTGCGGCGGCTTGAGTTACGGGCGTGGTTTCGGGTAGGGTGACCAGCAGCACCTTGGTGGTGTCGGGGTCTTGCAGGCGCATCAGCGGGGTGACGATGTGTTTGGCGTTGGCCATGCCTTCGTACTGCTGGGTCATTTGCCGGTGGTAAGCGCCGGTGGCGTCCATCAACAGCAGGCTGTGGCCGGTGGGCGCGGTGTCCAGCACCACAAAGGCGCTGCGTGCCTCGTTCACCACGCGGCTGAAGGCGTGGAACACGGCCACTTCTTCGGTGCAGGGCGACTGCAGGTCTTCCCGCAGCAGGGCCTTGCCGTCGGCGTCCAAATTCTTGCCCTTGCTGGCCATGATTTTGGCAATGTAGGCCTGGGTTTCGGCCACGGGGTCGATGCGGTCCACCTTCAGGCCGGGCAGCTCGCCTGCCAGCGTCTGGCTGACGTGGGCCGCCGGGTCGGTGGTGGTCAGGTGCACGTTGTGGCCGCGCTGAACCAGGCCCACGGCCAGCGCGGCAGCAATGGTGGTTTTGCCCACGCCGCCTTTGCCCATGACCATGATGAGCCCGTGCCCAGCGGTGGCCAGCTCGTCGGTGAGCTGCGCCAGAGTGGCCGCAGGAAATTCAAAGCTTTTTTGTGCGCCAGCGCTTGTCTGTATTGGGTTTTCAGCTATGCAAAAAAGTTCCCTCAAAGCAGGCAGCCCCACGGTGTTGAAGGCGCGCAGCGGCACCTCGTCGCGTGGCAAGGCGGCCAGTGCGTCTGGCAGGTGGGCCATGGCCTCGCGGCCCAAAGCCTCAATGGCGTTGGCAGCCGCGTCGTCGGGCTGGCTGGCGTGAAACACCCCATTGATGGCCAGGCGCTGGTTGCCCAGACCCAGCAGTCGCAGCTCAGCAGACGTGCGCGCGGCCTCTTGCATGGGGCGCGGGTCGGGCCGGGTGACCAGTACCACGGTGGTGAGCGCCGGGTTGCTCAGCGCAGCCAGCGCGGCGTTGAATCGGGCCTCTTGCATCTTCAGGCCCGAGTGCGGCCCCAGGCACGACGCGCCCCGGTCGTTGTCGGCCAAAAAGCCGCTCCACGCCTTGGGCAGGCTGAGCAGGCGCAGCGTGTGGCCGGTGGGCGCGGTGTCGAACACGACGTGGTCATGCGCAGGCTGGGCTATGTCATTGGCCAGCAGCGAGGCAAACTCGTCAAACGCGGCAATTTCGGTGGTGCACGCGCCCGACAGCTGTTCGCGCACGGTGCTGCGTTCGTCGTCCGAAGCATCGGTGGCCAGTTGCGCCAGTACGCGCTGGCGGTAGGCCTCGGCGGCGGCATCGGGGTCGATGTTCAGCACCTGCAAGCCCGGCACGCCGGGCACGTCCACCGGCTGGTTGCTCAAGGCGATGCCCAGCATGTCGTCGAGGTTGGACGCCGCGTCGGTGCTGACCAGCAGCACCCGCCGCCCCGCGTCGGCCAGCGCAATGGCCGTGGCGGTGGAGAGCGATGTTTTGCCTACCCCGCCCTTGCCCGTGAAAAACAGGAAGCGGGTGGGGGCGGTGGCAAAGCCGGGCAGGGTGGGGGTGGTCATGCGTTTACCATCGCACGGCTGTCTGTGCGGTGGGCTGATGTGGGTCAAGCCTTGCGGATTTGCCAGCGCTCTTCACAGCGTGTCGATGCGCGCCAGGTTGGCCTGTGCCTGGGCTTGCAGGGCGTCTTTGTCTGCCAGGCTCATTTTTTCCAGCTGCCGGTACACCAGCGCCAGCCGCACGTTGGGGCGCAGGCGCTCGGCGTGGCGCAGAAAAAAGTCCCAATACAGCGCGTTGAAGGGGCAGGCTTCTTTGCCCGCGTCTTTTCCTGTGCCTGTGCCGGTTTTGATTTTGGCGCTGTACGCGCAGCCTTGGCAGTGGTCGCTCATGCGGCCTATGTAGCTGGCGCTGGCGGCGTAGGGTTTGGTGGCCAGGCGGCCGCCGTCGGCAAACTGGCTCATGCCCAGGGTGTTGGGGGCTTCCACCCACTCAAACGCGTCGATGTACACGCCCAAATACCAGTGGTGCAGCTCGGTGGGGTTCAGCCCGGCCAGCAGGGCAAAGTTGCCAATCACCATCAGCCGCTGAATGTGGTGGGCGTAGGCGTGTTCCAGCGACTGGCCCACCGCCTGCTTCATGCAGGCCATGCGGGTGTCGCCAGTCCAAAACCAGGCGGGCAGCGGGCGCTGGTGGTTGAGCGCGTTGACCTCGGTGTAACCGGGCATGTGCGCCCAGTACACACCGCGCACGTATTCGCGCCAGCCCAGAATTTGCCGGATGAACCCTTCCACAGCCGCCAGCGGCGCGTGCCCGCTGCGGTAGGCGGCCTCGGCGGCTTGCACCGCTTCGTGAGGCTGCAGCATTTTGGTGTTGAGCGAAAACGAGAGCAAAGAGTGGAACAGGCGCGTGCGCCCGGTGGCCATGGCATCTTCAAAATCGCCAAAGTGCGGCAGGGCCTGCGTGATGAACGACTGCAACAGCGCCAGCGATTCAGCCCGGTTCAGCGGCCAGCGGAAGGCACTGGCCTGCGGGTTGCCAAAGGTTTTCACGCCCGCGGCCTGGACGGTGGCCCACAGCGCGCTGTGGTCGTGCGTGGGGCGCGGGTCGGTGGGCTCGGGCGGGGTGCCGCGCCAGGGTTTGCGGTTGTCGTGGTCAAAATTCCACTGCTCGCCTTCGGGCTCCCCTTCTGCGGTCATCAGCACGTTGTGGCGGCGGCGCAGGCCCCGGTAAAAATGCTCCATCAGCCACTGTTTGCGGGTGCCAAACAGGCGGGCGCATTCGTCGCGGGGGGTGTAGAAATGTTCGGTGTCGGCGGCGCTGCACTCAAAGGGTTGCTGGCGGCCCCAAGTGGTCAGTTGCTGGTCCAGCCGCCATTCGTCGGGCGCTTGCCATTGGACGCATTGGGCGCCGTAGTGCGCCACCAGTGCGTCGAGGTTGGCGGTCAGGCTGTGGCGGTTGCTGGGGTCGTCAATGGCCACATAGCGCACGCGGTGGCCTTGGGCTTTCAGGTGGGAGCAGAAGTCGCGCATGGCGGCAAAAATGCCCAGCACCTTTTGGGCGTGGTGCAGCACGTAGTCGGTTTCTTGTCGCATTTCCATCAGCACCAGCACCACCTGCGGTTGTGGCTGCGCAAACCAGCTGTGCTGGGGGTTGAGCTGGTCGCCCAGCACCAGGCGCAGGGTGGTGGTGTTCATGCGCGGCGGCCCTGTGGGGGCGTGCCGGTTTTGCCAGCGTCCTGCTGGCGGCAGCGGTCCGAGCAGAACTTGACCGACTCCCAGTCGCGCTCCCACTTTTTGCGCCAGGTGAACGGCAGGCCGCAGCACACGCACAGTTTGGTGGGCAGGTCTTGTTTCTTTCGCATGCGCATGGGGGGTCACGGTTCGGGGTTGAGGTCCAGGCTGAGCTGGGGGGTGTCGCTGGGTTGGGTGGCCGCGCGTGAGGCCCGTGGGCGTGCCGGGGCTTCGTGCCCATCGGCGGTGCGCCGCGTGCGGCCGGGCATGCCTTTTCGTGAGCCGTGTTTGTCCACGATGGCGGCTTTGGCCGCTTTTACGTCGGGTTGTGCGCGCAGGCCGTGCAGGCGGGCTTTGGCCTCGCGGGTGGCGGTGGCCAGATCGACCACGGGCAGCGGGATGTCGTGCCCCACGCGCACGCCGCAGGCGGCCTGCACCGATTCGGGCATGCGCCAGGGCTCAAACAGCCAGCTGTCGGGCACGCGGCGCATGGCGGGCAGCCACTGGCGCACAAAGTGGCCGTGGGGGTCGTGGTCTTGCGCCTGTTTGATGGGGTTGTACACCCGGGTGGTGTTGATGCCGGTGGTGCCCGACTGCATTTGCAGCTGGCTCCAGTGAATGCCGGGCTCGTAGTCCAAAAACTCGCGCGCCAACCACAGCCCCACCCCGCGCCAGTGCAGCCACAGCGGGTAGGCCGCCACCGACACCAGCATGGCGCGCATGCGAAAGTTGAGCCACCCCGTGTGGCGCAGCATGGCCACGCAGGCGTCCACCATGGGCCAGCCGGTGCGGCCTTGGCTCAGCGCTTCAAAGTGGGCCGGGTTCCAGCCGGGCTCGCGCAGGCCGTCGTAGCCCCGGTGCAGGTTGCGCCACTCCAGCTCGGGCTCGCTTTCCAGCTTTTGAATGAAGTGGCAGTGCCAGTACAGGCGGCTCAAAAAGGCGTTCAGCCCCTGGCGCTGGCGGCTTTGGGCGGGCAGCTCGGCCGCCCGGGCGCGGGTGGCTTGCACCACGTGGCGCAGGCTCACGGTGCCGTAGGCCAGGTGGGCCGACAGGCGGGAACACGCGTCGGGCGCACGCAGGGGCGACGAAATGCCGCCCCGGTAACCGGCGCTGCGGTGGTCCAGAAAATCGGCCAGCACGGCCAGGCCTGCGGGCTCGCCGCCCGGCTGGCGCTGGGGCGGTTGCCAAGTGTCAAGCCCCAGGCTTTCGGGTGTGGGCCAGCGGTGGCGGTTGGCGGGCAGCCCCCAAGCGGGCAGGTCAAAAAACCGCAGCGCAGGCAGGGTGGCGGTGGGGGCAGACATCAGCGCTTCCCAGCGGGGTTGCCAGGTGTTGCGGCTTTTCAGGCGGCGCACCACGCCAAACTGCGGCACCTCGTGCCAGCCCACGCCGTGGTCGCGGCACCAGCGGCCCACGGCCAGGTCGCGGGCGTAGGTGTGGGCGTTGCCGGTTTCTTCGTGCGCGTGCAAGGCTTCAAACGGGTGCTGGGCGTGCAGCTCGGCCAGCACATCGGTCACTTCGCCCACGCGCAGGTGCAGTTGGCCGCCGTGGGCTTTCAGCGCGCGGTGCAGGTCGCGCAGGCTTTCGTGGATGAAGGCCAGGTGCTGCGCCGCCGCGTCGGGCTGCGCCCACAGGCTGGGCTCCAGCACGTACAGACACAACACAGGGCCGTGCGCAGCGGCCTGCGCCAGCGCGGCGTGGTCGTGCACGCGCAGGTCGCGTTTGAACCACACCACGCGGTAGGTGCGGTGTGGGGCGTGTGCGGCGCAGGGGGTTGGCACAGTGAAGGGCTTAAAGGTGTGGTGCGGGTAAGGTCACAAGCCAGTGCAAGTCTCTCATTACATGGGATCCACTGCACAGTTTTGGAGTTCCAAAACAAGCTGTTTACAGATGCATCAGGTATTCGTTTTCAGATAACGGATAGTCTGACTCTGTTTTAAATGCTTGTTTTTATTGAATCTACACGGTTCGTTTAAAGATAATAGAGTCAGCGTGTCCAGATAGCCAAACACGCTGTTTAACTTGTCTGCGCACCAAAAGGTTGCCATGCCATCGTTTCAACACCACGACCTGAGCCTGCTCAACCCCACGTTCGACTCGCCGCTGGTGGACGTGGTGAACGAGCTTGAACACTTGCGCCGCCTGCGGCTGGAGGGTTCAACGCCTGCGCCGGTGTTTTTTCAGCTCAAGCACATCTTCCACATGCTGGAGAGCTTGGGTTCAGCCCGTATTGAGGGCAATCACACCACGCTGGCCGACTACGTGGAAAGCCGTTTGGAGGCTCAGCCGCCCAACCTGAGCGACCAGTTGAAGGAGATGGCCAACATTGAGCAGGCCATGACGTTCATCGAGGAGACCTTTGAACCGCATCAGGATGTGACCGAATATGCCTTGCGCGAGCTGCATGCCATGGTGGTCAATGGTTTGGTTCGTGAGGGTGATGCCAACCCCGGCACGTACCGCACAGGGCAGGTGCAAATTTCACAGTCCGACCATTTGCCACCCGAGCATTGGCGGGTGCCCGATTACATGGGGGAGTTGGTGGTTTTCATCAACCGACAAGACCCACCCAAGTACGACCTGATGAAGGTGGCATTGGCGCACCACCGTTTTGCGTGGATTCACCCGTTCAGCAATGGCAATGGTCGCGTGGTGCGGCTGCTGACCTACATGCTGCTGGTGAAGTATGGGTTCAATGTCCAGACCAGCGAGCGGGTGATGAACCCCACCGCCGTGTTTTGCAACGACCGTGACCTTTACTACGCCATGCTGGGCCAGGCAGACACTGGCATACAGGAAGGCAAAGAGGCTTGGTGCACGTATGTCCTGAGTGGCATGCTGACTGAATTGCAAAAAGTGAGTCGTTTGACTGATGCGAGGTACTTGACCGAGCGCATCCTGACCCCGGCACTGAACCATGCCAGGGAAAGGGAACTGGTCACGTCCCTTGAGCAAAAGGTTTTGCTGTCGGTGGCACACAAAGGTATTGCCAAACTTGGGGACCTGAAAGAGGTCATGCCCGATATGAACGATGCCCAGCGCACGTACCAAATTCGCAAACTGGTTGAACGCCGCATGTTGGCACCCACGCACGAGGGCGCGCGGCAGTACACCGTGAGCTTCAGCAACAACTATTTATTGCGTGGGGTGATCAAGGCGCTTTCAGCGGAAGGCTTCATACCGGACGCCTTGACCAGAGCAAGCTGAAAACCTGGCCGGTTTCTACAATCTCCCCCCATGAACACGCCCGCCCCATTCGTCGCCCCATCTGCCGCATACACCCGCGCCCAAGCGCTGCCCGACACCCTGAGCCAACGCATCGTCATCCTCGACGGGGCCATGGGCACCATGATCCAGCGCTTCAAGCTGAACGAAGCGCAGTACCGGGGCGAGCGGTTTGCCGACTTTCACAAAGACGTGAAGGGCAACAACGAGCTGCTGAGCCTGACGCGCCCCGACGTGATTGCCGACATCCACGAGCGCTACCTGGCCGCCGGTGCCGACCTGATTGAGACCAACACCTTCGGCGCCACCACCGTGGCGCAGGAAGACTACGACATGGCCCACCTGGCGCGCGAGATGAACGTGGCCTCGGCCCGCATCGCCCGTGCCGCGTGCGACAAGTTCAGCACACCCGACCACCCCCGTTACGTGGCCGGGGCCCTGGGCCCCACACCCAAAACCGCCAGCATCAGTCCCGATGTGAACGACCCCGGTGCGCGCAACGTCACGTTCGAGCAGTTGCGCGCCGCGTATTACGAGCAGATTGACGGCCTGGTGGAAGGCGGGGCCGACGTGCTGCTGGTGGAAACCATTTTTGACACCCTCAACGCCAAGGCCGCGCTGTTCGCCATTGAAGAATTCTTCGACGCCACCGGCCACCGCCTGCCGGTCATCATCAGCGGCACGGTCACCGATGCGTCGGGCCGCATCCTCAGCGGACAGACCGTGACCGCCTTCTGGGCCAGCGTGCGCCACATCAAACCGCTGGCCATCGGCCTGAACTGCGCGCTGGGTGCCACGCTGATGCGCCCTTACATCCAGGAACTGGCCAAGGCCGCGCCCGACACTTTCATCAGCTGCTACCCCAACGCTGGCCTGCCCAACCCCATGAGCGACACCGGCTTTGACGAAACCCCCGACGTCACCAGCCGCCTGGTGCACGAATTTGCCGCCGAGGGGCTGGTGAACATCGTGGGCGGCTGCTGCGGCACCACGCCCGACCACATCGCGGCCATTGCCAACGCGGTGAAGCCCGAGGCGGCGCGGGCCGTGGGCAGGCTGTTTTACCCGGCCGAGGCGTGAGCGGTGAATCCGGATGCATTGACCACCGAAGCGCTGGCTGCCGAACCCGAAGCGGCGCTGGCCCGTGAGGCGTCCAAACTCGAAAAACGCCTGCTCAAGCAAACCAGCCAGGCCATCACCGACTTTGGCCTGATCGAGCCCGGCGACAAGGTGATGGTGTGCGTCTCGGGCGGCAAAGACAGTTACGGCATGCTCGACATGCTGCTGCGCTACCAGCGCCTGCACGGCGCGCCCGCGTTCGAGCTGGTGGCCGTCAACCTGGACCAGAAGCAACCCGGGTTTCCGGCGCACGTGTTGCCCGAATTCCTCACCCGGCTGGGCGTGCCGTTTCACATCGAAACCAAAGACACTTACAGCGTGGTCAAACAGCAGGTGGCCGAAGGGCAAACCATGTGCAGCCTGTGCAGCCGCCTGCGCCGGGGCATCTTGCACCGCGTGGCCACCGAGCTGGGCTGCAACAAAATCGCGCTGGGCCACCACCGCGACGACATGCTGCACACGTTTTTGCTCAACTTCTTTTTCGCGGGCAAGCTCCAGGCCATGCCACCCAAGGGTGTGAGCCAGAACAGCGCAGGCGAAAAGGGCAACCACACCGTCATCCGCCCGCTGGCCTACGTGCCCGAGGCCGACCTGGCCCGCTGGGCCGAGTTGCAGGCCTTCCCCATCATTCCCTGCACGCTGTGTGGCAGCCAGGACAACCTGCAACGCCAGCAAATGCGCCAGCTGGTGACCGAGTGGCAAACCCAGCACCCGGGGCGCCTGGCCTCGATGGTGTCGGCGCTGAAACACGTGGTGCCCTCGCACCTGATGGACCCCAGCGCCTTCGATTTCAAAGGCCTGGAAGCCGCCGCCCTGCCCGTGGTGGCGCTGGACTGAACGCTTTTGGCACCGAGGAGCCGGCCATGAGAACCTTCCGATGAAAACCCCCGAACTGCTGTTGCCCGCAGGCACTCTGGACCGCATGCGCGCCGCCTACGACTTTGGGGCCGACGCGGTGTACGCCGGCCAGCCGCGTTACAGCCTGCGCGCCCGCAACAACGAATTCAAGCTGGAGCAAATCCGCCAGGGCATTGAAGAAGCGCACACCCGGGGCAAAAAGTTTTTCGTCACCAGCAACCTGATTGCGCACAACGACAAGGTGCGCACCTACCTGCGCGACATCGAGCCCATCATTGCCTGCAAGCCCGACGCCCTCATCATGGCGGACCCCGGGCTCATCATGCAGGTGAAAGAACGCTGGCCCGAGCAACACGTGCACCTGTCGGTGCAGGCCAACACCACCAACGCCGCCGCCGTGAAGTTCTGGCAACGCGCGGGGGTGGACCGCATCATCCTCTCGCGCGAGCTGGGCCTGGACGAGGTGGAAGCCATCCGCCACGAATGCCCCGACATGGAGCTGGAGGTGTTTGTGCACGGCGCGCTGTGCATTGCCTATTCGGGCCGCTGCTACCTGTCGGGCTATTTCAACCGGCGCGACCCCAACCAGGGCACCTGCACCAACGCGTGCCGCTGGGGCTACCACACCCACGCCGCCGAAGCCGACCCCAGCACCGGCGAAGCCGTGGCCCGCAGCGCTTCGCCCTACCCGGTGTTTGACCTGGAGCCGGCAGACACCGATGAACCGCTGGAGCTGCCCACCACCCACATCATGAACAGCAAAGACCTGCGCGCGGTCGAGCACGTGGCACGGCTGGCGCGCATGGGCATTGACTCGCTCAAGGTGGAAGGCCGCACCAAAAGCCGCTACTACGTGGCCCGCACCGCGCAGGTGTACCGCCGCGCCATCGACGACGCGGTGGCCGGTTTGCCCTTCAACCCCGAACTCCTGCAAGAGCTGGAAGGCCTGGCCAACCGCGGCTACACCCCCGGCCTGCTGGACCGCTTGCCCGCCGACGCCTACCAAAACTACACCGCAGGCCACTCGGCCAACCAGCGCCGCCAGTTTGTGGCCGAGGTGCTGGGCGCTGAACAAGGTGCCGCGCCGGGCCTGAGCGGCGACTGGCTGCAGGTGGAAACCAAAAACCGTTTCGCCGTGGGCGACACGCTGGAGGTGGTACACCCCAGCGGCAACACCACCTTCCAGCTGAACGACCTGCGCAACACCCAAGGCCAGCCGGTGGACGCCGCCCAGGGCAGCCCCGTGCGCGTGTGGGTGCCACTGCCCGCGCGCTACGCGGGGGCCATGCTGGCGCGGGTGTTGTAGGCCCAACCTTCTCAACGCAGCATTTCATTTCGGTTTTTGCTGAAGGTGTTTCTGATTGCCGGGCTGCACGGGCCCACTGACAATCGCGCTTCCCTTCAAGGGGAGTAGCAGGTTTGCCGCCTGGGCTGTGGCCCTGGCGGCGGGCAACAGCCACCGTCAATACGCGGGCACCCAGCCGGGGCCGCCGGTGCTGGTTCACCCGGGCCCCGCCCCGGGTGCTGCAAGACCTTGCAGGTGTTGTTCAACACCTTTTTTTGCAAGGTCACACCATGGAAACCATCGCGCCACTCTGGCTCTGGCTTGTGTTCACCGGCTTCGTGCTGGCGGCACTGTTTGTCGATTTCGTCGTTTTGAAAAAGCAGGGCGCCCACGACGTCAGCGTGAAAGAAGCGCTGCACTGGTCGCTGCTGTGGGTGGGGTTGAGCTTTGTGTTCAACGCGCTGTTTTGGTGGGCCGTGAAAAACGAGACCGGTTCGGTGGCCCTGGCCAACGAAAAATCGCTGGAGTTCCTCACCGGCTACCTCATCGAGAAGAGCCTGGCGGTGGACAACATCTTTGTCTTCCTGCTCATCTTCACCTACTTCGCGGTGCCCACGGCGTACCAGAAGCGGGTGCTGATGATTGGCATCATCGGTGCCATCGTGCTGCGCACGGTGATGATTCTGGTGGGTGGCTGGCTGCTGGCCCAGTTCCACTGGATTTTGTATGTGTTCGGTGCGTTCCTCATCCTCACCGGCGTGAAGATGTGGTGGGCCGCTGGCAAAGAGCCAGACCTGAACGACAACCCCGCGCTGAAGCTGCTGCGCAAGCTGTTGCCCGTGAGCAAGCACTACGACGGCGAGAAGTTTTGGACCGTGGAGAACGGCAAGCGCATTGCCACCCCCCTGCTGATGGTGATTGCGCTGGTGGGCCTGACCGATGTGATTTTTGCGGTGGACTCCATCCCCGCCATCTTCGCCATCACCAAAGACCCGTTCATCGTGCTGACCAGCAACGTGTTTGCCATTCTGGGCTTGCGCGCCATGTTCTTTTTGCTGCAAGCCGCGGCCAGCCGCTTCCACCTGCTGAACTACGGGCTGGCGGTGATTCTGGTGTTCATCGGCACGAAGATGATGCTGATCGACATCTTCAAAATACCGGTGGCCGTGTCGCTGGGTGTGGTGTTGGGCATCCTGGCCATCACCATGGTGTGGAGCGCCAAAACCGCACCCAACACCTGAGCCATTTCTGATTCAATAGCTTCCAACGCTTGCCTATCAAGCGCTGGAAGCTTTTTTCATGCAAATTTTCAACCGGGTGCAGCGGTGGGTGTGTGGTGGGGCGGTGGCGGCTGTGTTGTTCGGGTGCGCCGCTGCACCCGCTGTGCCGCCGGTGCCGGTGGGCGGTTTTTTGCCGCCCGAGCCACCCTCGGGCTACACGCCCAAAACCATCGCCTTCGCCCCGCGCGACATGGTGGCCGCCGCCCACCCGCTGGCCGTGCAGGCGGGGGTGGATGTGTTGGCCCAGGGCGGCAGCGCGGTGGACGCATCAATAGCGGTGCAGATGGTGCTGGGCGTGGTGGAGCCGCAGTCGTCCGGCATTGGCGGTGGGGCGTTTTTGCTGCACTTCGACCAGGCCAGCGGCCAGGTGCAGGCATTTGACGGGCGCGAAACCGCGCCCGCTGCCGCCACGCCCGGCATGTTTTTGGGGCCAGACGGCAAGCCATTGCCCTTCACCCAGGCGGTGGACGGCGGCTTGTCGGTGGGCACGCCCGGGGTGCTGCGCCTGCTGGCGCTGGCCCATGCCCAACACGGCAAACTGCCCTGGGCGCGTCTGTTCGACCCGGCCATTGCGTTGGCTGAGGATGGCTTTGCCGTGTCGCCCCGGCTGCACGCTTCGGTGGCGGCCATGGCCCCGCGCATGCGCGCCCAGGGGGGCTCAACAGCCCAGCATTTTTTGACCGCAGATGGCCAGCCCCTGCCCGTGGGCACGCAGCTGCGCAACCCCGCGCTGGCCGACACCCTGCGCCGCGTGGCCCAGGGCGGGGCCGATGCGCTCTACCGGGGCGACATCGCTGCCGACATGGTGGCCACCGTGCGCCAGCACCCCACCCGCCCCGGCCATTTGTCGCTGGCTGATTTGGACAAATACCAAGCAAAAACACGGCCCAGCGCTTGCATGGTCTACAAAGTTCACTACCGTGTTTGCGGTATGCCAGCGCCCAGTTCGGGGGGCATCACGGTGCTGCAAACCCTGGCGCTGCTGGAGCGTTTTGACCTGGGGGCCCTCAGCCCCACGTCGCCACAGGCCGTGCACTTGGTCAGCGAGGCTTACCGCCTGGCCTACGCCGACCGCGCCCGCTTCATTGCCGACCCCGACTTTGTGCCCGTGCCGCAGACGGGTTTGCTTGACGCGACTTACCTGCGCCAGCGCTCGGCCTTGATCGACCCCACCCGCAGCCTGGGCGCACCGAGTGCCGGGCAGCCGCCCGGTGCGCCGCTGGCGCTGGGGCACGACGCCTCCCCCGAGCTGCCGTCCACCAGCCACCTTTCGGTGGTGGACGCGGCGGGCAACGCCGTCAGCATGACCACCACCATCGAGTCCGCTTTTGGCAGCTTGCAAATGGTGCGCGGCTTTTTGCTGAACAACCAGCTGACCGACTTTTCGTTTGTGCCCTCCGACGCCAGCGGCCCCGTGGCCAACCGGGTGGAGCCGGGCAAACGCCCGCGCAGCAGCATGGCGCCCACGCTGGTGTTCAACGCCGCCAGCGGCGAGCTCGAAGCCGTGCTGGGCTCGCCCGGCGGTAGCGCCATCATTCAGTACGTGACCCGCAGCCTGCTGGGGCTCATGGATTGGCGGTTGGACATCCAGCAGGCCATTGACCTGCCGCACTTCGGCGCTCAATTTGACGCGTTATCCAGCCCAGTCACGGCCATTGAGCAGGGTTCGGTGCTCGACACCCCCGCCTTGCGCCAGGCCCTCACCGCGCAAGGCCACCAGGTGGTGGCCACGCCGCAGTTCACGAGCGGGCTGCACGGGATTGTGTTCAACGGCCAGCGGGCCGATGGGTCTTGGGGCCTGTTTGCCCGCCACCCCGGTAAGGGGCAGTGGGCGGGTGGGGCCGATCCTCGGCGCGAGGGGGCGGCGGCGGGCACGCGCTGACCCACAGCCGGGCGGCGGCTCAGGCCCTGACCGTGATGGCTTGGGTGAGCTGGTAGCCAAAGCCGCGCACGGCCTTGATGACTTCACCCTGCCCCAGCCCACTGGCCAGTTTTTGGCGCAGGCGGCTGATGGTGACGGGCAGGTTGTCGCGCAGCGCGGGGTTGTCGCTGCGCGCGTCCAGGCGTTGCAGCAGCAGGTCGGTGCTGAGCTTGCGTTCGGGGGCCAGCGCCAGTTCGTACAGCAGGCGCATTTCCAGCAGCGACAAACCCACGGCCACGCCCCCGGCCAGCGCCAGTTGCTGGCGGGGCACATCCAGTTGCAACCCGTTGGACACGCGGCGGCGTATGCGCCGCGACAGGTTGGCCACCACGGCCTCCAGTTCGTCCACGTTGGCGGGTTTGGTCAGGTACACGTCGGCCCCGCTTTGGTAGCCCGCGGTTTTGTCGGCGGGCATCACACGGGCCGTCAGCATCACCAGCCCGATTTCGGGGAAGGCCTCGCGCATGCGCTGGCAAATGCTCAGGCCGTCTTCGCCGGGCAGGTTCACGTCCACCACCAGAATGTCGGCGTGGCGCTGGCGCAGCAGCGCGTCCAGCACTTCGCCGTCTTCGGCCCCCCGCACGCGAATGCCGGGGCGGTTGAGAAAGTCCACCAACTCGCCCCGCACCAGGTCGTGGTCTTCCACCACCACAATTTCCAGTGGGTGGTCGGTGTGGGCGGCCAGTTCGGTCAGCGGCATGGCAACCAGAGCTCAAACACGGCCTGTGGTGCGCCGCTGGCGTCGGTGTCCACCCGGTGGGTGATGCCGCCGCCCGTGTGTTCGGCCAGGCTTTTCACCAAATACAGCCCCAGCCCTGAGCCGGTGCGCTGGTGGGCCCCTTCGGCGCGGTAGTACTTGTCAAACACCCGCTGGGCATCGGGCAACCCGGCTTTGCCCACGGCGTTGCGCACCGTCAGCGTCAGGTGCTCGGGGCGTGCGCCAATGGCGGGGTGTTCTTGCAGCGCCACGGTCACGGCAGAGCCGGGGGGCGAGTAGGCCAATGCGTTGTCCAGCAGGTTGCTGGCCATGGTGTGGAAGGTGTGGGCGTCCAGCCGCGCCAGCAGCAGGTCGGGGCTTTGGGTGTGCAGGCGCTCGGGGGCGTTTTGTTGGCCCACCACGTCGGCCAGCAGGGCGGCCACGTCGGTGGGGGTTTGGGTGGTGGCCCAGGCCCCGGACTCCAGCCGGTCCACCTGGCGGCAGCGGTCCAGCACCGCGTCCATGCTTTCGGTGGCTGCCTGGATGTGACCCAGCCGTTTCACCTGAACGGCGGGCAGTTCGTCGGCGTGGCGCAGCATGTTGAGCACGGCCAGCCGCACCGAGGCCAGGGGGTTTTTCAGCTCGTGCAGCAGCATGCCCACAAAGCTGGTGGTTTCCGCCAGTTGCCATTGCTTGGCTTGCAGTTGAAGTTGGGCGGATTCCACGTCGCGCTCCAGTTGCCGTTTGGCCAGCAGGTCCAGCTGGTCGCGCCGGGCCAGCACCATGTGTTGCATGACCGACGCAAACAGGTTCACCAGCAGCGCTGGGTACAGGTGCAGCAGCGTCATTTGACCCACGCCCAGAATCGGCAAGATGAACACGGCCAAATACACCGTTTGTGCGGTGTAGGTGAAGCGCACCATCCACTTCAGGCGTGTGTCGGCAATTTTCACGTTCCAGTTCATCACCGCGCCCAGCACCGTGCTGTAGAGCAGCAGGTTGGAGTTGAGCACCATGGCCGTGCGGGTTTGGCCGTGCCAGATCAGCCACAGCTGGAACGGCAGCGCAAACAAAATGGCCGCATAACACCAGCGTGCCCACCGAGGCGACTGAAACGTGACGGCAAACCGCCAGTAATACAGCACACCGGCAAACAGGTGCAGGCAAAACCAGCTGGACACCCACATGTCCACGCCCTGCGGAGCATTTGGCATGACGTGTTTGGCAAACAAGCCCAGGTACACCAGGGTGTGCACCACGGTGACGCCCTGAAACAGGGTGTTCAGCGCCCACAGCCCGTCGCGCGTGGTGGTCAGCCGCACCAGCGACATCCACACCAGCACCAGCACCACGCCCAGGTACAGGCCCAGGCCCAGCAGGGTGTTGCCTTCAAAGTTCAGCGCGCTGCTGCTGGTGCGCACGTTCACATACAGCGCGTGCGTGCTTTGCGTGCGCAGCCGCACGTAAAACACCGTGGGTTCGGTGGGCGAGGTGTCCAGGGCCAAGCTGAACAGCAAGGTGCGCCGCTCCTTGCCGGCAAACGGAAACTGGTCGCCTTCTTGCCGCATGGTCCACACCCCCTGCGTGCCGTCGGGCCGCCAGTGGCGGCTGTAGAGCTGTATGTCGTCCAGGTACAGCGGCTGAATGGTGGCCCACAGGTTGCGCTCGGGGGTGGGCGGCACCGTCACCCGCAGCCAGGTGGCCCCGGTTTTGTAGCCCCGTGACACGATGGTGGGCGCGGGTTTGAACGCCTGCGCCATGGCCTCTTCCAGCGTGGCCTCTCCGGTGGGGTCGGCCCACACGGCGCGCTCCACGTCCAGCTGTCCGTTGGTGGACTGCGGCGGCGGGTTTTGGGCATGGGCCGGGGCGGTCAGCCACAAGGCCACACACACCAGCCACCACAAGGCCCACAGCCTGCGAACTGTTGAGGGAGAAGGCGGGTGCCGAAGGCGGGGGGGCTGCGTCATGGTGGCGGGATTCTAGGCAGGCCCCCTTGCCATGCGCTTGCGGGTTTGTGCGGTGGGCGGGCGAGCGGGGTGAAGCCTTTGCAATAAAACGCAAACTTTCTCGGTTTGCGTTTCGTATAACCCGCTGCGCATGTGGTGGCCTGTGCCGCCGCCACCTTTTCAGCAAGGCCGTTTCTGTGATGCAAACCCCTTCTTTCTCGAACCCTTTTGCGGGCCGTGCCCCGCGTGTGAATGGCCTGAGTGCCGTGGCCTTGGCCACCTTGGCTTTGTGCGCGGGCAACGCGGTGGACGCGCAAACCCGCGAGCAGGCCCAGGCCGTGAAGCAGGGCACCAACACGCCGGCCCTGCAAGCGCTGGCCGCCGAGTTTCAGCGCAAATTTGAAGCCGACGAAGCCACCGTGGCCACCTACTTGGCCGCCAACCCTGGTGTGCAGCGCGAGGTGGTGAAAGACGGCGTGCCGCACCGCATCGTGCGCATCGGGGCCGATGGCCAGCCCATCTACTCCAAAAGCAAGGCAGGCCGGGAAAGCGCCCGCAGCAACGTCGAGTCCGGGCAACTGATCAAGGCCGATGCCCTGTACCCCGGCGGCACCTTGGGGGTGGACATCACCGGGCAAAGCATGGTGGTGGGTGTGTGGGAGCCGGGTGTGCCCCGTGCCACGCACGAGCTGTTGACTGGCAAAGTCACCATTGAAAACGGCCAAACCGGCGATGCCTCTGTGGCCGCGCAAAACCACGCCACCCACGTCACGGGCACCATCGTGGGCAAAAACGGGTTGACCGGGAACGGCACCAGCGCCCGTGGCCTGGCCTACAGCGCCGCCTCGCGCAACTGGGACTCTGCGAACGACACCACCGAAATGGCCACCGCTGCATCGGCCAGCATGCTGGTGTCCAACCACTCGTATGGCTACGCCAACGACAACACCATTCCGGTGTGGCAGTTTGGTGCCTACGACAACGAGTCACGCAGCTGGGACTTGATCACCGCTGCCGCGCCGTTCTACCTGCCGTTTGTGGCCGGTGGCAACGAGCAGCAAAACAGCGGCAACATGGGCAAGGCAGGGTACGACCTGATGACCGGGGCCAGCGCCGCCAAAAACGTGATGACCGTGGGCGCGGTGAACGCCGACAAAACCATGTCGGCCTACAGCAACTGGGGCCCCACCGACGACGGGCGGCTGAAGCCCGAAATTGTGGCCCGGGGCACGGGCATCAACTCGGCCCAGGCGTTCGACGCCCAAAACCAAGCCAGCACCACGGCCTACAGCGGCAGCGGCAACGACTCCAGCGGCACGTCTTACGCATCGCCTGCCGCAGCGGCCTCGGCCTTGCTGCTGCAGCAGTACCACGCCAGCGTGAACAGCGGCAGGTACATGAAAGCGGCCACTCTGAAAACGCTGGTCATGGGCACCGCCGAAGACTTGGGTCAGCCCGGGCCAGACTTCAAGTTCGGCTACGGCCTGATGAACACCGAGGCGGCGGCTTTGGCGATCAAGAAAAACTCGGTGGTCACGGGCAATGCGCCCGCGGACGATGCTGCCTGTGCCCACGGCACGGCGACGAAGGACATCAATTGCCGGGTTGCGCCTGCCAACAGCAAGGGCGCGTTGGTCTACGAGTGGAATGCCAACTCTGCCGCAGACAGCTCTTCGGAAATGAGCTTCAACGTCACGGCCAAAGGCGGCACACCGCTGGTCGTCAACTTGGGTTGGAGCGACGATGGTGGCACCGAACAGGTGCTGGGTGACGGCACCGACCCCGCCACCAGCCGCATGGTTTACGACTTCGATGTGGCGGTGAAGATCAATGGTGTTTTCACCCGGGCATGGGTGCTGCCTGGCATGGCCAACCGCACGGACAATGCCACCAAAGCCACAGCCTTCTTCGGGGCCAACGGCGGTCCGTTCCGCCAGGTGATCGTGGATGCACCCACGGCCAACGCACTGGTCACCATTTTTGTGCAGAAAAAAACGGGCTCGCCCGCCACCCCCCGTACCTTGTCGTTGGTGGTGACCGGCTTGGCAGAAGCCCCTGCCGCCACCAACGGTGCGTGCGGCACGGCGGCCAACGTGGCTACGGCCTACATTCCCACCGCCAACCTGTGCACAGCCGGCACGGCAAGCGCGGTGAACGGTGGCACTTCCAGCTGGGGCTGGAGCTGCACCGGCTCGAACGGCGGCACCACCGCCAGCTGCGCGGCACCGTTTGCCACCACCAACGGCGGCGGTGGCGCAGTGGGTGCCATCCAGGCCACCAACAGCAACGGCACCACCTGGCAAATTGACCAGGCCAACTCCGGCTTCCAGGCCATGCCCGCACCCGCACCGGCGGGCGTGACCTTCCCCAGCGGGGCCACCCGGGTTCGGCTGACCACCGGCAATGCGGGCACCAGCGCCACCGTGGTGCTGCGCTTCAGCAACATCCCGGCCGGTGCGCAGCTGTACAAATACGGCAAAGAAACCGGCGCGGGCGACACCAACAAGTGGTTCCCCTTCCCCGCCACCATCGACCGCAACGCAGGCACCGTCACCTACGTGTTGACCGACGGCCAAAAGGGCGACAACGACTGGTTGGCCAACGGCGTCATTGAAGACCCCGTGGGCCTGGGTGTGGGCGCTGGCGGTGGGGTGGAAGGTGTGCCCACCCTGAGCGAATGGGCTCTGGCCTTGCTGGCGGGCTTCATGCTGCTGGTGGGCGCGCGCCAGGTGCGCCGACGCCACTGAGGCGGCCCCCAGAACCCCGAGCCCGTTTTCAACCCAAAAGGCGGCAACCCAGCGCGGGTTGCCGCCTTTTTGTGTGTTTTGTGCCCCTAGCGCTTGATGGGTGTGCATTTTCAGCTACACAAATTATAGAACAGGCGCTGCTCAACCACCGCCAACCCCGGTGAAACCTTTGCAATAAAACGCAAACTTTCTCGGTTTCGGGTTTGTATAAGTGTGTACTTTTGTTTGGTTTTCTCAGACTCCGTTGGAGATTTCACATGCGTTTTGGCCACCTGGCTCTGACCCTTTCCCGGGCTTCGGCTCTGCTGCTGCTTTGCACCACCGGTTTTGCGTCTCCAGTGACCTGGACCTTGAACAACGTGCAAACCGTGGGTGGCGTGACCGTGACCGGCACGTTTGTTTACGACGCCGACACCAACACCTACAGCAACATCGACCTGACCGCTTCCAACGGCAAGCGATTCACCGCGCTGCTGAAGCCTCCGAGCAACAAGACCAACAACAACGAGTTTCTCTTTTTCCCCCATGAAAGCCCAGTGGTTGTGGGCACTTCGCAGGCCGTTGGTTTTGCCAATGCGGTGGCAAAAAACAACCGAGGGAACGCGGTGACCTTGAAAACAGCCTCACAGCAAGGTGGTTTGTTCACGTGCAGCAGCAGCAATTGTTTGGACGTGACCCCTACCGGGGATGCCCAATGGGCCAACGGCGGTACCTTAATAGGTGTTCCCCAATACCCGTATGTCGATAGCGTGTCACAAACCACCGGCGGAGCCGGTGGCGGCAACACCGTGACCCTGAGCGGTATCAGCTTCACCGGTGCCACCGATGTGAAATTTGGTGCCCAGAGCGCAGGGGCCGGCAATTTCACGGTGGTCAACGACACCACCATCACTGTCACAACACCAGCGGCTGCCGTTGGCCCGGTGAAGGTCACGGTCACGAACGCCCGTGGCACGGCGGCTGCCAGTGAGGCGCCCACCTACACCTACTTTTTGCCAACGGCGTACAACAACCGAATTGTCACCAGCAGCAGCACCCCCGCCAGCATCACCAACGCCTTGACCACAGACGTGGGCGTGGAGGTAAAGGGCATTTACAACTACGATGCGCCGCGCTCAGAGGCCGCGACATCGGGCCTCAACCCCCGTTCAACGTACCGTTGGGCCTTGAGCACGGTTAACACGGGTGCCAGCCAGGCCAACGCCAACGGTGTCAACGCCACGGGCAACACTTTGGGCGGGGTGGCTGGGGGACGATTTGGGATCACCAATCTGAACGCCATCAGCTATACCCCGGTGAGCGCGGACCTTGGCAAGTACCTGTATTACTGCGTGACAGCCGTTTCAGCGCCTGTGGGCACGGCTGTTTTGGGTGCGGTTGGCGCGGAAACCTGTTCGGCAGCCGTTCCGGTGGGCAACCCAACAGCCGGTGTTTGTGGCAGCGCAGCCAGCGTGGCCACGGCCACCGCTCCGGCGGCCAACCTGTGCAGCGTGGGTACTGCAGGGGCCGTGAACGTGCTGGGCAACAGCTGGAGCTGGAGCTGTGCCGGCACCAACGGCGGCAACGCATCGCCCACCTGCACGGCACCCTTTGCCGCGGTCAATGGGGGTGGTGGCGCAGTGGGGGCCATCCAGGGCGCCAGCGCCAACAACTGGCAAGTGCGCACGGCAGATTCTGGCTTCGTTGCCTTGCCAGCAGCGGCCCCCGCAGGCGTGACCATGCCCAGCGGAGCCACCAAAGTGGTGCTCGACACGGGCACCCCGGGCACACAAACCACCGTGGTGCTGCGCTTCAGCAGCATCCCCGCTGGAGCGCAGCTGTACAAGTACGGCAAAGAAAACGGCATCAACGACACCCCCAAATGGTTTCCCTTCCCCGCCACCATCGACCGCACAGCGGGCACGGTCACCTACACCCTGACCGACGGCCAAAAGGGCGACAACGACTGGACGGTCAACGGCGTGATCGACGACCCGGTGGGCCTGGGCGTGGGGGCTGGTGGTGTGGAAGGTGTGCCCACCCTGAGCCAGTGGGCCATGCTGTTGATGGGTGGGCTGGTGGTTTTGGGCGGCTTTGGAGGCCTGCGCCGCCGCTTGGGCTGAGGCACACTCGTCGGCATGACCCGCTTCTTCACCCTTTTCATCGCCACCGTGGCGGTGCTGTTCGGCGTTGAAATGCTCAACCCCGTGCAGGCCGCCGTGATCGAGCCCTGGACCAACGGGCTGGCGCGCTTGAGCGCGTGGATCATGACCGCGTTTGACCCCGATGTGGTCAGCCAGGGCCGTGTGCTGCAAAGCCAGCGCACGGGGTTTGGCGTGTCGATTGAGGCCGGGTGCAACGGGGTGGAGGCGGCCATCATCCTCATTGGGGGCATGCTGGCGTTTCCCGCGCCCTGGCGGTTCAAGCTGGTGGGCCTGGCGGTGGGCATTGCGGCCGTGCAAGTGGCCAACCTGCTGCGCGTCATCAGCCTGTATTACCTGAACATGTGGAACAAAGAAGCGTTTGACTTCGCCCACCTGTATTTGTGGCAGGCGCTCATCATGCTGGACGTGTTGGTGGTGTGGCTGCTGTGGATGCGCTCGGTGGCCCGGCACACCGGGGCAGGCCTGGCGGTTGCGCCACAGGAAGCCGCCGCTTGACCCCCAGCCGCCTTGCCCGGTTTTTGCTGACCAGCGTGGGCGCGCTGCTGGTGCTCATCGTGCCTTGGTATTACTTGTCGCCCTATTTGGCGGCACCGGTCATCACGGCAGCGGGTGAGCTGATGCAGCTCACCTTTGGCTGGGTGCAGGGCCACGAGCGGCAAGGCACGGTGGGCACTTTGACCACCACGCTGCACGTGTTTGTGCCGCACAACGGGCGTTTGGTGCTGGCCGACATGGCCCCGCAGGTGGACTACCGCACCTACGGCTATGGCTTGGCGCTGCTGTGGGCATTGCTGCTGGCCTCGCGCCCGCAGGGGCTGCTGAAAAAAATGGCACTGGGCACGGTGATTTTGGTGCCCTCGCAGGCCATCAGCATGTGTTTTCGGTGGCTGCGCGAGGCCTTGTTGACCAGCGGCCCCGAGGTGTGGCAGCAAACCGGCCTGCCGCGTTGGGTGGCCGAGGTCATTGCCTACGGTTACCAGTTTGGCTTTTTGATGCTCACGCCGCTGGTGCCCGTGTTGCTGTGGGCGGTGCTGGACCGCCAGTTTGTGCGTCAGGTGTGGGCCGAGGCGACGCTGGCCGCGGCCATCGACCCGAAATCCAGCCAGCCTACCCGCTGAATGGGGTGAACACCCGTTGCGGTGCAGCGGGGGCTGTGCTCAGATGCCCCGTCAGTGGACGTGTCTGTGTGTGTATTTGCCAGGAGAGCCCTTTATGTTCCGTCAATTCCCCATTCGCGCCGTGGCGGCCGCCGTGTTGCTGGCCGTGTCAGTGCCTTTCAACCCCGTGGCTGTGGCCGGCAACCACCCGCTCTCAGCGGTGGCCGATGTCAACACGCTGGACTATGTGGTGAACGTGGACTGGGACTTTGACAGCCCGCCCACCCAGGTGTCCAACCCCTCGCAGGTGCTGGACCGGGCCTACATCACCAGCGTGCTGCGCACCATGGCGCAGGCCAAGTTCACGATGACCGAAGGCCGCCACCGCGTGGGCACGGTGTACGTGTACCGCAACGGCTTGTTTGGCAACAACGTGGATATCCGGCTGCTGAACACCGACGGGCGTTCGTCGGCCAGCATTTCGGGCTGGACGGTGCGCAACCTCACCAGCTTCAACCACCTGGCCATGGACAAAAACTCCGAAACCATCGACCAGGTGGGCAAGGTGGTGACCCACGAGCTGGGCCACTACACCTACGGGCTGTTTGACGAATACCGCGAAGACGGCAAGGCGCTGAACCCGGCCGACCCCGGCGGACCGTCTGGCATCGACACGCCCAAAGACACGATCATGAACAACCACCTGAACTTCGTGTCGTTGTCCACCCCCGCCGATTACACCGACGCCAACGCCCGCCAAACCGCCCAGGCCCGGGTGATGGGTACCAACGGCGTAGGCGGCAGTGCCTGGGAAATGCTGGCCCGCACGCCCGACAAAGACCCCGTGGCGGCGCAAAGCCAGGGCCGCACGTTTTTCGAGGCGTTTCGCGGCGTGAACCCCGCCACCCTGACCCTGACCAAACCCGTGACGGGCTTCGACGCCAAGCTCAACGTGGTGTTTGTGGCCAACCCCGTGTTCCGCGACGTGATTCTGGTGGACCGCACCCTGCCACAAGCCCGTTTTGACGCCCTGGTGCAAGCCGCTAAATCCATGGTGGCCCAGGCCAAAGACAACACCCGTTACGCCATCTTGGCCTACCCAGCCGCCACCGCCGATGGCCTGGTGCTGGGCTACACCGCCAACTCCATCGAAGGCAAGCAGGCGTTGAACGCCGCGCTCGATGGCTTGAAGCCCGAGCCCACCGGCAGCTTTGACAGCAGCGCCGCCTTCACCCGCGCCCGTGCCCTGATTGACACCGAGCGCCAACAGGGTGACCCGGCCACCATCCACCTGCTGACCGGCAACGAGGCCGTGGTGCCCCAGCAAACCGTGACCGAGGTGCGCGCCGCGCGCGTGGCCGTCAACCCATTGGCCCTGACCGGTGGCACCACCGAGCAGGCGCAGCGCCGGCGCAACTTTGAGTCGCGCAACGCGCTGGGGGGCACCACGCTGAAGTTGTCCGAGCTGGCGTCCCTCACCGGGGGCAGTTACAACACCGCCAAAAACGGTTCCGACGCCGCGAAAGACGCCCTGAAAGCCGTCAACGAAACCCATGCCGACCCTTACGCCCCCATCGTGTTTGACCTAAGCGATCCGCTCAAGGCCGGGGCGGTGTTCAACAGCAGCTTCCGGGTGGCCTCGGGCGCCAGCGATGGCGAGGTGTCCATCAGCCTGTACTTTGACCCTGCCGATGCCGCCAAACTCGCGTTTGCCCTTGTTTCGCCTGCCGGCACGGTGTACGCGCCCGGCCAATTGCCCGCTGGTATCGGCTACGACATAAACGCCACCGAAGGCGTGGCCGAGTTCACCCTGGCCACCGACCTGGCGGGCCGGGTGGGCCAGTGGACGGTGCGCGCCACCGCCAGTGCCACCACCACCGACGGTGTGGGCGTGGACGTGGCCGGCCTGACCCGCGTGGCCCTGAACGCCCAAGTGTTGGGCGGGGCGGCCGGTGCCACCTCAGACCCGGTGTTGACCGCCGTGCTGGGGGGCGACAAACGCATCAAAGGCGCCACGGTCACGGCGGCGGTGTTTGACACCAACGGCAACCTGGTGCTGGACAACCTGACCCTGCGCGACGACGGTGTGGCCCCCGACGCCCGTGCGGGCGACGGCCAATACAGCCTGAGCCTGGGCGGCAAACTCAAAGCGGGCGACTATTTCGTGGTGGTGCACAGCCAAACGAACGCCGACTCGCGCACGGCCAGTCTGGGCACCCTGGTGAAAGGCACACGTGCCGAAGAGCAAACGGTTGAGGTGTTTGAGCGCGTGGCCGAGGCCGACTTTGTGCTGGAAGCCACCGCCGCTGGCGTGGTGCCCGCCACGCCCCCAGCCCCGACCACCCCCTCCACACCCGCGCCCACCGACAGCGGCTCGGGCGGTTGCACCGTCAACCCCGGTGGCAAAGACGCCGGGCTGCTGCTGCTGTTGGCCGCCGCGCTGGCCGGTGGGCTGCTGCGCCGCCGCAC
>JBASFL010000120.1:0-7037 GCA_049653005.1 Burkholderiaceae bacterium | reverse complement strand
TGGCCGCTCCTGCCGCTGAAGCCGCGCCTGCCGCCCCGGCCGGCCACCAGGTGAAGTCGCCCATGGTGGGCACGTTCTACCGCTCGGCCAGTCCCGGTGCCAAAGCGTTTGTGGAAGTGGGCAGTGTGGTCAAGGAAGGCGACACCATCTGCATCGTCGAGGCCATGAAGATCCTCAACGAAATCGAGTGCGACAAATCCGGCACCGTGACCCAAATCCTGATCGACAACGGCGAAGCCGTCGAGTACGGCCAGCCTTTGTTTGTGATCGAGTGATCGGGGTTCTATGTTCAAAAAAATCCTGATTGCCAACCGCGGCGAAATTGCGTTGCGTGTGCAACGCGCTTGCCGCGAAATGGGCATCAAGGCCGTGGTGGTGTATTCCGAGGCCGACCGCGATGCCAAATACGTGCGCCTGGCCGATGAGTCGGTGTGCATCGGCCCCGCTGCGTCCGCTCAAAGTTACCTGAACATGCCGGCCATCATTTCGGCCGCCGAGGTGACCGATGCCGAGGCCATTCACCCCGGTTACGGCTTCCTGAGTGAAAACGCCGACTTCGCCGAGCGCGTGGAAAAAAGCGGCTTCAAATTCATCGGCCCCACACCCGAATCCATCCGCATGATGGGTGACAAGGTGTCGGCCAAGCAGGCCATGATCCGCGCCGGCGTGCCTTGTGTGCCCGGCTCTGAAGGCGCATTGCCCGACGACCCCGTGGTCATCAAGCGCACCGCCAAGGCCGTGGGCTACCCGGTCATCATCAAAGCCGCTGGCGGTGGCGGTGGCCGGGGCATGCGTGTGGTGCACACCGAAGCGGCATTGCTGCACGCCGTGCAAACCACCAAAGCCGAAGCCGGGGCCGCGTTTGGCAACCCCGAGGTGTACATGGAGAAGTTTCTCCAGAACCCGCGCCACATCGAAATTCAAATCCTGGCCGACCAGCACCGCAACGCGGTGTACCTGCACGAGCGCGATTGCTCCATGCAGCGCCGCCACCAGAAGGTGATTGAAGAGGCGCCTGCGCCCGGCATTCCCCGCCGCCTGATCGAAAAAATCGGCGAGCGCTGTGCAACTGCGTGCAAAAAAATTGGCTACCGCGGCGCGGGCACGTTCGAGTTTCTGTTTGAAAACGGCGAGTTCTATTTCATTGAAATGAACACCCGTGTGCAGGTGGAACACCCCGTCACGGAAATGATCACCGGCATCGACATCGTGCGCACCCAAATTGCGGTGGCCTATGGCGAAAAGCTGCCGTTCACGCAGCGCCAGATCCAGTTGCGCGGCCACGCCATCGAGTGCCGTATCAACGCGGAAGACGCCTACAAGTTCACGCCTTCGCCCGGTCGCATCACCACCTGGCACGCGCCCGGTGGCCCCGGTGTGCGGGTGGACTCGCATGTGTACGCCAACTACTTTGTGCCGTCCAACTACGACTCCATGGTGGGCAAAATCATCGTCCACGGTGACACCCGCGAGCAGGCCCTGGCACGCATGCGCACCGCCCTGGCCGAGACGGTGGTGGAGGGCATCAACACCAACATCCCGCTGCACCGCGAGTTGATGGTGGACGCCAGCTTCATGGCCGGTGGCACCAACATCCATTACCTGGAAGAGTGGCTGGCCCAACGCCAGCGCTGAACGAAAGCGCCCATGTTTGAACTGGTGTTGCGGGTGCCCGAAGACGGGGTGGAGCTGGTCAGCGATGCGCTGGAGTCGTTGGACGCGCTGAGCGTGTCGGTGGAAGACGCCGACGCCCAGACGCCCGACGAACAGGCCATGTTCGGCGAACCCGGCATGCCCGCCCCCAAAGCGGGCTGGCTGCGGTCCACCGTGGTGGCCTTGTTTGCCACGCGGCCCCAAGCCGACGAAGCCGCCCGTTTGCTGGCGCTACAAGATTTCTTCGATGGCAGCGAGGTGGTGGGTATCAAGCCCGTGCCCGACCAAGACTGGGTGCGCCTGACGCAATCGCAGTTTGACCCGGTGGAGATCACGCCCAGCTTCTGGATCGTGCCCACCTGGCACGAACCCCCGGCCGCCGCGGCCCGGTTTTTGCGCCTGGACCCCGGTCTGGCCTTTGGCACGGGCACGCACCCCACCACCCGCATGTGCCTGCGCTGGATTGCCAGCCACCCCCTGGATGGCCAACGCGTGCTGGACTATGGCTGCGGGTCGGGCATTTTGGCCATGGCCGCCAAGCTGCACGGCGCGGGCGACACCGACGCGGTGGACATCGACCCGGCGGCCGTGTCGTCCACCACCATCAACGCGGCGGCCAACCACGTCACCCTGAACCCAGGGCTGCCCGACTTGGCCCGTGGGCAATACCAAACCGTGTTGGCCAACATCCTGGCCACCCCTTTGAAGGTGTTGGCCCCCTTGTTGTGCGGTCACTTGGCCCCCGGGGCGTCTTTGGTGTTGGCCGGCATTCTGTCGCGCCAGGCGCAGGAGCTGACCGACGCCTACGCGCCCCATGTGGTGCTGACCGTGGCCGATGAGCAAGAGGGCTGGGTGCTGATGACGGCCACCGCGCCACAGGCCTGACCGGCTGACCGACGGGCACCGGCATGAGCCACGTCACCCAGTGCCCCGCCTGCAGCACCCATTTCCGGGTGGTGGCAGACCAGCTCAAAATTTCCGACGGTTGGGTGCGCTGCGGGCAATGCGGCGAGGTGTTCGACGCCAAAGTTTCGATGCAGCCCTGGCCCCTGGTGCCGGTGACCGAAGCCGCGCCTGCTGTGCCAGAGGCCCCGGACCCCGGGTGGGTTCCCGACATACCGTTGGAATGGGCGCCGGAGCCTACACCCGTGTCCGCGCCCGAGCTACCAGACCTGCCCGTTGAGCCCGTGCTTGGGTTTCCCGAGCAGCCCGCTGACGGTGAGCCAGGGCCAGAGTCAGAGCCGGAACCCGCACCTGCACTGGAACCCGAGCCCGAACCAGCGCCCGAACCCGAAGTGGCTTTTGTGCGCGAAGCCAAGCGCCGCGCTGTGTGGCAGCGGCCGTGGGTGAAAGTGCTGCTGGGGTTGGCGGTGTTGTGTTTGGGGTTGTTGTTGCTGGCCCAGGTGCTGGTGCACCAGCGCCACCGCCTGGCGGCGGCTTACCCCGGTGTTGCACCTGTGCTGCAAGCCCTGTGTGAACCCTTGGGCTGCGCCATCGAGCCTTACCCGCAAATCGAATCGGTCCTGATCGACAGTTCTGCCTTGGTGCGCGAGCGTGAAGACCTGTACCGCCTGGAAGTTGGGCTGAAAAACACCTCGGGCCTGGTGCTGGCCGTGCCCGCCTTGGAGCTGAGCCTGACCAACACCGCTGACGAGGTGGTGCTGCGCCGCGTGCTGCTGCCCACCGAGTGGGACACGCCGCCCGAGGCCCTGGCCCCCCACGCCACCGCCGCGCTGACCGTGCACCTGTCGTTGAGCGCGGCCAGCGAGCTGCGCATGGCCGGTTACCGCGCCCTGGTGTTTTACCCCTGAACCACCTGGGCCCGAAAAGCCTGCAAGGCCACGGCCAACCGGGCGCCCACCGCCGCGTTGTGCCGCACCAGTGCTTGGTTGGTGGCCAGGCTGCGGCCCTCGCTCAGCGCTTTGAGGCGCGCCAGCAAAAACGGTGTGGTGGCTTTGCCTGTGATGCGCTGTTGGTGGGCCTCGTCCAGGGCTTGGGTGATCCAGCCTTCCACCAGCGCGGTGGGCAAGGCGTCTGATTCGGGCACGGGGTTGCTCAGCACCACACCGCTGCCCAGCCCCAGGTCCCAATGGGCGCGCACAAAGGCGGCTTGTTCGGCCGGGGTGTCCAGCCTGGCATCGGCTTTGAAACCGCTGTCGCGGCAGTAGAACGCGGCAAAGGCCTCTTGTCCCACGCCCACCACGGGCACGCCGTGGGTTTCCAGGTATTCCAGGGTCAGCCCGATGTCCAGGATGGATTTGGCCCCCGCACACACCACCGCCACCGGGGTGCGGGCCAGCTCTTGCAGGTCGGCCGAGATGTCGAAAGTGGTTGACGCGCCCCGGTGCACGCCGCCAATGCCCCCGGTCACAAACACCTCAATGCCCGCCAGGTGCGCCACCACCATGGTGGCGGCCACGGTGGTGGCCGCGTCGCCGCGCCGGGCCACCGCGTGGGCCAGGTCGCGGCGGCTGGCTTTGGGCATGTGGGGGCTGGTGGCCACGCGCTTCAGCTGGTCGGCATCCAGCCCCACGCACAGCTTGCCGTCCAGCACCGCGATGGTGGCGGGCACGGCACCGTGTTGGCGCACCACCTGTTCCACGGCCAGTGCCGTTTCAAAGTTTTGCGGCCAGGGCATGCCATGGGCCACGATGGTGGACTCCAGCGCCACGATGGCTTGCCCTTGGGCGCGGGCGGTTTGCACGTCGGGCGACAGCAGCAGGTGTGGGTTCATGGCGGCGACAGGGTGGACAAAGGGTTGGGCAATGGGGTGAGTGAATGGGCTGCCGCGCGTTTGACCGCAGAGGGCAGAAACGACGCGGCCAGCGCCCGGTGTTGCATGGCCACCAGCGTGGGCAAGTCCAGCCCGAGCTCGGTGTGCAGCAGGGCCAGTTCGCGGCTGAGGGTGGTGCCCGACACCAGCCGGTTGTCGGGGGCACACGACACGCTCAGACCCGCGTCGAGCATGGCTTTGATGGGGTGGGTGGCGATGGCGTTTGCCGCCCCCGTGTGCACGTTGCTGCTGGGGCACACCTCGAAATGCAGGCCGCGTTCGCGGGCTTCCTGTGCCCAGGCAGGGTCGTCCACCACCCGCACGCCGTGGCCGATGCGTGTGGCCCCCAGCCGTGCGGCTTCCAGCACGCGGTGGCCCGCATCGGCCTCGCCCGCGTGCACGGTGATGCCCAGCCCACCGTCGCGGGCCAGGTGCAGCGCGGCGGCGTGCTCGCCGGGCGGAAAACCCAGCTCTGGTCCGGCCAGGTCAAAGCCCACCACGCCATCGGCCTGGTAGCGCACGGCCAGTTGGGCCGCTGCCCGTGTGGTGTCAGCCCCCAGGTGGCGCATGCCACACACGATGAGCCCACACGGCACGGGGCTGTTTGCCAGGCCGCGCAGCACGGCCTCCAGAGCGGCTTCTGGGCCCAGGCCCCATTCGCCAAACAGTTGTGGGGCAAAGCGGAACTCGGCCAGCACACAGCCGTCGGTGTGGGCGTCTTCGGCCAGTTCCCGGGCCACGCGCTCGCAGGCGGCGGGTGTGGCCATGGCCGCCACGGTGTGGCGAAAGCCTTGCAGGTAGGTGGCCAGCTGGCCCGTGCGGGCGTTGGCCAGCATCCAACCGGCCACGCCATCGGCACTGGGGCAGGGCAGGGGAATGCCCCGGGCGTGGCACAACGCCCACAGGGTGTGCGGGCGCAAGCTGCCGTCGATGTGTTCGTGCAGACTGACTTTGGGCAGGGGTGTGAAATCAACCATCTCTCACGTATTATGTGGCGAGGCAAACGTTTGCTATCTGTGGTTTGCCCCTGGTTGGTTTCCCGTTTTGTGCCCCTTTTTCACCTGAAGGCCCGATCCATGACGCTGTTTGCCACGTTCAAGCTGGGTGCCGTTGCCGCCCTGTGTGCCACTGCCCTGACTGCCCACGCCGACCCGGCACTGGTGTATGACATGGGCGGCAAGTTCGACAAATCGTTCAACCAGGCCGCCTACGAGGGCATGGAGCGCTGGAAGAAGGACACCGGCGGCAAATACCTGGACTTTGAAATTGCCAACGACACCCAGCGCGAGCAGGCCGTGCGCCGCATGGCCGAGCGCGGGGCCAGCCCCATCATCGCCGTGGGCTTCAGCCAGGCCTCCAGCATCGAGAAGGTGGCCAAGGAGTTTCCCAAGCTCAAGTTCGCCATCATCGATATGGTGGTGAACCTGCCCAACGTGCAGTCCGTCGTGTTCAAGGAACAAGAGGGCAGCTACCTGGTGGGTGTGATGGCGGCCAAGGCCAGCAAAACGGGCAAAGTGGGTTTTGTGGGGGGCATGGACATTCCGCTGATCCGCAAATTCCAGTGCGGCTATGAACAAGGCGCAAAAGCCACCAACCCCAAGGCCGAGGTGGTTGCCAACATGACCGGCACCACCGGCGCGGCCTGGAACGACCCCGCCCGTGGCGGCGAGCTGACCAAAGCCCAGTTCAACCGGGGCGTGGACGTGGTGTTTGCCGCCGCCGGGGGCACCGGTGTGGGCGTGTACCAGGCCGCCAAAGACGCGGGCAAGCTGGCGATTGGCGTGGACAGCAACCAGAACCACCTGCACCCCGGCACCATGCTGACCTCCATGCTCAAACGCGTGGACGTGGCGGTCTACAACGTGGCCAAGGCCCACACCCCCGGCATGAGCGTGTTGGGCCTGAAAGAAGGCGGTGTGGACTACGCGCTGGACGAGCACAACGCCAAACTCGTCACGCCCGACATGAAGAAAGCCGTGGAGGAAGCCAAGGCCGCCATCCTGTCAGGCAAGGTGAAAGTGGCCGATTACATGGCCGAAAATGCCTGTAAATACTGATAGCTGAAAAGCCATATGCATCAAGCGGCAGAGCCTTATTTTGCTTAAAAAATGAGCTCCATCAAAGACGTGGCCCGCCTGGCGGGGGTGTCGTACACCACGGTGTCGCACGTCATCAACGGCACCCGCCGGGTGAGCGACCTGGCCCGCCAGCGCGTGTTGCAAGCCATCTCCGACAGCGGTTACGTGCCCAGCGCAGCGGCCCGTGCGCTGCGCGGGGCCAAGGCCCGCATTCTTGGGGTGCTGGTGCCCGACATCAGCAACCCCTTTTGTGCCGAGCTGGTGTTGGGCCTGGAGCAAACCGCGCGCGCGGCCGGTTACTCGTTGCTGCTGTGCAGCACCGAGCCCGATGCCGCCGACTTTGAAACCCAAATCGACAACCTCATGGCCCGCCGGGTGGACGGCCTGGTGGTGGTGGCCGGTGTGTTTGACCGCCCCCGCACCGCGCAGGTGCTGCGCCAGGCGGTGGCGCGCAGCCGCTTGCCCCTGCTGTTGCTGGACCGCAGCCCTGCCGAGCTGCGCTGCGACGCCTTGATGGCCCACCACCGCGAGGC
>JBASFL010000119.1:0-9656 GCA_049653005.1 Burkholderiaceae bacterium | reverse complement strand
GGGTGACCTCGCGCAGCCCCGCCAGCGCCGAGGCGCTGGTGGCACACGCCCACCACCTGGGCCTGCGCGCCAGCGTGGTGGCCGACCCCAACCTGGCCCTGGCCCATTGCCCGTTGGTGGTGGTTTGCACACCGGCCCAAGGCGTGGCGCTGTGGGCCCAGCCGGGGCCTTGCCATTTCGTGGCGGCGGTGGGGGCGTTCACCCCCCGCATGGTGGAGCTGCACCCCGACGTGTGCCGCCACGTGGCGCAGCACGGCCGTGTGGTGGTGGACACGGCCGATGCCGTGCACGAAGCGGGCGACTTGTTGCAAGCCGGGCTGGACGTGGCCCGCTTTCCCACGCTGGCCGACGTGGTGGCCGGGCGCGCTGGCCCCAAGCCCAACGGCCCCGTGCTGTTCAAAAGCTGCGGCTGGGCGGGGTGGGATTTGGCCGCGGCGCGGCTGGTGACCTCAATGGGCCGTGACTTGGGTGCAGCACCTGCCACCCCAAAATTTGAATAAAAAAGGTTTCTGGCGCTTGTTGGTATTGGGTTTGCAGCTATGGGTTTAACAGCAAGCGCTGCCGCAACTCGGTTTTCAGCACCTTGCCCGTGTTGTTTTTGGGCAGGGCGCTGACGGTCACGTAGCGTTTGGGCCGCTTGAAGCGGGCCATGTGCGCCAGGCAGTGGGCGTCCAGCGCGGCGTGTTGGGCGGCGTCGCTGGCAAACGCACCGGCGTGTGCCACCACAAAGGCCACCACCGCTTCGCCCCATTCGGCATCGGGCTCGCCCACCACGGCCACCTCGGCCACGCCGGGGGCGGTCAGCAGCACCTCTTCCACCTCGCGGGGGTAAATGTTGCTGCCGCCGCTGATGATGAGGTCTTTGCTGCGGTCTTTCAGGGTCAGGAAGCCGTCGGCGTCCAGGCAGCCCACGTCGCCGGTGGCCAGCCAGCCGTCGCGCAGGGCGGCGGCGGTGGCTTCGGGGTTGCGCCAGTAGCCGGCCATCACGCTGTCGCCTTTCACAAGTACCTCGCCCACTTCACCCATGGGCAAGGGCTGGCCGTTGGGCCCGGCCACGCGCACTTGCACCGGCGTTTGCGCCACACCCACCGAAGCCAGGCGCTGGGCGTGGCGGGGGTGTGCGGTGTCGGCCAGCACGGCGCGTTGCAGTGCGGTACCGACCATGGGCGTTTCGCCCTGGCCGTAAATTTGCACCAGGCGTGGGCCCATTACGTGCAGGGCGCGCTCGATGTCGGCCACGTACATGGGCGCACCACCGTAGACGATGGTTTTGAACGCCTGGGCGCAGTCGGTGGGCGACAGCCCTGCGCCTTGCGCGTGCGCCACCAGCCGGTTGACGATGGTGGGCGCGGCAAAGGTGGACAGCGGCCCCAGCGCCGCGCCCAGCGCGAACAGCTCGGCCGGGTCCACCCCGCCCGAGGCGGGCACCACGTGCCGGGCCCCGGCCATCAGGTGCGGGATGGCATACAGCCCGCAGCCGTGTGACATGGGGGCGGCGTAGGCCATGGTGTCGGTGGCGGCCACGGGGTCCACGTCCACCGCGTAGGCCAGGCCCATGGTCAGCAGGTTGCGGTGCGTCAGCATCACGCCTTTGGGGCGGCCGGTGGTGCCGCTGGTGTAGAACAGCCAGGCTAGGTCGGTCACCTCGCGCGGGGTGATGGGGGGCAGGGGTTGGTCGTCGGGCACGGGGGCCAGCAGGGCATCGGCTTGCGCGCTGTCGATGTCCACCTGGTGGGCCACCCCGGCCAGGGGCCCGGGGGCCACGTCTGCCGTCACGAAGGCCCAGTGCGCCTCGGCGTTGTGGGCAATCCACCCGGCCTCAGCGGGGTGCAGTTTGGCGTTGATGGGCACGACCACCAGCCCTGCCCACCAAGCACCCCACAACACCTCCAGGTAGCGCGGGTGGTTGTGCATGAACAGCAGCACGCGGTCGCCGGGTTGGGCACCGGCGGCTTGCAGCCGCTGGCCCAGCCCCGCGCTGCGCCGGGCCCACTGGGCGTGGGTGGCGTGCGGGGTGGTGCCGTGGAAAAGCGCGGGGCGGTCGGGGTTCAGCAGCGCCTGGCGCTGCAACAGGTGGGCAAGGGGCATGTGGGGCAGGGCATGGTCAGGCGCCCATGGGCACGCTGGCAAACGTGGCCGCGCGGGCCAGGGGCCAATACAGGCGGAACACGGGGTGCAGCTCGGGGTTGGCCGCCACCTCGGCATCGGTGGCCAGCAGGGCGCCGGGGGCCACGCGGGGCACCAGCCGGTCGAGCAGGGCCACGTTGTTGGCGTCCACCCGGCGCACGATGTGCTGCGGGGTGATCTGGTTGGGGTGCAGCAGCCCGGCGGCCTGCACCAGCTCGTGCAGGGCCTTCAGGGTGTTCTGGTGGAAGTTGAGCACGCGGGTGGTTTTGTTGCCCACGTTGAGCGCTTGCTGGCGCACGGGGTCTTGCGTGGTCACGCCGGTGGGGCAGTGGCCGGTGTGGCAGGCCTGGGCCTGGATGCAGCCCAGCGCCATCATGAAGCCGCGTGCGCTGTTGCACCAGTCGGCCCCCAGGGCCATGGCACGTGCCACGTCAAACGCGCTGACCACCTTGCCCGCACAGCCCACTTTGATGCGTTCGCGCAGGCCCGCGCCCACCAGCGTGTTGTGCACCAGCCGCAGGCCTTCTTGCAAGGGCACGCCGACGTGGTCGGTGAACTCCAGCGGGGCAGCGCCCGTGCCACCTTCCGAGCCATCGACCACGATGAAGTCGGGCGTGATGCCGGTTTGCTGCATGGCCTTGACCATGGCAAACCATTCCCACGGGTGGCCGATGCACAGCTTGAAACCCACCGGCTTCCCACCCGACAGGCTGCGCAGCAGCTCGATGAAGTGCATCAGCGCCAGCGGGGTGGCAAAGGCGCTGTGAGCGGCGGGCGACACGCAGTCTTGTCCCACGGGCACGCCGCGTGCCTCGGCAATTTCGGGCGTGACCTTGGGGCCGGGCAACACGCCGCCATGGCCGGGTTTGGCCCCCTGGCTGAGCTTGATTTCCACCATCTTCACCTGTGGGTCGGTGGCGTTGGCGGCAAAGGCCTGGGGGCTGAACGTGCCGTCGGGGTTGCGGCAGCCGAAGTAGCCCGAGCCGATTTCCCAAATGAGGTCGCCGCCGTGCACCCGGTGCCAGCGCGAGATGGAGCCTTCGCCCGTGTCGTGCGCAAAGCCGCCTTGGCGGGCACCGGCGTTCAGCGCCTGGATGGCGTTGGCGCTGAGTGCGCCAAAACTCATGGCCGAGATGTTGAACACGCTGGCCGCGTAGGGCTGGGTGCAGGCCGGGCCGCCGATGGTCACGCGAAAGTCGTGGCTGGCCACGTGCGTGGGGGCCATGGAGTGGTTGATCCACTCATAGCCCGGGGCTTTCACGTCCAGCTGGGTGCCGAAGGGGCGTTTGTCGGTTTCGCCTTTGGCGCGGGCGTACACCAGGCTGCGCTGCGAACGCGAAAACGGCGTGGCCTCGGTGTCGCTTTCAATGAAGTACTGGCGTATTTCAGGGCGGATTTTTTCCAGCGCAAACCGGATGTGCCCAATGACCGGGTAGTTGCGCCGCACGGCGCTGAACGGCTGGGTGAGGTCACGCACCCCCAGTGCCGTGAGCCCGCCAAACACCAGGGTGCCCAGCAGCGGCCAGCCCACGGTCTGGCCCAGCAAAAGACCCATGACCAGGGCGGTGAGGCAGGCCAGCAGCCCCGCCACGGCCAGCCCGAAGGCGGTGTAGCGCACGGGGTAGAGGCGGTCGATGGCGTGCAGCATGGGTCAGCCTTTGCGGTCTTCGACGGAAAAAAAGTACGACAGGCGCTGTTGGGGGTTCAACCAGGCCCGCACGTCGGGTGGCAGCGTGGCGGGCTTGATGGCCTCCAGGATTTTCAGGCTCGGTTCGGTGTGCAGCTCCAGCGTGGGGGCTTCGTCTTTGGCCAGCTCGGGCGCGTAAATCAGCACCTGGGGTTGCAGGCTGGTGGGGCCTGGGCCCACCACCATGGCCAGCGAGGTGTCGCTGAGCTGCACCACCGTGCCGGGGGGGTAAACGCCCAGCAGTTTGATGAGCACGGTCAGCACGGTTTTGTCGAACCGGGTGGCCTCGTGGCGGAACATGGTGGCCAGCGCTTCGGCGGGCATCAGCGGGTCCACGCCCTCGGCCTCGGGGGTGCACAGGTTGTCGTAGCGGTTGACGGCGGCCAGGATGCGCGCCGCCCGCGACGACTCCGTGCGGGCACGGGGCCAGCCCGAGCCATCGGGCGCTTCGTGGTGGTCGGCAATCACGGTCAGCGCCTCGCGGCTGAACGCGCCGGACTGGGTGGCCAGTTGCACACTGAACATCACGTGTTGCCGGTAAAAGTCTTCCTCGTGTTTTTTGCGCGTCCCGCTTTTCAAAATTTGTGACGGCACTTGCACCTTGCCCGCGTCGTGTGCCAGCGCGCCCATGGCCAGGTCGGCCAACTCGCGCTCGGTGAGCCCCATTTTTTTGCCCACCAGCATGCACAGCGTGAGCACGTTGAGCGCGTGGAATTGCGGGCCCTGGTCTTTTTTGTCGCCCAGCAGGTGCAGCAGAATTTCCTGTCCGTTGGAGATGGTGGCGGCCGTTTCTTGCGACAGCGCGGCCAGCAGTTCACCGGCGGCTTTGGGCGAGCGGTTGAGCGTGAGCAGCGCTTCTTTGGTGTTGCGGGCGGCGTTTTCCCAGGCGCGGTCGGCGCGGGTGGCGGCGTCTTTTTGCTTCTGGCGCTTGTCTTTTTTGGCCTTGTCCAGGGCTTTGCGCTCGGCTTCCACAGCGGCCTTTTCGGCGGCCATGGCCGCTTGCACCTCGGCGGAGGAGGGGGGCGGGGGCACGAACTCGGGCAGTGGCTCGGTGCTTTTTTCGGGGTAATAAAAAATGCGGCCCTTGGTGTCCAGCGACTGGATGATGGCCACGTCTTTCGGCGTTTTCACCAGCAGGCGGTTGGAGATGAAGGGGTGCTCGTCCCAGCGCACGTCAAGGAACACATAGAGCCCGACCACCACCTGCGATGCGTCAATCGGGATACCGGGGCCGGGTTTTGTCCACATGCGTGTTGTTGTGTCTGAGGGTGATGGGTGTGACGCGGCAGACTTTATCCCTGCGCACCCGTTTCCACCGAGAAAAAGTAGGCCAGCCGCTTCTGGGGGTTGAGCCAAAGCAACACTTCAGGGCTGAGGTCGGTGGGGCGCACGGCTTCCACCACTTTCAGGTGGGGTTCTTTGGACAGGTCGAGCATGGGGGCCTCGGCCTCTGGCGTGTCGGGGCTGTACAGCAGCACCCGTGGCGCGGTGATTTGGGTGCCCGGCGACACCGACAGCGCCAGTGTGCCGTCGCTGAGCTTGACCACGGTGCCCGGCGGGTACACCCCCAGCAGCGAAATGAGGGTGCGCAGCAGTTGGGGGTCGTAGCGGCTGATTTCGTGGCGCAGCATGTGCGCCAGGGCCTCGGCGGGCATCAGTGGGGGCACACCGGTGCCCTCGGGGGTGCACAGCCGGTCGTAGCGGTTGGCCATGGCCAGGATGCGGGCGCCCACCGACATGTCGGTTTTGCCCTGGGGCCAGCCCGAGCCGTCAACGGCCTCGTGGTGGTCGGCAATCATGGCGATGGCCGTGCTGTTGAACGCGTTGGACTCGCGGGCCAGCTGCACGCTGTGCTTCACGTGCAGGCGGTAGTGCTCTTCTTCGTGTTTTTTGCGGTGCCCGTTTTTCAGGATGGACAGCGGTATGTCGGCTTTGCCCGCGTCGTGTGCCAGGGCGGCCATGGCCAGGTCGGTCAGCTCGCGTTCGCTCAACCCGATTTTGTGGCCCACCAGCAGGCACAACGTCATGACGTTGAGCGCGTGGAACTGTGGCCCGTGGTCTTCTTTGGTGCCCAGCAGGTGCAGCAACGCCTGGGGCCCCTGGGCGATGGCGGCCGCTGTGTCGCGCGACAGCTGTGACAGCTGCTGCCCCGAGGCGCGGGGCGAGCGCGCCAGGCTGACCAAGGCTTCGCGGGTGGCGCTGGCGGTGTTTTCCCAGGCGCGTTCGGCGCGGGCGGCGGCGTCTTTGACGTGCCGCATTTTTTCTTGGCGGGCTTTGGCCAGTTTCTGGTGCTCCAGCGCCAGGGTGTCGGGTACGGCGGTTTCGGGCGCCTGGGTGTGCCCCAGGGCCAGCGGCTCGGCCGTGCTTTTGGACGGGATGTAGTGCAGCTTGCCCGCCAGCGGCAGGCTTTGCAGGATGGCCAGGTCTTGTGCGGTTTTGACCACCACCCGGTTGGTCAGAAACGGGTGCTCCATCCATTTCAGGTCGAGCCACACACACAGGCCCACCGTCAGCTGTGACGGGTCGATGGCAATGGCGTCGGGTGTGGGTTGGGTCATGGCGTGAAAAAGTCGCGCAGCGCCCAGGCCGTGGTCTCGGGCAGCTCTTCGGGGATGAAGTGGCCGGCGGGCAGGGCCTCGCCGCTGACGGGCACGGCGCACTGGGCCTGCCACAGCGCCAACGGGTCAAACAGGCGCTGCACCACGCCCCGGTTGCCCCACAGCACGAGGGTGGGGCATGCAATCTTCTGTCCGGCGGCGCGGCTTTCGCGGTCGTGTTCCAGGTCGATGTCCGCGCTGGCCCGGTAGTCTTCGCAGGCGCTGTGGATGGCCTCGGGGCGGCAGAAGCAGCGCCGGTAGTCGGCCAAGGCCTCGGCCTCGATGTGGGCCGTGCCGCCCGTGCCCCAGCCCCCCAGCTTGTGCATGAGGTAGGCCTCGGCGTTGCCGCCGATCATGGTTTCGGGCAGCGGGGCGGGCTGTATCAGGTGGAACCAGTGGTAGTAGGCGCGGGCAAAGTCCATGTCGGTGCGGGCGTACATGTCCAGCGTGGGCGCGATGTCGATGACGCACAGGCCTTGCACGCGGTCGGCAAAGTCCAGCGCCAGGCGGTGGGCCACGCGCCCGCCCCGGTCGTGCCCGCACAGAAAGAAACGGTCCACACCCAGCGCGTCGAGCGCGGCCACCACGTCGGCGGCCATGGCGCGTTTGCTGTGCTGGCTGTGGTCGGGGTGCTCGGGCGTGCCGGGCAACAGGTGCGAGTCGCCGTAGCCGCGCAGGTCGGGCATCACCAGGAAGAAGTCTTGCGCCAAGGCCTGCGCCACGCGGTGCCACATGGCGTGGGTTTGCGGGAAGCCGTGCAGCAGCACCAGCGTGGGTTTGCCCCGCACGCCGGCGGTGCGCACACAGGCGGTGGATTCGGTCAGGGTGAGGGCGTGGCGGTCAAAGCCTTGCATCCAGGTCATGGGGTGGGTCCTTGTGAGGGGGCCAGCCGTTGCACCAGCCCGCGCAGCGCATGCGCCACGGTGGCCTGGCGCACGGCGGCGCGGTCGCCGGGGAAATGGCAGCACTCGGTGCTGGTGTGTCCGTTGACGTGCCAGCCCAGCCACACCGTGCCCACGGGTTTTTCGGGGCTGCCGCCGGTGGGCCCGGCCACACCGGTCACGGCCACCGCCACCTGGGCGTGTGAGCGGGCCACGGCGCCCTCGGCCATGGCGCGGGCCACGGGTTCGCTGACGGCGCCGTGCGCGTCAATCAACCCCGCGGGCACGCCCAGCAGTTCGGTTTTGGCTGCGTTGCTGTAGGTCACAAACCCGCGCTCAAACCACGCGCTGCTGCCGGCCAGGTCTGTGCAGGCGGCCGCGATCAAACCGCCGGTGCAGCTTTCGGCCGTGGCGAGCCATTGTGATTTTTGAATCAAAAGTGCCGCCAGCGCTTGACTGTGTTCAATAGTTTGCTCTGGTTTCATTTGTATCTTCGGTGTGTTTGTGTCCGTGCACGCCACCGCAAGCCGCGGGGGAATGCACCACACACTTGTGCGATATTTCGGCCTTCAGCGGATTGCATTGTCTCTGACCTGACAGCCACGCAACCCCGCTCAACACCGTCAAAAACCCGTGGGAGCTTGGCACCGTGCGATACACCGAAACCAAAGAGCAAAGCGCTGAGTTGCTGCGCAAAACACTGGCGCTTTTGGGGCAGCACGATGCACCGTTTCACCCCGTGTCGTTTGCGGTGTGGTACGAGTATGCGGCGGGCACCAACCCGCCGCTGACACAGGCGGTGGGGGTGGTCCAGCAAACGGAGCCACGGCTGAGCGACGCGTCGGTTGTTCGGCTGTACCAAAATTTTGTGGCCGATGTGGACCCCCAGGCCATGGACCGCATCACCAGCCGGTTTCAGGTGATGATGGCCGGGGTGGCCGAAAGCGCCCGCCAGACCGGGGACCAGGCGGGGTCTTTTGGCGCGCAGCTCAGTGGGTTGTCCACGGCGCTGCAACACAACGACTCGGCCCATTTGTCGTCCCAACTGGCCGAAACCTTGGCGGGCACCGCCCAAATGCAGTCGTCGGTTCAGGTGCTGCGCCAGCAGGTGGATGCCAGCCGCCAGGAAATCGAGCAACTCCAGACCGAGCTGACCCGCGCCCGCACCGAGGCCACGCTGGACCCGCTGACCAAAGTGCTGAACCGCAAGGGGTTTGACACACAACTGGCCAGCATGATGGGGACCCCCGCCGCGTCGGACAAGGCCCATTGCCTGATCATGTTGGACATCGACCACTTCAAAAAGGTCAACGACACCCACGGCCATGTGATGGGCGACCGGGTGATCCAGGCGCTGGGCGAGTTGCTGCGGGTTTGTGTGCCCGACAAAGCCCACTCGGTGGCCCGTTACGGCGGTGAGGAGTTTGCAATCCTGATGCCCAGTTCGTCGGTGGCGCAGAGCATGGCCATGGCCGAAACGGTGCGCCAGCACACCAAGGCCATGAAGCTGAGAGACCGGCGCACACAAGAGGTGGTGTTGACCGTCAGCATTTCCGGTGGCGTGACGGCCCTGCAGCCCGGCGACGGGCCGCAAGATTTCATTGCCCGTGCCGATGGCGCTTTGTACCAATCCAAACAAGCGGGGCGTGACCGCGTCACCTTCGCCTGACGGGGCCGCCTGGGGCCACTCGCCTCAAAAACGCCAGACGGCAAACACCAGCAGCGTGCAAAACGCAGCGGCCAGGTCGTCCAGCATCACGCCAAAGCCGCCCCGGGGGCCAAAACCTTTGAAGGCCTGATCGGCCCAGGCCATGGGGCCGAACTTCACCGCGTCGAAGAAGCGGAACACGGCAAACGCCGCCACCTGGGTGCCGAAGTCGGCCGGGGCCAACACCCACAGCACCAGCCAGATGGCCACCACCTCGTCCCACACCATGTGGCTGGAGTCGGGCAGGCCCATGTGCCGGGCGGTGACGGTGCAGGCCCACCAACCCAGCAGCAGGTTGGCCGCGATCACCAGCGCCCAGCCCGCGTCGCTGAGCCAGGGCTGCAACACCACAAACGCGGCCCAGCCCCACAGCGTGCCCACGGTGCCCGGGGCAAACCGCGCCAGGCCCGCACCAAACCCCAGCGCAATGGCGTGGGCCGGGTGGCTGGCCATGAACGCCAGTGTGGGCCGGGCCAGCGGTGGGCGGGGCTGGCGCAGCGGGGCGGCAGGCCCCGGCCGCAGCACCGAGGGGTGTTCGGGGTCGGGCTCCAGCAAAACGGGCGGTGCGGTGTCGCTCATGGCGGGGGATTATGGGCGGGCGGTGGTGCGCCCGCCAGCCAGGCTTGCCACCAGTCGATGCAGGCGCGCACCTTGGG
>JBASFL010000118.1:0-2844 GCA_049653005.1 Burkholderiaceae bacterium | reverse complement strand
GCATATAAGACTTCCGCGGCCCATTTTCGACCTTCACTTAAATCATGCTCTAATGATTTATCTTTCGTGAGCAATTCTTCAATAAAACAATCAATATCTTTCGACGAGTTTTCTTGTTGAACAGGGCTAACTACAAAGAAAAACCCAGCACAGCTTGTCGTAGTACTAATGTTTGTGTTTCCCAAGAGTGAATTTGTGTATTGGGAGCCCGAGCTCGCTATATGCGCTGAGAACTCGTTGGGTAGTTGGATGGTTGTCTTCATAATTAAATAAATTCCGATTAACTACGGCCAAAATTCTAAAAGTTGAACACTTAACATCGTAAGCATAGATAATACGGTAAGGAATTGCATTCTTTTTTGTCCGAGAAAAATCCCATTCAAACATTTTCAGTCGCCAGACATCATGACTACGCCAGAAAGTCTGAAAACGATTAACATTAAATATATTGTTCTCAAATCCATGATCTAACAACGAACCAAGTAATGCTTGATTCGCCTTCATTTCTGATAGAAGCGCTAGTATATTCGTAGCACACTCCCTCTCATTTCCTCCCTTATCGATCATAGATTTCAAATCGGTTTGGGCATCATGCTCAATATTTAGTTTATACATAATACCGACCAAGGTATATTTCGTCAAGCTACCTAATTAATTTAGGCAGTTGCAATATCCCCGTATATTTCACACGAGGGGCTACATACTTCCACATTCATACAACATCGCATCAAGGTTTAACTTTTACACTACACCCAATAAAAAGGCGCATTCCCATGCGCCTTTTTCTCACTCATTCATCAATCCCAGCTCAACGCCCCACCCGTCTGATACTCAGTCACCCGAGTCTCAAAGAAGTTTTTCTCTTTCTTCAAATCTATCATCTCAGACATCCACGGGAATGGATTTGGTGCGTTCTCGAACAACTCATCGAGGCCAATCTGCTGGCAACGACGATTGGCGATGAAACGCAGGTATTCTTTGAACATGCTGGAATTCAGCCCCAGCACGCCGCGTGGCATGGTGTCTTCGGCGTAGCGGTATTCCAGCTCTACGCCTTTGAGGAACAAGGCTTTGATTTCAGCGCGGAATTCAGGCGTCCATAACTGTGGATTTTCCAGCTTGATGGTGTTGATTAAATCTATGCCGAAGTTACAGTGCATGGATTCGTCGCGCAGGATGTACTGGTATTGCTCTGCGGCGCCGGTCATTTTGTTCTGGCGACCAAGTGCGAGGATTTGCACAAAGCCGACGTAGAAGAACAGGCCTTCCATGATGCAGGCGAAGACGATCAATGACTTCAACAGCTTCTGGTCGTTTTCCAGCGTGCCTGTTTTGAACTCAGGGTTGGTGAGCGTCTCGATGAACGGAATCAGGAAGTTGTCCTTGTCACGTATGCTTTCGACTTCATGATATGCGTTGAACACTTCCGCCTCATCCAGACCCAAACTTTCAACAATATATTGATAAGCGTGGGTGTGTATCGCTTCTTCAAACGCCTGGCGCAGCAGGTACTGGCGGCATTCTGGCGCGGTGATGTGGCGGTAAGTGCCGAGTACGATGTTGTTCGCAGCCAGACTATCCGCTGTCACAAAGAAGCCCAGATTGCGCTTGACTAAGCGACGCTCATCTTCGGTCAGCGCGGTTGGGTCTTTCCACTGCGCGATGTCGCGGCTCATGTTGATTTCTTGCGGCATCCAGTGGTTGGCGCAACCTGACAGGTATTTATCCCACGCCCATTTGTATTTGAACGGAACCAGTTGATTCACGTCGGCAGTGCCGTTGATGATGCGTTTGTCTTCCGCACGGACGCGCAAGGCAACGCCGCTGGGAATCGCGCCGTCGTGAGTTGAACCAGCCACCGCGCCTAGTGGCGGCACGGGTTTGATGGTGTCGGTAAAAGTGTCTTCAAAATTCAGCATATTCATCCTCTAATTATTATTGGCAAGATTCGCAAGTTGGGTCATCAATCGCGCAAAATTTCACTTCGGTGGCAGGTGTGTTGTCTGCGCTCGCCACCGCACTCGGTGCGTGTGCGCTAACAGCGTTCAACTCGCCACCTTTGCCTGTGGATTTTTCTGCGCTGGTTGCGCCCAAAGTACGCAAGTAATAGGTGGTTTTCAAACCGCGTACCCATGCCAATTTGTAAGTTTCATCCAGTTTTTTGCCTGATGCACCTGCCATGTAGATATTCAGGCTTTGCGCCTGGTCTATCCATTTTTGGCGACGTGATGCGCATTCCACCATCCAGTGCGTATCTATTTCAAATGCGGTCGCATACAAGGTACGCAATTCAGCAGGTACGCGGTCGATTTTGGCGAGTGAGCCGTCGAAGTACTTAATATCGCCGACCATGACTTCATCCCATAGTTTCAACGCTTTCAGTTCGCGCACCATATAAGCGTTAGTCATGGTGAATTCGCCTGACAAATTCGATTTCACGTAGATGTTTTGATACGCAGGCTCGATACACGCTGACACGCCGACAATATTGGAAATAGTCGCGGTTGGCGCAATCGCTACGCAGTTGGAATTACGCATACCGTGCAATTTTATTTTTGCACGTAAAGCATCCCAATCCAGCGTGCTGGAGCTATCGACTTCTAAATAACCACCGCGCTCTTGCGCCAGCATTGCCAGTGTGTCTTGCGGCAAGATGCCCCTATCCCACAATGAACCCGCGAACGAGGAATAACGACCACGCTCGGCCGCCAGCTCAGTTGATGCCCAATAAGCATAGTAGCAAACCGCTTCCATAGAACGATCGGAGAATTCAACCGCCGCTTCCGATGCGTAAGGTACGCGCATACTGTGCAAGCAATCTTGGAAACCCATAATACCCAAGCC
>JBASFL010000117.1:0-44991 GCA_049653005.1 Burkholderiaceae bacterium | reverse complement strand
CACGCCGCGTATGGCGTTGAGTTGTTCTTGGGGCGTGTTCACACCAGCCCCAGTTCGGCCATGCTTTGTGCGCCGGTGGCTGTGACCACAAAGTGGTCGAGCACGGTCACGTCCACCAGGGCCAGCGTGGTTTTCAGGGTGCGGGTCAGGGCCGAGTCGGCGCTGGAGGGGGTGGCGCTGCCGCTGGGGTGGTTGTGTGCCAGCACCACGGCGGCGGCTTGGTGGTGCAGGGCGCGCAGCACCACTTCGCGGGGGTAGACGCTGGTTTGCGTCAGCGTGCCGCGAAACAGCTCTTCAAAGGCCAGCAGCCGGTGCTGGCTGTCCAGGAACAACACGGCAAACACCTCGTGGGTTTTGGCCCCCAGTTGCAGTTGCAGGTAGTCGCGCACGGCTTGGGGGCCGTCGAACAGGGGTTTCTGTTTGAGTTCTTGCGCCAGCGCGCGGCGCGCCAGTTCCAGCACGGCCACCACCTCGGCGCGTTTGGCCGGCCCCAGGCCTTTGATGGTTTTCAGGGCCTCGGCGGGGGTGTGCAGCAGCCCGGCCACGCCGCCGAACTGGGTCAGCAGCTCTTCGGCCAGGGCCACCACGTTTTTGCCTTGTATGCCAGTGCGCAGCAACAGGGCCAGCAACTCGGCATCGCTGAGCGCACCGGGGCCTCGGGCCAGCAGCTTTTCGCGGGGGCGGGATTCTTCCGGCAGGTGTTTCAGTTGCATGGCGGGGGTGACACGCGGGTTGGCCCGCTTTCTACAATAGGGGCAGTTTAGCCACGGCGCTGCCCCCGTGCCCGGCCCTTGGTTTTGGCCTTTTTTCATTCCCACACACCCATGCCCCACGTTGAACCCGCGTCGTTTCTGACGCTGCACTACCGCCTGTCTGACCTGGGCGGCCAAGACATCGTCAACACCTTTGGCGGCGCGCCCGCCACCCTGAGCCTTGGGGCGGGCGAGCTGTCACCCGCGCTGGAAGCCCGTTTGCTGGGCCTGGCCGAGGGCACGCACACCACGTTTGAAATGGCCCCGGGCGAGGCCTTTGGCGACCGCCAGCCCGACATGCAGCAGTGGGTGGCGCGCAAGCTGCTCAACGAGCTGGGCGACCCGCAGGAAACCTACCAACCTGGCCACGTGGTGCAGTTCCCCACGCCCAACGGCCAGGGCACCTACGCCGGTGCCGTGCGCGAGGTGCGGGCCGACGGCGCCGTGCTGTTCGACTTCAACCACCCCCTGGCCGGTCAGGCCGTGCGGTTTGAAGTGCAATTGATCGGGGTGTTGTGATGGCAGTCTTGGGCCAAGGCGCTGAAATCACCCTGGCGGAGCCGCGTGGGTTCTGCGCCGGGGTGGACCGCGCCATTGAAATCGTGGACAAGGCGTTGGCGAAGTTCGGGGCACCCATTTACGTGCGCCACGAAATTGTGCACAACACCCACGTGGTGAACGACCTCAAAGCACGCGGTGCCATCTTCATTGAAGACCTGGCCGATGTGCCCCCCGGCGCCACGCTGGTCTTTTCCGCCCATGGCGTGAGCAAGGCCGTGCAGGCCGAGGCGGCGCAGCGGGGGTTTCAGGTGTTCGATGCCACCTGCCCGCTGGTCACCAAGGTGCACGTGGAGGTGGCCAAACTGGCCAAAGAGGGCTTTGAGTTCATCATGATTGGCCACAAAGGCCACCCCGAGGTGGAAGGCACCATGGGCCAGTTGAGCGAAGGCATTCACCTTGTGGAAGACGTGGTCGACGTGGCCCGCGTGCAACCCCGCCAGACCGAACGCCTGGCCGTGGTGACGCAAACCACCCTCAGCGTGGACGACGCGGCCGACATCACAGCAGCCGTGCGGGCGCGTTTTCCCGCCATCCGCGCGCCCAAGCAACAAGACATTTGCTACGCCACCCAAAACCGGCAAGACGCCGTGAAGGTGCTCAGCCCCCAGGTGGACGTGGTGGTGGTGGTGGGCAGCCCCACCAGCAGCAACAGCAACCGCCTGCGCGAACTGGCCGCCAAGCTGGGCACCCCTGCTTACATGGTGGACGACGCTTCCGAGCTGAAGGCCGAATGGTTTGAGGGCAAGCAGCGCGTGGGCATCACCGCCGGGGCGTCCGCCCCCGAGCTGCTGGTGCAGGGCGTGGTGCAGCGCCTGCGCGAACTGGGCGCGGTAGCCGTGCGCAAAATGGACGGCATTGAAGAAACCATTCAGTTCCCGCTGCCCAAGGGCCTGCGCCTGAACGAAGCCGAATAATCTGTAGCTGTAAAGCCATGCCCATCAAGCGGTAGGGGCCAAAAAAACTTAAAAAATAACTGTCAAACACCATGCTGGACATCACCCTTCTTCGCAAAGACCTGGCCCAAGTCGAGGCCCGCCTGAACACCCGCAAAAGCCCCCAGCCTTACCTGGACGTGGCCGCTTTCACCGAGCTGGAAACCGAGCGCAAAACCCTGCAAGTGCGCACCGAAGAGCTGCAAGCGCAGCGCAACGCCTTGTCCAAACAAATCGGCGGCCTGAAAGCCAAAGGCCAACAAGCCGAGGCCGACGCCGTCATGGCCCAGGTGGGGGCTGCCAAGGTCGAGCTGGAAACGTCGGCCACCCGGCTTGACCAAATCCAGACCGAGCTCCAAGCCCTGCTGCTGGCCGTGCCCAACCTGCCGCACGAGAGCGTGCCTGTGGGGGCCGATGAAGCGGGCAACGTGGAACTGCGCCGCTGGAGCCCCAAAGCCGGGTTGGGTGGCTCACCCGAGCCCCTGGGCTTCGAACCCAAAGACCACGTGGACCTGGCCCTGCCCCTGGGGCTGGACCCCGAAACCGGCGCCAAGCTGGCCGGTGCCCGTTTCACCGTGATGAAGGGGCCCATTGCCCGCCTGCACCGCGCGCTGGCCCAGTTCATGCTGAACACGCAAACCGAAGACCACGGCTACACCGAGTGCTACACGCCCTACATCGTCAACGGCGACACCCTGCGCGGCACCGGCCAGCTGCCCAAATTTGAAGGCGATCTGTTCGCTACCAAAAAGGGCGGCCAGGACGGCGAAGCGCAACCCGACAACACCGCGCTTTACCTCATTCCCACCAGCGAGGTGACGCTGACCAACTTCGTGCGCGACACCGTGCTGGCCGAAGCCGACCTGCCCATCAAGCTCACCGCCCACACCCCCTGCTTCCGCTCCGAAGCGGGCAGCGCCGGGCGCGACACGCGCGGCCTGATCCGCCAGCACCAGTTCGACAAGGTGGAAATGGTGCAAATCGTTCACCCTGAAAAGAGCCACGAGGCACTGGACGCGATGACGGGCCACGCCGAGGCTGTGCTGCAAAAGTTGGGCCTGGCTTACCGCGTGATCGTGCTGTGCACGGGCGACATGGGTTTTGGCGCCACCCGCACGCACGACCTGGAGGTGTGGGTGCCCGCGCAAAAGACCTACCGCGAAATCAGCTCGGTCAGCAACTGCGAGGCTTTCCAGTCCCGTCGGCTGCAAGCGCGCTTCAAAAACGCGCAGGGCAAAAACGAGCTGGTGCACACCCTGAACGGCTCCGGCCTGGCCGTGGGCCGCGCCCTGGTGGCCGTGCTGGAAAACTACCAGAACGCCGACGGCAGCATCACGGTGCCCGAGGTGCTGCGCCCCTACATGGGCGGTTTGGTTCTGCTGAAAGCCTGAACTGAAAAACGGGGTGGGCCGCGCTGCTAGAATCGCGGCTCTTTGAAAGATCACCCCGGAGAGATGGCAGAGTGGTCGAATGCACCGGATTCGAAATCCGGCGTACAGGTTCTCCTGTACCGAGGGTTCGAATCCCTCTTTCTCCGCCAACGGTTTTGCCGTTTCGGGTCGTTAGCTCAGTTGGTAGAGCGTCTGCCTTACACGCAGAATGTCGGCGGTTCGAGCCCGTCACGACCCACCAGACACCAGCCCCCTTCGGAAACGGAGCGGGGCTTTTTCTTTGCCTGTGTGTTTATTCAGCGGGTGTCGTCGGTGGCTTGAGTCTGCCCATGGCCTGCTGGTGCAGGTGGTCAAAGGCCAGTAGCAGGTTCAGGTGCTCGCTGGCCAGTTTGGGCACGGCGGTGCGCCCTGACACCCACATCCACACCGTTTTCTGGCTCACGTCGATCAGCCGTGCGTAGTCGGCCTGGGTCATGCCCAACTGGGCCAGGGACTGGGAGAGCTGTTCGGGTGTCATGTGTGGTTGTCCTTGGGATTGATCACACCCACTGGGTGGGGTTCAACCCGTAAAAATGCTGCAACTGTTGGTACAGCGCCGGGTGTTGTTGGGCCAGGGTGTGGGGTTGCAGGAAAAACGTTTCCGTCACCACGGCAAAAAACTCTTCGGGGGCGGTGGCGCCATAGGGGTCGATGAGGGTGGGTTCGCCCGCGTCGGTGAGCCAGCGCAGGTCTTCGTATTCGCGCTGAAACACGGCCGCCCAGCCGCGCTGGGATTGCCCGTGGCGCAGCACGGGCGCGCCGTTGGCGGGGCCGGTTTCCTGGTCGAGCTGGTGGGCGAATTCGTGCCACACCACGTTGTGGGCATTCGGGTCAAGCGCCATGCCGCCCCACACACCGGCTTGCGCCCCGGCCTGGGCATCGGGCCACGACAGCACCACCTGGCCGTGCTGCCACGATTCGCCCAGGCGCACCTCACGCCCATGGCTGACCACGCCGCCGGGGTGGTGGTGCTCGGCTTTCACGACAAAGGGGCCGGGGTACAGCAGCACCTGGCGCAGGCCGGGGTAGGGAGGGCCGTTGCCGGGGCGCTCCAGCACCAGCAGGCAGGCCTGGGCGGCCACCAGCACGCGCATGTCATCGGTCACGTGCAGGCCCTGGCAGCCGATGAAAGGCACGTCGGCCACCAGCACTTGCACCAGGCCTTGCAGGCGTTTTTGCAGCGGTGGGGGCAGCCGGTTGTACAGCGGGAAGCGCTGCCGCAGCAGCTTGCGCCAAGCGGCAGGGAAGGGGCGTTGGTGCAAGCGCCGGTGCCGCCAGCGCACCCAGGTGGGGTACAGCGCCAGTGCCGCCGCCAGGGTGAGCCCCAGCGTGGCAAAAACAAGTTCAGGGGACATGCAAGGGGCTGGCGGTGGGCCGGTGGTGGGTGGCCCTGGCAGTTGGTGCCCCGCCGGGTGGTTTCAAGGCCGGGCGGTGGCGCCCGCCCGCCTCGGCGTTTGCGGTGTCAGCTTTTGGCGTCGCGCAGGGCGGCCATGGCGGCGTCCAGCGTGTCGGTGGCCACGCCGGGTTGCAGGCTCTGGCCCAGGTCGGCCAGGGCCGCGCTGCCCTGTGCTTGCAGGCTGGCAATGGCCGCGCCGCAGGCTTTGGGTTGGTCAAAGCCGGTGCTTTGCAGCAGCAACTGGCCGCTGGCGTCGGCCAGCTTGAAATAGAACAGGCCGTCTTTTTCGCGGTATTGCTTGAAGGTGGCGAGGGCGGCTTTGGCGGCTTTTTCGGTTTTGGCAGGGGCTGCCCCTGCCGACAGGTGGCGCAGGCCCACGGCGTGGCGCAGCTTTTGCGTGAAAGGTGTGGCAATGGCGCGGGCCTTGGCAGCCCCGGCCAGCAGGATGTGCTCCACCTCTTCAGGGTGCGACATGTAGTGCTCGTAGGCCGCACGCATGGGGGCAATTTCGGCGTCCAGCCTTTCGAACAGCTGTTGCTTGGCCTCTCCCCAGGCGATGCCGTCGGCAAAGGCCTGGCGCATGGCGGCGGTTTCTGCCGCGCTGGCAAAGGCCTGGTAAATCTGGAACAGGGCGCTGCCTTCGGTGCTTTTGGGCTCGCCGGGCGCGCGCGAGTCGGTCAGCAGGCCCATGACGAGTTTTTTCAGCTGGTCGCGCGGCACGAACAGCGGGATGGTGTTGTCGTAGCTCTTGCTCATCTTGCGGCCGTCCAGCCCGGGCAGGGTGGCCACGTTGTCGTCGATGGCGGCTTCGGGCAGGGTGAAGTGTTCGCCGTACAGGTGGTTGAAGCTGGCGGCCATGTCGCGCGCCATTTCAATGTGCTGGATCTGGTCGCGCCCCACGGGCACCTGGTGGGCGTTGAACATCAAAATGTCGGCCCCCATCAGCACCGGGTACATGAACAGGCCGGCGGTCACGCCGTCGTCGGGCTCGGTGCCAGCGGCGGTGTTTTTGTCCACGCTGGCTTTGTAGGCGTGGGCGCGGTTGAGCACGCCTTTGCCGGTGACGCAGGTCAGGAACCAGGTCAGCTCGGGGATTTCGGGCACGTCGGACTGGCGGTAGAACACCACGCGCTCGGGGTCCAGCCCGGCGGCCAGCCAGGTGGCAGCAATTTCCAGCGTGGAGCGCTGCACCCGCGCCGGGTCACCGGTTTTGATGAGGGCGTGGTAGTCGGCCAAGAAGTAAAAACTCTGCACCCCGGGCCGGGTGCTGGCTTGCACGGAAGGGCGCACGGCCCCCACGTAGTTGCCCAGGTGGGGGGTGCCCGAGGTGGTGATGCCGGTGAGAATGCGTTGAACGGTCATGTGACTGAAAATATAAGAAAAATAGGCTTCTACCGCTTGATGGGTAAGGGTTTGCAGCTATTCAAAAAAGCAAGGCACGCAGCGGGCTCAGCAGCAGTTCAATGGCGGTTGACGTGACGGCCATCAGCGGCTGCAGCCACAGCCCGCCCACCACGCCCGACACCACCAGCGCCATGACGATGAAAAATCCGTAAGGTTCGATGCGCGACACCGCCAGCGCCGCCCGCATGGGCAGAAGGCCCACCAGAATGCGCCCGCCGTCCAGCGGGGGCAGGGGGAACAGGTTGAAGGCAAACATCACCAGGTTGGTGAGCACGCCGGCCTTGGCCATGCCCAGCCAAAAGCGCTCTTCCACGCCCGACGCCAACATGACGTAAGCCGCCACCGTCCAGCCAATGGCTTGCACCAGGTTGGCCCCAGGCCCGGCCAGGGCCACCCACACCATGTCGCGTTTGGGGTTGCGCAGGCGGCCGAAATTCACGGGCACCGGCTTGGCGTAGCCGAACAGAAACGCCCCCGAGGTGGCGAAATACAGCACCAATGGCATGGCGATGGTGCCCACCGGGTCGATGTGTTTCAGGGGGTTGAGCGTGATGCGCCCCAGCATGTAGGCGGTGTTGTCGCCAAAGTGGCGGGCGGCGTAGCCGTGCGCGGCCTCGTGGAGGGTGATGGCAAACACCACCGGCAGGGCGTAGATGGCAACGGTCTGAATCAGTTGGGCAAAGTCCATGGGCGGCATTGTCCCAGACGCGTTGCCTTCACACGGCAGGGGTCAGGCCAGGCCGATGGCGGCCAGGGGCCCCGCGCCCTCACGCAGCACCACGGGGTCGTCGCCCTTGTCCATGGGCGTGAGGTCCACCACCGTGGTGGGTGCCAGGGCGCAGGCCCCGGCGTCGATCACACCCGCCAGGTCGTGTTCGAAGCGCTCGCGGATGTCGTGCGGGTCGTTCAGGGCTTCGGTTTCACCGGGCGGAATGAGGGTGGTGGCCAGCAATGGCGCACCGTGTTGGGCCAGCAGCTCTTGCAGGGCGGTGTGCTGGGGCACCCGCAGGCCAATGGTTTTGCGCGAGGGGTGGCTGACGCGGCGGGGCACCTCTTTGCTGGCTTCCAGCACAAAGGTGTAGGCCCCGGGCGTGCCCAGTTTCAGCAGGCGGTACTGGCGGTTGTCCACGCGGGCGTAGCTGGCCAGCTCGCTCAGGTCGCGGCACAGCAGTGTCAGGTGGTGCTTGTCGTCCACCCCCCGGATGCGGCGCAGACGGTCGGCGGCGGCCTTGTCGTCGAGGTGGCACACCAGCGCGTAACTGGAGTCGGTGGGCACGGCCAGCACGCCGCCTTTGGCCAGCAGGGCCACGGCCTGCTTGAGCAGGCGGGGCTGGGGGTTGTCGGGGTGGACTTCAAAAAACTGGGACATGCCCGGATTGTCGGGCACGGCCTGTGCAAGCCGGTGTGCCCTTGTCGCATACCGCCTTGGGTATGGGCGCTGCCCGGGGGTTTGTTGACATGGGTCAATTCGCTGTGGGCTTGAAACGGGTGCAATGGCCCCCTGAGTGTTTACAACAAGGAGTGGCCATGAAAGCCCTGATGGATTTGTTTTCGACCGATTACGGCCTGTTCAGCATTGCAGGCATCATTTTCATGATCTTCATGGCGTATTGGTTTTACAGCTTCTTCCAGCGCAAGATGGCCGAGTCTGAGGCGCTGGGCGAACAGTAAACCCTGAGGGGCGGCTGGCAAAATGGGTGCACCCATGAACGCACCCGCAACCCCCCCAGGCCTCGCGCCCACGCCCTGCACAGGCCTGCCCCTGGCCGATTTGGTCACCCACCTGGGCAGCCTGCTGTCGCCCCAGCTTTTCAAAGATTACGGTCCCAACGGCCTGCAGGTGGAAGGCCGCCCCAGGGTGGCGCACCTGGTCACGGGCGTGACGGCCAGCCTGGCGTTCATTGAAGCGGCCGTGGCCGCCGGGGCCGACGCGGTGCTGGTGCACCACGGGCTGTTCTGGCGCGGGTACGAAGGGCGCATCACCGGCTGGTTGCACCGCCGCATCAAGGCCCTGATGGCGAACGACATCAGCCTGCTGGCCTACCACCTGCCGCTGGACGCCCACCCCACCCTGGGCAACAACGCCCAACTGGCCCGCGTGCTGGGCTTTCAAATGGCAGAAGGCACTGCGGGCCGTTTTGGCGACCAGAACCTGGGTTTTCTGGGCACCTTGGCGGCCACCGGACCCCGCACCCTGGGTGAACTTGCCGCCCACACCCGCCAGTGCCTGGGCCGCGACGTGACCTGTGTGGGCCCCGCCGACCAGCCCGTGGGCACGGTGGCTTGGTGCACGGGCGGGGCGCAGTCGTATTTCGAGGCCGCCATTGCCGCCGGGGCCAGCGTGTTCATCACCGGCGAAATTTCAGAACCCCAGGCCCATTACGCCCGCGAATGCGGCGTGGCTTACCTGGCCTGCGGTCACCACGCCACCGAGCGGTATGGCGTGCAAGCCGTGGGCGAACACCTGGCGCACACCCTGGGGCTGCGCCACACCTTCATCGACATCGACAACCCCGCATGACCCATTTGCCCATCCTCATCACCCAGGGCGACCCAGCGGGCATTGGCCCCGAAATCATCGCCAAAGCCTTTCGCGACGCACCCGACGACATGGCCGGGTGTGTGGTGGCGGGCGACCTGGCCACCTTGCAGCGCGCCGCCCGGCTGGTGGGCGGCCTGTTGCCCCTGGCGGTGCTGGACGACCCCGCCGGTTTTGCCACGGTGCCCCCGCGGTGCCTGGCCGTCTGGCAGGCGTGTGCCCCTTGCGCCCCTGAGGCCTTGCCCGTGTTCGGGCAGGTCAGCGCTGCGGCAGGTGGGGCTGCAGCCGATTGCATCGCTGCGGCGGCCCGTGCCGCGCTGCGGGGGCAGGCCGCTGCCGTGGTGACGGCCCCCATTCACAAAGAAGCGTTCAGCGCGGCGGGGTTCAGCCACCCGGGCCACACCGAGTTTTTGCAGGCGCTGGCCGCCGAGCACCGGGGCTGTGCCGTGGCCGACTTGCCGGTGCGCATGATGCTGGCCAACCCCGAGCTGAAAACCGTGCTGGTCAGCATCCACGTGGCGCTGCGCCAGGCGCTGGAGGCGGTCACGTTCGACAACGTGTTGCAAACGCTGCGCATTGTGCAGTCCAGCCTAGGCCCCGGGCTGGGGTTGGGCGGGCGGCCTTTGCGCGTGGCGGTGGCGGGGCTGAACCCGCACGCGGGTGAAGGTGGCTTGTTTGGCCGCGAAGAAATCGACACCATTGCCCCGGCCGTTGCCCAAGCACGCGGCGAAGGCATGGACGTGCACGGGCCCTTCGCGCCCGACACCGTGTTCATGCGCGCCCGCACGGGCGAATTTGACGTGGTGGTGGCCATGTACCACGACCAGGGGTTGATTCCCGTGAAGTACCTGGGCGTGGAACACGGCGTGAACGTGACGCTGGGCCTGCCGTTTGTGCGCAGCAGCCCCGACCACGGCACCGCGTTTGACGTGGCGGGCACAGGGGTGGCCGACCCGTCCAGCCTGCTGGCGGCGGTGCGCTGGGCGCGCCGGGCGGTGGCGCTCAGGCAGCCGCACTGACCCCACAAAGCCAAAAGCCTGTTTTCATGAAGAAAACAGGCTTTGGCGCTTGATGGTATTCAGAAGTTTGCTACACCTGAATGCCCTGGATGGCCCCGCTGGGGTTCACTTTTTAAGGTTGTCGCGGATTTCGCGCAGCAGCAAAATGTCTTCAGGTGTGGGCGCGGGTGCCTCGGGGGCGGCCGGTGCAGCGGGTTCTTCGCGCTTCAAGCGGTTGATCTGCCTGATCATCATGAAAATGATGAACGCCAAAATGAAGAAGTTCACCGCCACGGTGATGAAGTTGCCGTAGGCCAACACGGGCACACCGGCCTTTTTCAGCTCCACCAGCGTCATGCCGGTGCCTTCGGGCACTTTGCCCAGCACCACGAACATGCCCGAAAAATCCAGGTTGCCCACCACGCGGCCCACCACCGGCATGATCACGTCGTCCACCAGCGAGCCGACGATTTTGCCAAATGCCCCACCGATGATCACGCCCACGGCCAGATCGACAACGTTGCCTTTGACGGCAAATTCCTTGAATTCTTTCAACATGCTCATGGGGGTGTTTTCCTGGTTTGAAGTGGGTGGGGTGCCGCGGCTCAGCCGTCGGCGTTGATGCGTTTGATGAGGGCTGCCAGGGTGTCGGTGGCTTTGTCGTTGTCCACCTGGCATGTGCCGGCCGCGTTGTGGCCACCACCGCCGTATTCCAGCATCAGCGCGCCCACGTCGGTCTTGCTGCCGCGGTCGAGGATGGACTTGCCGGTGGCAAACACGGTGTTTTGCTTTTGCACGCCCCACATCACGTGGATGCTGATGTTGCACTGCGGGTACAGCGCGTAAATCATGAAGCGGTTGGTGGCCCAAATGGTTTCTTCGGCGCGGAGGTCCAGCACCACCAGGTTGTTGTGCACGGTGGCGCAGCGCTTGAGCTGGTCGTGGGCCAGGTCGGCGTGGGCGTGGTAGATCTCAATGCGTTCTTTGACATCGGGCAGTTGCAAGATGTCTTTGATGCCGTGGTTGCGGCAGTATTTGATGAGGTCCATCATCAGCTGGTAGTTGCTGACGCGGAAATCGCGGAAGCGGCCCAGGCCGGTGCGCGAATCCATCAGGTAATTCAGCAGCACCCAGTCTTTGGGGTTCAGAATTTCGTCGCGGTTGAACTGGGCCGAGTCGGCTTTGTCCACCGCGTCCATCATGTCGGCCGTGATGTTCGGGAAGGCCTTGGCGCCACCGTAGTACTCATACACCACACGCGCGGCCGAAGGGGCCGTCGCGGAAATGATGTGGTTCGGGCGCTCGCCCGTGTTGCGGATGGTTTCGGACTCGTGGTGGTCAAACGCCAAATGTGCGGCGGCCACGTAGGGCAGGTTGGTGGTGATGTCGTGGCCGGTGATGTCCACCTTGCCGTCTTGCATGTCTTTGGGGTGGACGAATTTGATCTCGTCGATCATGTCCAACTCGTTGAGCAGCACGGCGCACACCAGGCCGTCGAAATCACTGCGGGTGACGAGTCGAAATTTGGCGTTGCTCATGGGGGTCTTTCAAGGTTTGAATCATCGTACCGCATAAACAAAAGGGCCAGCGCGCTGGCTGGCCCTTGCACCAGGTGCGCGAAAAATGTCACGCACCCGTGGGAAATGTGCCCGGCAGCAAGATGTCTTTTGTGACGTTTTCGAGGCGGGTGTGCCCGCAAAAAGCCATGGTCACATCCAGCTCTTTGTGGATGATTTCAAGGGCTTTGGTCACCCCAGCCTCGCCCATGGCACCCAGGCCGTAAACCATGGCGCGGCCAATCATGGTGCCGCGTGCACCCAGGGCCCAGGCTTTGAGCACATCTTGCCCGCTGCGGATGCCACCGTCCATCCAGACCTCGATCTGGTGGCCCACCGCTGCCACGATGGCGGGCAGTGCTTCGATGCTGCTGGGCGCGCCGTCCAGCTGGCGACCGCCGTGGTTGCTCACCACGATGGCATCGGCGCCGCTGGCCACGGCCAGCTTTGCGTCTTCCGTGTCCATGATGCCCTTGAGGATCAGCTTGCCGCCCCATTGTTTTTTGACCCACGCCACGTCTTCCCAGTTCAGCGTGGGGTCGAACTGCTCGTTGGTCCAGGAGGCGAGCGAACTCATGTCGCTCACGCCCTTCACATGGCCCACCAGGTTGCGGAAGGTGTGGCGGCGTGTGCCCATCATGCCCAGCACCCAGCGCGGCTTGGTGGCGATGTCCAGCATGTTGCCCAGCGACGGGATGACCGAGGCGCGCATTTTGTTCTTCAGGTCTTTGTGGCGCTGGCCGATCACTTGCAGATCGAGCGTGAGCACCAGCGCGCTGCACTTTGCCACCTTGCAGCGCTCGATCATGCGGGCCATGGCCTCGCGGTCGCGCATCATGTAGAGCTGAAACCAGAAAGGGGCGGTGGTGTGTTCGGCCACGTCCTCAATGGAGCAGATGCTCATGGTGGACAGGGTGAACGGGATACCGAATTTTTCACAGGCCTTGGCAGCCTTGATTTCACCGTCTGCGCTTTGCATGCCGGTCAACCCCACCGGTGCAACGCACACAGGCATTTTTACGCTTTGGCCCACCATCTGGGTGGCGGTGCTGCGGTTTTCCATGTTGACCGCGACACGCTGGCGGAATTTGATTTTTTTGAAATCGTCGCTGTTGGCCCGGTAGGTGCTTTCCGTCCAGCTGCCGGAATCGGCGTAGTCGTAAAACATGCGCGGCACGCGCTTTTGCGCCAGCACGCGCAGGTCTTCAATGGTGGTGATCACGCTCATGGGTTGTCTCCGTTGGGGGGCTGAAAGCTGGCGCGCATCGTAGCCCGCGCCCTGTTGCACCGGTTGTGAAAGCGCCTGGGCCGTGCGTGAAAAAATTTGTGCCGCTGGGGTGTTGGCGTGTCAGCCTGCGGCGACCACACGGTTGCGGCCCAGGCCTTTGGCCCGGTAGAGGGCCTTGTCTGCGGCGTACAGCAGGGCGTCGGGGTCGTTGCCATGCTGGGGGAAGCAGGCCACACCGAAAGAAGCGGTCACTTGCAAGCTGTGTGCCCCCCAAACGATGCACAGAGCTTCGGTTTGCTGGCGCAGCGATTCGGCGCGGGCCACGGCAGTGGGCAGGTCCACGTTGGCCATCAGCAGCAAAAACTCTTCACCGCCGTAGCGGCACACCACATCGGCCATGCGTGCCGTGGTGCGCAGCACGTTGGCGGTTTGGCGCAGAACCTCGTCACCGGCCAGGTGGCCATGTTCGTCGTTGATGCGTTTGAAATGGTCTATGTCGAGCATCACGACGGCCAACGGCGCGTTTTCATACCGGCAACGGGCCAGGCAGCGTTCAAAGGCCGATGCCAAGTGGTGTCGGTTGTGCAAGCCGGTCAGCGCGTCGTGGGCTGCCTGAGTCTGCAACCGGGACTGCAAATGGTTGATTTCGGTGAGTTTTTGCTGGAGAGTGGCATTGGCCGCTTGCAGCGAGGACTCGCTGGTGAGTAATTTTTCCGACGCGGCGCGCAACTTGAGCGTGCGGGTGTGCACATCGCGTGCAAACAAGAACATGAAACCCGCCAGCCCCACCATGCTGAACGCCGTGGCAGGCCAATGCGTTTCAGGTGCAAAACGCCCTCCCCACACGGCCAGACCCAAAGCCGCGCCGGTCATCACCGCGGTGGCCGCTTGTGCCAGCCCTTTGGCACCCCGAAAAGCGGCCAAGTTCATCATCGTGCACGCGACCATGGCAAATGAAATCCACAGCGGGAACGCCAGTGCGACGATCCAAATGCCGAACAAAAAAGCGTCCAGTCTGAGGTTGTTGATTTCGGCATGCAATGGGTCCTGGGCACGCCGTGCCACTTGGTAGAGCACCTGCGGGTACACCAAAAAGTGCAACACGGCCATGGAAAGCGCCCATGGCAGATTCAACCCATGGCCCTGTGTGTCCAGCAGATGGGTGCAAACCGCCGCCAGCACCAGCACGAACGAGCCAGCCCGGTTGCGCCTGTTCATGCGCACGGTCCAGTGCACGCCCTTGGTGGGGCGGGGGCCGTGCGTGGTGGCTGCTGGGGTCAACTGCAGCTGACGCTGCCGCAACCACTCATCGTGGCGGGGCGGACTTTGCTGGGGTCGGCCAGGGTTTCGGTGGCGGTGTCAAACCCCACGTCTTTCAGGTGCAGTGCCAGGCCCGTGTCCATGCTGGCGGTGTGCTGCGGAAACCACTCGGCCAGCGCCTCGGCCAGGCGGCTGATGATCTGGTTGTCACCGTCCAGGTAGTGGGTTTCCACGGCGCGCATGGTGTCCAGAATGGTGGCGTGGTGGCTGGCGTGGCAGTTGTCGGGGCCGAAACCGGTGGCCATCATCCAACGCTCTTCCTGGGCAAAGTGGGCCTCGGTGTGCGCCAGAAAGGCGCGGTACAGCGGCAGTTGGTCGCGCATGGGGGTGGCCAGCAGGGCGTTGAGCTGTTCCACAAACTCGTGGTGGGTGTCGTCCATGCGGCCGTTGCCGGTGTGCAGGCTGGGGGCCCAATCCAGGCCGGGGGTGGGGGCAAGTGTGGTTTCCATGGGGTGCAAGGGTAATGCCTGTGCCGGGCCGACGCTTTGACGCGGGTCAACCGGGTAAGCTCGTGATTTTTGCACCGCTTTCACCGAAAGGACAACGCCCATGGCCCTGTTTGCATCTCCGTTTGCTGCCTCGCTCACCGCCACAGCCCTGGCCGTTTCCGCGCTGCTGGCGTGCCCCGCTTTCGCGGCCGACAAGGTGAAGGTGGGCTTGCTCAGCACGCTGTCGGGCCCCGGTGCGGCGCTGGGGGTGGACATCCGCGACGGTTTCAACCTGGCGGTGAAACATTCGGGCGGCAAGCTGGGGGGGTTGCCCGCTGAAGTGATCGTGGCCGACGACCAAATGAGCCCCGACGCGGCCAAACAGACCGCCGACCGCCTCATCAAGCGCGACAAGGTCGATTTCATGACCGGCGTGGTGTTTTCCAACATCATGCTGGCCGTGGGCCAGCCCATTTTTGCCAGCAAAACCTTTTACGTGAGCGCCAATGCCGGCCCCAGCCAGTTTGCCGGTGCACAGTGCAACCCGTATTTCTTCAGCGCCTCGTACCAGAACGACAACCTGCACGAAGCCGTGGGCAAAACTGTGACGGACAAGGGCTTCAAGAAAGCCGCCATCCTGGCCCCCAACTACCCCGCTGGCAAAGACGCGCTCACCGGCTTCAAGCGCTACTTCAAGGGCGAGGTGGTGATGGAGGCTTACACCCCTTTGAACCAGTTGGACTACGGCGCAGAGCTGTCCAAAATGCGCGCCTCCGGGGCCGATGCGGTGTACATCTTCCTGCCCGGTGGCCTGGGCATCAACTTCATCAAGCAGTTTGTGGGCGCGGGCTTGTCGAAAGACATGACGCTGTTTGGCCCCGGTTTCTCGGCCGATGAAGACGTCATCCGAGCCGTGGGCGAACCCATGCTGGGCATGTTCAACACCTCGCTGTGGGGGCACGACATGGACAACGCCGCCAACAAACGTTTCGTGGCCGACTTCCAGAAAGACTACGGCCGCCTGCCCACGCTGTACGCCGCCCAAGGCTACGACGCCGCCCGCTTGATGGACGCCGCCGTGCGCGACAGCAAAGGCAACCTGGCCGACAAAGCCGCTGTGCGCAAGGCGCTGGAAGCCGCCAAGTTCGACTCGGTGCGCGGCCCGTTCAAGTTCAACACCAACCACTATCCCATTCAGGACTACCACCTGCGCGTCATCACCAAAGACGGCCAGGGCCGCATCACCAACCGCACGCTGGGCAAGGTATTCCAAAACCACGCCGATGCCTACGTGGGCGATTGCAAAATGCCCGCGCTGTGAGCCTGGGGGTGTGAGGGCATGAACGGCATTTTGGTGCTGGAGCAGTCGCTCAACGGGCTGCAGTTCGGGTTGATGCTGTTCCTGCTGGCTGCCGGGCTCACGCTGGTGTTCGGCATCATGGACATGGTCAACCTGGCCCACGGCTCGCTGTACATGGTGGGCGCCTACCTGGTGGCCACGGTCACGTCGGCCAGCGGCTCGTTCTGGTGGGGCCTGGGGGTGGGCATGGTCGCCACCGCCGCCCTGGGCGTGCTGCTGGAGCTGAGCCTGCTGCGCCGCTTCTACCAGCGCGACCACCTGTCGCAAGTGCTGGGCACCTTTGCCCTGCTGCTGATGGCCAACGAGGGCGTGCGCATGGTGTGGGGCTCGCAGCCCATTTCGCTCAACCCGCCCCCGGCGCTGGCCGGGCCGGTGGAGCTGTTGCCCGGCTTTGGCTACCCCGCCTACCGCCTGTTCATCATCGGCGTGGGGCTGGTGGTGGCGCTGGGGCTTTACCTGCTGGTCACCCGCACCCGGCTGGGCATGCAGGTGAGGGCAGGGGCTTCCAACCGCGAGATGGCGCTGGCCATGGGCGTGCCCGTGCGCCGCCTGTTCACCGGGGTGTTTGCGCTGGGCGCGGCACTGTGTGCGCTGGCCGGTGGGCTGTTGGGCCCGCTGCTGGCGGTGCAGGTGGGCATGGGTGAGAGCATTCTGATTCTGGCCTTTGTGGTCATCGTCATCGGTGGCATTGGCTCCATGCGCGGCGCGTTTCTGGGCGCGCTGCTGGTGGGCCTGGTGGACACCGCCGGGCGCACCCTGCTGCCGCTGGCGCTGCAAGCCACGCTGGGCGCCACCGCCGCCGACACCGTGGGGGCCGCCGTAGCCCCCATCCTCATCTACGTGCTGATGGCCGCCGTGCTGTTCTGGAAACCCCGTGGACTCTTCCCTGCCCATGGCTGAGTGCGAAAGGCCGTGCTGGCGGGGATAATGGTGGTTACCATTGGTGGTTATTTGTTGGAGGCGCACATGGACACCGCACGCATTTTTCAATCAGGCCGCAGCCAGGCGGTGCGTTTGCCCAAGGAATACCGTTTGGGCGGGGTGGAGGTGGGTGTGCGCCATTTTGGCAATGGCGTGTTGCTGCTGCCCCTGGACGACCCCTGGCAGACCCTGGAAGCGGGGCTGGCCGCTTTCGAGCCTGGCTTTGTGCTGACGCGCGAGCAGCCCGACACCCAGACCCGGGCCGACATCCAGCCATGATCCTGCTCGACACCAACATCTGCATTTACATCATCAATGCCAAGCCGCCCACGGTGCTGGCGCGGTTCAGCCAGTACCGGTTGGGCGACATTGGGGTGAGCAGCGTGGTGGCCGCCGAACTGGCGTTTGGTGTGGCCAAGAGCGGCTCGGCACGCAACCGGCAGGCGCTGGAAATGTTTCTGGCCCCGTTGGAAATCGTGCCGTTTGATGCGGCGGCCACCTGGGTGTATGGCGATGTGCGTGCCGATCTGGAGCGCCGGGGCACCCCCATCGGCTCGCTGGACACCATGATTGCCGCGCACGCGCTGTGCCTGAGATCGGTGCTGGTGACCAACAACACCCGCGAATTTGCCAAAGTGCCCGGCCTGTTGCTCGACAACTGGGTGTCTGACCCGAGTTGACGGGGCATGTGCCACTGCATTGTGTGAACCCCTACCCGCCCATGGCTGATTTGCCCTCTTCTGCCCCCGCCCCCTCCAGCCCGCTGGACCATCGTCTGCATGCGCGCTGGGGTGGGGCTTTGCTATTGATACTGTTGCTGCTTCCGCAAGCCCTGCAAGCGCTGGGGCAGGATTTTTATATCGGCATGGCCAGCCGTGTGCTGGTGTTTGCGCTGGCCGCCACCAGCCTGAACCTCATTTTGGGTTTTGGCGGCATGGTCAGCTTCGGCCATGCCGCTTTTGTGGGCATGGGCGCTTACACGGCGGGCATTGCCATGAACGCGGGCTGGCTGTCGGCGTGGGCCACCTGGCCGCTGGCCTTTGCCGTGGGTGGGGTGCTGGCGCTGGTGGTGGGCGCCATCAGCCTGCGCACGCAGGGCGTGTACTTCATCATGATCACGCTGGCCTTTGCCCAGATGCTGTACTACCTGATGGTGTCGCTCAAAGCCTATGGCGGCGACGACGGCCTGCCGCTGCCCGCCCGTGCCGAAGTGGGGCTGGGTGTGGATTTGGGCCAGGACGTGCACTTTTATTACGCCGTGCTGGCCGTGTTTGTGCTGGCCTTTTTGGGCGTGCACCGGCTGGTGAACGCCCGCTTCGGCCATGTGCTGCAAGCCAGCCGCGACAACGCCACCCGCATGCAGGCGCTGGGGTACGCGGTGCACCGCTTCCAGCTGGCGGCCTTTGCGCTGGCCGGGGCGCTGGCGGGCCTGGCCGGGGCGCTGCTGGCCAACCAGGGTGGGTTTGTCAGCCCGTCTTTGATGCAGTGGAGCCAGTCAGGCATGTTGATGGTCATGGTCATTCTCGGCGGCGTGGGCCGCCTGTACGGCGGGCTGGCCGGGGCCGTGCTGTTCCTGGTGGCCGAAGAGGTGCTGGCGGGTTACACCATCCACTGGCAGTTGGGCCTGGGGGTGGTGCTGCTGGCCGTGGTGCTGCGCGCACCCAACGGGCTGTTGAGTTTGGCGGGAGGCGGAAAAAAATGAACAAATTGGCCTCCAGTGCTTGTCTGTATTGCCTTTCAAGCTATTATTTTGTTCATGCTGGGGAGGGCTCATGAGCCACCCCGCCTTGCTGCAAACCCACGACCTGGTGATGCGTTTCGGTGGCCTGTGCGCCACCGACCACGCCAGCCTGTCGGTCACGGCGGGCGAGGTGCACGCCCTCATCGGCCCCAACGGTGCGGGCAAAACCACGCTCATCCACCAGCTGTCGGGCGCGTTGGCCCCCACCTCGGGCCGCATCGTGTTCGACGGGGTGGACGTGACGGCACAGCCCATGCCCCGCCGCGCCCTGGCAGGGCTGGTGCGCAGCTACCAAATCACCAGCGTGTTCCCCAAGCTCAGTGTGCTCGACAACCTGGCCCTGGCCGTGTTGGCCCACACCGCCAGCCCCTGGCGTTTTTGGGCCCCCGCCCGGCGCGATGCCGAGCGTTATGCCCAGGCGGCCGAGGTGGCCGCCCGCGTAGGGCTGGGGGCCGTGCTGCACACGCCCGCCGGTGCCCTGTCGCACGGCGAGCAGCGGCAGCTGGAGGTGGGTCTGGCGCTGGCGTTGCGCCCCAAACTGCTGTTGCTCGACGAGCCGCTGGCCGGCATGGGCCCGGAAGAGGGCGAACGCATGGTGGCGCTGCTGCAAGACCTGCGCGGCGAAGCCACGCTGCTGCTGGTTGAGCACGACATGGACGCCGTGTTCCGCCTGGCCGACCGCATTTCCGTGCTGGTGGGCGGGCGCCTCATTGCCACCGGCACGCCCAACGCCATCCGCGCCAACGCCGAGGTGCAACGCGCCTACCTGGGCGAGGAGCACGCGGCATGAGTGTTTTGCTTGAAGTCAGTGGCCTGGAAGCCGCCTACGGCCCCAGCCAGGTGCTGTTCGGGGTGGACTTGGCCGTCCAGCCCGGCGAAGTGGTCACCCTGCTGGGCCGCAACGGCATGGGCAAAACCACCACCGTGCGCAGCATCCTGGGGCTGATGGCCCCGCAGGCGGGCAGCGTGCGGTTTTTGGGTGAGCGCCTCAACGGCTTGGCCCCCGACCGCATCGCCCGCATGGGCCTGGCCGTGGTGCCCGAGGGGCGGCAGATTTTCCCCAACCTCTCCGTGCGCGAAAACCTGCTGGCCTTTGCCGCCAACAGGCACAGCAGCGGCACGCCCTGGACGCTGGAGCGCGTGCACCACCTGTTTCCCCGCTTGGCCGAGCGCGCCCACCACATGGGCAACCAGCTGTCGGGCGGCGAGCAGCAAATGCTGGCCATCGGCCGCGCCCTCATGACCAACCCGCACCTGCTGATACTGGACGAGGCCACCGAAGGCCTGGCCCCGTTGGTGCGCGAAGACATCTGGCGCTGCCTGGACGCGCTGCGCGCGCAGGGGCAGACCATTCTGGTCATCGACAAATACATCCAGCGCCTCATCCCGCTGGCCGACCGCCACACCGTGCTGGAAAAAGGCCGCGTGGCCTGGCACGGTGATTCGGCCCAACTCGCTGCAGACCCGTCGCTGTGGCACCGTTACCTGGGGGTATGACCATGCAAGCCGGTTCACCACAGTGGCTGGACGCGCAATACAACAACCGCGCCCGCGTGCCCGAAGCCCTGCAACACCTGCAACGCTGGGCCGCCGATTCGGCCACCGCGCGGGCGCAACTGCAAACCACCGGCCAGGCCGTGCTGGACGTGCCCTACATGGCCGACCCCAGCCTGCCCGCCGCCGCGCAAACGTTGGACATCTTCACCCCGCCCGCCCACGCCACCCCGCCCGAAGGCGGCTGGCCCGTGCTGGTGTTCATTCACGGCGGCTACTGGCGCGCACTCGACAAGGCCGACCACAGCTTCATCGCCCCGCCGTGGGTGAACGCTTTGGTGGGGCCGGGGGCGGTGGTGGTGGTGCCCAACTACGCGCTCTGCCCGTTGGTCAATGTCAGCGCCATCACCGCCCAAACGCAGCAGGCCGTGGCCTGGGTGCACCGGCACGTGGCGGTGCACGGCGGCAACCCGCAACGCCTCACCGTGGCAGGCCACTCGGCTGGCGGGCATGTGGTGGGCATGTTGCTGAGCACCGATTGGGCTGTCTTCGGGTTGCCTGCGCAACCGGTGCAACACGGCATCTCCATCAGCGGCCTGTTTGACCTGGAGCCCATCCGCCAAACCCCGTTTCTGGCCGATCTGGGCCTCACGCCCGACGAAGCCCACGCCCAAAGCCCTGTGCACCGCCCACACACCGGCGGCGTGTTGACCGCTGTGGTGGGCGGTAACGAAAGCGAAGAATTTTTGCGCCAGAACACGCTGTTGCAGCAGGCCTGGGGCAGCGCCGCAGCGCCTGTGGCCGAGGTGCTGCCGGGCCTGAACCACTTCACGGTGGTGGATGCGCTGGTAGAACCGAGCAGTCGGCTGGTCGAATGCGTGGTGACGTGTTTGCAAGGAAGCATTCCATGAAACCTTGGCGCTGGGGGTGGGCGGTGTGCGCCGCTGCGGGTTTGGGCATGGCACCTGCCCACGCGGCCGGTGCCGCCACCGAGGGTTTGGGGTTCAGCCACCACGACTGGGAGCTGGCGTGCGACAACACCCGCGCTTGCAAGGCCGCGGGGTACCAACCCGATGGCGACGAGCCAGCGGTGTCCCTGCTGCTCACGCGCAAGGCGGGGCCCCGCCAACCGGTGACCGCACAGCTCATGCTGGGCGAATACGGTGACCCAGACCCCGCGCTGGCCAAATGGCCTTCACCGCTGAAACCTGTGCTGCGTGTCAACGGTCAGGCGCATGGGGTGGTGTCGGTGGACAAAACCTCGCGCACCGGCGAGTTGTCCCCCCGGCAGGTGTTGGCTGTGCTGGGTGTGTTGCCCAAAACCGCCCGCATCGAACTGACCCTGGGCGACCAAGTGTGGCGCCTGTCCGACCGCGGGGCCGCGGCGGTGTTGCTGAAGATGGACGAATTTCAAGGCCGTCTGGGCACCCCCGGTGCCCTGGTCAAGCCAGGCACCCAAAGCGAAGACTCGGTGCCTGCCCAGCGGCCCATGCCGGTGGTGCACACCACGCGGCTGGCCAAACCGCAGCCCGGCGACGACCGGTTTGTGGCCCGCCAAGGCAAGGCCCTGCTGGCGGCCCTGCGCCAGACCGTGAAAGCCGACGATTGCCCCCACCTTGTCGGCCCCGAGGCCGAACCGGGCGAGTGGGCGGCCGTGCGCCTCACCCCCACCCGCATGCTGGTATCGGGCACCTGTTGGATGGCGGCATACAACGCGGGCCTGGGGTTTTGGATGGTGAACACCCAGCCGCCTTACGAACCGGTGCTGGTCACCACCAACGGCACCGACCGGGTGGAAAACACCATCCTGGCGCAGCACAAAAGCCGGGGCCTGGGCGACTGCTTGAGTCAAGACGAATGGACCTGGACCGCTTCGGGGTATGTCCACACCCGCTCGGCCACCACGGGCCTGTGCAGGCTGGTGTCCCCGGGCGGCCCATGGGACTTGCCCACCCGCGTCACCGACGTGCGGTGAACCTGGTCAGTGTCCGCCTGCCACGGTCCCATACCGTCCCCGTCACGTATTTGCTTTCCCTGACAGCAGCCACAGGATGGCGTGGCCCATCTCTTTTGGCGAGCCCCCGCGTTGCATGGGCACGGAAGGCAGGTGTTGGGCGGTTGTCACTTGCACCGCCTTCAAGTGAAAATATTGTCTGATCGTGTTCCAATCTTTCAATAGAAAGGTTTTTATGCTTCCAAATCCTGTTCCAGTGCTGGACAAGTCAATGATTTTGGGCAAGGCGACGATTCGAGCTGCACGCGAACTGTCCCTCACAAATGCCGCTTTGGCGCGTGTCATCGGATTCAGCGAGCCAACCATCAGTCGAATTTCTGATGGGCAACGTGGCATTGATCCAGCCTCGAAAGAGGGTCAGCTCTCGCTGCTGGTGGTTCGCTTGTTTCGGTCTTTAGACCCCCTGGTTGGCGCTGACCCACAAAAGCGGCGAGCCTGGCTTACCTCACACAACAAAGCGCTGAATGGCAAACCCGCAGTGTTGATCGATTCACCACAAGGACTGGTGATGACACTCGCGTACTTGGACGGCATGCGGGCGTCTGCATGAGTTCGCTTCCAGTTTGGGACAGAGGCTGGGTCAATGACCAGACCTCAGCGATCGCAATGGATCTGTTTCGGTTGGTCGAAACACAGCACATTGCTGCCACGATGCGCCTGGTCGATTCCGCTGATGAGCAGGACCTGTTGGAGCAGATGCTTGAAGAGAGCAAGCCACCCATGCCTGATGCCACTGCTGGCGTGCACTACCTTCTGGCAGCGCCGTTTCGATATTTTCCTCAAACAGGATCCCGGTTTCGAGCCGTGAACACGCCTGGGGTTTGGTATGGCGGTGATGACCCGTACTGTGCATGTTCAGAAATGGCTTATTGGCGACAACGTTTTTTTTTAGACAGCGCAGGCTTGCACCAGTTGGAACTGAGTACCGAGCATTCGATGTACCAAGCCCGGGTGAATGGGATCGCTGTTGATTTGCTCTTGCAGCCCTGGGCTCAAGCTGAGGAACTGTGGATGCATCCATCCAGCTACCAAGACACCCAGGAGCTGGGCCAATTGGTCAGGCAAAGTGGGCAAGTGGCTTGGATCCGGTACAAATCTGTTCGAGCATCTGGGCACACATGCGGTGCCGTTTTTGATCCCAAAACGCTTCGAATGATCACTCCGGACATGCAGTACGAGCAATGGTATTGCCACGTCAACAAAGATCGGGTCACATTCTCCAATGGCCGAAAACGATTCGATTTCTAGCATCGAACACCCAATGTCGAGTCCAGCCCTCCAGTGCAGACTTGCCAAGATGCGTCAGGCCGTCAGGCCGTCAGGCCGTCAGGCGTTTGCGGTGCCGCGCCAGCTGCACGCGCACTTGGCTTGGCGCGGTGCCGCCCAGGGTGTTGCGGGCGTTCAGGCTGCCTTCCAGGCTCAGGCACTCGAACACGTCGGCGTCAATGGCTGGGTTGAAGGCTTGCAGCTCGGCCAGGCTCAGCTCGCTCAGGTCCACGCCTTTGGCCTGGGCGGTTTTCACGGCGTGGGCCACGGCCTCGTGCGCGTCGCGGAAGGGCAGGCCCTTTTTCACCATGTAGTCTGCCAGGTCGGTGGCGGTGGCGTAGCCCTTTTGGGCGGCGGCGCGCATGGGCGCGGCGTTGACGGTGATGCCGCCTTCTTTCTGGCCCGTTTCAGCGTTCAGCTGGCCGCCAATCATTTCGGCAAAGATGCGCAGCGTGTCCTTCAGCGTGTCCACGGTGTCGAACAGCGGCTCTTTGTCTTCCTGGTTGTCTTTGTTGTAGGCCAGGGGCTGGCCCTTCATCAGGGTGATGAGGCCCATCAAATGGCCCACCACGCGGCCTGTTTTGCCCCGTGCCAGCTCGGGCACGTCGGGGTTTTTCTTCTGCGGCATGATGGATGAGCCAGTGGTGAAGCGGTCGGCAATTTTGATGAAACCGAAGTTCTGGCTCATCCAGATGATGAGTTCTTCGCTCAGGCGGCTGATGTGCACCATGCAAAGGGAAGCGGCGGCGGTGAATTCGATGGCGAAGTCGCGGTCGCTCACTGCGTCCAGGCTGTTTTGGCACACCTGGGGCTGGCCGTTGCTGTCCACCATGCCCAAAGACCGGGCCACGCGGTGGCGGTCCAGCGGGTAGCTGGTGCCAGCCAAGGCGGCTGACCCGAGGGGCAGGCGGTTGGTGCGGCGGCGCACGTCGGCCATGCGTTCGTTGTCGCGGGCAAACATTTCCACGTAGGCCAGCAGGTGGTGGGCAAAACTCACGGGCTGCGCCACTTGCAGGTGGGTGAAGCCGGGCAGGATCACTTCCACGTTTTTCTCGGCCACGTCCACCAGGGCGGTTTGCACTTCGTTCAGCAGTACGCCAATGGTGTCGATTTCGGTGCGCAGCCACAGGCGCACGTCGGTGGCCACCTGGTCGTTGCGGCTGCGGCCGGTGTGCAGGCGTTTGCCCGCGTCGCCCACCAGCTGGGTCAGGCGCGCTTCGATGTTCAGGTGCACGTCTTCCAGGTCCAGCTTCCACTCGAACGCACCCGACTCGATTTCAGCGGTGATTTGCGCCATGCCGCGCTGGATGGCGGCGTGGTCTTCCGCACCGATGATGCCTTGGGCCGCCAGCATCTCGGCGTGCGCCAGGCTGCCCGCGATGTCGGCCTGCCACAGGCGCTTGTCAAAAAACACGCTGGCCGTGTAGCGCTTGACCAGGTCGCTCATGGGCTCTGAAAACAGGGCGGACCAGGCTTGGGATTTGGTGTCGAGTTGGTTGGGGGAAGTCATGTGTGTGCGCCGGTGCGGGTGGGACAGCCAGTGCCCATGTGCCCGCACGCAGGTGCCTGGCCAATAATGGGATGGCCGGTGCGGCACAGTTGCCGCCCCAAGCCCCGTCTGGTGTATGAAAGAGCCCGAGATTTTATCGACCCTCCAGCTGCCTGCCTCGGCACTGCCCACGCCCGTTCCCGCACCGGTGCGGGCGTTGGTGTTCGACGCCTGCCACGTGGGCGTGGTGCTGCGCGCCGTGTGGTTTGTGCTGGCGGTGTTGGGGGTGGGCCTGTTGTTTGTGCACCCGCTGGGGCTGAACTGGTTGCTGGAATGGGCCGTTTTCACCGCCGTGGCCCAGCCCGCCGTGTTGCTGTGGCTGTCGCTGGGGTGTTGGGCCAAGGCCTGGCTGGGCCGCTGGCCGCTGCCGGCGCAGGTGGCCGCCGGTGTGGGCCTGGGCGCCCTTGCCGGCGTGTTTGCGGCGGGGCTTTGGGCCTGGCTGGGCCTGGGGGCCGAGCCGCGGTGGTTGGCGGCCACCCTGGGCGGCGCTTTGGTGGCCGGCGTGCTGGTGGCTGGGCTGGTGTGGCGTGCCCGGGCGCAGTTGCCCGCCAGCACCACGGCGCGGCTGACCGAACTGCAGTCGCGCATTCGGCCCCACTTTTTGTTCAACACCCTCAACAGCGCCATTGCGCTGGTGCGCGCCGAGCCCGCCCGCGCCGAGGCGCTGCTGGAAGACCTGAGCGAGCTGTTTCGCAGCGCTCTGGCCGATGGCCAGCAGGCCGTGACCCTGGCGCAAGAGCTGGCGCTGGCCGAGCGCTACCTGGCCATCGAGCAAGTGCGTTTCGGCCCGCGCCTGCGCCTGACCTGGGCGCTGGACCCCGACCCCGCCGTGGGCCTGGCCACGCTGCCGCCCTTGCTGTTGCAGCCCCTGGTCGAAAACGCTGTGAAGCACGGCGTGGAGCCCAGCGTCAGCGGGGCCGACATTCGCATCAGCACCGAGCGCCGGGGCGACACGGTGGTCATCAAAGTGGTGAATACTGTGCCTGCGGGCGCAGGCCCGCACGGCATGGGACTTGCGTTGGCCAATGTGCGCGAACGCCTGGCCCTGATGCACGACCTGAAAGCCAGCTTCAAAAGCGGCCAGGTGGACGGCGTGCACGTGGTGCGCCTGGAGGTGCCACTGCCCTAGCCGGTGGTTCGGATTTGGTTGGTAAAGGAGGAGGGCCATGACCCTGAACACAATGATCGTGGACGATGAGCCACTGGCACGACAACGGCTGCGCACCCTGCTGGGTGACTGCACCGATCCCCCCACCCGCGTGGTGGCCGAAGCGGCAGACGCCGTGACCGCCATGGGCCTGCTGGCCCATCAGGCGTGTGACGTGGTGCTGCTGGACATTCACATGCCCGGCATGGACGGCCTGGGCCTGGCCCAGGCGCTGCGCCAACTGCCCAACCCCCCGGCGGTGGTGTTTGTCACCGCCCACGCCGAACACGCCTTGCAGGCGTTTGACCTGGAAGCCACCGACTACCTGACCAAACCCGTGCGCCTGGAACGCTTGCAGGCCGCCCTGAAAAAAGCAGAGCGAACTGTGCCCGCTCATCAAGCGGCAGAGGCCAATTTGGCTTCTAATTTCATTCTGATACAAGACCGGGGCCGCACCGAGCGCGTGCCCTTGGCCGAGGTGGTGTACCTGAAGGCCGAGCTGAAATACGTGACGGTGCGCACCCGCACCCGCACCCTGATTTACGACGGCAGCCTGAGCGAGTTTGAAGACCGCCACGGCCCGCACTGGCTGCGCATCCACCGCAACGCGCTGGTGGCGCGCCATGCCGTGCGCAGCCTGGAGAAACACCACGACCCCCTTGACCCCGATGACCGCGGTGACGGCTGGGCCGTGCGCCTGGAAGGGGTGGGCGAACACCTGGCGGTGTCGCGCCGCCAGCTGACCACCGTGCGCGAGGTGCTGGGCAAGGGGTGATGCACCCCTTGCCCCTGTCGCCCCTGTCCGTCAGCCTGTGTTGCGCAGCCCGGCCGCAATGCCGTTGATGCTGATGTGGATGCCGCGCTTCACCCGTTCGTCCACCGCCTCGCCTTTGGCCGAGGCGTGGCGGTGGCGGCGCACCAGTTCCACCTGCAGGTGGTGCAGGGGGTCGATGTACGGGAAGCGGTGGCTCATGGAGCGTTGCAGCGCGGCGTTGTCCATCAGGCGCTGTTTGTCGCCGGTGATGAGGGTCAGCGCCTCGTTGGTGCGGTGCCATTCGGCCTCGATGGCCGCAAACACCTTTTTGCGCAGCTTGGCATCGGTCACCAGCTCGGCGTAGCGGCTGGCCAGGGCCAGGTCGCTCTTGGCCAGCACCATGTCCATGTTGGACAGCAGGGTGCTGAAAAACGGCCATTGCGTGTGCATTTGCTGTAGCAACTTCTTGTTGCTTGACAATCGCTTGGGGCCGTTTTGGTTCAAAAATGCCTCCACCGCCGAGCCAAACCCGAACCAGCCGGGCAGCGCAATGCGGCACTGGCCCCAGCTGAAGCCCCACGGAATGGCGCGCAGGTCTTCAATGCGCTGCGTGGCCTTGCGCGACGCGGGGCGCGAGCCGATGTTGAGTTCGGCAATTTCGCGCAGCGGCGTGGCGTTGAAAAAGTAGTCGGCAAAGCCGGGGGTGTCATACACCAGGGCGCGGTAAGCACCCATGCTGGCCGAAGACAGTTGGTCGGCCACGGCCAGGAATTCGGCCGGTGCGGGCTGGGTGGGTTGCAGCAGCGTGGCTTCCAGCGTGGCGGCCACCAGGGTTTCCAGGTTGCGGCGGCCAATTTCGGGGTTGGCGTATTTGGAGCCAATCACCTCGCCCTGCTCGGTCAGGCGAATTTGCCCGCGCACCGTGCCGGGGGGCTGCGCCAGAATGGCCTGGTAGCTGGGGCCACCGCCCCGGCCCACTGTGCCGCCCCGGCCATGGAACATGCGCAACTGGATGTCGTGGCTGTTGGCCAGTTGGTCAAACAGTTCCACCAGCGCAATTTCGGCGCGGTACAGCTCCCAGTTGCTGGTGAAAATGCCGCCGTCTTTGTTGCTGTCGGAGTAGCCCAGCATGATGTCTTGCTCGCCGTACTGGGCTTCGCCGCCGCGTTTCACCATGTCGGCCACGCCGGGCAGGGCGTAGTACTCGCGCATGATGGGCGCGGCATTGCGCAGGTCTTCAATGGTTTCGAACAGCGGCACCACGATGAGGTCGGTGACCGATGCCTCACTCAGCAGGCCTTTCATCAGCCCCACTTCTTTTTGCAGCAGCAGCACCTCCAGCAGGTCGCTCACGGTTTCGGTGTGGCTGATGATGTAGTGGCGAATGGCCTGCGCGCCATAGCGCTGGCGCAGGGTGCGGGCGGTTTCAAAAATGGCCAGCTCGCTCTGCGTCCAGTCGCTGTAGGTGGCGCCCATCACGCGCAGGGGGCGGGCGTCGTTCAGCAGTTGCAGCAGCAGGGTGCGTTTGCCGGCTTCGTCGAGTGCGCTGTAGTTCGGGCACACGCGGGCCACGGCCAGCAGTTCTGCCAGCACAGCCTCGTGTTGGTCTGAGCTTTGGCGCAGGTCCACCGTGGCCAGGTGAAAGCCAAACACCTCCACCGTGCGAATCAGGGGGGCCAGGCGCTGGCGCACCAGGGCGGCACCGTGGTGCGCCAGCAGGCTGGCTTCGATGGTGCGCAGGTCGGCCAGCAGTTCTTCGGCGTGGGCGTAGGGGTTCTGCGGGGCCACGGCGTGGCGGGCGGCCATACCGCCGGTCAGTTCGGTCAGGGTGGCGGCCAGGCGGGCGTACATGCCGGTCAGGGCTTTGCGGTAGGGCTCGTCGGCGCGGTGCGCGTTGGTGTCGGGCGAGCGGTGGGCCAGTGCCAGCATGTCATCGCTCACGCCGGTGAGCATTTCAGACATCGACAGCTCGCCGCCCAGCAGGTGCACCTCGGTCAGCAGGTGGCGCAGCGCCACCTCTGACTGGCGGCGCAGCGCAAATTCGAGCGTGGGCGCGGTGACGAAGGGGTTGCCGTCGCGGTCGCCACCGATCCATTGGCCCATGCGCAAAAACGCAGGAATCTGCGCCGAGGCTTCGGGCAGGGCCAGCAGGTCTTCCAGCTCGCGGTACAGGCGGGGAATCTGGCTGAGGAAGGTGGCCTCGTAGTAACTCAGCGCGTTTTCAATCTCGTCGGCCACCGTGAGTTTGGTGAAGCGCAGCAGCCGGGTCTGCCACAGCTGGGTCACCCGGGCGCGAATTTGGGCCTCGTTGTCGGCCAGTTCGCGCGGCAGCAGGTGCTCGCGGGTGGTCAGCAAGTGGGCAATGGCGCGTTCGCCGTCGAGGATGCTTTTGCGCTGCACCTCGGTGGGGTGGGCGGTGAGCACGGGCGACACGTGGCTGTGTGCCAGTGTGCGGGCCACCACCTGGTTGGAAATGCCGGCGGCTTTGATGCGGGCCAGCGCCATGTCCAGGCTGCCGGGCTGCACGTCGCCCTCGCGTTCGTGCACGGCGCGGCGGCGGATGTGGTGGCGGTCTTCGGCCAGGTTGGCCAGGTGGCTGAAGTAGGTGAAGGCCCGGATCACGCTCACGGTCTGGTCGTCGCTCAGGCCTTTGAGCAGCTTTTTCAGGGTTTTGTCGGCGTCGGCATCGGCGTTGCGCCGAAATGCCACAGACAGCTGGCGGATTTGCTCGATCAGCTCGAACGCGGCCGCGCCTTCTTGCTCGCGAATCACATCGCCCAGCAGGCGGCCCAGCAGGCGGATGTCTTCCATCAGTGGGCGGTCTTTGTCGGCGGGGCGGGCGGGCGCGGGGGTGGCTTCTGTGGCGGTGCGGCGGGCGGGCATGGCGGGTTCCAAAGGCGGCGGTTTGGGCCCGCCAAACGGGTGTGGCGGGGCGTGTTCAGCGCGGGGCTGGGCGGGTACTTAAAGCAAGATGCATGCTAGCATTCGGGCGCTTCAAAACCCGCTTTTCGCGGTTACCAAGCGGGTTCTTTCTGGCCCCGCTGACAGCCTTTTGCAAGTCCCCCTGCCCCCAGCCCCGGGGGCTTTTTTGTCTACCGCCGATATGTCCACTTTGGTCACGCCCCCCACCGCCCCGGCCCTGCGCCTCACCATCGCCACCCGCGAAAGCCGACTGGCCTTGTGGCAGGCCGAGCACGTCAAGGCCCTGCTTGAAGGCTTGGGCCACACGGTCACCTTGCTGGGCATGACCACCCGGGGCGACCAGATTCTGGACCGCGCCCTGAGCAAGGTGGGCGGCAAAGGCCTGTTTGTGAAAGAGCTGGAAACCGCGCTGGAAACCGGCGCCGCCGACCTGGCCGTGCATTCCCTGAAAGACGTGCCCATGGCCCTGCCCGAGGGGTTTGAGCTGGCCTGTGTCATGGAGCGCGAAGACCCGCGCGACGCCTGGGTGTCGCCCCACTGCGCCGGTGTGGCCGATTTGCCGCCCAGCGCCGTGGTGGGCACGTCCAGCCTGCGCCGTGTGGTGCTGCTGCGCGAAGCGCTGGCCCGTTTGGGGCGCAGCGACGTGCGCATTGAACCCCTGCGCGGCAACTTGGACACCCGTTTGCGCAAGCTCGACGAGGGCCAGTACCAGGCCATTGTGTTGGCAGCGGCTGGACTGAAACGCCTGGGGTTGCACGACCGCATCCGCGAGATTTTCGAGCCCGACGCCATGCTGCCCGCCGCCGGTCAAGGTGCGCTGGGCATTGAAGTGCGCAGCCACCGTGCCGACGTGGCGGCTGCGCTGGCCCCTTTGGCCCACCTGCCCACCTGGCTGAGCGTGGCGGCCGAGCGTGCGGTCAGCCGTGCCATGGGCGGCAGTTGCTCCATGCCGCTGGCCGCGTTTTCGCGTTGGCAGGGCGAGGTGTTGCACATCGAAGCGGCCTGGGGCGAAGAACACGGCACCGCCCCGCTGGTGCGCGCCAGCGCGCAGGCCCCCGTGGCCACCCTTGCCCAAGCCGAGGCGTTGGGCCAAGGCGTGGCCGCGCAGCTGTGCGCCGCCGGTGCCGTGCCGGTGGCCGCCGCCTGAGTTTGGGTGTGTCCCCGTTGCCCGGTTTGACCGTGGTGGTGACCCGCCCCGAGCGCGATGCGCGGGCGTGGGTGGCGGCCCTGGCCCAGGCGGGCCACCGCCCGCTCTCGTTGCCGCTGATGGCGTTTGGCCCCCCGCCCGATGCCGCCGCGCTGGCGGCGTGCCTGGCCCACTGGCACACCTGCCATGCCCTGATGTTTGTCAGCCCCCAGGCCGTCCATGCCTTTTGGGGTGAGTTTTTAAAGCAAAATGAGCCCCCAGCGCTTGATGGTATTGGGTTTGTAGCTGCTGTTTTTGATGATTCAGGGCCAGGGGTGTTCACACCCCCTCGCTGCTGGGCGCCCGGCCCCGGCACCGCCCGCGCCTTGCAGGCAGTGGGCGTGCCCGCCCGTTGCATCGACCAACCCCCGCCCGATGCCGCCCAGTTCGATTCTGAGGCCCTGTGGGCCGTGGTGCAACCGTCGGTGGAACCCGGTGACCGCGTGCTGCTGGTGCGGGGTCAAACACCCGAAGCCTCTGGCCCCACCGGTGCCGGGCGCGACTGGCTGGGGGCCCAGTGCCAGGCCCAGGGGGCCACCGTGTCGCACTGCGTGGCCTACAGCCGCGCTGCGCCAGTGTGGACCCCTGCCCAGCGGGCGCAGGCCTTGGCCGCCAGCGGCCCGGGGCACGTGTGGCTGCTGACCAGCTCTGAAAGCGTGGGACACCTGGGGCGGTTGGTGCCAGGGCACGACTGGTCGGGCACGCGTGCCGTGGCCACCCACCCCCGCATTGCCAGCGCCGCGCACGCCCTGGGCTTTGGCGATGTGTTGCACAGCCGCCCGGCGGTGGTCGATGTGTTGGGCACCCTGGCAGGGGCGGGTGGCACCTAAAATGCCCACACCCCTATGACAGAACCCACCGACACCCCTGCCGTGCCCCTCACCCCGCCGCCCCAGGCCGTTGCGGCAGAAGGCGGTGTGGCCGATGCCGCCACCGCGGTGGCCCCCAAACCCCTGGTGCTGCCGCCCGCTGTGGTGTGGGCCACATTGGCGCTGGCTGTGGTGGCGCTGGTGTTGGGCGTGTGGTTGTGGCAGCGCCTGGACCGCACCCAGCAAGAGCTGGCCAAACGCGCGGCCGAGGTGGCCGAAAACGCCAACGGTGCCCGCGTGAACGCCGAGCAGGCCCAAGCCCTCACCCAAACCCTGCAAGCCCGGCTGGCGGTGGCCGAGGTCAAGCTGTCGGAAGTCAGCCTGCAGCGCACACAGCTGGAAGAGCTGATGCTCAGCCTGTCGCGTTCGCGCGACGACACGTTGGTGCTCGACATCGAATCGGGCCTGCGCCTGGCCGGCCAGCAGGCCGAATTGACCGGCAGCGTGCAGCCGCTGGTGACGGCCCTGATCGCGGCCGACCGCCGCATTGCCAAGGCCGCTCAACCCCGCCTCAACCCGGTGCAACGGGCCATGGCGCGGGACATCGAGCGCATCCGCGCGGCCTCGGTCACCGATGTGCCTGCGCTGGTGCAGCGCCTGGACGAACTGGTGCGCATGGCCGATGACCTGCAGCTGCTCAACGCCCCTCCACGCGCCCGCACCTCTCAGTCCACCGGGGTGGGCCGCCACCCATCACCCACTGCTGCACGCAGTGCCCCCGCCGAGCCCAAACCCGACAACGCCCCAACCGAAGTGCCCGACACCGCCCTGGGCCGGGGCTGGGCGCAGGTGTCGGCGTTTTGGCACCACCTGTGGGCCCAAACCCTGCAAAGCGCCACGCGCTCTTTGGGCGACCTGGTGCGCGTGGGGCGCATCGACCGGCCCGAGGCCGTGTTGCTGGCCCCGGACCAGGCGTTTTTCCTGCGCGAAAACCTCAAGCTGAAAGTGCTCAACGCCCGCCTGGGGCTGTTGTCCCGCCAGGTGCCCACGGCCCGCGCCGACCTGGGTGCGGTGCGCCACATGCTGGCCACTTACTTTGACCCGCAAGACCCCACCACCCGCCAGGCGTTGCAGGTGTTGTCCGACGTGCTGCAGGCCAGCAAAACCGTGGACATGCCCCGCCCCGACGAAACCTTGACCGCCTTGGCCGCTGCGGCGGGTGGGCGCTGAGCTGCCATGAAAAACCTGTTCTGGTTGGTGGGTCTGGCGGCGGTGGCGGTGGCGTTTGCCCTGCTGATGGGGCAAAACGGGGCCACGGTCACGGTGTTCTGGCACCCCCACCGCGTGGACATGTCGTTCAACCTGGTGTTGACCGCCGTGGTGCTGCTGTTTTTGCTGCTGTACCTGGCTTTGCGGTCGCTGGCGTTGTTGCGCTCGTTGCCGCAGCAGGCGCGCCAATGGCGTTTGCAGCAGCGCGAGCGTTTGGCGCACGCCGCCGTGTTGGATGCCCTGTCGCACCAGATTGCCGGCCGTTTTGTGCGTGCCCGCAGCGCCGCGCGCGATGCCGTGGCCCAGCTCCAGGCTGGGGCCGGTGCGGGCATGCCCCCTTTGCCCCGCCAAGCCCAGATGTTGACCCTGGCGCATTTGCTGGCAGCCGAAGCGGCCCACACCCTGCAAGACCACGCAGCCCGAGACAAACACCTGGCTCAAGCCCTGACCCCTGTGGCCGGTGCAGACGCCGCCACCACCCGCGAAGGGGCTTTGCTGCGGGCCATTCGCTGGGCGGTGGAGGAACGCAACGTGTCTGCCGCCAACCGCTGGCTGGAGCAGTTGCCGCAAGGCGCCGCGCGCCGCACCCTGGCGCTGCGCCTCAAGCTGCGTGTGGCCCGCTTGTCCCAAGACAACCGCATGGCCCTGGAAACCGCGCGCCTGTTGGCCAAACACCGTGCGTTTTCGCCCCAGGCGGCCCGCAGCATCGTGCGTGGGCTGGTGCTGGCGTCGTTGTCTGACACCCATGACGCCGACCAGGTGCAAGCCGCTTGGAATACCCTGGACAGCCAAGACCGGCAAGACCCGGACGTGGTGCTGGCCGTGGCCCAGCGCATGCACCGTGTGGCCGAGGCCGACAACACCTCGGATGCCCATGCCCAGGCACGCCAGTGGGTGTTGCCGGTGTGGAATGACTACCCTGGCCTGAGTGACGCCCACCGTGTGGCGGTGGTGCGTTTGTTGTCGGCGCTGGGCACCACCACCGACAGCGCTTGGCTGGCCCGCATCGAGGCGATGCAGCGCGAGCACCCGGCCGATCCGCTGTTGCAATACTTGGCCGCCGAGGTTTTCTTCCAGCAGCAGTTGTGGGGCAAATCGGCCCAACTGTTTCAGCAGGCCTCCAAAGGGCTGCAAGACGGCCGTTTGTTGGGGGCCACCTGGTGCCGGTTGGCTGAGCTGGCCGAGGAGCGCGGTGACACTTCTGCTGCACTGGCTGCTTGGCGACAAGCGGCCAAAGACCATCACACCCCTCACTGAACTGGGTTGCCCCATCAAAAAACCCCGCTCACCTGTGAAGGTGGCGGGGTTTTTTGATGGGGAAGGGAAACCGGGCCACTGCCCGGTGCCGTCAGGCCTGGGTGTCGAAGGGCAGGGCCATGTTTTTCAGGTCACGGCGCGTTTCCACCAGCATCAGAGGGCCGTCATCCGGCAATGCAGAAGGCTTGGGCTCACGCGGCACATGGGGCGCCACGGGGGTGGCGGCAATGGACGCCTGGGCTTGTGCCACACGTGTTGCATCGGAGTTGATCCACTCCAACCCTGCGGCTTGCGCAATCTGCTGCAAATCGCCCATGGGCAACGCATACGCCGCCACACGCGGCAGGGCGTCGGTGGTGGTCGGTGCGGGTGCCAACGCCACAGGGGCTGGTGCGGCGGCCTGGGGCACTTCGGGAGGTACCACGGCTGACGGTTGCGCCACCACCACCTCGGGTGCTGCGGGTGCTGGCGAGGTAGCGGGCGTTGGGGTGGAGGCTTCTTGGCTCACGGGCGTCGCGGCGGGCGCTGGCTCGGCCAGGGCGTCTGTGCCTTCCGTGCCGTCGCGTGCACGGCCACCGCCGTTGCGGTCGCGGCGGTCACGGCCGTACCGGTCGCGGCTGCGTTTTTCGCGGGGTGCGCGCTCTGCCTCGCCTGCGCCTTCAGCCGTTGGGGACACCTCGGCAGACACTGGACTGTCGCCGCTGGCGGCCGTTGGTGCGGTGAAGTAGCTGTAGCCCGCGTCCACAGGGGCGCGCTCGGCCAACGTGCTGAACACCTCTGGCTCGGCACCGGTCTGTGCTTCACTGCTGCCCTCACCGGATGGGGGCGCAGCGGTGTCGTCTGCGGGGCGGCGCTCGCGGCGACCGCCACGCTCACCGCGTTCGCGGCGGCCTTCGCCCCGGGGTTCGCGGGGGGGGCGTGCGTTGCCATTGGCATCGGGCGCTGAGCCTTCGGGGGTGAGCACCACGGCATCGGCATCGCTCGGCAATGCCACCGGCGCGTCAGTGACTTGGGGGGCTCGCGGAGCGCGTTCGCCACGGCCACCGCGTCCACGGCCTTCGGTGCGTTCACCTGTGCGTTCGGGGTTGCGTTCGCCGCGTGGGGGGCGGCCGTCGGCGCGGGTTTCAACACGGCCTTCCGCCGCGCCATCGGTGCGCTGCTCGGTGGGGGCATCGCTGCGCAGGTCGGGACGGCGGTTGCCGCCTCGGCCGCCACGGTCACCGCGGCCACCTTCGCGTCCACCGTCACGGCGGCCATCGGGATGGGTGTTGCGGGCTCCGGCTTCACGTCCACCGTTGCGACCGCCTTCGCGGTTGCCTTCAACCGTTTTGGGGGCAGCTGGCGCGGGGGCGGGTGCCACCACGGGTGCGGGGGGAGAGTTGTCGCCCCCCAGCAGCTTTTTCAGCCAACCAAAGAAACCACCGCTGGCCGCAGCTGGGGCTGCCACGGGTGCTGCAGGCACGGCCGCAGGTGTCGCCACTGCGGCTGGTGCCAAGGGTTCAGGTTTGGGTGCTGCCACCGGGGCGGGGCCGTCGGGCAACACGCCTTTGATCAGGGGTTCTTGCTTGTTGCTGCGTTCCTGGCTGCGGCGGGTGAAGGTGGTGGCCTCTTCCACCTCGTCAGCCAGTTTGTAGCTGGCTTCCAGGTTGTCCAAGCGGGGATCGTCGTGTTTCAGGCGCTCCAGCTTGTAGTTGGGGGTGTCCAGGCTCTTGTTTGGCACCAGCAGCACGCTGATGCGTTGTTTCAGCTCAATTTTGGTGATTTCGGTGCGCTTTTCGTTGAGCAGGAAGCTGGCCACTTCCACGGGCACTTGGGCCAGCACGGCAGACGTGTTGTCTTTCAGCGACTCTTCCTGAATGATCCGCAGGATTTGCAGCGCAGAGCTTTCCGTGTCGCGGATGTGGCCGGAGCCGCCGCAACGGGGGCAGGGGATGGACGCACCTTCGCTCAGCGTGGGGCGCAGGCGCTGGCGGCTCATTTCCAGCAGGCCGAACTTGCTGATGGCACCGAACTGCACGCGGGCACGGTCCTGGCGCAGGGCATCGCGCAGGCGGTTTTCCACCTCGCGGCGGTTCTTGCTCTCCTCCATGTCAATGAAGTCGATCACGATCAGGCCGCCCAAATCGCGCAAACGCGCCTGGCGGGCCACTTCGTCAGCTGCTTCCAGGTTGGTGCGGGTGGCGGTTTCTTCGATGTCGCCGCCCTTGATGGCGCGGGCCGAGTTCACGTCCACGGCCACCAGCGCTTCGGTCTGGTCGATCACGATCGCGCCGCCGCTGGGCAGTTGCACCGTGCGGGCGTAAGCGGTTTCAATCTGGTGTTCGATCTGGAAGCGGCTGAACAGCGGCGCGTCGTCGCGGTAGCGCTTCACGCGGTGCCCGTGCTCGGGCATCACGTGGTTCATGAACTGGTGGGCCTGCTCGAAGATGTCGTCCGTGTCGATCAGAATTTCGCCGATGTCGCTGTTGAAATAGTCGCGAATGGCACGAATCACCAAGCTGGATTCCTGGTAGATCAGGTAAGCACCTTTGCCGCCTTTGGTGGCGCCGTCAATGGCGGTCCACAGCTTCAGCAGGTAGTTCAGGTCCCATTGCAGCTCGTTCGCGTCGCGGCCAATGCCGGCGGTGCGGGCGATGATGCTCATGCCATTGGGGTATTCCAGCTGGTCGAGGGCTGCTTTGAGCTCCTGGCGGTCTTCGCCTTCGATGCGGCGGCTCACGCCACCGCCGCGTGGGTTGTTGGGCATCAGCACCACATAGCGGCCAGCCAGGCTGACGAAGGTGGTGAGGGCTGCGCCCTTGTTGCCGCGTTCTTCTTTTTCGACCTGGACCAGCAGTTCCTGGCCTTCTTTGATCACGTCCTGGATGCGGGCCTGGCTGACCGACACGCCGGGCGCGAAGTATTGGCGGGAGATTTCTTTGAAAGGCAGAAAACCGTGGCGGTCTTCGCCGTAATCCACAAAACAGGCTTCCAGGCTGGGCTCGACGCGGGTGACCACGGCTTTGTAGATGTTGCCTTTGCGCTGTTCGCGCCCTTCGATTTCAATTTCGTAATCGAGCAATTTTTGCCCGTTGACGATGGCCAGCCGACGCTCTTCAGCCTGCGTGGCGTTGATCAGCATTCTTTTCATGGTGCGGAGTCCTTCGCGTTGTCATGGTTCACGTGAAAGCCACCTGCGGTCAGCAGGGGGCGGGTGGGCCACTGGTGCGTCGAAAACAGCGAACGAGGGGGAATTGCCGGAGAGCCTTCGGCGCGTCAGACACTGTCACGAGTGGGGAAAACCACTGTGTCTGGGGCGTTTGCCGGGGCATGGGCGCGTGACGGTGGGTGATTGAGCCGGAAATCCGGCCCCTGTTTGTTCAACATGGGTTCACTTCGCATCGCCACCCAGCTGTTGGTGCGTCTGGGTGGTTGGGGGTATTCCGTGGTCGTGTTCGCGGGCGGTTTCGACGATCCGACCGCTGCCACAGGTGGTCAAGGCTCGGCGTTTCCAAGCACGTGTTGAGGACCGGGCGGCGGGTGGCATCTTCTTTGCCAGGTGTGCACGGGGTGGTGGGCCTTAAACTTCAAGACAAATCAACCACTTACGAAGCGTGCCTAGCGATCTGAATTATAGGCGCTGGCCCACCGCTTCCTCAGCCGTCGGGTTTACCCGCAGACAGGATTCCGTTTGAATGCGCCACAGGTTCTCTACCTCACGGTGGATGAAGATGCAGCCGGCCAACGGCTGGACAATTTTTTGTTCCGCCATTTGAAAGGTGTGCCCAAAACCCACGTTTACCGAATCGTGCGATCGGGGGAAGTTCGGTTGAACAAAGGACGTGTCGGGGCTGAGCACAAATTGGTGGCGGGCGATGTGGTGCGGGTTCCGCCTGTGCGGGTGTCGGCAGAGCCGCAGCCGTCCACCGCCCATGTGCCTGCACGGGAATTCCCGGTCTTGTTTGAAGACGATGCATTTTTGGCCATCCACAAACCGGCGGGCGTGGCGGTGCACGGCGGCAGCGGTGTCAGTTCTGGTGTGATCGAGCAGCTGCGCCAAGCGCGTCCCCAAGCCCGTAGCTTGGAATTGGTGCACCGGTTGGACAGGGAAACCAGTGGTGTGTTGCTGATTGCCAAAAAACGCAGTGCATTGCGGCAGTTGCAAGACCAATTCCGGGAGCGTGTCACGGGCAAAACCTATTTGGCTTTGGTGAAAGGTGTGTGGCCAGCCAACCGAAAAGTGCTGGACCAACCTTTGCACAAATACCTGTTACCCGATGGCGAGCGTCGCGTGAAAGTGGTAGCGGCCGACCACCCCGATGGCATGCGAAGTGTGACGTTGGTTCAGGTGGTGGCCCAAGTGAACGACCCTGCTGCACTGCACGGAGAAAACCCGTTGGGTTGCAGTTTGCTGGCGGTCACCATCAAAACGGGGCGCACACACCAGATTCGCGTGCATTTGTCACACGCAGGCCATGTGATCGCGGGGGATGACAAGTACGGTGACTTCGAATGGAACCGTGCGCTGGCCAAAGCCGGGCACAAACGCATGTTTTTGCATGCGTGGAAATTGGCATTGAACCACCCTGTCAGTCAGCAAGCAATGGAATTGCAGGCGGCGTTGCCGCTGGAATTGCGGAATATGTTGCCAACGGCCCAATCCATTTGAGGTCGGGTGAGTTGGCGTGTGTGAAATGGATTGATTTGTTGGATAGAATTAAAGCCGAACTCCGTTGGGTAACGAGTTTTGAATTCAAATTTTTCCAAAGGAAATCAATTGTCCACCTACCTCGAACTCAAAGCGCAAGCAGAAGCCATCATGGCGCAGGCCGAAGCGGCCCGCAAAACCGAATTGGCTGACGTTATCCAAGGCATCAAAGCCAAAGTGAAAGAATTCGGTTTGACTGCTGCCGATTTGGGTCTGGGTGGCGCGGTTGCGCCAAGTCCCCGCAAAGCCGCTGTGAAAAGCAAGTCCACTGCGCCAGCCAAATACCGTGGCCCGAACGGGGAGCTGTGGGCCGGTGGTTTGGGCCGCAAACCCGAGTGGGTGCGGGCGGTGCTGGCCGAAGGCAAAAACATCGATGACTATCTGATTTGATGCACCGATCCCACACACAACCCGGCCACTGTGCCGGGTTTTGTGTTTTTGGGTGTCAGTTGTGCCTGCGGGGCCCCGATCGGAGGGGCTGCGAAGGCACAATTCCCAATCGCCCACATCCCACGCCCGACCATGCAGCCCAGCCCGCGCCGTCAGTTTGATCTCATTGCCTTCGATTGGGATGGCACCTTGTTCGATTCAACGGCCATCATCACCCGGTGCATTCAGGCCGCTGTGGTGGATGTGGGGGGCACACGGCCCACCGACCAAGCCGCGTCTTACGTGATTGGCATGGGCCTGATGCAGGCGCTGGCGCATGCCGCCCCTGATGTGCCACCGGCGCGTTACCCCGAGTTGGGCGAACGCTATCGACACCATTACGTGTTGCACCAGAACGACATCAGCCTGTTCGACGGCGTGTTGCCTTTGCTGGCTGCGTTGAAGGCCCGCCAACACCGGTTGGCCGTGGCCACCGGCAAGAGCCGGCGTGGGCTGGACGAGGCCCTGCTGGCGGTGGAGCTTCAAGGTTTGTTTGATGCGTCCCGCACGGCCGATGAAACCGCCGGCAAGCCTCATCCCCGGATGATGCTTGAGCTGATGGCGCAATTGGGTGTGCCGCCCGAGCGCACCTTGGTGGTGGGTGACACCACCCACGATTTGCAAATGGCCTTGAACGCCGGCTGTGCCAGCGTTGCCGTGAGTTACGGGGCCCACGAGCCCAGCGCCTTTGCGACTTTGAACCCTTTGGTGGTGGCGCATTCGGTGGCCGAGCTGAGCCAGTGGCTGCTGGCCAATGCCTGACCCCATGGCCCATTCTTCTGCCGATGATGACGGGCAATGGGTGCCCCTGTGTCACGCCGCTGCGCTGGTGGAGGGGGGGCCTGCGGTGCCGTTTGACGTGGTGTACATGGGGCAAAGTTGCCGCGCTTTTGCAGTGCGCCACAGTGGGCAAGTGCACGCCTACCTCAACCGTTGTACGCATGTGCCCATGGAGTTGGATTGGCAGCCCAACCAGGTGTTCGACATCACCGGTCGCTGGTTGCTGTGTGCCACCCATGGCGCTGTGTACCGCCCAGACACGGGGGCGTGTGCCGGTGGGCCGTGCCGGGGCGGCTTGGTGAAAATTCAACTCGGTGAGCAAGGGGGCGCGGTGCACTGGCGTACACAATACAAAGTGCAACCGCCCGCAGGTGTGGTGTGACCTCTGTTGGGTCAAATTATTAACAAAATTGCCATCTGGCGCTTGATGGTATTCAAAAGTTAGCTATGGATAAAGAAGAGTCTACGCCTGTCTCTGAGGTGGGTTGGGAGCGCAAAACTTTGGAGAAGTTGGCGTTTTCGATGCTGGAAGAGCAGCGCTTGGCCCGGCGCTGGAAGATGTTCTGGCGCTTCGTGTGGTTGGCCGTGGCCGGTGTGGCCGTTTGGATGGGGGTGGCCAAAACCCCCTCTGCTTCGGCCCCCACCACCCCCCACACGGCCATGATCGAGATCAAGGGTGAAATCGGCGCGGGTGTGGATGCCAGCGCCCTCAACATCCTGGATTCTTTGCGCTCTGCGTTCGAAGACGAAGGCGCCCAGGCGGTGGTGCTCGTCATTGATTCACCCGGCGGCAGTCCGGTGCAGGCGGGCATGGTCAACGACGAAATCATGCGGCTGAAAGAGCTGCACAAAAAGCCGGTTTACGCGGTGGTGGAAGACACGTGTGCATCGGCGGCGTACTACATCGCATCGGCTGCCGATGAGATTTACGTGGACAAAGCCAGCATCGTGGGCAGCATCGGTGTGCTCATGGACGGTTTTGGCTTCACAGGCTTGATGGACAAGCTGGGGGTGGAGCGTCGGCTGCTGACCGCCGGTGCCAACAAGGGTTTTTTGGACCCTTTCAGCCCACAAACCGACGCCCAACGGGCCTACGCCTTGGGCATGCTCAACCAGATTCACCAGCAATTCATCACCGTGGTGCGCGAAGGGCGGGGTGACCGCCTGAAAGAAACCCCGGATATGTTCAGTGGTCTCTTCTGGAGCGGGCAACAAGCGGTGGACATGGGCTTGGCCGATGGGCTGGGCAGCATCGATTCCGTCGCCCGCGACCTGATCAAAGCCGAGGAAATTGTCGATTACACCCGCCGTGAAAACGTGGCCGAGCGTTTGGTCAAACGGTTTGGTGCGGCGTTGGGCGAGGGCGCTGTGCGCGCAGCCCTTCGCACAGGGTTGACCCTTCGCTGACGTTTTTTCACGAAAGTCTGTTCAAGGAGTAATTGTGTCCAAAACCCTGATTCCCAAAATCAACAAAGCGGTGTTTCCGGTGGGGGGGCTTGGCACCCGCTTTTTGCCTGCCACCAAAGCCATTCCCAAAGAGATGTTGCCCGTGGTGGACAAGCCATTGATCCAATACGCGGTGGAAGAAGCCTACGCTGCGGGCATTCGGCAAATGATTTTTGTCACTGGGCGCCACAAGCGTTCCATTGAAGACCATTTCGATGCCGCTTACGAGTTGGAGGCAGAGTTGGAAGCCGGCAACAAAATGGCTTTGCTGGATGTGGTGCGCTCCATCAAGCCCGATGACATGGATTGCATTTTTGTCCGCCAGCCCCGTGCCTTGGGGTTGGGTCACGCGGTCTTGTGCGCTGAAAACTTGGTGGGCAATGAACCGTTTGCCGTGTTGTTGGCCGACGACCTGATGGTGGGCGAGCCCCCCGTGCTCAAGCAAATGATCCAGGGTTTTTCCACAGCACCAGGTACCGTGGTGGCGGTGCAAGACGTGCCCCGCGAGCACACGGGCCGCTACGGCATTGTCAGCGTGTCGGGCAGCCGCAGCTACGCAGCCGTGGAAGCCATTGTTGAAAAGCCCGCCCCGGAAGACGCCCCCTCCACACTGGGTGTGGCCGGTCGCTACATCCTGTCGCCCGGTATTTTTCAAAGCATCCGGGCACAACCCCGTGGGGTGGGCGGTGAAATCCAGCTCACCGATGGCATTGCTGGCTTGATTGGCAAAGAGCCTGTGTATTCACTGCGTTACACCGGCACCCGCTACGACTGCGGCAGCAAAGAAGGGTTTTTGCAAGCCACCATGGATTTGGCCTTGGCCAGCCCGGAGTTGGCTGCCAGCGTTCGTGCCCACATGGCGCGGGTGATGGCGACCGCCTGATCGCCCCAATCCGAACGCGCCCTGTGCCGGTTGTTGGTGTCAGGGACCGATCAAAAACACAGCAGGCAATGCCCAGTTGAGGGGCGGTACCCGACCACGCCACCCCGACACGGGGGCACTGAAGTTGGTGTTGTGGCCCGCAGAGGTCACCATCAACCCGCAGCTCACCGCCAGCCGGGTGTCGGGTTTGAGGGTTTGCAGCAGGGCTTGCAGCAGCGCTGGGTTGCGGTAGGGCGTTTCAATGAAGATTTGGGTTTGGCCGGTTTTCAGGGCCAGTGCTTCGAGTTCGCGCACCCGGGTGGTTCGTGCGGCGCTGTCTTGGGGCAGGTAGCCCACGAACGCAAATTGCTGCCCGCTCAGCCCGCTGGCCGCCAAAGCCAGCACCAGTGACACGGGGCCGCTCAGCACGTGGACCGTGATGCCCAGCGCGTGCGCTGCGCGCACCACCGAAGACCCCGGGTCTGCCACGGCAGGCATACCCGCTTCGCTGGTCAGTCCCATGTCGTGGCCTGCCAGTGCGGGGGCCAGCAGAGGGCGGGCATCAAACCCGCCGCCGGGGCTGCCCGCGTGGTCGCCTTTCTTGTGGACATCCCTTGGCAGTTCCGCCACGTTCAGTGATTGCAAGGGCTGCGCCAGTGGCGTGTGGCCCTGCACGCGTTTCAAGAAAGCCCGCGTGCTTTTGGCGTTTTCCGTGACCCAGTGTGTCAGCGTGGCCGCGACTTGCAGCGTGTGCTCGGGCAGGGCCTGTGTGATGGGGCTCTGCTGTTCTGGTGTGCACCCAAAATCCAGGGGAGTGGGCACCAGGTAAAGGCACCCATTGCCTGTGCGGGTGTCGTGTGTGTGTGGCGTGTGCATGGGGGTCGGACTTTTGGGTGGGCGGGTCATCAGGCCAGCGCGTCCACACCGGCCGATCGCAGCAAATGGCAGGTGCGGATCAAGGGCAGGCCAATCAGCGCGGTGGGGTCGTCGCTGTCAATGCGCTCCAGCAGCGCAATGCCCAGCCCTTCGCTTTTGGCACTGCCTGCGCAATCGTAGGGTTGTTCGCGCTGCAAATAGTTTTCAATGTCTTGGGCCGACAGGTGCCTGAACTTGACCGACACGGGCGCCAGCTCCACCGCCGCGTATCCACTGGCTAGGCACACCACCGCGACAGCGGTTTGAAACACGACTGTTTGGCCACTCATCCGTGCCAGTTGCGCCACCGCGCGCTCGTGGGTGCCCGGTTTGCCCAGTGGAACGCCGCCCAGATCGGCCACCTGGTCGCTGCCGATCACCACGGCCTCGGGGTGCATGTGTGCCACTGCCCGGGCTTTGGCCAGCGCCAATCGAAGTGCCAAGTCTCGCGGGGATTCGCCCACCAAGGGGGTTTCATCCACTTGTGGCGACACCACTTCGAAAGGCAAACCCAGCCGCGACAGCAAATCTTTGCGGTAAACCGATGTGGAGCCCAGCACCAATGGGCGGGGTGTGTGGGTGGGGAGGGGCGACGGGGTCATGCGGCACTGTGTGGGGTGTGGGAGGGGGCGATTCTCTTACACTGAACCGCATGACCACTCGATTTTCCCCTTTGCAGCTGGACGTGGCTGCTTTCGCCAAAGCCGGTGCCGATTTGGTGTTCGATGCAGCCCAAGAGCCAGCGACCGATGGGCTGGCCCGTGTTTTTGCGCGTTTGTCGGCCGAAGCCTGTGAGCCCGATGGGCTGGTGCACGTGGCTTGGCGAGCCCACGCCGAACTGCGGCCCGGTGCCAATGGTGAGCCACAGCCGTGGGTGCATTTGGATGCCGAGGCCGTGTTGCGGTTGCGTTGCCAGCGGTGCCTGGCCCCTGCCGAATTGCCGGTGTCGGCCGAACGATGGTTCCGGTTTGTGGCCGACGAAGCCACCGCGGCGGCCGAAGACGATGAGTCGGAGGAAGATGTGCTGGCCTTGGAGCCGCGTTTCAATTTGACCCAGCTGGTGGAGGACGAGTTGCTGATGGCTGTTCCACTGGTGCCCATGCACGGCGTGTGCCCTGAAGCGGTGCCCACCTCTGCCGGTGAGGACGAATTTCAGGCGGTGCTGGAGGCTCGCCCATCCGCATTTGCTGCTTTGTCTCAACTCAAAGCCAAGACTTGAGACGGCCGGTTCACGGGCGGTCTTGCGGCTTGCTATAATCACTGGTTTGGCGCTGTGCCCCGATGTTTGGGTGGTGCGCTTTTTTCCAACCTCACACCCTCAGGAGCGGATCATGGCCGTCCAGCAAAACAAAAAGTCCCCTTCCAAGCGCGGCATGCACCGTTCGCACAATGCACTGAACGTGCCTGGCATTGCTCTGGAGCCCACCACCGGTGAAGTGCACCTGCGCCACCACATCAGCCCCACCGGTTTTTACCGTGGTCGCAAGGTGCTGAAGACCAAAGACGAGGCTTGATTCCCAGACCTGTTTTCAGGTCTGTCAAGTCCAGGCCCGCATGTCTCATGCGGGCCTTTGTTTTGTGCGCAACCGTTTTTTGCGCGCCACTCAGCCAGCGAAGCATTCGATGATCACCATTGCCG
>JBASFL010000116.1:0-37032 GCA_049653005.1 Burkholderiaceae bacterium | reverse complement strand
CTCCAAAACCGAAGGTTGTAGGTTCGATTCCTACTGCCCCTGCCACACTGTCTCGCTAGAAACTAGCAGTTGCAATGTGGTTGTAAAGCCCGCCGGAGTCGCAAGACTTCAGGTGGGCTTGTGTGTCTGGATAAGCTGAATTTTTAAACCGGGAAGATATGGCATCACATGAAATTGAAACCGTGGGCGCTGGCGCTGACAAAGCGAAATTGGCCGCGTCGGTTGCTCTGCTGGTGGCCGCATTTGTGGCGTATTACCTGCTGGCGAAGCAAGGTGGCTTGGCGCAATGGGGTGCGCTGCTGGTCCTTGTGGCGGGTGCTGCCGTGGTGTTTATGGCCTCCGACTCGGGGCGTCGCTTGTTGGGTTTCGGTCGCGATTCTGTTCGCGAAGTCAAAAAAGTGGTGTGGCCCGAGCGCAAAGAGGCCATGCAGATGACCATGTATGTGTTTGGTTTCGTGTTGGTCATGTCCATCTTTTTGTGGGCCACCGATAAAACCATCGAATGGGTGTTTTACGACCTGATTCTGGGCTGGAGAAAATAATGACAGATCAAGTCAGTGCGTCACCGATGGCCGCCGCTGCGGGCATGCGTTGGTATGTGGTCCACGCCTACTCGGGCATGGAGAAGGCTGTCGAGCGCAACATCATGGAGCGTGTCAACAACGCCGGCATGCAGGACAAGTTCGGCCGCATTTTGGTCCCCACCGAAGAGGTGGTCGAGATCAAGAATGGTCAGAAACGCACCACCGAGCGCAAATTTTTCCCTGGCTATGTGCTGGTCGAGATGGTCATGGACGACGACACCTGGCACTTGGTGAAGCACACCAACAAAGTCACCGGCTTTGTCGGGGGCGCCAAAAACCGCCCAGCGCCCATTTCCGAAGACGACGTTCAAAAAATCGTTTCGCAAATGCAGCAGGGCGTGGACAAACCCCGTCACAAGATTGAATTTGTCGTCGGGGAATACGTTCGCGTCAAAGAAGGGCCATTCACCGATTTCAACGGCACGGTTGAAGAGGTGAACTACGAAAAAAGCAAGCTGCGTGTGTCTGTCACCATTTTTGGTCGCGCCACACCCGTCGAATTGGAATTCAGTCAGGTCGAAAAAACCTGATGTATCGGCCGGTGCGTTTCGGCTCCGCACCGTGCTTTTGTTTGTGAGTCGCAACCCCCGGGGAGTCGCAGCGGTGCTGCGGCGTATGTACCCGCAAGGAGTCAAGCATGGCGAAAAAAATCGTCGGCTTTGTCAAGCTGCAAGTGCCAGCTGGTAAAGCCAACCCCTCCCCACCGATCGGCCCGGCCCTGGGCCAGCGCGGCCTCAACATCATGGAGTTCTGCAAGGCGTTCAACGCCCAGACCCAAGGTGTGGAGCCAGGACTGCCTTTGCCTGTGGTGATCACGGCCTATGCCGACAAGAGCTTCACTTTCATCATCAAGACGCCGCCCGCGACGACCTTGATCAAGAAAGCCATCAAGCTGGACAAGGGCTCTCCCGTGCCCCACACCCAGAAGGTCGGCAAGATCACCCGCGCACAGCTGGAAGAAATCGCCAAGACCAAAATGAAAGACATGACGGCAGCCGATTTGGATGCAGCCGTCCGTACCATCGCCGGCTCTGCCCGTTCGATGGGTGTGACCGTGGAGGGCGTGTGACATGGCCAAGTTGACCAAAAAGCAAAAAACCCAAACGGGCAAAATCGACAGCAACAAGCTGTACGCTTTGCCTGATGCCATTGCCATGGTGAAGGAGTTTGCCACCGCGAAGTTCGATGAATCCATCGACGTGGCTGTCCAGCTGGGCATCGATGCCAAGAAATCCGACCAAGTAGTTCGTGGCGCTGTTGTGCTGCCCAATGGCACTGGCAAGACCAAGCGCGTTGCCGTGTTCGCTCAGGGTGCCAAGGCCGAAGAGGCGAAGGCCGCTGGTGCCGACATCGTCGGTATGGATGACTTGGCTGCGGAAGTCAAGGCGGGCAACATGAACTTTGACGTGGTCATTGCGTCTCCCGATGCGATGCGCATCGTGGGTACCCTGGGTCAGATCCTGGGTCCACGCGGTTTGATGCCCAACCCCAAGGTGGGTACCGTCACACCTGATGTGGCCACTGCCGTGCGCAACGCCAAGGCCGGTCAAGTGCAATTCCGCGTCGACAAGGCCGGTATCGTGCACGGCACCATTGGTCGCCGTTCTTTCGACACAGACAAACTCCAAGGCAACTTGGCCGCTTTGATCGATGCGTTGAACAAAGCCAAGCCAGCCACCAGCAAAGGTTTGTACCTGCGCAAAGTGGCGGTTTCTTCCACGATGGGTGTGGGCGTTCGCGTCGACACGCAATCCATCGCCGCTTGATCGCCGGTTGGCGCGCAAATTTCTGACACTTGGTCTTTGTGATTGGGTGTTGGATGTGGTGGGCTCCGGGGCGATTGCCTTGGGGGCCATCCAAGACCGTTGGTGTGGGGTTGAAAAGCCCGCACTTAATGATGCCAACGCAGATGGCGATCCCGCTGGACATGGTTTTTCCAAGAACAGTTGGTCGCTGCAACGAGTGCACCCCCCCGGCTTGTCCGGAGGTGCTTTTTAAGGAGTAGACCTTGAGTCTGAATCGCAGTGAGAAGCAGGTTGTCATTGATGAAGTGACCGCCCTCGCCGCTAAAGCTCAAACGCTCGTGATGGCGGAGTACCGTGGTATCACGGTGGCTGACATGACGAAGTTGCGCGTGGAAGCCCGCAGCAAAGGCGTGACGCTCAGCGTGTTGAAAAACACACTGGCTCGCCGTGCTGTGGCCGGCAGCAGCTTTGAAGTGGCAGTTGACCTGATGACCGGTCCGCTGATCTATGGCTTTTCTGAAGACGCAGTGGCCGCCGCGAAGGTGGTGGCCGACTTTGCGAAAACCAACGACAAGTTGGTGATTCGCTCTGGCGTGTTTGGCGGCAAAGCCCTGGACGTGAACGGCGTGAAGCAATTGGCCAACATCCCTTCCAAAGAAGTGTTGCTGGCTCAGTTGCTGGGCTTGATGCAGTCCCCCATTTCCCGTACCGCACGGGTGCTGGCTGCAGTGGCAGAGAAAAAAGGCGAAGCCCAGCCCGCTTGAGGCTTGGTGTTTGGCTAAACCAACTTGTATTAGGAAATCAAAATGGCATTCGATAAAGACGCATTTTTGACCGCGCTGGACAGCATGACGGTCATGGAACTCAACGACCTGGTGAAAGCCATCGAAGAGAAATTTGGCGTGAGCGCTGCAGCCATGTCTGCTCCAGCTGCGGGTGGCGGTGCTGCTGCACCTGCTGCTGAAGAAAAGACCGAATTCAACGTCGTTCTGCTCGAAGCCGGCGCCAACAAGGTGTCCGTCATCAAAGCCGTGCGCGAAATCACTGGTCTGGGCCTGAAAGAAGCCAAAGACTTGGTCGATGGCGCACCCAAGAACGTGAAAGAAGCGATTGCCAAGGCAGATGCCGAAGCCGCCAAGAAGAAGCTGGAAGAAGCTGGCGCCAAGGTCGAACTCAAGTAAGAGTTTGCGCTGTCTCAGGCTGGAGAGCCCTTTCGGGGCCTCCAGCCTTTGCTGCTTCCAGAGCCCACTGAACAGCTGCCTGCACAGGCGTTTGTTCAGTGTCTTCTGACCCCAACTGCAGAAGACCGCTTGGTTCGGGCGGTGCGCAATGCACCGCTGTCAGCCAATGGTTGGTAGAGGCCAGCCGCCAAGCACAAGGGCTTGCAGCCCCTAGTTGTTGAAGACACCCGATTCATGTCTTTGCCCGGAGAATTCATGGCCTACACCTACACCGAACGTAAGCGCATCCGCAAGAGTTTTGGCACCCGCGAGAACGTGCTTGCCATCCCTTACTTGCTGCAAATGCAAAAGGATGCCTACACGGCGTTCCTTCAGGCCGATTTGGGCCCCAAGAAGCGGGCGCCAGAAGGGCTGCAAGCTGCGTTTGAAGCTGCGTTCCCCATCGTGTCCCACAACGGCTTCGTCGAGATGAAGTTCGTTGAATACAACTTGGCCAAACCCGCGTTTGATGTGCGCGAATGCCAGACCCGTGGACTGACATTTGCTTCCGCCGTCCGTGCGCGGGTGCAATTGATCATTTACGACCGTGAGTCCTCGACGTCCCAGTCCAAGGTGATCAAAGAGGTGAAAGAGCAAGAGGTCTATATGGGCGAAGTGCCCCTGATGACCGACAAGGGCTCTTTCATCATCAACGGCACCGAGCGCGTGATCGTGTCTCAGTTGCACCGTTCACCCGGTGTGTTTTTTGAACACGACAAGGGCAAAACACACAGTTCGGGCAAGTTGCTCTTTTCGGCACGCATCATCCCGTACCGCGGTTCGTGGTTGGACTTTGAGTTCGACCCCAAAGACATCCTGTTCTTCCGGGTGGACCGCCGCCGCAAGATGCCTGTGACGATTCTGCTGAAGGCCATCGGCCTGACGCCCGAATCCATCTTGGCCAATTTCTTTGTGAATGACCACTTCCGTCTGATGGACAGCGGTGCGCAAATGGAGTTTGTGGCCGAGCGTTTGCGCGGCGAAGTGGCCCGTTTTGACATCACCGACAAAGCCGGCAAGGTGGTGGTGGCCAAGGACAAGCGCATCACCGCGCGCCACACCCGTGAAATGGAGCAATCGGGCACCACACACGTCAGCGTGCCCGAAGATTTCCTGATCGGCCGCGTGGTTGCCCGCAACATCGTGGATGCCGACACCGGTGAAATCATTGCGAAGGCCAACGATGAGTTGACCGAAGTGTTGCTGAAGAAGCTGCGCAGCGCTGGCGTGCAAGACCTGCAGTGCCTGTACACCAACGAGTTGGACCAAGGCGCGTACATCTCCCAGACCTTGCGTGTGGACGAGACCGCCGACGAATTTGCCGCTCGGGTCGCCATCTACCGCATGATGCGCCCTGGCGAGCCACCGACCGAAGACGCGGTGCAAGCCCTGTTCCAGCGCTTGTTTTACAACCCCGACACCTACGACCTGTCCCGCGTGGGGCGCATGAAGTTCAACGCCCGTGTGGGCCGCGACGAGTCCACCGGCCCCATGGTCATGTCCAACGAAGACATCTTGGCCGTGGTCAAGATTCTGGTGGACCTGCGCAACGGCCGTGGTGAAGTCGATGACATCGACCACCTGGGCAACCGCCGTGTGCGCTGTGTGGGTGAACTGGCTGAAAACCAGTACCGCACCGGTTTGGCGCGCATTGAAAAAGCCGTGAAAGAGCGTCTGGGTCAGGCTGAGCAAGAGCCTTTGATGCCCCACGACTTGATCAACTCCAAGCCCATTTCTGCGGCTTTGAAAGAGTTTTTCGGTGCGTCGCAACTGTCGCAGTTCATGGACCAAACCAACCCCTTGGCCGAGATCACGCACAAGCGTCGCGTCTCTGCCCTGGGCCCAGGCGGTCTGACCCGCGAGCGTGCAGGCTTCGAAGTGCGCGACGTGCACGTCACCCACTACGGCCGTGTGTGCCCCATTGAAACGCCCGAGGGCCCGAACATCGGCCTGATCAACTCGCTGGCCTTGTACGCCCGGTTGAACGAGTACGGTTTCATTGAAACGCCTTACCGCCGCGTGGTGGATGGCAAAGTGACGAACCAGATCGACTACCTGTCTGCCATCGAAGAAGGCAAATACGTCATCGCCCAGGCCAACGCCGCGCTGGATGCCGAAGGTCGCCTGACCGGCGACTTGGTGTCCGCCCGTGAAAAGGGTGAATCCGTGTTGGTCGGGGCAGAAACCATCCAGTACATGGACGTGTCACCCGCACAGATCGTGTCGGTGGCGGCTTCCCTGGTGCCTTTCCTGGAGCACGACGATGCGAACCGCGCATTGATGGGCGCCAACATGTCCCGCCAAGCGGTGCCTGTGTTGCGTCCCGAAAAGCCATTGGTCGGCACCGGTATCGAGCGTGTGGCCGCCGTCGACTCGGGTACCGTGGTCACTGCCAAGCGCGGTGGCGTGGTGGACTATGTGGATGCCACCCGCATCGTGATCCGTGTGAACGACGCTGAAGCCTTGGCGGGTGAAGTGGGTGTGGACATCTACAACCTCATCAAGTACCAGCGCTCCAACCAGAACACCAACATCCACCAACGCCCCATCGTCAAAAAGGGCGATGTGTTGGCCAAAGGTGATGTGGTGGCAGACGGTGCGTCGACCGACCTGGGCGAAATTTCCATCGGCCAAAACATGCTGATCGCGTTCATGCCCTGGAACGGCTACAACTTCGAAGACTCGATTTTGATCAGCGAACGCGTGGTGTCGGAAGACCGCTACACCTCCATCCACATCGAAGAATTGGTGGTGATGGCGCGTGACACCAAGCTGGGCGCAGAAGAAATCACCCGCGACATCCCCAACCTGGCCGAGCAACAGCTCAACCGCCTGGATGACTCCGGTATCATTTACGTGGGCGCTGAAGTGTTGCCCGGCGACGTGCTGGTGGGCAAGGTCACCCCCAAAGGTGAAACGACGCTCACGCCCGAGGAAAAACTGCTGCGCGCCATCTTCGGTGAGAAGGCCAGCGATGTGAAAGACACCTCGCTGCGCGTGGACCAGGGCAGCTCCGGCACCGTCATCGACGTGCAAGTGTTCACCCGCGAAGGCATCACCCGCGACAAACGCGCCCAGCAGATCATCGACGACGAGCTGAAGCGTTTCCGCCTCGACCTGAACGACCAGCTTCGCATTGTGGAAGCCGACGCGTTTGACCGTATCGAGAAACTGCTGCTGGGCAAGGTCGCCAACGGCGGCCCCAAGAAGTTGTCCAAGGGCACCACCATCGACAAAGCCTACCTGGCCGATGTCGAGAAGTACCACTGGTTCGACATCCGTCCTGCAGAAGACGACGTGGCCAGCCAATTGGAGTCCATCAAAAACTCCATGGAGCAAACCCGTCACAGCTTCGACCTAGCGTTTGAAGAAAAGCGCAAGAAGTTGACCCAAGGCGACGAGCTGCCTGCTGGCGTGCTCAAGATGGTCAAGGTGTACTTGGCCGTCAAACGCCGTCTGCAACCTGGTGACAAGATGGCTGGCCGTCACGGCAACAAGGGTGTGGTTTCCAAAATCACGCCCGTCGAGGACATGCCCCATTTGGCCGATGGCACCCCTGTGGACATCGTGCTGAACCCGTTGGGCGTGCCTTCGCGCATGAACATCGGTCAGGTGCTGGAAGTGCACTTGGGCTGGGCCGGCAAAGGCCTGGGCCAGCGCATTGGCGACATGTTGCAGCGCGAAGCTGCCACGACCGAGTTGCGCGGCTTCATGGAGCAGATTTACAACGGCACCGGTCGCAAGGAAGACTTGGCCAAGTTGAGCGATGCTGAAGTGCGCAGCATGGCCCAAGAGCTGACAAGCGGGGTGCCGTTTGCGTCACCCGTGTTTGACGGCGCGTCCGAGCAGGAAATCATGGACATGCTCAAGCTGGCCTACCCTGACGACATCGCCAAAGCCAAGGGCTTGACCGAAACCCGCACCCAGGCCCAGTTGTACGACGGCCGCACGGGCGATGCGTTCGAGCGCAAGACCACCGTGGGCTACATGCACTACCTGAAGCTGCACCACTTGGTGGACGACAAAATGCACGCCCGTTCCACGGGCCCCTACTCGCTGGTCACGCAGCAGCCGCTGGGTGGTAAGGCCCAGTTCGGTGGTCAGCGTTTCGGTGAGATGGAGGTGTGGGCGCTGGAGGCGTATGGCGCTTCCTACACCCTGCAAGAAATGCTCACCGTCAAGTCCGACGACGTGCAAGGCCGTACCAAGGTGTACGAAAGCATCGTCAAGGGCGAACACGCCATCACGGCCGGTATGCCCGAATCGTTCAACGTGCTGGTGAAGGAAATCCGCTCGCTGGGCATCGACATCGAGCTGGAACGCTCCTAATTCACGCCAAGAAAAGGAAAGCAACCCATGAAATCCTTGCTCGACCTGTTCAAACAGTTCACGCCCGACGAACACTTCGATGCCATTCGCATCGGCCTGGCTTCGCCGGAAAAAATCCGTTCGTGGTCTTTTGGCGAAGTCAAAAAACCCGAAACCATCAACTACCGCACTTTCAAGCCAGAGCGTGACGGTCTGTTCTGCGCCAAGATTTTTGGCCCCATCAAGGACTACGAGTGCCTGTGCGGCAAGTACAAACGCCTGAAGCACCGCGGTGTGATCTGCGAAAAGTGCGGTGTTGAAGTCACACAGACCAAAGTGCGCCGCGAACGCATGGGCCACATCGACCTGGCCGCGCCTTGCGCCCACATCTGGTTCCTGAAGTCCCTGCCCAGCCGCCTGGGCATGGTGCTGGACATGACCCTGCGCGACATCGAGCGCGTGTTGTACTTCGAAGCGTACGTCGTTACCGACCCCGGCATGACCCCGCTGAAGAAGTTCAGCATCATGACCGAGGACGACTACGAAGCCAAACAGCGCGAATACGGCTACGACGAGTTCACGGCCAAGATGGGCGCAGAGGGCATCAAGGAGCTGCTGGAAAGCATCGAACTTGACATCGAGATTGAAAAGCTCCGCAACGACCTGACCGGCTCAGAACTCAAGATCAAGAAAAACGCCAAGCGTTTGAAGGTCATTGAGGCGTTCAAAAAATCGGGCATCAAGCCCGAGTGGATGGTGCTGGACGTGTTGCCCGTGCTGCCGCCCGACCTGCGCCCCTTGGTGCCGCTGGACGGTGGCCGTTTCGCCACCTCCGACCTGAACGACCTGTACCGCCGCGTCATCAACCGCAACAGCCGTCTGCGCCGTTTGCTGGAGTTGAAGGCGCCTGAAATCATCGCGCGTAACGAAAAGCGCATGCTGCAAGAAGCCGTGGACAGCTTGCTGGACAACGGCCGCCGCGGCAAGGCCATGACGGGTGCCAACAAGCGCGCCCTCAAGTCTTTGGCCGACATGATCAAGGGCAAGAGCGGTCGTTTCCGTCAGAACTTGCTGGGCAAGCGGGTGGACTATTCGGGCCGTTCCGTCATCACCGTGGGCCCAACCCTCAAGCTGCACCAGTGCGGTTTGCCCAAGTTGATGGCCCTGGAGCTGTTCAAGCCTTTCATCTTCTCGCGCCTCGAAGCCATGGGCATCGCCACCACCATCAAGGCGGCGAAAAAAGAAGTCGAATCGGGCACGCCCGTGGTGTGGGACATCCTGGAGGAGGTCATCAAAGAACACCCTGTGATGCTGAACCGTGCGCCCACGCTGCACCGGTTGGGCATTCAGGCGTTCGAGCCCATCCTGATTGAAGGCAAGGCCATTCAGCTGCACCCGTTGGTCTGCTCGGCTTTCAACGCCGACTTCGACGGTGACCAGATGGCCGTTCACGTGCCGCTGTCGGTGGAAGCCCAGATGGAAGCCCGCACGCTGATGCTGGCCTCCAACAACGTGCTGTTCCCCGCCAACGGCGAGCCCTCCATCGTCCCGTCGCAAGACGTGGTGCTGGGTCTGTACTACACCACCCGCGAGCGCATCAACGGCAAAGGTGAAGGCCTGGTGTTTGGTGACGTGGGAGAAGTCCTGCGCGCACTGGAGGCCGGTGAGGTGGAGCTGACCGCCAGGATTGCGGTTCGTTTGACCGAATACAGCAAAGACAAGGACACCGGCGAGTTCGTGCCCGAGACCAAGGTGGTGGACACCACCGCGGGTCGCGCTCTGCTGTCCGAAATCCTGCCCAAGGGCCTGCCCTTCAGCAACCTGAACAAGGCACTGAAGAAGAAAGAAATTTCGCGCCTGATCAACACCTCTTTCCGCAAGTGTGGTCTGAAGGAAACCGTGGTGTTTGCCGACAAGCTGCTGCAAAACGGCTTCAAGCTGGCCACCCGTGCCGGTATCTCCATCTGTGTGGACGACATGCTGGTGCCGCAAGAGAAGCACGGCATCATCGAACGCGCCGAGAAAGAAGTGAAAGAGATCGCGCAGCAATACGCGTCCGGTCTGGTCACGTCTGGCGAGCGTTACAACAAGGTGGTGGACATCTGGGGCAAAGCCGGTGACGAGGTCTCCAAGGTGATGATGGCCCAGCTGGCCAAGCAAAAGACCACCGACCGCAACGGCAACGAAGTGGACCAAGAGTCGTTCAACTCCATCTACATGATGGCCGACTCCGGTGCCCGCGGTTCTGCCGCGCAGATTCGCCAGTTGGCCGGTATGCGGGGCCTGATGGCCAAGCCAGACGGCTCCATCATCGAGACCCCCATCACGGCGAACTTCCGTGAAGGTCTGAACGTGTTGCAGTACTTCATCTCCACGCACGGTGCGCGAAAAGGTCTGGCCGACACCGCGCTGAAAACCGCCAACTCGGGTTACCTGACCCGCCGTCTGGTGGACGTGACGCAGGACTTGGTGGTGAACGAAGACGATTGCGGCACCCACAACGGCACGCTGATGCGCGCCATTGTGGAAGGTGGCGAGGTCATCGAATCGTTGCGTGACCGCATTTTGGGCCGCACGACCGCCGAAGAGGTCCTGCACCCCGAAACCCGTGCCATGTTGCTGCCCCCCGGCCACATGCTGGACGAGGACACCATTGAAGAGCTGGAAGCCGCCGGTGTGGACGAGGTGAAAGTGCGCACCGCACTGACCTGTGAAACCCGCTTTGGCATCTGCGCCAGGTGTTATGGCCGCGACCTGGGCCGTGGCGGCTTGGTCAACCGAGGCGAGGCCGTGGGCGTGATTGCCGCGCAGTCCATCGGTGAACCCGGTACCCAGCTGACCATGCGCACGTTCCACATCGGTGGTGCGGCGTCGCGTGCGGCCATCGCGTCCAGCGTGGAAGCCAAGTCCAGCGGTGCCATCGGCTTCAACGCCACCATGCGTTACGTGAGCAACAGCAAAGGCGAGTTGGTGGTGATTGCCCGTTCCGGCGAAATCATCATCCAGGACGACCTGGGCCGCGAGCGTGAGCGTCACAAGGTGCCTTACGGTGCCATCCTGACGGTGAAACCCGACCAGGCCATCAAGGCCGGCACCATCCTCGCCAACTGGGACCCGCTGACCCGCCCCATCATCACGGAATTCGCCGGTCAGGTGAAATTCGAGAACGTGGAAGAGGGCCTGACGGTCGCCAAGCAGGTGGACGATGTGACCGGCCTGGCCACCCTGGTGGTGATCGACCCCAAGCGCCGTGGCGCTGCCAAGGTCATCCGCCCCCAGGTCAAGCTGATCGACGGCCAAGGCAACGAAGTCAAGATCCCCGGCACCGACCACTCTGTGACCATCGGCTTCCAGGTGGGTGCGTTGCTGCAAGTGCGTGACGGCCAGGGCGTGGGCCCCGGCGAAGTGCTGGCGCGTATCCCCATCGAAGGTCAGAAGACCCGAGACATCACCGGCGGTTTGCCCCGTGTGGCCGAACTGTTCGAAGCCCGTTCGCCCAAAGACAAGGGCATGCTGGCCGAGATGACGGGTACCGTGTCTTTCGGCAAAGAAACCAAAGGCAAGGTTCGCCTGCAAATCACCGACCCTGAAGGCAAGGTGTGGGACGAGCTCATTCCCAAGGAAAAGAACATCCTGGTGCACGAAGGCCAGGTGGTCAACAAAGGCGAGAGCATTGTGGACGGCCCTGCCGACCCACAAGACATCCTGCGTTTGTTGGGCATGGAAGAGTTGGCCCGCTACATCGTGGACGAAGTGCAGGACGTGTACCGCTTGCAAGGCGTGAAGATCAACGACAAGCACATTGAAGTGATCGTGCGCCAGATGCTGCGCCGCGTGGTGGTGGACCATCCCGGTGACTCCACCTACATCGGTGGCGAGCAGATCGAGCGCTCCGAAATCCTCAACACCAACGACGCTCTGCGCGCCGACGGCAAGATCCCTGCGGTGTACAGCAACGTGTTGCTGGGTATCACCAAGGCCTCGTTGTCCACCGACTCGTTCATCTCTGCCGCGTCCTTCCAGGAAACCACGCGCGTGTTGACCGAAGCGGCCATCATGGGCAAGCGCGACGAGTTGCGCGGCCTGAAGGAAAACGTGATCGTGGGCCGCCTGATCCCTGCCGGCACCGGCATGGCTTACCACGACGCCCGCAAGGTCAAGGAAAAGATGGACGACGACGAGCGCCGTGCCATTGCCGAAGCCGACGCCCTGCAATTGGCCTCTGACCAGGCCGACCAGGCCAGCGAAAGCGCCGCTGCCGAGTGATGCAGCCGGTCAGGGGTGAGAAATTACCCCTGACTTTGCCTCCAAAAAAATAGCCCCCACCGCTTGCTGGTCAAGCGCTGGGGGCTATTTTTATGCCTGAAAATCAGCTGTCGGATGCTTTGGCTTTGCGTTTGCGCCACCACACCACCCCCAGCGCCACCCCACCCACGGCGAGCAAGGCAAAAATGCCGTATTGGAAGCGGTGCAGGATGGTGAACATCCAGTCGAAATTGCGGGCCCCGAAGTAACCCAGGTACACCCACACCGGCACGCTGATGAGTGCGGCCACGCCATCCATCAGCAACCAGGTGCCAAAGCTCACGCGTTTGGACATGCCCGCCGTGAAAAACACCGGGGTGCGCAAGCCGGGCAGAAAACGGGCGACAAACATCACCCAGCGCCCGTATTTGTGAAACGCCTCTTGCGCCGAGTGGAAGCGTTCGGGGGTGATGACGCGTTGCACGGACTTGAGCCGCATCACGCTGGCGCCCTTGAAACGCCCGATCGAAAACACCAGGCCGTCGCCAATGATGACACCCGCCATGCCCACGGCAAACATGGTGTTCACATCGGCATAGCCCAGCCCGGCGATCACGCCGCCGGTCACCAGGGTCACGTCCTCTGGGACCGGCACACCGAAACCACAAACGAGCAACATGGTGAACACGGCCAGGTAACCGTATTCGGTGAAGATGGGGAGCAGGGCGTTGAAGACTTCCATGGCTTTCGCGTTTCGCACCGACCGGCCCTCCAGGTGGGGCCGCCGACGCCTTGGCCCCCAGGCGCTGCACGTCGGGGGCCCGCCTTTATATCAGCAACCGTGTTGTGCGCTGCAACACACTAATACGCGGCCCACACCCATTGCGTGTGACGAAACCCCTCTGGCACACTGCCCGCCCATGCCACGCCCCATTCAAGCCACCGTTCACCCCGAAGCCCTGTCCCACAACCTGCGCCGCGCGCGCTTGGCCGCGCCCGATGCGCGGCTGTGGGCCGTGGTGAAAGCCAATGCCTATGGCCACGGCATCGAGCGTGTGTTTGACGCCCTGCGCGCCGCCGACGGCTTTGCCCTGCTGGACCTGGCTGAGGCCCAACGCGTGCGCGACCTGGGCTGGCGCGGTCCCATTTTGTTGCTGGAAGGGGTGTTCGAGCAGCGCGACCTGGAGCTGTGCTCCCGTCTGGGCCTGTGGCACGTCGTGCACTGCGACGAGCAGATCGACATGCTGGCCATTCACAAAACCCAGGTGCCGCACCGGGTGTTTTTGAAGATGAACTCGGGCATGAACCGGCTGGGCTTCAAGCCCGCGCCATTTCGCGCCGCGTGGAACCGCCTTGCGGCGTTGCCACAGGTGGAAGAAATCTCGCTCATGACCCACTTCAGCGACGCCGATGGCCACCGCGCCGGCGGCGATGGCATCGCCCACCAGGTGCAAGCCTTTGCGCAAGCCACACACGACCTGCCTGGAGAGCGCAGCCTGTGCAACAGCGCCGCCACCCTGCGCCACGCACAGCGTGCGTTGTCAGACACCGAACCCCTGTCCGCCGACTGGGTGCGCCCTGGCATTGCCGTGTATGGCAGTGCCCCCGACCACCCGGCCCACGACAGCGCCGGTTGGGGCCTGTTGCCCGCCATGACCCTGGCCAGCCGGGTGATCGGCGTGCAGCAACTGGCGGTGGGCGACACCGTCGGTTATGGCTCCACCTTCACCGCGCCCACCCCCATGCGTGTGGGTGTGGTGGCGTGTGGGTATGCCGATGGCTACCCCCGCCATGCACCCGGCGGCCTGGGCGAGGGTGCCCCGGTGTTGGTCGGCGGTGTGCGCACGCGGCTGGTGGGCCGCGTCAGCATGGACATGTTGACCGTGGACCTGGGCCCGGTCGATGCCGCGCTGGCCGCGCAAGGTGCCGAGCCCGCCGGGCTGGGCGCGGAGGTGGTGCTGTGGGGTCGCAGCCAAACCGGCGCCGTGTTGCCGGTGGACGAGGTGGCCCAGGCCGCGGGCACCATCAGCTACGAGCTGCTGTGTGCGGTCGCGCCACGGGTACCATTTTCTGAATAAAAATGCCACTTCACGCTTGATGCAATTGATTTATTTGCTATTGAAATTTCTGATTTTTGGTTCAGGCAAAGCCCCCTGAGAGCCGCTGGGTTCAACTTGACTTGATACCCCATGGGGTATGGTGGTATGCTCCCAGCTCCCTTGGAGAGGTTTGCCCATGTTTCAGTTTGCCCCCCGTGTTGTGATGTTGCGCCGCCCGTTGTCGCTGGTCGGGGCCGCTGTGTGGGCCGCCGCTGTGGGGTGGGGCCAACCTGGCCAGGCCCAGGCACAAACCCCTGCACAAGACGTGCCGGTGGCCCTCGTGGCGCCCCGCGCCGTGGGGCAGGGCTTGGAGCTGGATGGCAGCTTGCAAGCCGTGCGCCAAAGCACCTTGTCTGCCCAGGCGAGCGGCCGCATCGCCAGCCTGCAAGTCAAGGCCGGTGACCGCGTGCGCGCAGGCCAAGTGCTGGCCACCATCGATGACCGCATGACCCTGGCCGGTGTGTCGCAGGCCCAGGCCCAGGTGGCCCAGGCCGATGCCCAGTTGGCCAACGCCCGCGCGCATTACGAGCGCACCCGCGATTTGGTGGCCCAGGGCTTTGTCAGCAAATCGGCCCTGGACACCGCGCAGGCCCAATACAAGGCCGCCCAGGCCGGTGCCAGCGGTGCGGTGGCGGGTCAGACCCAATCACAGGTGGCGCAGGGCCACACCCGCCTGACCGCCCCTTATGACGGCTGGGTGTTGTCCACCCACGCCGAAGCGGGCGACCTGGCCATGCCCGGCACCCCGGTGCTGACCGTGTACGCGCCCCAGCCCATCCGTGCCGTGGTGCACGTGCCGGTTTCGCGCCAGGGGCTTGCCGCCAAGGCCCTGGCCGTGGAAGTGAAGTTGCCCGACGGCCGTTGGGTGGCGCCCGCCGCCCGCACCTCGCTGCCCGCGGCCGACCCGGTGTCGCAAACCGTGGAATGGCGGCTGGACCTGGCCCCGGCCGATGCGGCAGGCCTGGTGCCCGGCCAGCAGGTGCAGGTGCGTTTCGTGGCCTCGCAGGCCCAGCGCCTGACCGTGCCCGCCCAAGCCGTGTTCCGGCGCGGTGAAATGACCGCCGTGTACGTGGCCCGCGAAGGTGAACCCAAACCCGGTGCGGGGGCCTTTGTGTTGCGCGCGCTGCGGCTGGGGGCCAGCCATGGTGCGGCAGGCCATGAGGTGTTGTCGGGCCTGAGCGGCAACGAACGTGTGGCGCTCGACCCCGTGCGCGCCGGTCTCAACGGTGCCCGCGTGGGCGCCACCGTCCAGCCCTGATCGCCCCCCACACCGAGTGCCCCCATGAGCGATCACCTGCCCACCCCCCAACCCGCCGCGCAGCCGGGCGAGCCCGAAGCCCTGGGCTTCTCGGGCCGCATGGCCCGCGCGTTCCAGTCCAATGCCATCACCCCGTTGCTTGCCATCGTGGCCATGCTGATGGGTTTGTTTGCCGTGCTCGTCACCCCGCGTGAGGAAGAGCCACAAATCAACGTGACCATGGCCAACGTGCTCATCCCGTTCCCCGGTGCCTCCAGCGCCGATGTGGAAAAGATGGTCACCGGCCCGGCCGAGCAGGTGTTGTCGCAAATCCAGGGCATCGAGCACACCTATTCAGTGTCCCGCCCCGGCGTGGCGGTGTTGACCGTGCAGTTCAAGGTGGGCGTGCCGCGCACCGAGGCCTTGGTGCGCCTGTACGACGTGCTCGATGGCAACAAGGATTGGCTGCCCAGCGGCCTGGGGGTGATGGCGCCCATCGTCAAACCCAAAGGCATTGACGATGTGCCCGTGCTGGCCGTGACGCTCTGGAGCCAAACCGGCGAATCCGCGCTGGAGCTGGAGCGTGTGGCGCGCAGCGTGGAAGTTGAACTCAAACGCGTGAAGGGCACCCGCGAGGTGCAAACCATCGGGGGCCCGGGCAGGGCGGTGCATGTGTGGCTGGAGCCCAGCCGCCTGCGCGAGCGCGGCGTGGGCGTGCAGCAATTGCAGCAGGCCATTGCCTCGGCCAACCTGGGCCTGCCTTCGGGCACCGTGGCCGACCGCACACCGGGTGCGCCCGGCATGCTCACGGTGGAAACCGGCGAATTCCTGCGCAACGCCGACGAGGTGGGCGACATCGTGGTGGCCGTGAGCCAGGGGCGCCCTGTGTATATGCGCGAGGTGGCGCGGGTGGAGGCTGGTGCCCAGCTGCCCCAGCGCTACGTGTGGTTCACCCCGGGGGCGGCCATGGATGTGGGGCTGGACAGCAGCCAGGCCACCGGCGCGCAGGCCGGGCAGGTGTACCCCGCCGTGACGCTGACCGTGACCAAAAAAGCCGGTGAAAACGCCGTGGACGTGGCCCGTGCCACCCGCCAGCGCCTGACCGAGTTGCACAACACCGTCATTCCCGAGGACGTGCAGGTGACCGTGGCGCGCGACTACGGCGAAACCGCCGCCGAAAAAGCCAACAAGCTCATCCAGAAACTGGCGTTTGCCACCGCCAGCGTCATCATTCTGGTGGGGCTGGCGCTGGGCAAGCGCGAGGCCATCATCGTGGGGGGCGCGGTCATTCTCACGCTCACCGCCACGCTGTTTGCTTCGTGGGCGTGGGGCTTCACTCTCAACCGGGTGAGCCTGTTTGCGCTGATTTTTTCCATCGGCATCCTGGTGGACGACGCCATTGTGGTGGTTGAAAACATCCACCGCCACCGCATGCTCACGCCCGATGTGCCGCTGGCCACCATCATCCCGCGCGCGGTGGATGAAGTGGGAGGCCCCACCATTCTGGCCACGCTCACCGTGATCGCGGCGCTGCTGCCCATGGCCTTTGTCAGCGGGCTGATGGGCCCTTACATGAGCCCCATTCCCATCAATTCGAGCATGGGCATGGCGCTTTCGTTGGGCATTGCCTTCACCGTCACACCCTGGCTGGCTTTGAAGCTCACACAGGCCGGCGCGGGCCATGCCGCCCACGGGCCCGGCAAGATCACCGGGGGTTTGCAGTCGTTTTTCGCCCGCACGCTCACGCCTTTGCTGGCCAGTGCCCGCAAACGCTGGTTGCTGCTGGGCGGCATTGTGGTGGCGTTGTTGCTGTCGGTGGGCCTGACACTGGTGCAGGCGGTGGTGTTGAAAATGCTGCCGTTCGACAACAAAAGCGAATTCCAGGTGGTGGTGGACATGCCGCCCGGCACCCCGCTGGAAGGCACGGCGGCTGCCCTGCAAGACATGGCCGGTTACCTGGCCCAGGCCCCTGAGGTGCGCGACATCCAGGGCTACGCGGGCACGGCCAGCCCCATCACTTTCAACGGGCTGGTGCGCCAGTACTACCTGCGCGCCGACATGGAAAGCGGTGATTTGCAGGTGAACCTGGTGGACAAAGCCCACCGCAAAGACCAGAGCCACGCCATTGCCCAGCGCTTGCGCCCCGGGCTGGAGCGCATTGCCCAGGCCCACGGTGCCCGCGTGAAGGTGGTGGAGGTGCCCCCTGGCCCTCCGGTGATGTCGCCCATCGTGGCCGAGGTGTATGGCCCCACCGAAGAGGGCCGTGCCGAACTGGCGCGCAACCTGGCGCAGGCCTACGCCGCCACGCCCGACATCGTGGGCGTGGACACCAGCCTGAAAGAGGGCGCGCCGCGTGCGTTTCTGCGCATCAACCGCGTGCGGGCCGAGTCGCTGGGCATTCCGGTGGCCGCCATTTCGCAGGCGGTGTACACCGCGTTGTCAGGGGCCGACACCACCTATTTGCACGATGGTTTTTCCAAACACGCGGTGCCTGTGCGCCTGCAGTTGCCCCGCGACATGCAGGTGGGCCTGGACGCCGTGTTGGCCCTGCCCATGAAGGCCGCCAACGGAAAGATGGTGCCGCTGTCGGAGTTGGTGCACGTGGAGCGCGGCCTGATCGACACCCCCCGCATGACCAAAGACCTGATGCCCGTCACTTACGTGGTGGGCGACATGGCGGGCAAGCTCGACTCGCCGCTGTACGGGCTGTTCGACATCCGCACCCGCCTGCAAGGCGCGGCGCTGAAAGACAGTGGTGCGGTGGGCGAATACTGGATCAGCCAACCGTCCGACCCCTACCGCCAATACGCGGTGAAGTGGGACGGCGAGTGGCAAATCACCTATGAAACCTTCCGCGACATGGGGGCAGCCTACGGCGTGGGCCTGGTGCTGATTTACCTGCTGGTGGTGGCGCAGTTCAAGAGCTACGTGACGCCGCTCATCATCATGGCGCCCATTCCGCTGACCCTCATTGGGGTGATGCCCGGGCACGCGCTGTTGGGCGCGCAGTTCACGGCCACCAGCATGATTGGGATGATTGCGCTGGCGGGCATCATCGTGCGCAATTCCATTTTGCTGGTGGACTTCATCGAGCTGGAAACCGCCCGGGGCCTGGCCTTTGCCGATGCCGTGGTGCAGTCGGCCGCGGTGCGTGCCCAGCCCATTGCGCTGACGGCGCTGGCGGCCATGATGGGGGCGTTTTTCATTCTGGACGACCCCATCTTCAACGGCCTGGCCGTGTCGCTGATTTTCGGCATTGCCGTGTCCACGCTGCTGACGCTGATCGTCATTCCCGTGCTGTATTACGCGGTGTACCGCCGTGCGCACGCCCCCGTTTGATTTTGTTTTTTTTCAGGAGTTTGAAATGACTGTAGAGCGTTACATCCGCGTGTTTGCCGGGCTGTTCATCATGGTGTCTCTGGCGCTGGGCGTGGAGGCCAGCCCCCTGTTCGTCAACAGCTGGTTTTTGGCGTTCACCGCGTTTGTGGGCGTGAACCTGTTCCAGTTTGGTCTGACCAACTTCTGCCCGATGGCCATCGTTCTCAAGCGCCTGGGCGTGCCAGAGTCCAAAGGCGGTTGCGGCAGCACCTGCTGAGCCGCGCCATGAACCCCACCCCCCTCAAATTCCTCATGCCGGGTTGGTTCTCGGTGGTCATGGGCCTGGCCGGTTTGGCCCTGGCCTGGCTCAGCGCTGGCGCTGCCCTGGGCGAATCGGCCACCGGCGTGTCGCTGGTCATTGGGGGTGTGGCCGTGCTGGTGTGTGTGGCCGTGCTGGGCCTGTCGGTGGTGCGCGCCAGCCGTTACCCCGCCGCCCTGGCCGAAGACCTGCGCCACCCCGTGCGCCACGGCTTTGTCGCTGCCTTGCCGGTGGCGGTGTTGCTGCTTGCCACCCAAGCGGCTGCGCTCGGGTTCCGTGGCGCCTGGCTGGACGGCTTGTGGGGCCTGGCTGCCTTGGGGCAGTTGTGGGCCACGGTGTGGGTGCTTCAGCGGTGGTTGGTGGCTTCACCCACCCCGTTTTGGCCGTTGGTCACGCCGGTGTTGCTGATCCCGGTGGTGGGCAATGTGGTGGTGCCTCTGGCTGGGCTGGCGCTGGGGCACACGGTGTGGGCCATGGCGCAGTTCGGCGTGGGCCTGTTGCTGTGGCCGGTGGTGCTGACGCTGTTGCTGGTGCGGCGCGCCGTGCAGGGCCCGCTGCCCGAGCGCCTGATGCCCACGTGGTTCATCACCATCGCCCCACCGTCTGTCGTGGGCCTGGTGCTGTTGCAGGCACAAGCCCCGGTGGCCGTGGTGGCCGCCTGTTGGGGCATGGCGGTGTTTTTTGTGTTGTGGGCGGGCAGTGTGGCGCAGCAGGCGGTCACGCAGCCGTTTTCTCTCACCTTTTGGGCAGCGTCGTTTCCGTTGGCTGCGTTCACCACGCTCACGCTCAAGCTGGGCGGGGCTGTGGGCTCACCGGGTTTGCAGTGGGCGGGCACCATGTTGCTCGCGCTGACGTCGCTGGTGGTGTTTGGCCTGTGCCTGGCCACCGTGCGCGGGCTGCGCAACGGCAGTTTGTTGGCCCCAGAGCCCGTGGCCCAGCTCATTCCCAGCCCGGGTTGAGGTGCTGGTGAATATCATTTTCAATAGTGAACTGTTGTTTTAAATAAAGCGGTGGAGGCTGTTTTTGTTTGAAAAATGAGGCCAACCGGCTGTTGCCGCACGGGTGGCCGCGTTCTCGGTGGGCTGCGCATGCGCTTTAATCAACGCCCACCATGCAAAACCTGACCTTTGACACCATCATCGTGGGCGCCGGCACAGCCGGCTGCCTGTTGTCCAACCGGCTCTCTGCCGATGCATCGCGCAAGGTGCTGCTGATCGAGGCGGGGCGCAAGGACGACTACCACTGGATCCACATTCCGGTGGGCTACCTGCACTGCATCGGCAACCCCCGCACCGACTGGCTCTACCAAACCGAGCCCGACGCCGGGCTCAATGGCCGCAGCCTGCGTTACCCGCGTGGCAAAACGCTGGGGGGCTGCTCCAGCATCAACGGCATGATTTACATGCGCGGCCAGGCCCGCGATTACGACCAGTGGGCCCGCCTGACCGGCGACGACGAATGGCGCTGGGACCAAAGCCTGCCCTACTTCAAACTGCACGAAGACCACCACCTGGGGGCCAACGCCCACCACGGGGCCAAAGGCACGGCGTTGCCTTTGGTCACCGACGACACCACCGTGTACGGCAAGGTGCTGCGCCACCGCCAGGCGGGGGGGGAATGGCGGGTGGAAAAGCAGCGCTTGCGCTGGGACGTGTTGGACGCCTTTGCCCAGGCCGCCCAGCAGGCCGGCATTCCCGCCACGGCCGATTTCAACAGTGGCAACAACGAGGGCGTGGGCTATTTCGAGGTGAACCAGAAGGACGGCTGGCGCTGGAACACGGCCAAGGCGTTCCTGCGGCCCAAGTGCTACGGGCGGCCCAACTTCGAGTTGTGGACCTCGGCCCAGGTGGCCCGCGTGTTGCTGGAAACCCAGCCCGATGGCAGCCAGCGCTGCACCGGCGTCGAGGTGTGGACCGGCAAAGAGCTGCTCACCGTGCACGCCAAAAAAGAGGTGGTGCTGAGCGCCGGTGCCGTGGGCAGCCCTCAAATTTTGCAGCTGTCGGGCATTGGCCCTGCCGCGCTGTTGCAGGCACAAGGCATTGACGTGAAGGTGGACTTGCCGGGCGTGGGTGCCAACTTGCAAGACCACCTGCAAATTCGCAGCGTGTTCAAGGTCAAGGGGGTCAGCACCCTCAACACCTTGGCCAACTCGTGGTGGGGCAAGGCCAAAATCGGGCTGGAGTACGCGCTCAAGCGCACGGGCCCCATGAGCATGGCCCCCAGCCAGTTGGGTGCGTTCACCCGCAGCGACCCGGCCCAACCCCACCCCAACGTGGAATACCACGTGCAACCCCTCAGCCTGGACGCGTTTGGCGAGCCCCTGCACCCCTTCCCGGCGTTCACCGCCAGTGTGTGCAACCTCAACCCCACCAGCCGGGGCACGGTGCAGATCAAGAGCCCCCGCTTCCAAGATGCCCCCGCCATTGCCCCCAACTACCTGGCCACGGCTGAAGACCAGCAAGTGGCGGTGGACAGCCTGCGGCTCACGCGGCGCATTGCCGCACAGCCCGCGTTGGCCCCGTTCCAGCCCGAAGAATTCAAACCGGGCACGCAGTACCAGTCAGACGACGAGCTGGTGCGCCTGGCGGGCGAAATTGCCACCACCATCTTTCACCCCACGGGCACCACGGCCATGGGGCTGCCACAAGACCGCAAGGCCGTGTTGGACTCGCACCTGCGTGTGCTGGACGGGCGGGGTGGGTGTGTGGCCGGTTTGCGCGTGGTGGACGCAGGGGCCATGCCCACCATCACCAGTGGCAACACCAACAGCCCCACGCTCATGATGGCCGAGAAGGCCGCCCGCTGGATCATGCGCGGCGACTGACGCCATCTGGGCCCGCCGCATGTGCCTTTGCTGCGGTGCTGCTCAGCAGCGCAAGCCCACCACGTAGCGTTCCGTCGGCGCTTCTGCCGCTGGGGTGGCCGTCAACCTGGGCGCGCGTGGTGCAGGGGGTGCCAAGTCTGCCCAGGCTTGTGCCAGTTTGTGGGCCCACTTCAGCAAATCTTCGTCCCCTTGGGTTGCCGCGTGGTCGGCGGCCAGCCGGGTCATGGCTTCGGCGTAAGCAGGGTTGCTGGCCATCCACTCCACATCGGTGACACGCCCCATTTTGCGGCGCATGGCAACGTGCAGGTGGGCGGCGGTGGCAAGCATTTCAGAAGCGGTCATTCGAATTCCCAACGTTGGTGTGCACCCCTGTGCGGTCGGCGGATGCAGCATCTTTTGTGCCACGCACAAGGGTTAGTCCCAGTGCACCAGCAGGGGGCGTGGCCCTACATTACTGGGTGACATTGATGGGGGTAACCAAGCCACAGAGCCGGTGCCGCTGTCAAAAGGCCGAGGAGACAACCCAAGCCAACAACAACACACATGCAGCGCCCGTCAGAGGCGCTTTTTCAAACGCCGGCTCTGCCGGCGTTTTTGTTGGTGCGCACACCCCCCACAATCTCGCCCATGGATGTGTTGCTTGTTGCGGTGGCCTCGCTGTTGGCCGGTTTTGTCGATGCCATTGTGGGCGGCGGCGGTCTGATTTTGTTGCCCGCCTTGTTTGCGGTGTTTCCGTCGGCCCCCCCGGCCACCTTGCTGGGGGTGAACAAAGGCTCGTCGGTGTGGGGCACGGCGGCGGCCACCTGGTCTTACACCCGGCGTGTGCAGTTGCGCTGGCGCTCGCTGGGCGCGGGGGCTGCGCTGGCCCTGGCCGGTTCGTTTGCAGGGGCTTGGACCGTCACGGTGGTGTCGCCCGAGTTTTTGCGGCGCATATTGCCCGTGGTGCTGTTGGCCGTTTTTTTGTACACCCTCTGGCGCAAAGACCTGGGACAACACCATGCCCCCCGCTTGACCGGTGGGGCCGAGGTGGCTGCACTGGGCGCCCTGGGTTTGGTGGTGGGGTTTTACGACGGGTTTTTTGGCCCCGGCACGGGCAGCTTTTTTGTGTTTTTGCTGGTGCGGTGGCTGGGGTATGACTTTTTGCACGCCAGCGCTTCTGCCAAGTTGCTGAACACGGCCTCCAACCTCGCCGCGTTGTCTTTGTTTGCTTGGACCGGCCATGTGTGGTGGCACCTGGTGGCGGTCATGGCGGTGGCCAATGTGGTGGGCAGCGTGTTGGGCACACGCCTGGCCTTGAAACACGGCGCGGGCTTTGTGCGCGTGTTTTTCATGCTGGTGGTGGGGGCGCTGTTGCTGAAAACAGGCTGGACGGCCTACGCCTGACGAATGCAGCGCGCACCGCCGCGCTGCAGCAAACTCATTTGGCCGCCGGGGGGCTGGCGGTGGCGTCGGTGTGGGGCCAGGGCACCTCGCTGGCTTTGCGGGGTTTGCCCATGGGGGCCGAGGCGTGGCCTTTTTGGACGGCGGCCAAATCGTCTTCGCTGGGGTATTGGTCCACCAGCACGTAGTCAAACACGCGCCGGGCAATGGGGGCTGCGTGTGCTGCGCCGAAACCCGAGTTTTCCACCACGATGGCCAGCGCCACCCGGGGGGCGTCGGCCGGGGCGAACGCGATGTACAGCGAGTGGTCGCGCTGGTGCTCTTCCATCTTGCGGGCGTCGTATTTGTCTTTTTGCCCGATGGTCACGGCCTGGGCCGTGCCGGTTTTGCCGCCGCTGGTGTAAGGCGCACCGGCAAACACGCGGGTCGAGGTGCCTTCCACCGTCACCCCCACCATGGCCCGGTTCACCGCGTCGATGTGCGCGGGGTTGAGCCCCAAATTTTCAGACTCCGGCAAGGGCAGTGCGCGGCGCTGGCGGCTCACCGCGTCTTCGGTGGCCAGGCCCAAATGGGGTTTGTGTTTGATGCCTTTGTTGGCCACGATGGCCGTGGCCTGTGCCAGTTGCAGCATGGTGAAGCTGTTGTAGCCCTGGCCAATGCCCAGCGAAATGGTTTCGCCCGCGTACCAGCGTTGTTGTTCGGGGCGTTTGTAGGTGCGGCGCTTCCATGCCTGGCTGGGCAGCACGCCTTTGACCTCGCCTTTCAGGTCGATGCCTGTGATTTGGCCAAAGCCCAGCGGTGCCATGAAGTCGTGCATGGTGTCCACCCCCAGTTCGTTGGCCAGGGAGTAGTAGTACACGTTGCTGGATTTGACGATGCTGCGGTACAGGTCCACGCCACCCAGCCCCTCGTCACCGTGGCTGCGGAAGCGGTGGTTGCCGAACATCCAGTAACCCGGGTCGTTGATGACCGTGCCCGCCGCGCGTTTGCCCGTGGCGAGCGCCGCCAGCCCCATGAAGGGTTTGTAGGTGGAGCCGGGTGGGTAGGTGCCGCGCAGGGCGCGGTTGAGCAGCGGTTTTTCGATGGATTCGTTGAGCATTTTCCAGTTCTCAACGTCGATGCCGTCCACAAACAGGTTGGGGTCAAAGGTGGGTTTGCTGACAAACGCCAGCACCTCGCCGTTGCGCGGGTCCAGCGCCACCAGCGCCCCACGGCGTTCGCCAAACATGTCTTCCACCAGCTTTTGCAGCTTGATGTCCAGCGTCAGCACCACGGTGTTGCCGGGGGTGGCGGGGGTGCGGGTCAGGGTGCGCACGGCACGGCCCCCGGCGGACGTTTCAATCTGGTCGAACCCGGTCAGGCCGTGCAGTTCGCGTTCGAAACTTTGCTCGATGCCCAGCTTGCCGATGTACTCCGTGCCCCGGTAGTTGGCCTGGTCTTCTTCGGCCCAGTCGTCCATTTGCGTTTTTTCAGACCGGTTGATGCGACCGATGTAGCCCACCACGTGGCTGGCGGTTTCGCCGTGTGGGTACTGGCGAAACAAACGCGCCTTGATTTCAACGCCTGGAAAACGGTAGCGGTGGGCGGTGAAGCGGGCCACTTCTTCGTCGGTCAAGCGTGTGCGGATGGGCAGCGAATCGAAGTTGCGCGACTCTTCGCGCAGCCGTTTGAAGCGGCGGCGGTCGCGGGGCTGTATGTCGATGAGCGTGGCCAGTTCGTCGATCACTGCCTCCACGTTGCTGGCCCGTGACGGGGTGATTTCCAGCGTGTAGGCCGAATAGTTGGTGGCCAGTGCCACGCCGTTGCGGTCCAGGATCAGGCCCCGGTGCGGAACGATGGGCAGCACGGCGGTGCGGTTGCTTTCGGCCTGGGCTTTCAGGTCTTCGTGGCGCACCACCTGCAAATACACCGCCCGCGCGGCCACCAGTCCAAAGGCCACCAGCACGCCCAGCACCGCCACCCACCCCCGGGTGCGGAACCGCGACAGGTCGGCTTCTACGTCACGCAGCGCGGTCATGGCAACGGGTCAGAGGGGGCGGTTGTCATCGGGGTCGTGGGCCCGGCGCTGGGGGGCCAGCAGCAACAGGCTGGCCACCGGCCAAAGCCCAGCGGTCAGCAGCGGCGCCGCCAATGCCGGCCAGCCCGCAAATCCGTGCCCCGACACCAGGCGCATGCCCATCACCAGAGCTTGCGCCACGGCAAACAGCGGCAACACGTGCACGGCTTGCGTCAGCACGGGGAACCACAGCAGCCGCCGGTGTATGGACACCGCCATGAACCCCAGCACCGTGTAGGCCAGGGCGTGTTGCCCCAGCAGGGCGGTGTGGTGCACGTCCATGGCCAGCCCAAACACAAAGGCAGCGCCCACGCTCACCCGCTGGGGTTGGTGCACATTCCAAAACACCAGCGTGAGGGCCAGCACATCGGGCACCCACGCGGCGCGCCCCCACAGCCCCATGTTCATGAGCATGTTGAGCATCAGGGCCACCACCAGGCTGGTCCAAATGAACAGGGGGCTGGCGGGCAGCAGCAGGGGCTGGCCGGGGCGCATGATCATCGGTGTGGGCTCCTGGGGGCGGGGCGCTCAGCGCTCGCGGGGGTGTGCCCGCGTGCCCGTGGCGGGGCGGGCGTCGTCCATGGGCAAGGTGGGTTGTGCGTTGGCCACGGGTGTCAATACCAGCACGTGGTGGGTGCTGGCCAGTTGGGCAATCGGCACACACAACACGCGGGCAAAGGCGGACTCGGCACGCCGTTCCACGTGTGTCACGCGGGCCACGGGCAGGCCAGCGGGGTACACCCCGTCCACCCCGCTGGTGCTGAGCAGGTCGCCTTCTTGCACATCGGCGTTACCGGCCATGAACCGAAGCTCCAGCTCGGTGCCGCTGGGGCCTGATTGGCCGTAGGCCACGCTGCGCACCCCCGTGCGGGTGTTCAGCACGGGAATGGCCTGGTCGCGGTCGGTCAGCAGCGTGACTTCGGACACCAGTGGGTGCACGCGTGTGACCTGGCCGACCACGCCGCTTTCGTCCAGCACGGGCGACCCTGCCGCCACGCCCTGGGCCGAACCCCGGTCGATCACCACCCGGCGGGTGTAAGGGTCGGCCGCGTCATACAGCACCTGCGCGGCCTGGCCTTGGGTGGCGGGCCGCGCCGCCAAATCCAGCAAGGCCCGCAGGCGGTTGTTTTCCAGGGTGAGTTGTTCCACCTGGCCCGCGCGTGCGGCCAGTGCCGTGAGTTCGGCCTGGTTGTTTTGCGCCTGGCGCTGTGCGGCGTCCAGCGACTCGAAGCGCTTGCCCACCTGTTGCAGCCCTTGCACCGGCTGCAACACCAGCCATTGCGCCGGGTACAGCAAAGCCGCCACAGCGGTGCGCAGGGGCTTGACGAGCGACAGCCGCACATCGGCCACCATCAAAAACAAGGCCAAGGCGCTGAAAAACGCGAGTTTGGACAGGGCTGACGGCCCCTGCTTGAAAAACGGGGGCGGTGTGCGGTCCAGTGTGCCTAAGGGCATGGATGGGGGGTCTGACGGCGTGAAAAGCCGTTGGCACAGGTGAGGATGCGGATCACTCGGACGTGAAGATGGTGCCCAGGCGCTCCATGCGCTCCAGCGCCATGCCACAGCCACGCACCACGCAGGTCAGGGGTTCTTCGGCCACCAGCACGGGCAGACCGGTTTCTTCGGCCAGCAGGCGGTCCAGGTCGCGCAACAGGGCACCGCCGCCGGTCAGCATCATGCCGCGCTCGGCAATGTCGGCCCCCAGCTCGGGCGGGGTGTGTTCCAGCGCCGTTTTCACAGCCGAGACGATGTTGTTCAGCGGGTCGGTCAGGGCTTCCAGGATTTCGTTGCTAGAAATGGTGAAGCTGCGGGGCACGCCTTCCGACAGGTTGCGGCCCTTGACTTCCATTTCTTTCACTTCGGAGCCGGGGAAGGCGGAACCGATGTTTTTCTTGATGGCTTCGGCCGTGGGCTCGCCGATCAGCATGCCGTAGTTGCGGCGGATGTAGTTGATGATGGCGTCGTCAAAACGGTCGCCACCCACACGCACGCTGCCTTTGTAGACCATGCCGCCCAGGCTGATGACGCCCACTTCGGTGGTGCCGCCACCGATGTCCACCACCATGGAGCCGCTGGCATCGCTCACCGGCAGGCCGGCGCCGATGGCGGCGGCCATGGGTTCTTCGATCAGGTACACCTCGGAAGCCCCCGCACCCAGCGCGGATTCGCGGATGGCGCGGCGCTCCACTTGGGTGGAGCCGCAGGGCACACAAATGATGATGCGCGGGCTGGGCTTGAACGCCGAGCGGGGGTGCACCATTTTGATGAACTGCTTGAGCATTTGCTCGGTGACCGTGAAGTCGGCAATCACGCCGTCTTTCATGGGGCGGATGGCCTCGATGTTGCCGGGCACTTTGCCCAGCATCGCTTTGGCTTCTTTGCCCACCGCCTGGATGGTTTTTTTGCCTTGAGGCCCACCTTCGTGGCGGATGGACACCACCGATGGTTCGTCAAGCACGATGCCTTTGCCGCGAACGTAGATGAGGGTGTTGGCTGTGCCCAGGTCGATGGCGAGGTCGGTGGAGAAGTGCCGACGGAGAGATTCAAACATGACTGTCAAAGTCCATTTAGGCGTGCCCTGCGCTGGGCTGGGGCATTGCCGGGGTCAAATTGGGGCTTGGGGTGGGACAACGGGGTGTCCGCGAGGTTCCATTTTTTTGGGGCGACTCCAACCACGGGGCTGAGGCATCAAGCCCACATCGGGGCCGATGGCAGCAAATAGCCGGTGGTTGAATCAAATTGGCTTGCCAAACGGTCGATAATACCGCACCCCCCTTGCAAAACCCCCCGTTTTGTGTAACGGCGGGCCCCTTTCTCCAGCCATTTTTGCCGGATTTTTCATGGCCCTCACCCCCCAAGACATTGCGCGGATCGCCACTTTGGCCCGCTTGGAGATGGATGCCGCCCACAGCGCGCGCATGCTGACCCAACTCAACGGTTTTTTTGACATCGTCGGTCAAATGAACGCGGTGGACACCACCGGTGTGGAGCCCCTGGCCCACCCCACGGCCGTCATCGACACCGTGGCCTTGCGCCTGCGTGACGACGTGGCCTCCGAACCCAACCAACGCGAAGCCAACCAGCAAAGCGCACCCGCTGTCGAGCGGGGCTTGTTTCTGGTGCCGAAAGTGATCGAGTGAGCCCACGCACATGAGCAAAGAACTGCATCAACTCGGCGTGGCCGAGCTGGCCGCCCAACTGGCCGCCCGTGACGTCTCCAGCGTGGAAGTCACCCAACACCTGCTGGCCCGTGCCCGGCAACACAGCGCCCTGGGCGCTTACCTGGCGTTCAACGACGGGGCGGCGCTGACCCAGGCCAAGGCCGCCGACGCTCGATTGGCCGCTGGCGAGCGCAGCCCCCTCTTGGGTGTGCCGCTGGCGCACAAAGACATCTTCGTGACCCGTGACCTGCCCACCACCGCAGGCTCGAAGATGCTGGACAACTACCGCAGCCCTTTCGACGCCACCGTGGTGGCCAAGCTGGCCGAGGCCGGCATGGTCAACTTGGGCAAGCTCAATTGCGACGAGTTCGCCATGGGGTCGGGCAACGACAACTCGGCCTACGGCCCCGCCCGCAACCCCTGGGATGCCGCCCGCATTCCGGGCGGGTCTTCCGGCGGTTCGGCCGCCGCCGTGGCCGCGCGCCTGGTGCCCGCCGCCACTGGCACCGACACGGGTGGCTCCATCCGCCAGCCCGCCAGCCTGACCGGCATCACCGGCATCAAACCCACCTATGGCCGCTGCTCGCGCTACGGCATGGTGGCGTTTGCCTCCAGCCTGGACCAGGCCGGCCCCATGGCGCGCAGCGCACTCGATTGCGCGCTGCTGTTGTCGGCCATGGCCGGGCCCGATTTGGACCGCGACTCCACCTCACTCGACCGCCCAGGTGAAGACTTCGCCGCTGCGTTGATGGATTCATCAGGCATAGCTGGAAACGCAATACCAGCAAGCGCTGGAGGCCAAAAAGGCTTGAAATCTTTGCAAGGGTTGCGCATCGGCCTGCCCAAGGAGTTTTTTGGCGAGGGCTGCGCCCCCGGCGTGCAGGCCGCTTTGCGCGCCGCGCTGGCCGAGTTCGAAAAGCTGGGTGCCACGCTGGTGGATATTTCGCTGCCGCGCACCGAGCTGTCCATTCCCGTGTACTACATCATTGCCCCGGCCGAGGCCAGCTCCAACCTCAGCCGCTTCGACGGCGTGAAGTTCGGCCACCGCGCCGCGCAGTACACCGACCTGGCCGACATGTACCAAAAGTCGCGCAGCGAAGGCTTTGGCCCCGAGGTGCAAAAGCGCATCATGATTGGCACCTACGTGCTGAGCCACGGCTACTACGACGCCTACTACCTGCAGGCGCAAAAAATCCGCCGTCTGATCGCACAGGACTTCCAGCAAGCCTTCACCCAGTGCGACGTGATTGCCGGGCCTGTGTCGCCCACCGTGGCCTGGAAAATCGGCGAAAAGTCCGAAGACCCCGTGGCCAACTACCTGGCCGACATCTACACCCTGTCCACCAGTCTCGCGGGCCTGCCCGGCATGAGCATTCCGGCCGGGTTTGGCGAACACGGCATGCCCGTGGGCCTGCAGCTCATTGGCAATTACTTCAAAGAAGCGCAACTGCTGGGCACCGCCCACCAGTTCCAGTTGGCCACCGATTGGCACACCCGCGCCCCGCAAGGATTCTGAGCATGAGCACCAACACCACCTCTTTGCTGGTGCGCGGCTACGAAGTCGTCATTGGCTTTGAAACGCACGCCCAGCTGTCCACCGCCAGCAAAATTTTCAGCCGCGCGCCCACCGCCTTCGGCGCCGAGCCCAACACCCAGGCCTGCGCCGTGGACCTGGCACTGCCCGGCACGCTGCCGGTGATGAACAAAGGCGCGGTCGAACGCGCCATCCAGTTCGGCCTGGCCGTGGGTTCGCACGTGGCCGAGCACAGCGTGTTCGCCCGCAAAAACTACTTTTACCCCGACCTGCCCAAGGGCTACCAGATCAGCCAGTTTGAAATTCCGGTGGTGCAGGGCGGCAGCGTGGAATTCTTCCTGGGCGACGAGAAAAAGTCCGTTCGCCTGGTGCGCGCCCACCTGGAAGAAGACGCGGGCAAAAGCCTGCACGAAGACTTCATTGGCCAGAGTGGCATCGACCTGAACCGTGCAGGCACACCCCTGCTGGAAATCGTGACCGAGCCCGACATGCGCAGCAGCGCCGAGGCCGTGGCCTACGCCAAAGAGCTGCACAAAATCGTGACCTGGATCGGCATTTGCGACGGCAACATGCAGGAAGGCAGCTTCCGCTGCGACGCCAACGTGTCGGTGCGCAAGCCCGGTGCGCCGCTGGGCACGCGCCGCGAAATCAAGAACCTGAACAGCTTCAAGTTCATGCAGCAGGCCATCGACTTTGAAATCCGCTGGCAGATCGAGCAGATTGAAGACGGTTTTGCCATCCAGCAGGCCACCGTGCTGTTCGACCCCGACACCGGCGAAACCCGCGCCATGCGCACCAAGGAAGACGCGGCGGACTACCGCTACTTCCCCGACCCCGACCTGCCCCCGCTGGTGATTGGCCGCGACTGGGTGGCGCGCGTGCGCTCTGAAATGGCCGAACTGCCGCGCGTGATGGCGCAGCGGTTCATGGACAGCTACGGCCTGCCCGAGTACGACGCCACCACGCTGACCCAAAGCCAGGCTATGGCGGCTTACTTCGAGGCCGTGGCCAAAGCCTGCGGCCAACCCAAGCTGGCCAGCAACTGGGTGATGGGCGAAATTTCGCGCCGGTTGAACAGTGGCGACGTGGGCATGGACAAGCTGCCCGTGTCTGCCGCCCAACTGGCCGCATTGATCGGGCGCATTGCCGACGGCACCGTTTCCAACAACGCAGCCAAACAGGTGTTTGAGGCGCTGTGGACCGACGGTGGCGAGGTCGATGCCGTCATCGAAGCCAAAGGCCTGAAGCAGATGAACGACAGCGGCGAGCTCGACGCCATCATCGACGGGGTGTTGGCCGCCAATGCCAAATCGGTGGAGGAGTACCGCGCGGGCAAAGAGAAAGCGTTCAACGCCTTGGTCGGCCAGGTCATGAAGGCCAGCAAAGGCAAAGCCAACCCGGCCCAGGCCAACGAACTGCTGAAGAAAAAGCTGGGCTGATCAGGGAGCCCACAACTGGCGCAGGCGGGCCAGTTCTTCGTCAAAGCGGCTGTTGATGCGCTGCTTTTCCAGCGCCTGGTTGGCCACCAGGCGCTTTTGTCCTTCTTGCTGGTGGGCGTTGTCTTCCTGCCGTCGCTTCAGCCACGCGGGCGCTTTGGACGGCGTTGCCTTGTAAAACTCCATCTCCAGGTCCAGCTCGGCGCGTTGCTTCACCAAGTCCTGGCTGCGCAGGTGAATGGACGCGATCACCTCGTCCACCTGTGCCAGCTGTTTGGCGCGTTCCTCGTCGTGTTTGCGCTGGTTGGGGTAGCGGCTGAGCAGCGCGCGGTCGCGGCGGCGGTCTTCGTTGGCCTTGGCGCGTTGGACCGCGTCTTGTTGGGCCTGGACTTCCAGGCGTTCGCGTTCATCGGCGGTCAGGCTGGCCGGTACCACCCGGCGCGTGGCCCCGGTGGCCGACAGTTCGCGCTGCTCACGGTCCAGGCACTCCAGCACGGGGCGGTCGGAGGTGATGCGCCGCCCCTTGGCGTCCACACACACGTAAATGCCCGTGCCATCGGCGGCGGTTTGGGCGTGTGGTGTGCCCACCAGCGACAGGCACAGCAGCCCCCCCATGCCCCCAATACCCCATGGGCCCCACGACCAGCGCCCTGCGCGTGGGCAGGGTGAGGGCGGGGGTGCCGACGCTGGCGTGGAGGCCGGTCGGGTGGGGTGTGCGGCGGTCAATGCCTCTCCTTGTGTGTGTTCTTCCCTGGCAGAGGTGGGCGGTGACGGTGCGCGGTGTGGCGGCGGGGGTCAGCTCGGGTCGTTCACCCCGTAGCGCTCCCGGTAGGCCAGCACCCGGGCGTGGTGGCTGGCCAAACTGTCTTTGCCCGTGGGTGCCGTTTGCAAATACTGAAGCAAATCGCCCAACCGGGCAATGGCGCATACCTGCAAACCCAGCTGCTGGCGCACAAACTGCACGGCGCTGTGGGGCAAATCCGTCAATTGGCCATCGGGCCCCGTGCCGGTGGCCATTTCCTGGCGGTCCAGCGCAATGGCCACGCCGTGGGCGGTGGCCCCTGCGGCCTGGATGAGGGCGATGGATTCCCGGGCGGCGGTGCCTGCGCTCATCACGTCGTCCACGATCAGCACCCGCCCTTTGAGCGGCGCGCCCACCAGGGTGCCGCCTTCGCCGTGGTCTTTGGCTTCTTTGCGGTTGTAGGCAAAGGGCACGTTGCGCCCCAGGCGGGCCAGCTCGATGGCCACGGCCGCGCCCAGCGGAATGCCCTTGTAGGCGGGGCCAAAAATCATGTCGAATTCCATGCCGCTGGCCACGATGCGCTGTGCATAGAATTGCGCCAACCGGCCCAGTTTGGCACCGTCGTCAAACAGCCCGGCATTGAAAAAGTAGGGGCTCATGCGCCCCGCTTTGGTCTTGAATTCGCCAAAGCGCAGCACGCCCGACGCCACGGCAAAGGCCACAAACTCCTGGGCCAGCGTGTCCGCAGGGGCTTGTTGCCCCCCGTTTTGTTCCACCATGGGGAAATCCTTGTTCAAACTGACCAGCCTCAACCTCAACGGCATCCGTTCCGCGACCAGCAAAGGGCTGGAAGATTGGGTGGCCTCAGAAGCGCCCGATTGTATTTGTGTGCAAGAAATCAAAGCCCAGGCGCCTGACATGGCCGGCCGCTTCGAAACGCTGGGGGGCCTCACGGGGCACTTCCAGTTTGCCGAGAAAAAAGGCTACTCGGGCGTGGGTGTTTACACCCGCCAAGAGCCCAGCGATGTGGTGGTGGGTTTTGACGGCGGCGAGTTCGACGCCGAAGGCCGCTGTGTGGAGCTGCGGTTTGACACCCCGCAGCGCAAGCTGTCCATCCTGAGCGCTTACTTCCCCAGTGGCTCGTCGGGCGAAGACCGGCAGGCGGCCAAATTCCGGTTTCTGGACGTGTTTCGCCCACGCCTGCTGGCGCTCAAGGCCGAGCGTGAGTTTGTGTTGTGCGGCGACCTGAACATTGCACACCAGGAAAAAGACCTGAAAAACTGGCGCAGCAACCAGAAAAACAGCGGCTTCCTGCCCGAAGAACGCGCCTGGATGACCCGTGCCCTGACCGAAGACGGCCTGGTGGACGTGTACCGCCGGCTGCACCCCGACACCACGGCCGAGTGCTACACGTGGTGGAGCAACCGGGGGCAGGCCTATGCCAACAACGTGGGGTGGCGGTTGGACTACCACTTGGCGACCCCAGCCCTGGCCGCCCACGCCCGCGAAGCCGCCATCTACAAAGACGTGAAGTTTTCAGACCACGCGCCGCTGACCGTGGTGTACGACATGGCGCTGTGATTCCATCGCGTTCGGCGGGGCTACCATTCCCCAACCCGTTTCCAAAGGTATTTGCCATGCGCCGTTTCCATTTGTTTTCGATGCTTCACCGCGCCCCCGTGGTGTTGGCGCTGGCCGTCGCGTGTGTGGCGCTGTTGGGGTGTCAGAAGCGCGAAGTGGCCACCGCTGAGCCCGGTTGGTACCTGGAGAAAACCGCCGACACCACCGCCCAGCTCATCCACGTGGATGCCAAGCGCCAGCGCCAGGTGTGGGAAGGCACGCTGGCCGATGACTCGCCCCGTTCGTCGGCCCTCACGCCGCTGCGCCCCGGTGAAGACAAGGGCCTGTTCCGCTGGTCGCGCAAGGGCTGCACCGAGCTGTCGTTTGTGTTGACCCGCGAGGAGTTCAAATGCACCACCTGCATGTTGCCCACCAACCTGGTGCCCACCAGTGGCACGTGCGACTTTGACCAGCAACGCCTGCCGGTGGAGGGGTGGACGGCCGTTGGGTTGCTGTTGCCCCGTTGATTGCTAAGCCAAATAGGCCTCTGGCGCTTGTCTGTATTGACAAGTTTGCTGCGTTTTTAAACCACCAAATCCACCTGCTGCACCCACCCCGCCTGGCCCGTGTGGCTGAGGTACACGCCCGTGCTGCGCGCCTGCCCCAGCTGCGGGCCGTCGGGGCTGGCGTGCAGCGCCATGTCGGTGGTCACGGGCGTAAGGTGCACCGCGCCCACGCCTGCCGATGACAGGTTTTGCAGCCGGGTGGTGCCTGCCGCGTCCATGCGCCACACCTGCAGCCGCTCGAACACGGCATCGGCCTCGTCGATCCAGCCGTTGCCGTCGTCGTCAAACGCGGCCAGGTCGGCAAAGCCGTTGCCACTGAGCGCGCCGAACAGCTCGCGCCCGTCGTCCACCCGACCGTTGGCGTTGCGGTCCAGCACCAGAAAGCCGCTGCCCTGGCCCACAAACGGCATGGCTTCGGTGTGGCCATCGGCGTCCAGGTCGAACGTGAAGCGCGCGTCGCGCAGCTCGCCCAGCGGGCCGTCGAAATGGACCACCAGCGGGTCTTTCAGCACCGCGTCACCGGCCCGCAGCGTGGTGCTGCTGGTGCTGATGCGCGTGGTCTGCATTTGAACGTTGAGTTCGAAGCTGATGTCGGTGCCATCGGCCGTCACCACCCGGCCCTGGGCCTGGATGGCGAGTTGCTCGGTGTCGATGCGGGTGGTGTCCCGTTCGTACACCAGTCCCCAGCCCGCCGGGGCGGCTGCGGTGGGTTGATCGGTTGGCTGTGGGGCGGTGGGGCTGGCCTCGGCCGCGTGTCCGGTGTCGTCCAGTTGGCCCAGGCGCACGGGCATGCCAGTGATGGCTTCGATCATGCGCACCAGCGTTTGCAGGCGCGGCTCCAGCGTGTCACGGCGGTTTTGCGTTCGCTCGGTTTTGTCCACGCCCGGCGCGGGTGGGGTGGGCGGGCGCGGTGTGGGCAAGGCCGCCGGCGTGGGGGCCGCTGCCGCTCGGGTGCGGGCAGTGGTGCCCCGTGTGCCTGCCCACAGTTCCAGCCGCTCGCGGCTGGTGTCCAGGTGGGTGCGTGTGTGCTGCGACTGCAGCCCGATCTGGGTGTGTTGGATGTGCATAAAACCGCTATCGGCCCGGTTTATCCAAACTGCAACGGTTTATTTGGTGGTGGGCTGACTCAAGTTGGCGGGGCTTTGGCCGACGGGTGTGGCCTTGGGCTTGCAGGACAATGGCCTTTTTTCCTTCTGCTGCTCAATTTTTGCCCCATGTTCCAGTACCACACCGTGCCCGTGACCGCTTTTGCCCAGAACTGCTCCATCGTCTGGTGTGACGAAACCCGCGAGGCGGCCATCGTTGACCCGGGTGGCGAACTGGACCGCCTGCTGGCCGAGGTGGACAAGCGCGGGCTGGCGCTGAAGCAAATTTGGCTCACCCACGCCCACATCGACCACGCGGGCGGCGCCGGAGAGCTGGCGCGCCGCCTGGGCCTGCCCATCGTGGGGCCACACCCGGGCGACCAGTTCTGGATCACGGGGCTGCCCGAGCAAAGCCGCATGTTCGGTTTTCCACCGGCCGAGGCATTCACCCCCACGCGCTGGCTGGCCGATGGCGATACCGTGACCGTGGGCCGCTGCACACTGAACGTGCGCCACTGCCCCGGCCACACGCCCGGCCATGTGGTGTTTCACTCGCCCGAGGCCAAGCGGGCGTTTGTGGGCGATGTGTTGTTTGCCGGCGGCATTGGGCGCACCGACTTTCCGCAGGGCAACCACCAGCAGCTGCTCGACAGCATTGCCCAGCGCCTGTGGCCCATGGGCGACGACACAGTGTTCATTCCCGGCCACGGCCCGGAGAGCAACTTTGGCGAAGAGCGCCGCTTCAACCCTTACGTGCGCAACACCTGAATTTCAAAAAAAGTGCCTCCAGCGCTTGTCTGTATTGGGTTTCAAGCTATCTTTTGCTTCAAATCTTCTTTTTGGCCTGTTCGTACAGGTCCATCACCTTGGGCACGTTGGCTTGCAGGGCTTCGATGCGGGCGGGCCCTGAGGGGTGGGTGGACAGGAAGTTCAGCCCCGGCCCGCCGCTGCCGCCCGAGGCCTTGCCCATTTTTTGCCACAACGTGACCCCGGCTTGCGGGTCGTAGGCCCCGCGTGCGGCCAGCTCCAGGCCCACCAGGTCGGCCTCGGTTTCGTCGTCGCGGCTGAACTTGAGGGTGAGCAACTGCGTGCCCAGGTTGGCCGCCACATCCCCCAGGTCGCCCAGGCCCAGCAGGCGTGCACCGATGGACAAGCCCATGCTGGTGGCCTGGCTTTTGGCGACGCGCTCGCGGGCGTGTTCGCGCAGGGCGTGGGCCATTTCGTGGCCCATGATCATGGCGGCCTCGTCGGTGCTGAGCTTCAAGGTGTCGAGAATGCCGGTGTAAAACGCAATCTTGCCGCCGGGCATGCAAAACGCGTTGATTTGTTTGCTGGCAATCAGGTTCACCTCCCAGCGCCAGCTTTTGGCTCGGTCGTTCCAGGGGGCGGCAAACGGGATGAGTTTTTGCGCCGTGGCGCGCAGCGCTTGCAGCTGGGGGTGGTGGTCGGGGGCCAAAGCCTTGTTGGCGCGGGCTTCGTCCAGCATTTGCTTGTATTGCTGGTCGGCTGCGGCTTCCAACTGGGCCGCGGGCACCAGCTTGCGCAGGGCGCTGGCCTTGCCCACGTCCACCTGGGCGGCGGCCGGTGCGGCCACGGCCAGTGCGGTGCTGGCC
>JBASFL010000115.1:0-53666 GCA_049653005.1 Burkholderiaceae bacterium | reverse complement strand
TGCAGCGCCTGTCTTCCGGCTTGCGCGTCAACAGCGCCAAAGACGACGCCGCAGGCCTGGCGATCGCCACCCGGATGGACACCCAAGTGCGGGGCATGAACGTGGCCATTCGCAATGCCAACGACGGTATCTCTTTGGCGCAAACCGCTGAAGCCGGCATGAGCACCATCACCGACATGCTGCAACGCATGCGTGAATTGGCCGTGCAGGCGTCCAACAGCACCAACACGGTCAGCAGCGCCACCGTGACCGCAGGCTCCGACGTTGAAAAACTCAACGACGAATACCAGCAACTCAGCCAGGAAATTTCGCGCACCCTGAGTGCCGTGCAGTTCAACGGTCAGTCGATTCTTTCGACCACGAACAACTACAGCTTCCAGGTGGGTGCGAACGCCACCACCACCGACTCGATTGTGGTGAGCGGCAGCACCCTGAACCTGGCCTCGGGCAACGTGTCTCTGGTGACCACCGGTGCAACGTCCGGGCTGAGCGTGACCTCCAACACAGGCAATTCGAACAACATCACAGCCATTGACGCCGCGATTTCTGCCGTGAACTCCACACGCGCCAAACTGGGTGCCGTGCAGAGCCGGTTTGAAAACACCATTTCATTCCTGCGAAGCGCTGTTGAGCAGCAATCCGCGGCCAAAGGGCGAATCATGGACGCGGATTTCGCAGCAGAAACCGCCAACCTGAGCCGCACGCAAATTCTGCAACAGGCGGGAACCGCCATGATTGCCCAAGCCAACCAAGTGCCCCAAAACGTACTTACACTGCTGCGCTGATGTCGGCGCTTTGACGCGCTCTGCTCTGACGGGCAAGGCGTTGTGCAGGCCCGGACTTTTTGAGCGAAAACACCGTACACGCCATGATCCTGAGCCAGCCAAACGGAGCCGTGCAGCCGCACTGCACAACCAGTGCAAACTGCACGGCCCACCCTTACTACATCGTCGCGGCAGGGTATCGGAACGGAGACTTGGGCAACAAATTGCTGCACAGGCTTTGCAGCTGGCTCAACCTGCGGGGACACGAGTCTTGGATCATCACGACCGACACCCACGCCCCCCTGTGGACTCCCAAGCTGCAGGACGACGTGCGGGCCCAGCACCACGCGGCCCACAAGTGCCCCATCGTCGTATTTTTTGACGAAAAATTGGGCTCCAACGCAGGAATGGGAACGAAAGTTCGCTATGAATTCAACCCCTTCACAGACAACACACCCGCGAATCTGAGCAACGACGTTGTGTTTTCCTGGGCTGGCGGAACAGGGGACCGTCAACTGCGGCTTCCGTTTTTGAATCTGGAGTCCATCGCCTCGACAGCACTGCGTGCAGACAAGCGCCAAGGGACTTTGGTGTATGCCGACCAGTTCCTGGCATCCGGGGGCATGGCGAAAGAGTTGCCGCCGAATGCCACCCGGTTGACTGCGGCGGATCTCTGCCACGAGGAGACACTGACAAAACACCTCTCCACCGCAGAGACGCTCTATTTGTACGAACCATCGGCCTTGTCGGTTGTCGCCCGGGCATACGGCTGCGCTGTGGTCCACGTTTGCCCTGACAACGCAGGATCACCAGTCGGCTCCAGCGAATCCATTTTTGGGCATGTGGGATTGGCCACCACCCCTGATTGGCGCAATACAACGCCGCCATCGCCCTGGAGTGCGTCGGCATTTCTTGCGCAATACGCAGACAAACTGCAAGGCTGGGAAGACGAACTGACCCGTTTCGTCGGGCAAACACAAGCACTCGCTTCGTCCACACCGCATGAGCAAGCGTGGCCCGAAGAAATTGTGCTGGGCCTGCCCGCAACCGATGAGAGCCTTGAATCGGCCGCATGGCGCGCCGACAAAATCAAACAGCTCCGCGTCAACCGGCAACTGGCCAATTGGAGCGCACGGTCCACCCTTCGCGAAATAGACGGAGAAATCTATGGAGCCTACGTCGCAGGAGGGCAGTTGCCAGCGGTGGCAGCCGTTGTGTACACCGATCAGAACATGGATGCGCTCGCAGACACGCTGGACTCACTGGCGGCGGTATTGCTTCAACCCTTGGAACTGACCATTGTCTCGGCAGAGCCCAGTCCATTCCCACCGACAGACAGCGAAGGCTTGCGGTGGATTCAAGTTTCTGCAGACCTTTGCAGCGCCGATGCTGGCACACTTGGCCATGTGCAAGCCCCCTGGACATTGGCGATCAAAGCAGGCACGACACTGCAACCCAACAGCACATTGGAATTCGCGATCGCGGCGCAACACACAGCGGCCACCGTGGTGTACGCCGACGACGATGTATGGGTCAACGGCACGCCACAGCACCCCCACTTCAAGCCGCATGCCAACATTGAATGGCTGCGCAGTACCAACTATTTGGGTGACGCGGTGCTGGTGGCCACACCCGGGTGGGGACGCCACCCCACATGCCACCGGTTTGAAGGCATCTACGACTTTGCGTTGCGAGCGCTTGAAACAAAAGGGACAGCAGGTCTGGCCCACATCGACACATTGCTGACCCACGGCAAAGGGCAGTTGAACAACGAGCAGTTGGAACTCGAACACACGCAAGTGAAAGAACACTTGGCCAGACTGGGCCTGGACGCGACCGTCACCGACAGCAAGCACCGCGGCTTGCGTGACGTCGTGTACCGACACACCGCTCAAAGCGTCAGCGTGGTGATACCCAGCGCCACCCAAACCGGTTACCTGAGCTGCCTGCTGCAATCCATGGTGAACCACCCCAGCCCACTGCTGTTGGAAGTACTGGTGGTGGCAGACCTCGAATTCGCAGCCCGAGCTCAGCGGGCCGTGGACGAAATCGCACCACCGTTCACCACGCGGGTGGTTGCCATTCCCAATCAGCCGTACTCACATGCCAAAGCGCTCAATTCGGGCGCGGCAGAGGCACTTGGGAATATTCTTCTGTTTGCAGATGACGACACCGAAATCATCCACAACCAGTGGTTGGAACTGTTGTGTGGGGTATTCGCACAAGCGGATGTGACCACGGCAGCGCCCAGGTTGGTCAAGCCGGGATCGCCGGATCCCATCATGTGTGGGGGTCCCTCGTACTTGGGGGTAGGTGGTGTTTACGCCGCTTATTGCGGCGAAAAAGGCAACGTGTTGGAAAGCGGACCCTATGGCCGTCTGCAGGCGACACAAGACGTCAGTGCATTTGCACCGCATTTCTTTCTGGTGCGGACCCATCACTTCAGGCAAATGCAGGGATTCGATGAATCCGAGTTCCCCCTGTTTTTCCCGGTGTTGGATTTTGGTCTGCGGGCAAGCAACGCTGGGTACAGACATGTGTGGTCGCCGCTCGTCAGCGTGCTTCACCAAGGAGGCAAAACACTGGAAGAGCAACACCGTTTGCCCGAAAACACATTGGCACTCCGCCAGGCAGAACTCAAAGAGCGGCGACACATCACCCAAAAATGGACTGAAGCGCTGGCGGCAGACCGCAATTACAACCGCAATCTGTCGCTCACACTGCCATTCGATTTGGAGCAAGACATCGTCATTGACTGGCAACCGCACCGCAGAGATCGCCCCCGGACAGTGGCCTTGCCGCTGTCCAGTGGTTCTGGTCAATACCGCGTTGTCGAACCCCTCAACGCCCTGCAAGACAAGGGCAAAGTGCAGAGTTGCGTTGTCTTTCCCCTCACACGTGACCTGTCCCGCGTGCCAACATCCATCGAACTGGCCCGATCAGGGCTCGACCGGTTGATTGTTCAGAATGCAATTGGTGACTTGCACTTGGCTCGGCTGGAAGAGTATCGGCTGAACATGCCCAAAATGGGCATCATTCACATGTTGGATGATTTGTTTGGGAATCTGCCCAGCAAACACCATCTTCACAACTACCACAAGCGAGAAGGAAATACCCGTCTCAGGAGAGCGCTTGAGTTGTCGGATCGACTGGTGGTGACCACGCAGCCGTTGAAAGACTATTACCAAGAATACATTGCCGATGTCCGGGTTATTCCAAATTCGTTGGTGGAATCTGCCTGGTTTGACTTGCCAGTCTCCAAGAAACCAAGGAACGGCAAACTTAGAGTGGGCTGGGCAGGTGCACAGCAGCACTTGGGTGACCTGGACATGATTCAATCCGTGGTCGAACACTTTGCTGGAACAGTAGACTGGGTATTTATGGGTATGTGCCCCCCATCCATACAGCCACATGTCAAAGAGGTTCACAGTTTTGTATCGATAGATGTTTATCCACAAACCTTGGCAAACCTCGACTTGGATATTGCAATAGCCCCGCTTGAGGACAATTTATTCAATCAATGCAAAAGCAATTTACGTCTTTTGGAATATGGCGCCATGGGATGGCCTGTGGTTTGCTCTGATGTTTATCCATACCGAACAGATGCCCCCCCGGTACTGAGAGTTTCAAATCACAAAGATGATTGGGTTGCCGCCCTGGAAGAACTTATCAGCAATAGCGAATTGCGGGATGCACAAGGGCAAAAACTGAATCGATGGGTGAAAAATCGCTACTCCATCTCAATGCATGCCGACTCTTGGTTCAAGGCAATTTTTGACAACGTTCAAAAATAAACCAACAGAAACAACATCACAGATCCGCACATGCACGCCACAAAAGTAGTCATTGCAACCCGTCACAATGCAGATGATTTTTTTAAAAAATCGGCCACTGGATTATCTCTTCAAAAATACCAAAATCTGGATATAGACATTCAATTATTCACAGAAAACAAAACTGGACTACCAAAGATATACAACTCCATAATAAATGAATCAATCAACAAAAATTGTAATTTGATATTCATGCACGATGACATTCACATAGTGGATTTTCATTGGATATCAAGAATAGATGAAGGCCTGAAAGAATTTGATTTTCTTGGCGTTGCCGGCTGCACCCAGCGCCACCCCAGGCAACCCAGTTGGTTCTTCAAGAACGATCGCTTTGAAAAATCGGCACCTGAAACACTTTGTGGTTCGGTGGGTCACGGAAAATCATGTCAAGATTATTCAATTTCGCAGTATGGCCCAAGCAAAAAACATGTAAAACTATTGGATGGTTTGATTTTGTGCGCCAACAGTGCTGCATTTTTGAATACAGGCATACGGTTTGATACCCAATTTGATTTCCACTTCTATGATCTGGATATTTGCAGACAGGCAGAAGAATCGAATCTAAAAATGGGCACATGGGACATCTCCTTGATCCACGAAAGTGGTGGAAACTTCAATTCTGAAAGTTGGCAAAAAAGCAAGGAACTGTATTACAAAAAGTGGGGTGAGCTGTGAGAATCACAGAAAATAAACCAGGAAATCAAAGCACACATGCAAAAGCATCAATATTAAGCTTTTGCGTCTCTCATGCTCCTATTTTATTCAAAAACAATCCGCAATTAAAACATATCATCCTGGGGGATTCTATAAACAAGAATTCACCATCCGTGCATGCATCTGACGATATAACCGTTCTGATAGAAAAATATCCAGATCTTGATTTTCTGCATCCATTGCTTGGCGGGTCAGCTGGCACATTCGCCATATCCAGAATACTGAGGGACCTAGATGAAAATTGGGATGAATACACATCGATCTCCATAGGTCAGTACAGGAAATTCATTTCCAAAACAATACATGGCATTCCTGCGAAAAATTACCCGGGAATGTTCTTAATGAGCGCTTCAGACGCCAAAGATTTTGATGTTCTGGATATGCAATCCAGTATCACCACACCCTTTTTACTGGCGTCGCCCATTCAAGTGGGAAACTTACTCCAACAATACGCTGCCTGTCACAGGGTGGAGGACCTCCTGCGCTACAGCGCGATTGCGATAGAACTTGGCGTGATTGACCACACTGAAGTTTCGGATTTCTTCAACGCATCATCCATCATTCCAGGCGGCATTGAGTTTGGAATATTCCCTGCGTCCATTTTTGTTGAAATCACTTCAAAGCTGGAAAGCATTTGTATAAACTTCACTCAACGCCACCAACCGGCGGCAATAGACAGGCATCAGCGACGAGCCCTCTCATTTTGCAATGAGCGGATGGGCAGCTATCTTCTGGTGAAGATACTGAATTCAATATCACCCTCCTCCATTCCAGCCGACTGGCTCGGTCACATGCACACCATAGCCGACACCCCAGCATATGAATCAGGTTGATCAGATTCACGCAAAATGTAAGAAGTTCAAAATAAAATCAATCGAACCCTGAAAAATGAAAGCGATTATTTTAGCAGGCGGCTTGGGGACACGCATCTCCGAGGAAACACATTTACGCCCCAAACCAATGATTGAAATCGGGGGCAAGCCTATTCTCTGGCACATAATGAAAAGTTATTCCACCCACGGCGTCAATGATTTCATTATTTGCTGCGGGTACAAGGGATATATCATCAAAGAGTATTTTGCAAATTATTTTTTGCACATGTCTGATGTGACCTTTGATATGGCAAACAATCACATGGAAGTGCACGAACACAAAGCTGAGCCTTGGCGGGTAACACTCGTTAACACAGGCGAAGACAGCATGACAGGTGGACGGCTGAAACGCGTGGCAAGTTACCTCAAAGACGAAGAAGCTTTCTGCTTCACTTACGGTGACGGTGTGTCGGATGTAGACATCGGTGCCTCAATTGCATTCCACAAAGCTCACGGCAAGTTGGCCACAGTGACTGCTGTTCAACCGCCAGGTCGTTACGGCGCATTGGCGCTTGCAGGGCAGCAAGTAGCGGGGTTTTCCGAGAAACCGCGTGGGGATGGCGGTTTGATCAATGGTGGCTTCTTTGTGCTTTCGCCCCAAGTTTTGGATTTGATTGAAGGTGATGCAACGTCTTGGGAAGGGGTACCGTTGGAGACCTTGGCCCAAGAGGGAAATCTGATGGCTTTTGAGCACCATGGTTTCTGGCAACCCATGGACACCTTGCGTGATAAAAACCAGCTTGAAGAACTTTGGCAAGGTGGAAAAGCGCCATGGAAGAAGTGGTAACAACGAATACACGTCCTTTGGTCGATGCTTTTTGGCAAGGCAAACGTGTGCTCGTCACAGGGCACACCGGCTTCAAAGGCGGTTGGCTGGTGACGTGGCTGAAACAAATGGGGGCGGCAGTGACAGGCATTGCACTTCCGGCAGACACGAAGCCCAGCTTGTTTGAACTGGCACAGGTGGCTGATGGCATCGACAGCCATTTTTGCGATATTCGCAAAGCTGAAGATGTCAATCGAATTGTTCGCGGTGCACAACCGGAAATCGTCATGCATCTGGCAGCACAACCATTGGTGCGGGCCAGTTACCGAGACCCTGTGGCAACCTTCGCGTGCAATGTCATGGGCACGGTGCACTTGCTGGACGCGCTTCGAAATCTTGATTCTGTGCGTGTCGCATTGATGGTAACCACTGACAAGGTGTATCGCAATGCAGAACAACCTTTTCCCTACAGAGAAGATGATGTGCTGGGTGGCCACGACCCATACAGCGCAAGCAAAGCTGCGAGCGAGTTTGTGATTGCCAGCTACCGCGATGCTTTTTTGAAAACCCAAGGTGTCGCAATCGCCTCTGCGCGGGCAGGCAACGTGATGGGCGGAGGCGACTGGTCTGAGGACCGGTTAATTCCCGATGCTGTGCGTGCATGGCAATCTGGTCACCCGCTGAATATTCGACGCCCACAATCGATTCGTCCATGGCAGCACGTGCTGGAGCCTCTGCACGGATACCTGGCGCTTGCCCAGAAACTTTGGCGCCAGCCTGAGTTGGCTGGGCCATTCAATTTCGGCCCAAACAGCCATGAGGCTGCGACGGTGCGGGATGTGATCGAGCTGGCCAGAAAAGCTTATGGCAGGGGTGATGTTCAATACGACAACTGCAACTCAGGCCCTCACGAGACTGGGTGCTTGACACTGGAAATTGCCAAATCTCGGGCGATTTTGGGCTTGAAACCCAGATGGGATCTTTCGAAAACGGTGAATCAAACAATGGCTTGGTATTGCGCCATGCAAAATCAAGGGTTTGACGCAGGTGAAATGTGTCGGACTCAGATTGCAGCATATACCGATGGACTGTGACAATGAACAGATTTACCACAACCGATTTGCCACTGCAGGGATTGAAGCGGATTGAGCGGCAACGTTTGGGCGATCATCGGGGCTTTTTGACACGGATTTTTTGCGCTGAGGAATTGAAAGCAGCCGGCTGGACCCACCCGATTGCACAAATCAACCACACTTACACGGTGCGCAAAGGCACAGTGCGTGGCCTGCATTTTCAACGTCCACCACATGCCGAAATGAAACTGGTGTCCTGCGTACGGGGTGCAGTTTGGGATGTGGCAGTCGACCTGCGAAAAAAATCACCGACATTTTTTCATTGGCATGCGGAGCATTTATCAGCAGATAACGGTTGCGCTTTATTGATCCCAGAAGGTTTTGCACACGGCTTCCAAGCGCTGACTGATGATGCAGAATTGCTGTATTGTCACTCGCAGACATACACAGCCAATGCCGAAAGTGGGTTACACCCGCAAGATCCTCTTCTGAGCATAAAATGGCCACTGGACATTACGGAAATTTCAGTGCGTGATACCGGACATCTTCCGCTGACAAAATCTTTTGAAGGGGTGCTATTTTGAAGTGCCGTCATTGTGATTCCGATTTGCGAAATTCTTTTTTGGATTTGGGAAGTTCACCTCCTTCAAACGCCTATCTGAAATTGGAAGCAATGATCGCTCCCGAAATTTGGTACCCCCTGCGTCTCTTGGTTTGTGAAAACTGCTGGCTGGTTCAAACAGAAGACCATGCAGGAAGAGAGGCTTTGTTTACCGAGGATTACGCGTACTTCAGTTCATATTCATCGACTTGGCTGGCCCATGCCGCACAGTACGTGAATGAGATGATTCCCCGTTTCAATTTGAATGCAAAGAGCTGTGTGATCGAAGTGGCTGCCAACGATGGTTACTTGCTTAAATACATGCGCGAGGCCGGCATCCCCAACTACGGTATCGAACCCACAGCAAGCACTGCCCACGCGGCGCGGATCAAAGGCATTGAGATCATTGAACGGTTTTTCGGGGTGACACTGGCGGATGAGCTGGTTCATGCTGACCGACAGGCGGACTTGATGATCGCCAACAACGTTTTGGCCCACGTGCCAGATATCAATGACTTTGTTTCGGGTTTTGCGCGACTGCTCAAGCACCAAGGCGTTGCAAGCTTTGAGTTTCCACATCTGCTGAGCACGGTACAAAAAAATCAGTTTGATACCGTTTACCATGAGCATTATTCCTATTTGTCTCTTACCGCTGTTCAGCACATTTTCAAAGCAAACGGTCTGACGGTGTTTGATGTGGAGCGTCTCACCACCCACGGAGGCAGTTTGCGGGTGTTCGCGCAACGCAGTGAGACAGGCACCCACACACCAAGCGCAGCGGTGGCCGCCTTGCTGCAAACCGAAATCGACGCAGGCATGACCACGTCGGGGTTCTACCAAGGGTTCCAGCAAGCTGCCGAAACAGTCAAAGACAACTTGCTGCTTTTCCTGATCCAGGCGAAACAGCAAGGACTCAAAGTTGGTGCTTACGGAGCTGCCGCCAAAGGCAACACCTTGCTCAATTTCGCAGGTGTCAGACCTGATTTGGTTCCTTATGTGGTTGATAAAAACCCAGCCAAACAAGGCAAATGGATGCCTGGCAGCCGAATACCCATCGTCGATGAAGCACATCTTATGACCGATCAACCTCACCTCGTGTTGATTTTGCCGTGGAACCTGAGTCAAGAAGTGATGACACAACTGGCATACGTACGGGATTGGGGTGGGCGGTTTGTCGTGGCTGTTCCAAGTCTTGAGACCCAATGAAATCTCGCATTCTTTACACCAAACCCTCTATTACCGATTTAGAGGTGCGTTATGCATCTGATGCGGCGGCCAATGGCTGGGGTGATCAATGCTACGCCTACCTAAATAAATTTGAAAAAGCATTCGGACAACACCTGGGTACCAAATTTTCGATTGCCACTGCAAGTTGCACCGGAGCACTGCACATGGGAATGGCAGGATTGGGAATTGGCAAGGGCGATGAGGTCATCCTTGCAGACACTAACTGGATTGCAACTGCGGCACCTGTTGTGCATCTGGGGGCCACACCTGTTTTTGTGGATATCCTTTCTGACAGTTGGTGCATTGATCCAGAAAAAGTTGAATTGGCCATCACCCCCAGAACCAAAGCAATTATTGCTGTGCATTTGTATGGAAATCTATGTGACATGCACCGGCTTCTCTCAATTGGTGAAAAATACGGTATTCCGGTGATAGAAGATGCAGCCGAAGCCATCGGATCAATCTATCACGGCAAACGGGCCGGCTCTATGGGTAAATTTGGTGCATTCTCTTTTCATGGCACCAAAACGCTCACCACCGGTGAAGGGGGTATGTTCGTCACCGACGATGAACAGCTTTTTGAAAATGTGTTGACACTCAGCAATCACGGTCGCGCACATGGTCAAACCAAGCAGTTTTGGCCCGAGGTGGTGGGATTCAAATACAAGATGTCAAACATCCAGGCTGCCATTGGGTGCGCGCAAGTCGAGCGCGTTGAGGTGTTAACGCAGCGCAAACGCGAAATTTTGGCCTACTACCGCGAACGGCTGAAACACTTGCCGGGCTTGTCCATGAACCCTGAAACGGAGGGTACAGTCAATGGGGCTTGGATGCCCACTGCGGTTTTCGCCCCGGAAATTGGCGTGAAACGCGAACAATTGCAAGCGGCCTTTGCTGCACAGGCCATCGATGCAAGGGTGTTTTTCCACCCTCTGTCAAGCCTGCCCATGTTCACACCCCAACCTGAAAACCAATGGTCATGGGAAATTCCCACACGGGCCATCAATCTGCCCAGTTACCACGACATGGTGGCAGATGAACAAGATCGCGTGATCGATGTGCTGGAAAGGTGTTGGGGTGCATTTACCTGACCGTTTTATTTTCTGGGGCAGCTCTGGACACGCCAAAGTGCTGGCCGATTTGCTGTCCTTGCAAAAGGGCACAGTGGTGGCACTGTTTGACAACAACCCACAAGCGTCGTCTTGTCTGGTGGATGTACCACTGTTTCACGGTGAGGCCGGATTGACCCATTGGCTGACACAAACCACGCAGCGACACACCATTGGTGCAGCAGTGGCTGTTGGTGGCGCACGTGGAAAAGACAGGCACGCCCTTGCGCGTTTGCTCCGAAATTCAGGTCTCTTGTTACCCAATTTGATCCATCCAAGCGCCGTCGTGGCCAAATCTGCGCGCTGTGGCGAGGGGTGTCAGATTTTGGCTCACGCAGTGTTGGCCGCAGATGCGCAATTGGGTGACGCCTGTATTCTCAACAACAGCGCCAATGTGGACCATGAATGTGTGCTGGGGCATGGTGTTCACATTGCACCAGGGGCCGTGCTGTGCGGTTGCATCAATGTGGGCAACTACGCCATGGTTGGAGCTGGCGCCGTGGTTCTGCCGCGCGTGCGCATCGGCGCAGGGGCTGTGGTAGGTGCGGGTGCGGTGGTGACCCGAGATGTCCCACCTGGCACAACAGTAATGGGCAATCCGGCGCGTATTCGCGCTTAAAAACACCAACATTGAAAGACAACACCCATGATTGAACAAGATTCCATAGGTCAAATGGCGGCAGACACATCTCTCACCCAGAGAGGAAGCGAGTATTTCAACTCACTGTGCAACTACAAATATTCTTATCATTTTGATTGGCTTGGTCGCCCAATCATTCAATTTCCCCAAGACATTGTGGCCATGCAGGAGTTGATATGGTCTGTGAAACCCGATTTGATTATTGAAACCGGTATTGCGCACGGAGGCTCCCTGGTGTTCAGTGCCTCCATGTTGGCACTTTTGGACATGACAGATGCAATTGAAGCGGGCACACAAATCAATCCAAAAATATCGAATCGCAAAGTACTTGGGGTGGACATTGACATTCGACCTCACAACCGTGCAGCAATCGAACGACATCCCATGGCCTCTCGGATTCAAATGATTCAAGGTTCAAGCATTGATCCAATCACAGTCAATCAAGTCAAAGTTGTTGCAGCCAATTATAAAAATATATTGGTCTGCCTAGACAGCAATCACACCCATGAACATGTGTTAGCCGAATTGCAAGCATATGCCCCATTGACCAGCATAGGCAGCTATTGTGTGGTTTTTGACACCGTGATTGAACACATGCCAAAGTCCATGTTTCCGGACCGCCCTTGGGGGCCAGGAGACAATCCAATGACGGCAACAAGGGAATATCTCAAAACACACCCAGAGTTCGAGATAAACGCTGAAATTCACCAAAAATTGGCGTTGACCGTGGCCCCTGAAGGGTATCTCAAGCGCATTCGTTGAAGATCAGGCGTTTCGTACTTTTCGCGTTCTGGATGGTCACAAGGACACTTGCGAATGAAACAAAACCATAAACCACACCAAGCCTTTTTGGCTTGAATCGATGGGCTGTCAGGGGTCTGGAATGCGTCCGTTGACGCGCTCCTTCATGTTTTTGGCGTTGGGCGTTGGGCGTTCTGGGCATGGTCACCCGGTGTTCGAAGCCCCGCTGACCGGATTCATGCGACTCCCTTTGCGGTCTCCGCGTGTCCTCTGCAGCGAGGTTTTCACTGCGCAGCATGCCGGGCAGGCACCTTATCCGTAAAGCCTCAAAGTGTTGTGTTTTGCCTCCTTAATCTGCCTTCTAAAAATTTCAGTTCGCGCCGGAGTGACCGATATGACATCCATAGCATCTAAAAAAAGCACGAACATGTACACATCAGTCTCACAGCGGATGGCCTCGACCTACAAAAAGGTGGGGGTTGAAAGCAACGTGGAAAGTGCATCTCCGCACGCACTGATCACCTTGTTGTTTGACGGCCTGTTGGACAGCCTGAACACCGCCAAAGTGCACATGGCTGCGGGCAACATCGAAGGCAAAAGCCAAGCTATCAGCAAGTCAACCCGCATCATCACCGAAGGCCTGAAAGGCTCTTTGGACCCCAGAGGCGGTGACCTGAGTGACAACTTGGGCATGTTGTACGACTACTGCGTGGCCAGCCTTATGCAGGCCCATTTGAAAAACGACGCCGCTTTGATTGACGAAGTGGTTGGCTTGATCGGTCCCGTGTCGGAGACCTGGAAAAGCATGAACACCAACAATACCCTGTGAGGCCCACCATGATCACGACCCACAACACCGCAATCACCCATGACGGCATGGGCATGGCCCCTCAGACCCTGCTGGACTATTACAAAGCCATCGAAGGCGCCAGCCGGCAAATGCTGGAAGCCGCTCAGGCCGAAGACTGGGACCAAGTGGTTCGCCTGGAAGGCGCTTGCGCCGTGCTGATCGAGCAATTGCGCGCCGAGTCTCGCTCGCAGAATTTGGCCCCGAAAGAACGCGCTGAAAAACAGCGCATCATGCTCAGCATCCTTCGCCACGATGCGGAAATCCGCAACCTGGCAGAACCCTGGCTGGCCGATATCGACCACATGTTGGGCGGCAGTCGCCCCCAGTTGTTGCACTGATGCGCAGCCACCTCATTCAAAAATCAAAAGGGCCTGATGGCCCTTTTTTTATGCAATCACCAAAAAAATATACATAGCAAACTGTTCAATACAGGTAAGCACTGGAAGCATTTTTCATTTCAAACCTGCATGTTCATGATGTCTGAGTAAGCCTGCACCATGCGGTTGCGAACGTTGAGGGCGGTTTGGAAGCCGATCTGGGCTTTCTGCATGGACACCATGGTTTCTTCCAGGCTGGCGTCGGGGGTGCCCATCTGCACCTTGTTTTGCAAGGCGGTGACTTGGTGCTGGGCGGCACTCACCGACGTCAGCGCATCTTTGAATGCCGTGGAAAAGCTGGGTTGTGCCTTTTCCACCTGGGGTGTGGGCATGCCCGCGATGCCGCCCACTTTGGGCTGTGGGGCTGCGGCGGTGATACCGGGGTTGAGCAAGCGCTGGGCGGCCAACTGGGCCAGCGCCTGGCTTTGAAGGGAGTTGATGCGCATGTTCATGGTGGGGGGCTCCGGCCACAGGGAAGGGGTGGACGGTGATCGTACGGCGGGGGGGGCGCCAACTTAAATGGAATGAGGCACACCAAACCCCCGCTTTTCGGGCTTTAGCGGCAGCGGTGGGTGCAGACAATGCAACGCATCAGGGGACTTGTCCTCGGCCATTTGAAGCATTGACACCATGAGCACCGCCGTCGCAGAAATTGATGTGCAGCCACCCCCTCCCAGCAGCCCGCTGGCAGAGGGGTTTTCGCGCCTGAACGGCGGGCAAAAAGCCCGCATGCTGGCGGGCGTGGTGGCCCTGCTGGCCATTGCCATTGCCGCCATCTTCATGGGACGCCAACCCGACTGGCGCGTGTTGTTTGCCAACGTGAACGACAAAGACGGCGGTGCCATCGTGGCCCAGCTGGCCACCATGAACGTGCCTTACAAGTACACCGAAGGCGGGGGCGCCATCATGGTGCCCTCTGACAAAGTGCACGACACCCGCCTGCGCCTGGCCCAACAGGGCTTGCCCAAAGGCTCTGTGGGTGGCTTTGACGCCATGGAAGCCAACCGCTTCGGCATGACACAGTTTCAAGAGCGCCTCACCTTTCAACGCGGGCTGGAGGGCGAACTTACCCGCTCCATACAGTCCATCGCGGCGGTGCAATCCGCGCGCATCCATTTGGCTCTGCCCAACCAAAACGGCTTTTTTCGGGAACAACAAAAACCGTCGGCCTCCGTGCTGGTGACGCTGCACCCTGGCCGCACGCTGGACAAGGCGCAAGTGGCGGGCATTGTGCACCTGGTGGCCGCCAGCGTGCCCGAGCTGAACACCAAATCTGTCAGCGTGGTGGACGATGCCGGCAACCTGCTGTCCAACCCACCCGAAGGTCAGGCCCAAGGCATTGACACCCAACAGCTGCAATACGTGCAGCAAATCGAGCAGAACTACACCAAACGGGTGATGGACATTCTGGAGCCCCTGCTGGGCCGCACCAACGTGCGCGCCCAAGTCACGGCCGACGTGGACTTTTCCCAGCAAGAGCAAACCTCTGAAACCCACTCGCCCAACCAAGGCGGAGCGCCAAGTGCAGTGCGCAGCCAGCAAACCGTGGAAAACAACAGCGACAGCAACGCGCTCGCTCCCGGCGTACCAGGCTCAACGTCCAACATTCCGCCCGGCGCACCGGCCGCCCCCATCAACGGCCAGGCGGCCACCCCAGGCGTGACGGGCCCCAACGGATCGGCGGGCACCTCTGCCAGCAACACCTCGCGGCGCGAGTCGGTGGTGAACTACGAGGTGGACAAAACCGTGCGTGTGGTGCGCGGCGCCACCGGCAATATCAAGCGCCTGACAGCCGCCGTGGTCATCAACCACCGCATGGTGATGGACCCCAAAACCGGGAAAGAAACGGCGCAGCCTTTGCCCCAAGAGCAAATTGACCAGATGACCGCGCTGGTGCGCGAGGCCATCGGCTTCAGCCAAGGCCGGGGGGATTCGGTGAACCTGATGAATGCCCCGTTCAACGTGGCCAAAGTCGAAACCGTGGAAGTGCCCATCTGGCAGCAGCCTGACAACATTGAGTTGGCCCGCTCCTTCGCATGGCCCATTGCCATGGTGGTGCTTGGCCTGGTGGTGCTGCTAGGATTCGTTCGCCCCAGCTTGAAGATCATGAGGCCCGTGCCCCCCGAAGAGTTGGCAGCCCAGGCCGCAGCGGCCGCCGCCGCAGCAGCGGGCGACACACCCCAGCTCGAAGCCCTGGTGGACGGCAGCACCGAACGGCCTGGTTTGTTGCCTGGCCTGGAGGCCCCCGACGCGCCGCACATGCCCACGGAATACGAGCTGCAACTGGAAGACGCCAAACGGCTGGCACGGGAGAACCCGGTGGCCGTGGCCAACATCGTCAAAAGCTGGGTCAACGGTGAATCACCGACCTGACCACACGACCACAGGAACACACCATGGAAGACGATGGCGTCCAAGACGCGGCCATATTTTTGATGTCGCTGGGGGAAGAAGAAGCCGCCGAGGTGTTCAAACACCTGTCCCCCAAAGAAGTGCAAAAGCTGGGGGAAACCATTGCCCGCACGCGCGGCATCACCCACGAAAAAGTGGAACAGGTGCTGCAAAAATTCACCGGCGAGGCCAAATCGCAAAGCCTGCTGGTGACCGACACCGACAACTACGTGCGCTCGGTGCTGAAGCGCGCCTTGGGCGACGACAAAGCCGGTCTGCTGATTGACCGCATTTTGCAAGGCGGCGACGTGTCGGGCATTGAAAGCCTGAAATGGATGGATGCGCTGTCGGTGGCAGAACTGCTGCGCAACGAGCACCCCCAAATTTTGGCGGCCATCTTGGTGCACCTGGATTTCGACCAGATTGCCGGAGTGCTGAAAAACTTCAGCGAACGCACCCGCAACGAAGTCATGCTGCGCATCGCCACGTTGGAAGGCATCCAGCCCACGGCGCTGAAAGACTTGAACGAAGTGCTTTACAAAGTGCTGGCCGGTGGCGACAAGATCCGCAAAACATCGCTGGGCGGCGTGAAGACTGCAGCCGAGATCATCAACCTGATGGGCACCAGCATCGAAACCGGCGTGATCGAATCCATCCGCGAACACGATCCCGACCTGGCCCAGAAGATCATGGACAAAATGTTCACCTTCGAGGACTTGCTCAAGCTCGACGACAAGTCCATCCAGATGGTGCTCAAAGAAGTGGCCTCCGAAACACTGGTCATCTCGCTCAAAGGCGCGTCTCAGGAACTGCGCGAGAAGGTGTTGGCCAACATGTCGTCGCGGGCTGCCGAGAGCATGCGCGAAGATTTGGAATCGCGCGGACCGGTGCGCCTGTCGGAAGTGGAAGCCCAGCAGAAAGAAATTCTGAAAGTGGTGCGCCGCCTCACCGACGAGGGCCAGATTGTGATGGGCGGAGGCGGAGATGACGCATTCGTCTAAGTCGTCCACGGCTTACGCGCGCTTCATCCCGCGCGAAGAAATCGAGGCCGTGTCCACCTGGCGGTTTGACAACGTTGATGGCACGCCCCACCCCGAGGACATCGCCGCGGCAGCGGCAGAAGAAAAGGCCCAAGAGGAAGCCAGGGGGCCTTCACCCGAGGCCATTGCCGCCGACATGGAGTCCCTGCGCCGCCAGTCACTGGAAGACGGCTACGCACAAGGCCATGCCGCAGGCTGTGAAGAAACCCGGGCGGCACTGGCCGAGCCCACCCGGCTGGCCACCGAAGCCGCGACACGCCGGTTTGACGAAGTGTTGGCCGAACTGCGCGAGCAACTGGCCCACACGCAGGTGCACATGGCACAGGCCGTGTTGGAAATGGCCTGCGAACTGGCCCGCCAGGTGGTGCGCCGCGAACTGATGCTGGACCCCAAGTCCATCGAGCCCATCGTCAACGATGCCATTGCAGCGCTGGTCACCGACGCCCTGCCCGTCACCGTGCGCGTGCACCCCGACGACTTTGCAGCCTTGGAGGCCGGATGGACACAACCCCCCGCCCCTGATGCGCCCCGCTTTGTGGCCGATGCCAGCATCACCCCTGGCGGTTGTCTGATCGAAGCACCGGGCACCGGTGTGGATGCCACGCTGGAAAAACGCTGGCACCGCACCATCGCCAACCTGGGGTTGGAAAGCACCTGGGACACGCCACAGGCGCCTGACCATGACCACCCCGCTTGACCCCAGCAGCCCCTGGGCGGCCTTTCTGGACGAAGCCCGGCAGCGCGCGCAACTGCCCGCGCCGTTGGAAGTGAAAGGACAGCTCACACGCCTCGCCGGTTTGGTGTTGGAGGCCTCTGGCATTCGCGCCCCCGTGGGCGCCCAGTGCCTGATTGACGCGGGCAACGGAGAACAGGTGCTGGCCGAAATCGTGGGGTTTTCGGGAAGCCGCGCCTACCTCATGCCCGCGGGCGACGTTCACGGCCTCACCGCAGGCGCCAGCGTCAAACCCGTGCCCCCTTACCGCCCTTTGCCCAGACTGGGTCAGCCGGGCAAGCCCGTCAACCCCAACGACAAAGGGGTGCTGCGCCTGCCCCTGGGGCCAGGCCTGCTGGGCCGCGTGGTCGATGCGCATGGCAACCCCATGGACGGCTTGGGGCCGCTCACCGGCGTGAACGCCGAACCCATGGACCGCCAGCCCTTGAACGCCATGGCCCGCGAGCCCATCCGGGTGCCGCTGGACACAGGCATTCGCTGCATCAACAGCCTGTTGACCGTGGGGCGTGGGCAGCGCATTGGCTTGTTTGCGGGCTCTGGCGTGGGCAAAAGCGTGCTGCTGGGCATGATGGCCCGCTACACCCAGGCAGACGTCATCGTGGTGGGGCTGATCGGCGAGCGGGGCCGTGAGGTCAAAGAATTCATTGAAGACATCCTGGGCGACGAAGGCCGCAAACGTTCGGTGGTGGTGGCAGCCCCCGCCGATGCCCCGCCCTTGGTGCGCATGCAAGGCGCGGCCTACGCCACCGCCGTGGCCGAGCAGTTCCGCGACCAAGGCCAGCACGTGCTGTTGTTGATGGACTCGCTCACCCGCTACGCCATGGCCCAACGCGAAATCGCCTTGGCCATTGGCGAACCCCCTGCCACCAAAGGTTACCCACCGTCGTGTTTTGCCAAACTGCCCGGCTTGGTGGAGCGCAGCGGCAACGGGCTCAACGGCGTGGGCTCCATCACCGCGTTCTACACCGTGCTGTCAGAGGGCGACGACCAGCAAGACCCCATTGCCGACGCGGCCCGCGCCATTCTGGACGGCCACATCGTGCTGTCGCGCAGCCTGGCCGAGTCGGGCCATTACCCCGCCATTGACGTGGAGCAATCGGCCTCGCGGGTCATGCACAACGTGGTCACGCCACAACATTGGGATTTGTCTCGCCGGTTTAAGGCCCTTTATTCCAGGTATCAAAAAACCCGCGACCTGATACAACTGGGTGTGTACGTGGCAGGCAGCGACGCAGAGACCGACAAGGCCATCGCGCTGTTCCCCGCCATGCAAACCTTTTTGGAGCAAGAAATGCAAGAGTCAGCCACGCTGGGCCCTTGCGTGATGCAAATGGGAAGCCTGCTCAATGCCCGTTGACCTGAAAAGCCTGCGCACCGTCATCGGTGTGGCCACCACAAGGCGCGACGACGCCGGCGCGGCGCTGGCCAGCGCGCGCCAGCAGCTGGCAGCCGCCGAGGCACAAATGGCCCAACTCACCGACTACGTGGACCAAGGCCAGGTGAAGTGGGCCGGGCGCGCGGCCCAGGGCGTGACCCCCGTGCTGATGCAGCACCAACGCCATTTCATGGACAAGATTCAAGCCGCTATCGACTTTCAGGCGAATGTGATCCAACAACGCAATGCCCAGGTGACGCGTGCGATGCAAGCCCTTCAAGCCGCAGAGCAAGCATTGGCAAAAATAGAAAAAGTGCAGCAAATAACGATTGACAGTATTGCGCTGAAGGCCAAAAAGACCGAACAAAAGTTGACCGACGAAATGGCCATGTCCATGCTGGCACACCAGCGCCGCCAGGCCGCCACAGAGACCCAACCATGAGCACCACATCCGTCACCCCCGCAGCCGCCGAACGGGCCTCGGCCAACAAGTCCGCCCAGGCAGCAAAGCCCAACGGCCAGCCCAACAGCACACCGAGCCAGTTCGCCGCCTTGATGCTGCTGCAAGCCGACGAAGAGCCCACGTCCGCCGTGACCGACACCACGGCACAAGCCCCCGCAGAAGATGCCGACACGGAACGGCCCAAGGCAGACGAGCGCACACCCGCCGACGCGGCCCAGCTGGCCTTGCAAGCCCTGCTGGACTGGCGTGGCGTGATCTCCGGCAGCCAAGCAAACACCCCTCAGGCAGCGACCGCAAACCCGGGCAACACCCCAGACGGGCGGGCCCTGGAACGCAGCGGCGCACCGCTGACAGACGCCACAACACCCCTTGTCAGTGAGGGCACGTCCCTGGTCCCCTCAGGACTGGCCCTTGACGGCGGCACAAGCCCCAACAAACCGGCACAGAAACCCGACAGCGCCGGCACCCTGCTGGCAAATACGGGCGCTTGGGCGCCCCCATCGCCCAACGACACCGAATTGCAAGCCGCTCTTGCAAAAGCAACAGAGCAGCAGCCCCCTGCGGCGGACACCACACGCACCCAACAGGCACCCGCTGCGGTCAACGCGGGCTGGGCAGACACAGGGGCGGCATCGCCCCTCAGCAAAACGCGGCCCGGCAGCGCAAAAGCCAACGCCATTGGGTCTGTGCGCACGGGCACTGTGGCCATGGCCGAGGCCACCGCAGGCGCACAAGCCACGGCAAACACCGGGAAAATGCCCGAACCGGCGGGGCACATTCGCTCAACACTGGACTTGGCGGGCCGCAGCGATGCCACCGAAAACCCCGCACCGAACACAGCAGAGCAAGCTGGTGCACTGGAGCCCACTGCAGTGACCGGGCCACAAGGGCCCGATGCCCCCGCTGGCGAAGGCATTCAGCAGGCCGAGATACCTGCCCCATCACCCACCGCACCTGACGTCACACCCGCACCCGAGGCGTTTGCCGACATGTTCCAGCAACACATGGACGATGTGGGCGCCCAAATCAGCTACTGGAGCGCACAAGGGGCGCAACGCGCCAGCTTCACCATTGGCTCGGCCGAAGACGGCCCCCTGGAAGTGAAGCTCTCGTTCACCGACGGCGAATTGGCGGTTTCGTTTGAAACCGACGAAGAAAGTGTGCGCGAAGTGCTGCAAAACGGTGCCCAGGAAGCACTGCAACGGTTGATGGACGCGCAAGGCATTGCACTGGGCAACGTGTCCGTGGGCGGCGGCCGCGCCAACACCCCGCAAGACAACGCCAGCGAACGGCCCACGGTGGAGTTGGCACAACGAGGACGCGGTCTGAAAACCGCCACCACCGACACCCCCGTGGCCACCACACCCCGGGTGCCAAACATCATGACCGCGACTAAACTCGATTTTTACGCCTGAGCGGGTGCCGCCCGGTCATACAAGCCGTATTCACCCCGCTAATCGGCACTTTGTGTCTGCAAGGCACGCCAATAATCGGGGCCACAGTCAGTTTCACACAGCGATCGCCCTTGGGTGACGCTGAGTCACCGGGGAAATCATCATGTCCGCAAAACCTGCCGCTGAAGGTGCAGCAGTCGCTGAAAAGCCCAAAAGCAAAAAAATGCTTTTCATCATCATCGGGGTGGTCGTGTTGGCCCTGGTCGGTGGCGGGGCCGCATTCTTTTTGCTGAAGAAAAAGCCCCACGACGAAGAAGGCGCAGAAGGGGCCGAACCGGTGGCACACGCCAAACCGGCGGCCCCACCGCCCCGCAAAGCCCCTGATCCGAAAACCCCCCCCACCTTCATGCCCATCGAAAACATGGTCGTGAACCTGGCCGACCCCGGTGGCGGCCGCTTTGCACAAGTGGGCATCACGCTGAAACTGGAAGATGCCAAAACGGCCGATAACGTGAAGCTGTACATGCCCAGCATTCGCAACGCCATCCTCATGGAAATCTCAAAGCGCACCGCTGATGAATTGCTGGGCATACAAGGCAAAGAAAAGCTGACCCGCGCCATCGTTCGCGAGGTGTCGGGCCAGCTCGGGTTCGAACTGGATGACGAAGATGAGGAAGAAACCGACCCAGTGAAGGCCGCCAAAAAGAAACGCAGGGCCCCGGCTTACACCCCAGTAGAGGCTGTGCTGTTCTCCAGCTTCATCGTTCAGTGACACCCAGGGGAGCGCACCATGAGTGACTCTTATCTGTCGCAAGAAGAAATTGACGCGCTGCTGGAAGGCGTCACGGGCGAAAGTCAAAAGCTCACGAAGGAAGACGAGCCCACCGACGGCGTTCGCAACTACAACCTCTCCAGCCAAGAGCGCATCGTGCGCGGGCGCATGCCCACGATGGAGATCGTCAACGAGCGTTTCGCGCGCAACCTTCGCGTGGGCCTTTTCAACTTCATCAGGCGCAGCCCCGAGGTGTCGGTGGGTGCCGTGTCGGTGCAAAAGTACAGCGCTTTCTTGCGCGAGCTGGTGGTGCCCACCAACTTCAACATCATGGCCGTTCGACCCTTGCGGGGCAACGGCCTGGTGGTGTGTGAACCCACCCTGTTGTTTGGTGTGATCGACAGCTTGTTTGGTGGGTCAGGCAAATTCCACACCCGGATCGAAGGGCGGGACTTCTCCCCCACCGAGCAGCGTGTGATCAACCGCCTGGTCGATGTGGTGGCAGAGGAATACGCCAAGGCCTGGAAAGGGGTCTACCCCCTTGAACTGGTGTACCAACGCTCCGAGATGCAACCCCAGTTCGCAACCATCGCCACCCCCAGTGAAATCGTGGTGTCCACCAGTTTCACCTTGGAAATCGGGGACCTCACCGGGTCACTGCACATTTGCATTCCCTACTCCACACTGGAGCCCATTCGGGACGTGTTGTATTCATCGGTGCAAGGTGACGCCATTGAGGTGGACCGCCGCTGGGTGAAAGTGCTGGGCCATGAAATCCAAGCGGCTGAAGTCAGCCTGGTGGCCGAGTTGGCCAGGGCGGATGCCACGGTGGAGCAACTGCTGGCCATGAAAGTGGGTGATTTCATAGAGCTGGACCGACAGTCCATCATCGAGGCAAAAGTGGACGGTGTGCCCGTTTTTGAATGCCAGTACGGCACACACAAAGGCAAATACGCCTTGAAAATTGAACGCAGCCTGCGCTCTGCGGCGCAGAGTTGGATTGGAGATAACTATGACCACTGACACCCCCATGGACCCCAGCGCCGAAGACTCGATGGCAGACGATTGGGCCCAAGCGCTGGAAGAACAAAGCCAGAAAGAAGCTGCAGGCAACGGTGCACCGGCGTTCGACACGTCGGATGCGTTTGCCCCCCTGAGCAACAAGTCCGTGCCAGCTGGCGACATCAACCTGGTGCTGGACATCCCCGTTCAGCTGTCGGTAGAGCTGGGGCGCACCAAGGTGCCCATCAAATACATCTTGCAATTGGGCCAAGGCTCTGTGGTGGAGCTGGACGCCTTGGCGGGCGAACCCATGGACGTGCTGGTCAACGGCTACCTGATCGCCCAAGGCGAGGTGGTCGTGGTGAACGACAAGTTTGGTATCCGGCTGACGGACATCGTCACGCCGTCCGAGCGGCTGCGGCGGCTGAGCAAAGGCTGATGCTCACCGTCGCCGATGCCTGGCCTGCATTGGCCCTGCTGGGGGTGGTGCTGATGCTGCCTTGGGCAGCGGGCTGGGTGAAGCGCCGTGGCTGGGGCGGGCTCAAACCCAGCAACCAACCGGTGCATGTGGTTTCGGTGCTGGCGGTGGGGCCGCAGCAAAAAGTGGTCACGGTGGAGATTGCCCTGGGGCCCCACAAAAAATGGCTGGTGCTGGGCGTTACGCCACAATCGGTCACCAAGCTGGACTCGTTGGACCAACCACCTCAAACCCCGCCGTCGAACAGCCCCCATGAAACCCTGCAAAGCTGAAACACTGACCCGCTCGGGTGCACTGGCCCTCGTGCTGTGCGGTGCACCGGTGTTGGCCTGGGCCCAACAAGGGGGGCAGCTGCCTCTCCTCATAGGGCAGGGAGCGAGCGGCACCAACTATTCGGTGCCGATACAGACGCTGCTGTTTTTCACGGCCCTGTCTTTCCTGCCAGCCATCGTGTTGATGATGACGGGGTTCACACGCATCGTCATCGTGCTGTCGCTGATGCGGCAAGCCATGGGCACGCAGTCGGCCCCACCGGCACAGGTGATTGTGGGCCTGTCTTTGTTTTTGACCTTTTTCGTGATGAGCCCGACCTTGGACCGGGTTTACAACGAGGCTTATGTGCCATACACCAAAAACACGCTGTCGTTTGAACAGGCCGTGGACGCAGCCCAGGCGCCCATGCGCAGTTTCATGCTGAAACAGACCCGCCAATCCGACTTCGAGTTGTTCGCTCGGCTGGCCAAACTGGGCCCCGGTGTCACCCCCGAGGCAGCGCCGTTTCGGGTGCTGGTGCCTGCCTTTGCCACCAGCGAACTCAAAACCGCGTTTCAAATCGGCTTCTTGATCTTCATTCCGTTCCTGGTCATCGACATGGTGGTGGCCAGCGTGTTGATGTCACTGGGCATGATGATGCTGTCGCCCGTGCTGGTGGCCCTCCCCTTCAAACTCATGCTCTTCGTGCTGGCCGATGGCTGGAATTTGCTGCTGGGCTCATTGGCCGCCAGCTTTGTGACTTAAGGCCAGACACATGGACACAACCACCGTACTGACACTGGCACAAAACGCCCTGTTCCTGATGCTGATGGTGTCAGCCCCCATCATGGGCACCGCTTTGGTGGTGGGCTTGGTGGTGAGCCTGTTTCAAGCCATCACGCAGATCAACGAATCCACGTTGGCTTTTGTGCCCAAGCTGGTGGCCGCGATCGTGGTGTTCGCGATGGCGGGCCCCTGGATGCTGACCACCATGGTGGAGTTCATCCGCCGCACCCTCCAATCCATCCCGACATTTGCGGCCTGAGGGGGCCGAATGATCGGCTTTACAGAAGCACAAATCATGGCGTGGGTAACGCCAGTGTTTTGGCCGTTCTTGCGCATATTGGCTCTTTTCACCAGTGCGCCTGTTCTGTCCGCCAAATCTTTGAGTGCCCGCACCAGGGTGTCGTTGGCGTTCTTTATCGCCCTGTGTGCGCAACCCGGCTTGGCTGACCAACCGGTGATATCGCTCAACGACCCACTGGCACTGGCCGTGGCGGCACAACAAGTGCTGGTTGGCCTTTCCATTGGGCTGGCAGCTCGCATCGTGTTTTCAGCGGTGGAACTGGCCGGAGAGGTCGTGGGCTTGCAAATGGGGCTGAACTTCGCAGGCTTCTTTGATCCGGCCACCAGCTCACAGTCCAGCACCGTGGGGCGTTTTTTTGGCAACACCACGATGTTGTTGTTTGTGGTGACCAATGGTCATCTGCTGTTGATCCACACCGTGGTGGCCAGTTTTGGCACGTTCCCCTTGGGGCAAGAGGTGACGCCCGTGCTTGCTGCCATGAAACTGCACGAGCTGGGCGCGTTGATGTTCAGATACGGTCTGTGGATCGCATTGCCCATGATTGGGATTTTGATGTTCGTGAACATCGTGCTGGGAGTCATGTCGCGCGTGGCACCCCAAATGAACGTGCTTGCGGTCGGCTTTCCGCTGACTGTGTCAGCAGGTCTGCTGGGGGTTGCCTTCACCATTCCCATGATGGAACAGCCACTGCTGAACCTTCTGAGGGTGATCACCGGGTTGTTCGTGGGCAACTGACGCCCCACTCACCAGCGGCTCAGATCAAACCGTGGTGGATGGCATACGCGGTAAGTTCCGCGTTGTTGGTCAGGTTGAGTTTTTGCAGCACGCGGGCGCGGTACACACTGACGGTTTTGGGACTGAGCATCAATTCCTCGGCAATTTCAGACAACTTGTGCCCAGCGGCCATCTTTTGCAAGGTCTGCAGCTCCCGTTCCGACAAAGTGGTGTGTGGGTCCTCCACCTCGGGGGACACCAAACTGTCGACCAGCTTCTGGGCGACTTCTGAGGTCACAAATTTGCGCCCTTGCATCAGCGTGCGAATGGCGTGGATCAACTCAGCAGGCTCGGCCGCTTTGTTCAAATAGCCCATGGCCCCGGCCCGCAAACAGCGTATGGCGTATTGGTCTTCGGCGTACATCGACACCACCAAGGTTTTGACCTTCGAACCTTCGTCCTTCAAGGCAGCCAAGACCTCCAAACCTCCCCGGCCAGGCATGTTGAGGTCTTGCACCAGGACATCGCATTGCACCTCACGCAAAACTTGTCGCAACTCCGGGTAACTGCCTGCCTCGCCCACCACACGGATGTCCACCGCTTCGGAAATGGCATCTTTGATCCCGCGCCGCACCATGGCGTGGTCATCACACAACACCACATTGATCATTCGGAGTCCTCTGCTAGTTCGGTCAACAGCTGTCCATCCAGTGGCACTGACAAAGTCACAGACACACCGCCACCGTGGGCACTGACATCCAACCAGCCCCCCACGGACTGGGCACGCTCACGCAAGCCCAGAATGCCAAAGGACGTTTCCTTGTTCAGCGCTTTGGGGGTCAACCCATGGCCATTGTCAGTGACTTCCACCGTCAGGATACCCTCTTGATCGCTGACATCCACAAGCACCCGGGTGGCGTTGGCGTGTTTCACCACGTTGGTCAGGCCTTCGCGCACGACGCTGAAGGCCACGGTCTGAACCTCGGCAGGCAGGTCCAGGGTTTCTTTGTCGCACCGGAACACCACCTCGGCCCCTGTGCGCTTCTGAAAGGCATTCACCAACCACTGCAAGGCGGGCACCAAACCCTCGTCAAGGATGGCGGGGCGCAGGTTCAACATGATGCGTTGACTGGCCTCCAGCGCCTGTTGCAGCGTTACCGTGGCCTGCTGAACCCGGTCTTTGACCTCAGCGTCGGTGGTTCGGCGCGCTATCCAGGCGAGGTCAAATTTGACAGCGGCCAAAGCGCCACCGATGTCGTCGTGAATTTCACGCGACACCGCGGTGCGCTCTTCATCAATACGGGCATGCAACTGCTGGGTCAAACGCAGCAACTGGTTGCGGGAGACCACCAAAGCTGCGTCAGCCTGGATTTTTGCCTGCCGCGCATCCCACACCTCCAAGAGTTTTTGCAACACGTAGCCGACCCTGTGCAGGTCTTCTTTGAAAACGCACTCGCTGACACCACTGCGCATGACATCGATGGATTCAGCCTCGCCCATGTCTTCAGGCGACAAGATCACGAACGGCAGGGGGTTGTCACCGTGCTCCAGCAGGTTCCACGCATCGACACCCGTGCCCCCCGCAACGGCGTAATCTGACAGGTACACATCAAACACCCCCACCGCAGCAGAGCCGAAAGCCGCAAGAGAATCGACCTCTTGCACGTCCACGTCGTCAAAATCGCGCGTCAAAGAATCTGCCAGCGCGTGAGGGGAAGACGCGTTGCCCCTGAGGTACAGCGCTTTAAGCGATCGACCCATGGAAAAGCCTTGTATTCTCGGGATTCATTGTTTTGCAAACTTTATGCCAATGTGTATTGTCAGGGTCTGCTCAGACCAAAGGTATTTCTTTCTGACCGAGCTCACCTGAACCGATTTTTTGCGCAAAAATTACCTGACCATTCGCACTGATGCGTATGCCTCACTTGTCTTGATTTGGGAAACACCTGCCTATGCCGAACACCCAACCCAAGGTTTCCCTGCCCGTTGCTGCGGTGGCCGACCTGCAAGACTCGCTTTTGGTTGTGATGAACGACTTGCAGCGGTTGGGTGGGTTGCTGGATCACGCCACTGAAAACCTGATGGACAGGTTCAGCTCAGCGAACACGGCGCTGGCACACATAGGTGCCGATGGCCCTCCCGAACTGCCCACGGTCAGAAACGCGCTGCAACTGGCCGTCACAGAACTGCAGTTTCACGACATGGCGTCGCAACTGCTGGTGCACACCGACAAAATACTCAAGGCGTGCGCATACAAACTGGCCGAAGAGGCCATGGGACTTGACGATGACGAAGACCCAGACATGCCGATTGATGTCACCCCCCCCAAGCCCAACCCCGTCACGCAAAGCGAGATGGACGCTGGCTCGATAGAGCTGTTCTGACCCAGCCAGCCCCCGATCAACGCAGGTACACGGAGCTCCTTTTTATGCATTCAATTCTCGCGGTGGACGACTCGGCCTCCATGCGAAAGATGGTTTCCTTCACCCTCATTGGTGCGGGCTACAAAGTGGTCGAAGCCGTCGATGGGCAAGATGCCTTTGAAAAGGCACAAAACCAGACCTTCGACTTGGTGTTGACTGACCAAAACATGCCCCGAATGGATGGACTGGGTCTGACCAAGAAATTGCGGGAGCACCCCAATTTCAAAAGCACCCCCATCCTGATCCTCACCACCGAATCCAGCGACCAAATGAAGCAAGCAGGTCGTGCAGCGGGTGCCACGGGTTGGTTGGTCAAGCCATTCGATCCCAATCGTTTGATCGAGATCATCCAAAAAGTCATCCGCTGACCGTTTAATCAGGCAGTCATTCTTTTCAGGCGGTTTTTATGGGCCCCACCATGCAAGACAACCACAGCTCAGGCGGTTCAATCGATCTCTCCCAGTTCTACGAAATCTTTTTCGAGGAAGCCGGGGAGAATCTCGACCAGATGGAGCAAATGCTCCTGGATTTGGACCTGGAAACGGCCGACGACGAAGAGTTGAATGCGGTATTCCGGTGCGCACACTCCATCAAAGGCGGCGCCGCCACATTCGGTTTTGCAGACGTGGCCGAGTTGACCCACCAAATGGAAGGTTTGCTGGACAAGCTGCGCCGCCATGAGTTGCAGCCCAATGCCGCCATGGTGGACGTGTTGCTGGAGTCATCTGACGCATTGCGCGGCTTGCTGGCCCGACACCAGGGCTCAGATGCGGCAGCCCCCGAAACCAGCAGTTTGGTGGAGCGCATCCGTGTCTTGGCTTCCGGGCAGGCACCCGTGGCGGCGGCAGCGTCGCCCAAACCGGCGCCGGTGGTGGCAGCACCTGTGGCTGTGGCCCCCACACCCAAGACCCCGGGTGGACCGCGCAAACTTGAAATTCATGTAGGACCGCTCGACCACCCCGAGCAGGCAGATGCCATCGTTGAACTGTTCCGCGACATCTCAGGCTTGGGCACCATCCAGGGCATGCCCACCGATGACAGCGCCAAACGGGTGTTTGCGGTGGAAACCACATCCTCAGACGGTGACCTGATCGACCTGTTTGCGTTCCACGTCTCGAAAGAAAACATCCTGATCATTGACTTGGATGCCGCCCCTGCGCCCGCATCGCACACCTTGCACCAAGACGCCGGATTCGGGTTGTTTGAAGACATCCCACATGCGGCGGCCACACCCGCACCGGCACCTGCGCCAACCACATCCGTGGCAGTTTCACCCGCAGAAGCGCCTGCTGCTGCAACCAAAACAGCAGCAAAAGCTGAAGTCAAACCCGCCGCACAAGCCGCCCAACTGGAATCGTCCACCCTGCGAGTGTCTGTCAGCAAGGTGGACCAGTTGATCAACCTGGTGGGTGAACTGGTGATCACACAAGCCATGCTGGCCCAAAACAGCCGGGCGCTTGATCCCGTCATGAACCAACAACTGCTGGCAGGTCTGGCCGATTTGGACCGCAACACACGCGATCTGCAAGAGTCGGTGATGTCCATCCGCATGATTCCCATGTCGGTGGTGTTCAGCCGCTTCCCCCGCATGCTTCGGGACCTGGCGGGCAAACTGGGCAAAAAAGTTGAGCTGATCACCCACGGTGAAGCCACCGAGCTGGACAAGGGATTGATCGAAAAAATCACCGATCCCCTGACCCACCTCATCCGCAACAGTTGCGACCACGGCATTGAAATGCCCGATGTACGTGTTGCCAAAGGCAAGTCCGAGCACGGCACCGTCACCTTGTCAGCCGCCCACCAAGGCGGGTCCATCCTGATCGAAGTCAAAGACGACGGTCGAGGCCTCAACAAAGAAAAGCTGGTGGCCAAGGCACGCGAAAAAGGCATTGAGGTTGCCGACAACATCACAGATGCAGAAGCATGGATGCTGATTTTTGCCCCGGGCTTTTCCACAGCAGAAGTCGTGACCGATGTGTCTGGCCGTGGCGTGGGCATGGACGTGGTGAAAAAGAACATTGCGGCGCTCAACGGCACCGTGGAGATTGAGTCCCGTGAGGGCATTGGCATGAAGGTGATCGTTCGCTTGCCTCTGACGCTGGCCATCATGGACGGCATGTCGGTGCGGGTGAGCAACGAGGTTTACATCCTGCCGTTGTCGTCGGTGGTGGAATCGTTCCAAGTCAAGCCTGACGAAATCAATACCGTGGCGCAAGGCGCCCAGTTGGTGAAGGTGCACGACGAATACATGCCCGTGATCGAACTGGAGCGCGTGTTTGAAGTGCCCCGGCACGAATACGCAAACGCCAACAGCATCATGGTGGTCATCGAAGCCGAAGGTTCGCGGGTGGCCGTCATGGTGGACGAGCTGCTGGGACAACAGCAGGTGGTGATCAAAAACCTGGAAAGCAACTACCGCAAAGTGCCCAACGTATCGGGGGCCACCATTTTGGGCGATGGCAAAGTGGCGTTGATCCTGGACACCAGCGGACTGATCCGCCGCTCGCGCCACTGAGCGCACACCGGCACTGCCCCTCGGTTGACGACACGCCCAACACACCGCCCCAGCCTCCATGATCAAAACCGGCCCCGCCAATGACGACAACGGACCGCTGGCGCAAGGACGCGAGTTCATTTGGAGTGACCAGGATTTTTCCCGCATCAAAGCGCTGATTTACCAACGTGCCGGTATCAGCCTGCACGATGGCAAACACGCCATGGTGTACAGCCGTATTTCACGCCGGCTGCGAGACACCGGTCACGAGAGCTTCAAGTCTTACCTGGACTGGCTGGAGCAGCACGACGGCCCTGAATGGCAAGAATTCATCAACGCGCTCACAACCAACCTGACCGCGTTTTTCAGGGAACAGCACCATTTCGGCATTTTTTCCGAACGGCTGCGAAAAATGGGGGCAAGCAGCACTCCACGCATCTGGTGCAGCGCGGCCTCCACAGGAGAAGAGCCTTACTCGATTGCAATGACGGTGCTCGACACCTTGGGCGCCGGTGCAAACTACGTGCTGCAATGCAGCGACATCGACACCAAAGTGTTGTCCACAGCCGCAGCGGGTATCTACAAATCGGAGAACGTGAAGGGCCTGGACAGCGAGCATTTGCGCAAATATTTCCTCAAAGGGAAAGGCAGCAACGGCGGCTATGTCCGGGTCAAGGGTGAATTGCAGAAACACATCGAGTTTTTCACGGTCAACCTCATCCAAGACAACTGGCCGTTTCGCGAGCCCTTTGACATGGTGTTTTGCCGCAACGTCATGATTTACTTCGACGCTGCCACACAACGGCGGGTGCTGGAGCGCATTCACCGCAACATGAAACCGGGCGGATTGTTGTTTGTGGGGCACGCCGAGAACTTCACCGACGCCAAAACTTTGTTCACTTTGCGTGGAAAAACGGTGTATGAGCGTGTTTAACCGGCGGGCAACTGACCCGGGCAATCCGCGCGGGAACCCAGAAAGTGGGCTGCAAAAAAGCGACTCCCTCGCCGCGCTGCGTCGGCAGGCCCGCAAGCCAGGCGAGGCATCGTTTTTCTTTTTTGACCACCATTTCCAGTCAGACGCCGTCAAGGTGCTGCCCGGTGAATACTTTGTGGCCAACAACGAAATTGTGATCATGACGGTGCTGGGTTCCTGCATTGCGGCCTGCATTTGGGACCCGAAAGCAGGTGTGGGCGGCATGAACCACTTCATGCTGCCAGACGGTGACAGTTCTGACACCTCCGGCCGCTACGGCTCCTACGCCATGGAGTTGCTGATCAATGAAATGATCAAATTGGGCGCCCGGCGCGAGTCGATGCAAGCCAAAGTGTTTGGGGGAGGTCAAGTCATGGCGGGCTTCACCACCATGAATGTGGGTGAGCGCAACACCAAGTTTGTGCTCGACTACCTGCACACCGAGCGCATCACCGTGGTGTCCAAAGACGTGATGGACATTTACCCACGCAAGGTGTGCTTTTTCCCGACCAGTGGCAAAGCCATGGTCAAACGGCTGGCGCACTCACACCCCGAATCTCTGGAGTCGACAGAGCGCAAGGGCAATGCCGCGGCACTGGCCAAAAACACGGCCGGTGGGTCGGTGGATCTTTTCTAACGGAGCGGATGGATGGCGAAAATCAGGGTGGTGGTGGTGGACGATTCGGCGCTGGTGCGCAGTCTGCTGACCGAAATCATCAACCAGCAACCCGACATGGTGTGCATTGGCGCTGCCAACGACCCACTGGTGGCCCGGGAAATGATCCGGGAGCTGAACCCCGACGTCATCACACTCGATGTGGAAATGCCACGCATGGACGGCCTGGACTTCTTGTCACGGCTGATGCGTTTGCGCCCCATGCCCGTGGTGATGGTGTCCACCCTCACAGAAAAAGGCGCTGAAATCACAATGCGAGCCCTGGAAATGGGGGCCGTGGATTTCGTTGCCAAGCCACGCATTGGCGTGTCGTCTGGATTGAAAGAACTGTCGAGCGAAATCGTGGACAAAATCCGCACCGCTGCGGGTGCACACGTGAAACGCCACGCCACAGAGCTGCCCGTGGGGCAAGCCAAAGCCGTGGCGACCCAGGCCCCCGCCGCATCGACGCACCGTGCCCCACTGGGCAGAATTTCGACAGAGAAGGTCATTTGCATCGGTGCGTCCACGGGTGGCACCGAGGCCATTCGCGAGGTTTTGGTACCGCTGCCGGCCGATTCACCGGCCATCGTCATCACCCAGCACATGCCCCCCGGCTTCACCACCAGCTTTGCGGCACGGCTCGATTCCTTGTGCCGCATCAGCGTGAAAGAAGCCAGCCATGGCGAACGCATTTTGCCGGGACATGCCTACATCGCCCCCGGTGGCAAACAGTTTCGCATCGACCGCAGCGGCTCCAACTATGTGGCGGTGGTGGAAGACACCGAGCCGGTGAACCGACACAAACCGTCGGTGGAAGTGTTGTTCAAATCAGCGGCCAAGGTGCTGGGCCCCAACGCCTACGGCATCATGCTGACGGGCATGGGTGCCGATGGCGCATTGGCCATGAAAGAAATGCGCGACGCGGGCAGCTACAACATCTGCCAGGACGAAGCCTCGTGTGTGGTGTTCGGCATGCCCCGCATGGCCATTCAGGCCGGGGCGGCCAACGACGTGCTTCCGCTCAAGCAGATCGCAGCGGCACTGCTGGAAAAACTGGCGCTGAGTGGCTCAGGGGTTCGCCACCGCATTTGAACGGGTTGTAAACGGCCTGAGGACCAAGCCCGCTCAAGCCAACACGTCGAGCAACTGCCCCGCAGCCGCCGTTTCTTCCGACAAGCGCCCGCCTTGGGCGTTGTAAGCAACCACGGCGTTCTTGGCGGGGGCATCTGAAGCGCCCGCAGCCGAACCGGCCTTTTTGCCCAACAATGCGGCCGGCTCCAGTGTCGTCACGGCATTTTCACCAGCGGCTTCGCTGTCACGCTGCAACAAAAAATCCACCGCCTTGGCACTGGCTTTCCAGACATTGGCCAACAGCTCTTTGATCTGGGCCTCCATGGCCTTCTGAATTTCAGATTTCTCGGCCGGTGGCTGCTCTTTGTTGCGCGCTTCTTCGGCAGCGCGCGTCGCCTCGGCATTGGCACCACTTGTGCCATTTGTACCGTTCACGCCATTTGCACGTTCTGCGGCCTTGCTTTTGCCACTGGGGGTGTAGAGCGCACTGGCGGCAGCCGTCGAAGTGTCGGGGGCCTTGTTTTCCGCACGGGAGCGCTCTTTGCTGACCGCCGTGGTCGGTTCTATGGCCCGCTGGGGCGCGGCAGGGCGCACCACCTCGGCCACCAACACCGGGCGGGTCACAAGATTGCTGGCGGAACTGACGCTGGGCATGGTCAACATGACACCTCTCCTTCACTGCTGCTCGCAGGGCTTATTCATCGTTTCGGTTAATTTATCGGCAGCTTCAATCCAGTCTTTAGAAAAAAGAGGTGAAACACCCGCTTTTTTCACGACCGGCCAACTGGCCCTTGTGGTAACCGCGCGATTTTTGGCAGACATGCACCCGGCACCGGCTGTGCGCGCCATGGCCAAGCACCATGAATACCCCAGTGGGTATGTAGAATGCACACGCAATGCCACCCTCAGCGCCCCCCATGCCCCTTTCGACCTGGCTCAAAGAAGCCCTCCGCTCCGGCACCATCGCCTCGCTGGTGATGATGCCGCCCGGCCTCGCCTTCCAAGCCGTGGGCCTTCGCGTGGGCCACTACGGCCCCAAATTTGCAGGGCTGTGGGTGGACAACCCCACCCCCGCCTTTCTGTTTGCCCAGCACCTGGTGCTGGGCTGGGTGTCGGCCTTGCCTTTGTTGGCGTGGTTGGCGTGGTCAGGCCGGGCTGCGCAGCGGCCTGTGGTGGCGGGTGCGCTGTACGGTGCGGCGTATTACGCGGTGGTGAACTCACTCGGTCTGCCCTGGTGGTTTGGAGACCCCACGCCCTGGCAGCTCGGCCCTGCCACTGTGCTGCCCAGCCTGGTGGTGCACACCGTTTACGGGGCCAGCATCGGGTTCACCGCTGCCCACTTCGGCTTTGCGGCCAGGGCCGCACGCCAACCCACCGCCTGAAAAGCCCGCCCCATGTCTCCTGACACCCCCACGGCCTTGCGCCACCTGCGCACCCTTCGCCTGGCGTCGCTGCGCGAAATGCCGTTCACCGTGGGTGTGTCGCTGAACGAGGCCACGCTGGCCGCATGGCCACGCGAACCCAAAGGCGTCACCTTGATCGAACTCGCCAACGGCGTGGTGCAGCGCATTGCCCACGCCAAGACCGAAGCCGAGCTGCGCACCGCCCTCACACGCTGAGCGCTGGTGCCAGGCGAAATGCCCGGAAAATAGCCTCATGCAGCCCACCTCATCGCCCCCCATTCCCCGCCCCCTGGCCGAACGCGGTCCGGTGTACCTGCCTGCCGACGCGGGCCACCGCCAGGCCCTGCACAACGAAGTGCACGCCCGCCCCTCGGCGCGCATCCGCATGCCCGCGCTGGTGGTGTACGTGGCCGTGCTCAACGAGGGCGTGGGCCGTGAAGACGAACTGGCCCACCTGCAAAAACTGCCCGGCCAGCAAGCCCTCACGCTGGGTGACCTGAGCGAAAACTTCCTGCGCCTGCGCTACACCGACCACACCGTGAAGTGGGAACGGCACAGCGAGTTCACCCGCTACTCCATCGTGCAGCCCCTGCCCGCCCACGCGGCCCTGGGCAACACCGACCCCGAGCTGCTGTCCGGCCTGATGCTGCCCGCCGAATGGCTCGCGGCCATTCCAGGCCAGACCATTGCAGCGATCAAGCTGGTTATGCTGCATGGCGACACGGCCGATGCCGAAGGCACCATGGCGCTGGGCCGCACCTGGCTGGGCGACCACTCGCTGGTGGCTTCGGTCATGGGGAACAACGGCCACTCGTGGGCGCTGACCGACTTTTCGCTGCGCGCCACCGGCTTTGAGCGCATGCTGGTGATCGCCCCGCCCGACACCACCGAAACCCGCGCAGGCCGCATTTCGCAACGCCTGCTGGAACTGGAGACCTACCGCCTGATGGCCCTGCGCGGCCTGCCGGTGGCCAAAGCCTTGATGCCCACGCTGACCGCCACCGAGCGCGAGTTGGCCGACATCACCGCTCAAATCGAAAGCGGCGGCCAGTCAGACACCGAGTTGCTCAACCACCTGGCCACCCTGGCCGCCCGGGTGGAAATGGCCACCGCCAACCACGCCTACCGCTTTGCGGCCACCGAGGCCTACCACCACATCGTGCTGCAACGCATTGCCGAGCTGCGCGAAAAGCCCGTGCCCGGCACCCAGACCATTGGCGAATTCATGAACCGGCGGCTCTCGCCCGCCATGGCCACGGTGTCGGCCACGGCGCACCGGCTGTCGTCGCTGTCGGGCCGTATCACGCGGGCCAGCGCGCTGCTGCGCACGCGGGTGGACATTGCCACCGAAACGCAAAACCAGCAGCTGCTGGAAAAACTCACGCGCGGGCAAGAGCTGCAACTGCGCTTGCAAAGCACGGTGGAGGGGTTGTCGATTGCCGCCATCAGCTACTACGTCATCAGCCTGGTGTTGTACGCGGGCAAGGCAGGCAAAGCAGCGGGCTTGCCCATTCACCCCGAAGCACTGGCCGGGGCGCTGATTCCCGTGGTGCTGTGGGCCGTGTGGCGCACCACCAAGCGCATCCACGAAAAGCTGCACGCCGGGCATTGATTTTTAAAGCAAAAATGGCACCCAGCGCTTGACTGTATTCATTTTCAAGCTATCTCTTTAACCACACCAACACCCATGAAAACCGCCCTTGACCTTGTGATGGCCGCCAAAGCGCAGTCCCGTGAAATTGCCCTGGCTGAGACCGATGCCGCCCTGGCGGCGGCCGACGTGGTGATCGACGTGCGCGAGCCCGACGAATACGCCGCCGGTCACCTGCAAGGCGCGGTCAACCTGCCACGCGGGCTGTTGAAATTCAAACTGTCGGGCAACCCCGCGCTGGAGCGCCGCGACCTGGCCGTGGTGCTGTACTGCAAAACCAGCGGCCGTGCCGCCCTGTCGGCTTGCAGTATGCAGGCCATGGGTTACCTGAACGTGGTGTCCATCGCCGGGGGTTACGACGCCTGGGTGGCGGCGGGCAAACCGGTGGTCAAACCCAACCTGCCGTCGTTCGGCTGACCGTCAGCGCAACGTCATCCCAAGGCCCGCCCCTCCCCGGCCACCTCCACCGTTTCGCCGTCGCGGATTTGGTAAATCCGTTTGAAGGTGGGGATGATTTTTTCGTCGTGCGTGACGACGATGACCGCCGTTTGCGCTTGTTGGGCCATCTGGTTGAGCAGCCGCATCACGCCCAGGGCGCGTTCGCTGTCGAGGGGGGCGGTGGGCTCGTCGGCCAAGATCACCGGGGGTTTGTTGGCCAGGGCACGGGCGATGGACACGCGCTGTTGCTCGCCGCCTGAGAGCTGGTTGGGCTGGGCCTTGGCGCGGTGTTGCACGTCGAGCGCGGTCAGCAGCGCCAGCGCGCGGGCGCGGGCGGCGGCGTTGGGCACCCCGGCCAGCATGGGCAGCAGGGCCACGTTGTCGGTCACGTCCAGAAACGGAATGAGGTACGGCGCCTGGAACACGAAGCCGATGCGGTCGCGCCGCAGGGCGCGCAGGTCTTTCACCCGCCAGCCGTTGTCGTAAATCACCTCATTGCCCAGCGTCATGCGCCCGGCGGTGGGCTCGATGACGGCGCCCAGGCATTTCAGCAGCGTGCTTTTGCCCGAGCCTGATGGGCCGACCAGGCCCACCACCTCGCCAGGGGCCACCTGCATGTTGATGTTTTTCAGGGCCTCGACGGCGGTGTCGCCCTGGCCATAGACCTTGCGCAGCCCTTCGATGAGGATGCCGCCGGTGGGGGGGGGGGATGGGGTCATGGGTGCATCAACCGATGGCGGCGCCAGGGTCCACCTTCAGCGCCACGCGGATGGCCAGGGTGCTGGCCAAGGCGCAAATGGCCATGGTGGCGGCAAAGCCCAAAACCGCATCGCTGGTCAGCAGCAGCACGTATTTGGGGAACACCGGGGCCCACAGCGTGGCGGCCACTTTGCCCACCCCAAACCCGATGGCACCCAGGCCCAGGGCCTGTTGCAAGATCATCCCGGCAATGGTGGTGTTGCGTGTGCCAATGAGCTTCAACACCGCGATTTCGCGCAGCTTGCCCATGGTCATGGTGTAGATGATGAAGGCCACGATGGCCGCGCTGACCACCGACAAAATCACCAGGAACAGGCCGATTTGTTTGGCCGAGTTGGCAATCAGTTTGGCCACCAGGATGTCTTCCATCTCGGCGCGGGTGAACACGGCCACGTGTTTCCAGCGGCGCAGTTCGGCGGCCACCGCGTCCGGCTGTGCGCCGGGGGCCAGTTGCACCAGCACGGCGTTCACGCTGTGGCTGCTGGTTTGCAGGGCCTGCACCGCGTCCAGCAGCCCAGGCTGGCCGGGGCGGTTGAAGGCGGGGTTGGCGGCGGTGCGGGCGCGGTCGTTCATGATGGCGTCGTTGTCTTTCAGAAACTGCGCCTCTTGTGCGTCTTTCAGCGGCACAAACACCATGGGGTCGCCACCGCTGGACACCATGCGCCGCGCCAGCCCCACCACGGTGTAGCTGTGGCGGCGTATGCGGATGCGCTCGCCCACTTGGAAGCCGGTTTTCACGTCGGCCACCGCCTCAAAGTGGCTGCGGGTGATGTGCCGCCCCGCCACCAGGTGCACCGGGCTGCCGGGCGGGGCTTCGGTGTCGCTGTCATGGCCCACCACCATGGCGCGCACGTCTTGCCCGTCTTCGGCGCGCACCTGCATGGTCAGGTAGCTGACGTTGGCGGCGCGGCCCACACCGGGCATGCCGCGCAGGCTGCGCACCACGTCGTCTTTGAGGCTGGACGATTCGGCATACGGCCCCTGCGTGTCCTTTTGCACCACCCACAGGTCGGCGCCGCTGTTGGTGAGCAGGGCGTGTGCGTCGTCCACCATGCCCCGGTAAATGCCGGCCATGGACAGCGTGACGCCGATCAGCAGGCCCAAACCCAACCCGGTGAGCACAAACTTGCCCCAGCCGTGCAGGATGTCGCGCCCGGCCAGGCTGATCATTTCGCGGGGCCCTGGGACGTGCCGGGCACCAGCGCGTCCACCACCTGCACGCGCATGCCGGCTTGCAGGGGTTTCTGGCTGTGTTGCACCACGCGGTCGCCGTCGGCCAAACCTTCGCTGTCCACACGCACCGTGCCGTCCAGCCCGCTGGCCCCCAGTGTCACAGGCACCCAGACGGGTTTGCCATCGGTGCCCAGCTTCCACACACCGGCCTGGCCCGCCTGACGCTGGATGGCGGCGTTGGGCAGGCGCAGGCCTTCGTTGCTGGCGGGCAATTGCACGGTGACTTCGGCCAGCTCGCCCACTGAAACACCCGGTGGCGGCGCGGCAAAGGCCACCTGGGCCAGGCGCTCTTCGGTCACGGCGTCGGCCAGCAACTCCAGCCGGGCCACGGTGGCCGCGTGCACCTGCCCGGGCTGCGAGCGCAGCACCACTTGCGCGGGCTGGCCCACGGCCAGACCGGCGGCACGGCCTTGGTCGATGCGGGTTTTGACCCACAGGCTGGCCGGGTCCACCAAACGCAGCACGGCCTGGCCCGCCACCACGGTGGTGCCGGGCTCGGCCTCGCGGGTGGTGACCACCCCGGAGGCCGGGGCCAGCAGGCGCACATTGCCCCGCTGCTGGGCCAGGGCGGCGCGCTCGGCGGCCAGGCGTTGCAGGTCTTGCCCTGTGCCCGTTGCGTTGGCCTGTGACGTTTGAAGCGCCGCGTTGGCCGAGGCCAGCTCCTGCTGGCGGCCCTCCAGCGCACCGGGGCTGATGAACGCCTGGCGCGCCAGGTCTTCGTTGCGGCGCAGGTTGCCCGCGCTCAACTGCTGGCGGGCGGTGGCGTCAAGCACCTGGGCCTGGGCAGCGGTTTGCGCGCTGCGGGCGCGGGCCAGTGAAGCGTCGAGGGCGACCAGGCGTTGGTCCAGGTCCACCGGGTCCATGTCGGCCAGCAGTTGGCCGGGGGCCACGGTGTCGCCCACGTCCACCGCCACGCGCAGCACGCGACCGGCGGCTGTGGGGCCCACCATCCAGCTGCGGCGGGCTTCCACCGTGCCCAGGCCAAACACCGCGGGGCTGACGTGGCCGGTGTCCACCCGCGCCACGGTCACCTTCACAGGGGCCAGTGGACCGCTGCGCACCATCACAAAAGCAATGCCGCCCAGCACGGCCAGGGCAACGGTGCCCAGCACCAGCCGACGGGTCCAGGGTGCGTTCGATGTCATGCGGGCTTCAACCTCAAAAAACAATAAAAACAGCCTCTACCGCTTTTCTGTATTGGCTTTACAGCTATTGATTCAGAAAGCTCATTTGCAGTTGTTGTGCTGCTTCCACTTGTCTTCGTGGCCAATGGCTTTGGCGAAATCGGGCACTTTGCAGCGCTCGGCTTCGGCCGGGTCGATCTGGGTGCTGGGCGCACCGGGCGCTGCGGTGGCACCGGCTTGGGCGGCCCCTTTCACACCCATGTCTTCCAGCGTGGCCATGTCGTCGAAATTGCTCAGCCCCATGGGTTTGGTGGCGGCCACCCACTGCCCGGCGGCCCAGGCATAACCCACAAAGGCCACGAGCACGGCCATTTTTCCCAGGCCCAGGCCTTTGGGTGGGGCGGCGGGCAGTTCACACACACCGCCGGGGCACAGCTGGGCCTTCTCTTTGTTGAACAGGTTGTAGACCTTGCAACCCAGGCAAATGCCAAAGGCCGATTCGCAAAACATCAGCGTCAGGCAACTGCCGCACACCAGCATGTTGATGGGGCCAATCACCTGGTTGATGCCCATGGTCCAAAACATCACCATGCCCAGCACCAGGCCAATGCCCCAGGCAAACCGCTTTTGCGGCGCGCCCACCCAGTCGGGCGTTTGGTAGCGCACCACCCAACCGCCCACGATCATGCTGGGCGCGTACAGCGGGTTGATGAACACGCGAATGGCCATGTCCAGCATGAACACCATCACGAAAAAGCGGGTGGGCTGGAAGTTGGACAACATCATGGCGTTGCCAAACGACACCACCGCCCCCAGAAACAGAATGCCAGCGGCGGCGCGCACGGCGCGTTCGTTCAGCACTTTGATGGGGTAGCCGTCGATGTCTTCGCCGAATTGAAAAATCTTGGTGCTCATCGTGAGGGAAGAGGTGGTGGTGGTGGGTGTGGGCCCCAGGGCGGGCGGCGTTGCATACGGAAGGGGGTATGTTGTAACGCCAAATGCCCTCGAACGGCAAGAAATTAAGCAGACGCTGATATTCACACCGTCCCGGCACATGCTTCAGATGATTCAGTCATAAACAACTGAAATCTCAGTCGTTCCATTTATTTGGGGTTGGTTTCACCATTCGGGCCATCGAACGGTTAACGAAAGGAACCCCATGACCACCCGCCGCCTCTTCATCCAACGCGCCACGACACAACTCACCCGCCTGGCCCTCGCCACGGGCCTGGCCACCACAGGCGCCCTGGCGCTGGCCCAAACGCCCGCCCCGGTCACGCTGCTCAACGTGTCTTACGACCCCACCCGTGAGCTGTACGTGGAATACAACGCCGCGTTTGCCAAACACTGGAAGGCCAAAACCGGGCAAGACGTGGCCATCAAGCAGTCGCACGGCGGCTCGGGCAAACAGGCCCGTTCCATCATCGACGGGCTCGACGCCGACGTGGCCACCCTGGCCCTGGCCGGTGACACCGACGCGCTGCACAAAAACGGCGGCTGGATTCCCAAAGACTGGCAAAAGCGCCTGCCCCACAACAGCTCGCCCTACACCTCCACCATCGTGCTGGTGGTGCGCCAGGGCAACCCCAAAGGGATCAAAGACTGGGACGACCTGATCAAGCCCGGCATCAGCGTCATCACGCCCAACCCCAAAACCTCGGGCGGCGCACGCTGGAACTACCTGGCCGCCTGGGAATTTGCCAAACGCAAATTCGGCAGCGACGCCAAAGCGCAAGACTTTGTGAAAGCCCTTTACGCCAACGTGCCGGTGCTCGATTCGGGCGCACGCGGCTCGTCCATCACCTTCGCCCAGCGCGCCCAGGGCGATGTGTTTTTGTCGTGGGAAAACGAGGCCTACCTGCTGGAAAAAGAGTTCGGCAACAAGGTGGATTTCGTCTACCCCTCGCTCAGCATCCTGGCCGAACCCGCGGTGACCGTGGTGGACAAAAACGCCGACAAAAAAGGCACCCGCAAAGTGGCCGAGGCCTACCTGGAATACCTCTACACCGAAGAGGCGCAAGACCTCATTGACAAACACTTTTACCGCCCCACCTCGGCCAAAGCCCAGGCCAAGTACGCCAAACAACTGCCCAAACTCAACCTGTTCACCATCGGCGACGCCTTTGGCGGCTGGGAACAGGCCACCAAGGTGCACTTTGCCGATGGCGGCACGTTTGACCAGATTTACACCAAGAAATAAACGCCCCGTTTACCCCACGCTGTCACACGTTTACCGAAAGTTTTTATGTCTGTTTTGTTGATATCCGGCAGCCCGTCCGAGCACTCGCGCACCGCCGCCCTGCTGGAAGCCGTGGGCCAACGCGTGGCAAAACACGGCATATTTGTGGACCGCTTGGTGGTGCGAGACCTGTCACCCCAAGCCCTGCTGCTGGCCGACGCCGGCCACCCCACCGTGCTGGGGGCCACCCGGCAGGTGGAACGCGCCAGCGTGATGGTGGTGGCCACACCGGTTTACAAGGCCGCTTACAGTGGGCTGCTCAAGGTGTTTCTGGACTTGCTGCCCCAAAGCGGGCTGAAAGGCAAAACCGTGCTGCCCCTGGCCACGGGCGGCAGCGCCCACCACATGCTGGCCTTGGACTATGCGCTGCGGCCCGTGCTGCAGTCGCTGGCGGCGCGCCAGATATTGCCGGGCGTGTACGCCACGGAAGCCCACATTGCCAAGTCCGACACGGGCGAATACACCGTGGGCCCGGAACTGAACACCCGGCTCGACGACGCGGTGGAAACCTTGTTCCAGGAAGGGCTGCGCACCCACCGAATGCGCTCCGCGCCCATCCCGTTTTCGCAGGTGCGATGTAGCGTCTGACGACCACGGGCGGCGCACACACCGCCCCTGAGCTGCCGCACCACCGCGTGCGCACACACCCGGCAGACCACGCCGGTGCCCCCCTTTTTTGCAAACAAACGCCCAACCCCTGGGCAGGGCAGCGCTTTGCCCAAAACACACCGATTGAAAACACCGACATGAGCACACACCCCACGTTTTCCCGCCGCCAGGCCCTGGCCACCGCTGCCGCTGGCGCGTTGCTGACCGCCACCGGCACCGCCTGGGCACAAGCCCCCACCCGCGTGCTGCGCGTGGGGCACCAGAAAGGCTGGCTGTCCATCCTGAAAGGCCGTGGCACCCTGGAAAAACGCCTGGCCCCCCTTGGCGTGGGCGTGAGCTGGACCGAATTCAACGCCGGCCCCGTGCAGCTGGAGGCCCTGAACGTGGGCTCCATCGACTTTGGCGACGTGGGCGAAGCCCCGCCCATCTTTGCCCAGGCCGCCGGGGCCCCACTGGTGTACGCCGGTGTCACCGTGCCCCGCCCCAGGCTGGAAGCCATCGTGGTGCCCAAAGACTCGGCCATCAAAACCGTGGCCGACCTCAAAGGCAAACGCGTGGCCTACAACAAAGGCTCCAACGTGCAGTACTTCCTGGTGAAGCTGCTGGAAAAACACGGCCTGAAATACAGCGACGTGCAGTCCATCTTCCTGCCGCCCCCCGATGCCCGCGCCGCCTTCCAAAAGGGCTCGGTCGACGCCTGGATCATTTGGGACCCCTTCCTCGCCTCTGCCCAAAAAACCCTGGACGCCCGCCTGCTGGCCGACGCCACCGGCGTGGTGAACAACCGGGGCTACTACTTCACCTCGCGCGACTTCGCCACGAAAAACACCGACGTGCTGAAGATCGCCATCCAGGAAATCAACGCCATCGACACCTGGGCCTCGAAAAACCAGGCCGCTGCCGCCCAAGAACTGGCCAAAGTGCTGGGGCTGGACACCGATGTCACCGGCCTTTACCTGAGCCGGGCGGCCTTTGGCACCAGCGCCGTGAACAGCGACATCCTGGCCGAGCAACAGCAGATTGCCGACACCTTCTTCGAGCTGAAGCTGATCCCCAAAAAGCTCAACCTGCGCCACGCCGCCCCGGTGGACCTGTCCTGATACCCACAAACCAGGAGAAGTAACCATGACCACCCCACACGAACCCGAACAGACACAGCGCCGCCGATTGCTGCAAATGTTGGCGGTGACCGCCGCCACATGGGGGTCCACGGCACCTGTGTTTTTGCCACAGGCGTTCGCACAGAGCGCCAGGTCTGAAAAGCCGCTTGAAAGGCTGCGCATCGGCTATCAGAAGTCGGCTGTGAACCTGGTGATTGCGAAACAACACGGCGCTCTGGAGAGGCGATTTCCCAATGCCAAAGTCTCATGGGTGGAATTTCCGGCGGGGCCCCAGTTGCTGGAAGCCCTGTCGGTTGGCAGTTTGGAATTTGGCCTGACGGGGGATTCCCCTCCCGTGTTCGCGCAAGCCGCTGGCAAAGACTTGGTGTACGCGGGTGCCGAACCTGCCAAGCCCGACAGCTCGGCTGTGTTGGTGCTGAAAGGCTCTGCGCTCCACAAACTGGCAGATTTGAAAGGGAAAAAAGTGGCCTTGCAAAAAGGCTCCAGTGCCCACTATTTGCTGGTGCGAGCGGTGGAAAAAGCAGGCCTGCAATGGACTGACATTCAGCCGGTGTACCTGGCCCCCGCTGACGCACGCGCCGCCTTCGAGCGGGGAAGTGTGGATGCCTGGGTCATTTGGGACCCCTTCTACGCGGCCACAGAACTGGCCATAGCGCCCCGCGTTCTCACCACAGGGCGCGGCCTCTCGGGCAACAACTCTTTTTATCTGGCCTCGCGTGGGCTTGCCACCGATCACCCCAGCGCCATCCGTGTGTTGTTCGAGGAACTCACGCTTGCCGACCGCTTTGCCCAACAAGAGCGTCCCAAGGCCATCAAGCTGATCTCTGATTTCAGTGGGTTGGATGCTGGCGTTGTGAGCTTGTTTTTGGGGCGCCGCCCCAGTTCCCCTGTGGATTCATTGGGGACACAAACAGTCGCCGACCAACAACGCGTGGCTGATGCCTTCACAGCCCTGGGCCTTATCCCCAAGGCCGTGAATGTATCGGACATTGTTTGGCAGGCACCCAGGGGCTGAATCCCACCCATTTATTTGAAGAAGCGACTTGATATGAACGTTTTTTGGTTTCTCCCCATCCACGGCGATGGCCACTACCTGGGCACCCAGCACGGCGCCCGCACGGTCGACCTCAGCTACCTGAAACAAGTGGCCCAGGCCGCCGACACGCTGGGCTACGGCGGCGTGCTCATTCCCACCGGGCGCTCGTGCGAAGACTCATGGATCGTCGCGGCCAGCGTGATGCCATTCACCCAGCACCTGAAGTTTCTGGTGGCCTTGCGCCCCACCACCATCTCCCCCACGGTGGCGGCGCGGCAAGCCGCCACGCTGGACCGGCTGAGCGACGGCCGCTTGCTGGTGAACGTGGTGGTGGGCGGCGATGCGGGCGACCTGGCCGCCGACGGCACCTTCCTCAGCCACGACGAGCGTTACGAACACGCCCGCGAGTTCCTGCACGTGTGGACCCGCCTGCTGGCGGGTGAAGAAGTCACGTTTGAGGGCAAACACATCAAGGTCAAAGGCGCGAAGCAACTCTTTCCGGCGGTGCAAAAGCCTTACCCGCCGCTGTACTTCGGTGGCTCGTCAGACGCCGCCCACGACCTCGCCGCCGAGCAAGTGGAGCTGTACCTCACCTGGGGCGAGCCCCCGGCCGAGGTGGAGAAAAAGTTCAACGACGTGCGCCAGCGCGCCGCCGCCCTGGGCCGCAAAGTGAAATTTGGCGTGCGCCTGCACGTGATTGCCCGCGAAACCAACGAACTGGCCTGGGCCGCAGCCGACGACCTCATCAAACACCTGGACGACGCCACCATTGCCAAAGCCCAGGCCTCGCTGGGCCACATGGACTCTGAGGGCCAGCGCCGCATGCGTGCCCTGCACGGTGGCAACCGCGCCAAGCTGGAAATCAGCCCCAACCTGTGGGCCGGCGTGGGCCTGGTGCGCGGGGGGGCGGGCACGGCCCTGGTGGGCGACGGCGAAACCATTGCCCGCCGCCTGAAGGAATACGAGGCCCTGGGGGCCGACACCTTTGTGCTGTCGGGCTACCCGCACCTGGAAGAGGCCTACCGGTTTGCCGAACACGTGTTCCCCCACATCGGCATCACGGCCCCCGGCCATGGCCAGGGCGTTCAACGCTTGCGCGCGGCCGGTGAGGTGCTGGGCAACAACCTGGTGCCAACCTTGCGTGCGGCCCAAAGCTGAGGAAAGGAGACACCCATGACACACATTGCGTCAAACACCGCCCACTCGGCGGCGGTGGGCTCTGCCCACCCCGCCCAGCCCTGGGTGCCCGTGGAAGGAGCCGTTGACCTGGCCTGGCCCCGCCTGGGCGCCTGGCTGGCCCGCACGGGCCAGGCCCTGCTGCCCTGGCTGGTGCCCGTGCTGCTGGTGGCGGTGTGGCACATCAGCGCGGCCAACGGCTGGCTGTCCACCCGCGTGTTGCCCGCTCCGCTGGACGTGGTGACCGCCGCGTGGACGCTGGCAGCGTCGGGCGAGCTGTGGACCCACGTGAGCGTGAGCGCCGGGCGGGCCTTGTCGGGCCTGGCCATCGGAGGTGGCCTGGGCCTGCTGTTCGGCCTGTTGACCGGCACGTTCCGCACCGCCGAAACGCTGCTGGACTCCACCGTGCAAATGGTGCGCAACATCCCGGCACTGGCCATGATTCCGCTGGTGATTTTGTGGTTCGGCATCGAGGAATCGGCCAAGCTGTTCCTGATTTCGGTGTCGGTGTTCTTCCCCATTTACCTGAACACCTTCCACGGCATCCGCAACGTGGATCCGGGGCTGATCGAAATGGGCCGCACCTACGGCCTGAGCCGCTGGGGCCTTTACACCGAGGTGATTTTGCCCGGCGCGCTGTCGTCCATTTTGGTGGGGCTGCGGTTTTCGCTGGGGCTGATGTGGGTGATTTTGATCGTGGCCGAAACCATCTCGGCCCAGGCCGGCATTGGCTACCTGACCATGAACGCCCGCGAGTTTTTGCAGACCGACATCGTGCTGGTCGGCATCCTGCTCTACGCCTTGCTGGGCAAGCTGGCCGATGTGTTTGCCCGGGGCCTGGAGCGCTACTGGCTGCGCTGGCACCCCGGCTACCAAAACGCCAGCCACTGACATCGGAGCCCCACACATGACCGACACACCCACACCGACATTGGCAGGTGGCGTGCACCTGCAGGTGCACCACCTCACCAAAAAATACGGCAACCGCACCGTGCTGCACGAAGCGGGCCTGTCCATCGAACCCGGCCAGTTTGTGGCCATCGTGGGCCGCAGTGGCTGCGGCAAAAGCACCTTGTTGCGCCTGGTGGCCGGCCTGGAAAAACCCAGCGCAGGCGGCATTGCCATCAGTGGCGACCCGCTGGAGGGCCTGAGCGACCACACCCGCATCATGTTCCAGGACTCGCGCCTGCTGCCCTGGAAACGCGTGATCGACAACGTGGCCCTGGGCCTGCCCAAGGGCCGCCAAGACGCCGCCCAGCGCGTGCTGGATCAGGTGGGCCTGGGCGAACGCGCCCATGAATGGCCGGCCAAGCTGTCGGGCGGGCAGCGCCAGCGCGTGTCGCTGGCCCGTGCCCTGGTGCACCACCCCCGCCTGCTGTTGCTGGACGAGCCCTTGGGCGCGCTCGATGCGCTCACCCGCATCGAAATGCACCGCCTGATCGAAGGCCTGTGGCAAACCCACGGCTTCACCGCCCTGCTGGTGACACACGACGTGCAAGAGGCCGTGGCCCTGGCCGACCGGGTCATCCTGATCGAGGACGGCCGCATTGCCATGGACGAGCGCATCGACCTGCCCCGCCCCCGCTCGGTGGGCACCCCGGCGTTTGCCACGCTGGAAAAACGCATCTTGGACCGGGTGCTGCAAAAGCCCCAGGACGAGTCTGCCAACCACGGCGCCAGCACCCCCGCCTGGCCCGGCACCCCGGCGCATGGCCTGCGCTGGGCCATCTAGTTTTGTTCGCTTTTTTTGACCCCACCCCTCGGACTTTTCAAGGAGAAAACCATGTCCATTCAAGCCATCAACGTGCGCAACCAATTCAAAGGCAAAGTGAAAGAAATCATCCGCGGCGACGTGGTGTCAGAGGTCGATGTCGAGACGCCCTGGGGCATCGTCACCTCGGTCATCACCACCCGCTCGGTGGACGACCTGCAGCTCAAAGTGGGCTCTGACGTGGTGGCCTTGGTGAAGTCCACCGAAGTGTCCATCGCCAAGCTCTGAGCCGCCACACCGCTGGGCACGCCGGTGCCCAGCCCCCAACGCACACCGCCACGCCCACTCTTTAGCCAATAAACGAATAAACAAATAGAAAAACAGTAGTTTGAGTTTTAAAGAGAGGCTTTCAGAATGCCTGCTTCGTTGGCCTTGTGCCACCACACCCCCCCATTTCCGGCACCCCATGGCACGCATCCTCATTGTTCCCGGCTGGCGAGATTCCGGCCCCGGCCACTGGCAAAGCCTGTGGGCCGAGCAGTTGCCCGGCGCGGTGCGTGTGCGACAAGACGATTGGGTCACCCCCAGCCGAAACGCCTGGGTGGCCTCCATTGCCCGGACCATTCTGGAGCAGCCCGAGCCCGTGGTGGTGGCCGCCCACAGCCTGGGCTGCATTGCCACGGTGCACCTGCCGCCTGAAGCCGCGGCCCGCATCAGCGGTGCCCTGCTGGTGGCCCCGGCCGACCCCGAACGGCGTGGCGTGCTGGCCGATTTCGCCCCCGTGCCCCACCAGCCCCTGCCCTACCGCAGCGTGCTGGTGGCCAGCAGCAACGACCCGTTTTGCCCCGTGCGCCTGGCAGGGGCTTATGCCCGCGCCTGGGGCAGCGAATTTGTGCGCATGCAAAACGCCGGCCACATCAACGTGGAAGCGGGTTTTGGCCCGTGGCCGCTGGGCCTGGCCCTGCTGCAGTCTTTGACGGGCAACCCCACCTGGGCCCCACCCGCCGACCACACGTTGCTCGCAGCCTGACTTTTTCAACGAACAGGAAATATGAAATGAAACGCCTTCTCACGCTTACTGCCATTGCGTTTGCAGCTATCACTTCTGCAAACGCCCAGACCTCGCTGCTGAACGTGTCTTACGACGTGTCACGCGAGTTCTACAAAGACCTGAACACCGCCTTTGTGGCCCAGCACAAAAAAGCCACGGGCAAAGACATCAAGGTGGACCAGTCGCACGCCGGCTCCAGCGCCCAGGCCCGCGCCGTGGCCGATGGGCTGGAAGCGGACGTGGTGACCATGAACACCACCACCGACGTGGACTTCCTGGCCGACAAAGGCGTGGTGGCCAAAGACTGGGCCAAGCGCTTCCCGCACAACGCCGCCCCCACCACCAGCACCATGCTGTTTTTGGTGCGCAACGGCAACCCCAAAGGCATCAAAGACTGGGACGACCTGACCAAACCCGGCATCCAGGTGGTGGTGGTCAACCCCAAAACCGGTGGCAACGGCCGCATGGCCTACCTGGCCGCCTGGGGCTCGGTGCGTGCCAAAGGCGGCACCGACGCGCAAGCCGCCGAGTTCGTCAGCAAGCTCTACAAAAACGTGCCCGTGTTGGCACGCGGCGGGCGCGATGCCACCGGCATCTTTTTGCAGCGCAATATCGGTGACGTGCTGATCACCTTCGAGAGCGAAGTGGTGTCGGTGGACAAAGAATTTGGCGCGGGCAAGGTCGATGCCATCCACCCCAGCGCCAGCATCGTGGCCGAAAACCCCGTGGCGGTGGTGGAGCGCACCGTGGCCAAAAAAGGCACCGCCGCCGAGGCCAAGGCCTACCTGGACTTTTTGTACAGCGACGAGGGCCAGGAAATTGCGGCCAAACACAACATCCGCCCGCGCAACGAAGCCATTTTGAAGAAGCACAGCGCCGCGCTGCGGCCCATCAAGCTGTTCACCGTGAACGAGTATTTCGGCTCGCTGGCCGAAGCGCAAAAGGTGCACTTCAACGACGGTGGCCAGTTCGACAAGCTGTACACGGCGGGCAAATAAATGGGTGCCGCGTCATCACCGGTAGTGGGCGGGGTCGGCCCGAGCCGCCCCGCCCGTCGGGTGCTTCCCGGCTTCAACCTCACGCTGGGCTTCACGGTGTTTTACCTGTGCCTGATCGTGCTGGTTCCGCTGTCGGCCCTGCTGTTCAAAACCTTCACGCTCACCTGGCCCCAGTTCTGGGAAGCGGTGACCGCCCCACGCGTGCTGGCCTCTTACCGCCTGACCTTTGGTGCCTCGCTGATCGCGGCGCTGGTCAACGTGGTGTTTGGCCTGCTGGTGGCCTGGGTGCTGGTGCGCTACACCTTCCCCGGCAAAAAGCTGATCGATGCGCTGGTGGACCTGCCGTTTGCGTTGCCCACGGCCGTGGCCGGCATTTCGCTCACCGCGCTGCTGGCCGGCAACGGCTGGGTGGGCCAGTACCTGGAGCCACACGGCATCCAGCTGGCGTTCAACCCCAACGGCGTGGTGATTGCGCTCATCTTCATCGGCCTGCCGTTTGTGGTGCGCACCGTGCAGCCCGTGCTGGAAGACGCGGAAAAAGAGCTGGAAGAAGCCGCCATGTGCCTGGGCGCCACCCGCTGGCAAACCTTTGTGCGGGTGATTTTCCCGGCCATTGCGCCCGCGCTGCTCACCGGCTTTGCCATGGCGTTTGCCCGCGCCATCGGCGAGTACGGCTCCGTCATCTTCATCGCAGGCAACATGCCCATGGTCTCTGAAATCACGCCGCTCATCATCATCAGCAAACTGGAACAGTACGACTACGCCGGTGCCACCGCTGTGGCCACGGTGATGCTGGGCCTGTCGTTTGTGCTGCTGCTGGTCATCAACGCGCTGCAAACCTGGCAGCGCAACCGCTCGGGGGCCTGAACATGAGCACACCAACGCCCCCCCGCGTGCGCCTGCCGCACACCACCGAAGCCGCCTGGGTGCGCCGCACCCTCATTGGTGTGGCCCTGGTGTTCATGTTTTTGTTCCTGCTGTTGCCGCTGGCCGCCGTCTTCACCGAGGCGCTGCGCAAAGGTTGGGATGTGTACTGGGAAGCCCTGAAAGAGCCCGACGCCTGGTCCGCCATCCGGCTGACCTTTCTCACCGCCGCCGTGGCCGTGCCGCTGAACCTGGTGTTTGGCGTGGCCGCCGCCTGGTGCATTGCCAAATACGAGTTCCGGGGCAAGTCGTTCCTGACCACGCTGATCGACCTGCCGTTTTCGGTGTCACCCGTGGTGGCGGGCCTGATTTACGTGCTGGTGTTCGGCGCACAGGGCTGGTTTGGCCCCTGGCTGGCCGAGCACAACATCAAAATTGTGTTTGCCGTGCCCGGCATCATTTTGGCCACCATCTTCGTCACGTTCCCGTTCATCGCCCGCGAGCTGATCCCGCTCATGCAGGCACAGGGCAACGACGAAGAACAGGCCGCCCAGGTGCTGGGTGCCAGCGGCTGGCAAACATTTTGGTACGTGACGCTGCCCAACATCAAGTGGGGCCTGATTTACGGCGTGATTTTGTGCAACGCCCGCGCCATGGGCGAGTTTGGCGCCGTGTCGGTGGTGTCGGGCCACATACGGGGGCAAACCAACACCATGCCCCTGCACGTCGAGATTTTGTACAACGAATACCAGTCGGTGGCCGCGTTTGCCGTGGCCTCGCTGCTGGCCTTGCTGGCCCTGCTGACCCTGGCCATCAAAAGCTGGGTGGAGTGGCAACACGAACGCGAGCTGAAAGCCGCCGCCGACACGCCCCCCGAACGCCCCATCACCCCCCAGGCCACCGCCGTTTGACGCGGTGAACCGACGCAAGAAAGCGCCCCATGAGCATTGAAATCCGCAACGTGGCCAAACACTTTGGCGACTTCCACGCGCTGAAAAACATCAACCTCGACATCGCCTCCGGCGAGCTGGTGGCCTTGCTGGGCCCCTCGGGCTGCGGCAAAACCACGCTGCTGCGCATCATCGCCGGGCTGGAAACGGCCGACACCGGCAGCATCCTGTTCAGCGGCGAAGACACCACCGACACCCATGTGCGCGACCGCAACGTGGGTTTTGTGTTCCAGCACTACGCGCTGTTCCGCCACATGACGGTGTTTGAAAACGTGGCCTTTGGCCTGCGCGTGAAGCCCCGCAGCGAACGCCCCAGCGACGCCCAGATCAAAACCAAGGTGATGGACCTGCTGAAACTGGTGCAACTCGACTGGCTGGCCGACCGCTACCCCTCGCAGCTCTCGGGCGGCCAGCGCCAGCGCATTGCCCTGGCCCGTGCCCTGGCAGTGGAACCCAAGGTGCTGCTGCTGGACGAACCCTTTGGCGCGCTCGACGCCAAGGTGCGCAAAGAACTGCGCCGCTGGCTGCGCCGCCTGCACGACGAGCTGCACGTCACCAGCATCTTCGTCACCCACGACCAGGAAGAAGCCCTGGAAGTGGCCGACCGCGTGGTGCTGATGAACAGCGGTGCGGTCGAACAGGTGGGCTCGCCGCAAGACGTGTGGGACCACCCGGCCAGCCCGTTTGTGTACGGCTTTTTGGGCGACGTGAACCTGTTCCACGGCCGCGCCCACGAGGGCGAAGTGCGCCTGGGCGGCCACCTGGACGGCGTGTCCATCGCAGCCCCCGAACACGCCACCACCCAAGACGCCCAGGCCCTGGCCTACGTGCGCCCGCACGACCTGGACGTGGTGCCTTACCAGCCCGGGCTGGCAGGCATCACCGCCACGCTCGATCGCGCCATCGTGGTCGGCCCCCTGGCGCGGTTGGAACTGCTGCCCGAACCCAACGGCCAACAGCCCACCACCACCGACACCCTGGTGGAAGCGCACCTGGCCGCCGCAGACTTCCGCGCGCTGGGGTTGAAAGAAGGCGACCGCGTGGTGGTGTCGCCCAAAAAAGCCCGGGTGTTTTTGCAGACCGAAAACACCTGAACGGCCCAACCGTTCTGAAAAACCGAAAGAACCCTGCCAATAAACCGAAGCCAACGCGGGAACTTCGGCTATACATTCGCGGGTTCCGTCGGCGTGGTACACCCCACGCACCCCCCTCAACACACCGCCCGCACGGGCCGCCCCCCCATGGAATTCCTGCTCGACCCGAACATCTGGATCGCGTTCTTCATGCTCGCCGCACTCGAAATCGTGCTGGGCATCGACAACATCATCTTCATCTCCATCCTGGTGGGCCGCTTGCCCGCCGAGCAACGCGACCTGGCCCGCCGCCTGGGCCTGGGCTTTGCCATGGTGTCGCGCCTGGCGCTGCTGTTCTCGCTGAGCTGGATCATGGGCCTGAAGGAAGACCTGTTCAGCGTGTTCGGCCAAGGCATCAGCGGGCGCGACATCGTGCTGCTGCTGGGCGGCATCTTCCTGCTCTACAAAGCCTCGCACGAGATTTTTGTGGAAGTGGAAGCCCGTGAAGAAGACGGCCCACCTGACGCCATCGACACCGACGGTGTGGCCGCTGCCGCCGCTGGCAAAAAAGTCTTCTGGGGCACCATTGCCCAAATCGGGGTGGTGGACATCGTGTTCTCGCTGGACTCCGTCATCACCGCCGTGGGCATGGTCGACCAGCTGCCCGTGATGATGGCCGCCGTGGTGGCCTCGGTGGGCGTGATGCTGTTCGCCGCCAAGCCCATTGGCGACTTTGTGGATTCGCACCCCTCGGTCAAAGTGCTGGCCCTGGCCTTCCTGGTGATGGTCGGTATGGCTTTGACGGCCGAAGCGTTTGAAGTGCACGTGCCCAAGGCCTACATCTACGCGGCCATGAGCTTCTCGCTGGTGGTGGAATTCCTGAACATCCGCTCCCGTGCCAAGCGCCTGGCAAAATCACAAGCCAAAAACGCCGCCAGCGCTTGATGGTATTGGGTTTTAAGCTATAGCTTATTCAGCACCCACCGGGGGTTTCTGCACCCCCGGCTCACCGGCTTCCAGCGGGTTGATTTTTCGGTACGTTGCGGAGCTGAACCATGCGTGCGCCGGCGTCTTCCAGCGCGGTGGCCCCGCAGGGGTGCGCACGGCCAGGCCCCGCGAGGAACAGCTGGAACGCCACTCCGATCTGCCCGCCCCGTTGGGCGGCCACGCTCACGCCGCCAGCTGAAAAATTTGCACCGCCCGTTGCAAGGTGTCGGCCTTGCGCTCCAGCTCCTGGCAGGCGCGGGCCGACACGTCGGCCTGCTGGGCGTTTTCCTGGGTCACGCCGTCCAGCACTTGCATGGCCTGGTTGATCTGGTCCATGCCCTGCGCCTGCTCGC
>JBASFL010000114.1:0-74107 GCA_049653005.1 Burkholderiaceae bacterium | reverse complement strand
CGCCTGAACAAACGCATGGCCGAGCTGCGCATGTGCTCGCGTCGCGAGGGCGATGCCTGGATCGAACAGGGTTGGGTCACCGTCAACGGCGTGGTGGCCGAAATGGGCCAGTTGGTGCAGCCCACCGACCGCATTGAGGTCAGCGAGCAGGCCAAAGACCAGCAAGGCCAACAGGTCACCATCCTGCTGCACAAACCCATGGGGTTTGTGTCGGGTCAGGCCGAAGACGGACACCAGCCCGCCGTCACCCTCATCAACCCGCGCACCCGCTGGCAACACGACGCCAGCCGCACCCGTTTCAATTTCAGCCAACTGCTGGGCCTGGCGCCCGCCGGGCGGCTGGACATCGACTCCGTGGGCCTGCTGGTGCTGACGCAAGACGGCCGCGTGGCCCGCCAGCTCATCGGTGAAGACTCGGAGATGGAGAAGGAATACCTGGTGCGCGTGACCTGCACCGCACCCGACGGCAGCGACATCGCCACCCGCGTGCAAGACGTGTTCCCGGCCGACCAACTGGCCCGGCTGCGCCACGGCCTGAGCCTGGACGGCGAGCCCCTGAAGCCGGCACGGGTGGAGTGGGAAAACCCCGAGCAGCTGCGCTTTGTGCTGACACAAGGCAAAAAGCGGCAAATCCGCCGCATGTGCGAGCAAGTGGGCCTGAAAGTGGTGGGCCTGAAACGCATCCGCATGGGCCGCATCACGCTTGGCAGCCTGCCCGCCGGGCAGTGGCGCTACCTGCTGCCCACCGAAAGCTTCTGACCGTCGGGGGCCGCTGGGCTGGGCGCGGTATCTGGCGCTTGAAATCCGTTGGGACGGCCCCAATTCCCGAACACAGGCCCAGGCCAGTCCTGGCCGGCCCCGCCATGCAACGGGCTGACGGGGCCGTCGCTGTCATTGTTGTTGTTTTTTCTGACCCACACCCATGAGCAAACAAACCCTCTCCTTCCAGGCCGAAGTGGCGCAACTGCTGCACCTGGTCACGCACTCGCTGTATTCCAACAAAGAAATTTTCATGCGCGAGCTGGTGTCCAACGCGTCTGACGCGTGCGACAAGCTCCGCTTCGAGGCGCTGAACAACGCCGCCTTGTTTGAAGACGCGCCCAACCTCGACGTGCGCGTGGCTTTCGACAAAGACGCCAAAACCATCACCATCACCGACAACGGCATTGGCATGAGCGCGCAGGAGGCCATTGACCACCTGGGCACCATCGCCAAAAGCGGCACCAAAGACTTCATGGGCCGCCTGAGCGGCGACCAGAAAAAAGACGCCCAGCTCATCGGCCAGTTCGGCGTGGGCTTTTACAGCGGCTTCATCGTGGCCGACAAAATCACCGTGGAAAGCCGCCGCGCGGGCCTGCCCGCCGCCGAAGGCGTGCGCTGGGTCAGCGGTGGCACGGGCGACTTTGAGGTGGAAGCGATTGAGCGCGCCGCCCGCGGCACCAGCGTCACGCTGCACCTGCGCGACGACGCCAGCGAGTACCTCAGCCACTGGAAGCTGAAAACCATCATCGGCAAATACTCCGACCACATCAGCCTGCCCGTGCTGATGCAAAAAGAAGAGTGGGACGCCGAGAAAAGCGAATACGCCAAAAAAGACGAGTGGGAGCCCGTCAACTCCGCCAGCGCCCTGTGGACGCGCAGCAAAAAAGACCTGTCTGACGAGCAGTACGCCGAGTTTTACAAAAACATCAGCTACGACCAGGCCGACCCCCTGGCCTGGACGCACAACCGCGTGGAAGGCAGCACCGAATACACGCAGCTGCTTTACATCCCCTCCAAGGCCCCGCAAGACCTGTGGAACCGCGACAAAAAAGCCGGCATCAAGCTCTACGTGAAGCGTGTGTTCATCATGGACGACGCCGAGGCGCTCATGCCCAGCTACCTGCGCTGGGTGAAAGGTGTGGTCGATTCAGCCGACCTGCCGCTGAACGTCAGCCGCGAGCTGCTGCAAGAGAGCCGCGACGTGAAAGCCATCCGCGAAGGCAACACCCGCCGCGTGCTGGCCATGCTGGAAGACATGGCCAAAAAAGACAAGCTGCCCGCCGCTGAAGGTGCGGACGGTGTGACCGATGTGCTGACCGCCGAAGAGAAAGCCGCCGCTGAAAAAGACGCGGGCAAATACACCCAGTTCTACGCCGAGTTCGGCAGCGTGCTGAAAGAAGGCCTGGGCGAAGACTTTGCCAACAAAGACAAAATCGCCAAGCTGCTGCGCTTTGCCAGCAGCACCACCGACGGCGTGGGCACCGGCTTTGCCGACTACAAAGCCCGCATGAAAGAAGGCCAAGAGGCCATCTACTACATCACCGCCGACACCGTGGCTGGTGCCAAAAACAGCCCGCAGCTGGAAGTGTTCAAGAAAAAAGGCATTGAAGTGCTGCTGATGACCGACCGCGTGGACGAGTGGGCGCTGTCATTTGTGCACGAGTTCGACGGCACCCCGCTGCAAAGCGTGGCCAAGGGCGCGGTCGACCTCGGCAAGCTGCAAGACGAAGAAGAAAAGAAGGCCGCTGAAGCCGCAGCCGAAAGCTTCAAGCCCCTGCTTGAGAAGCTGAAGGAAGCGCTGAAAGACAAGGCCAAAGACGTGCGCGTGACCACCCGCCTGGTGGACTCTCCCGCTTGCCTGGTGGTGGAAGACGGCGACGTGTCCAACCAGCTGGCCCGCATGCTCAAAGCCGCCGGCCAAAAAGCCCCCGACAGCAAACCCACGCTGGAGGTGAACGCCGACCACTCGCTGGTGAAAAAGCTGGAAGGCTCGGCCCACTTTGACGACCTGGCCCACATCCTGTTCGACCAGGCCGTGCTGGCCGAGGGCGGCTTGCCCGAAGACCCGGCGGCCTACGTCAAACGTGTGAACGCTTTGCTGGTGTGATTTTTGGGTAAAAAAAGGCGACAGCGCTTGATGGGTATGACTTTGTAGCTATCCAAAATTCAAGCAAAAGCCCCCGTTGTGGCACGCGCCCAACGGGGGCTTTTTCATGCCATTTCGCTGCGGCGCCTGGGCCGGGCACCGGTTTAAGATGGCTTGTGACGTTTGTGTGTCACTTTCTTTTGCCTGCCAGGAGCCTGCATGCCCGCCATCAACCTGCCCTACATGTCGTCGTTCTGGACGGCCGAAATGCTGGAGGTCAACCTGCTGGTGTTTCTGAACCTGCTGGGGGCTTTGCTGCTGGGGTTGTTGGTGGGCTACGAGCGTTCGTACCACGGCCGCGCGGCGGGCATGCGCACCTACGGCATTGTGTGCATGGCGTCGGCCGCGCTCACGGTGTTTGCCGCCTACCCGGCGCAGTGGTACGGCGGCCATTCGGCCGCGAGTTTGCTGGGCGTGGGCGGGGTGGACCCCACGCGGGTGGTGCAGGGCATCGTCACCGGGGTGGGTTTTCTGGGGGCCGGGGTCATCATGAAGGAGGGCCTGAACATCAGCGGGCTGACCACCGCAGCGTCCATCTGGGCCTCGTCGGCCATTGGGGTGATGGTGGGTGTGGGCTTTTACGGCGCGGCCATTTTGCTCAGCGTGCTGTCGGCCTCTTTGATGATGTGGGGCCCCAAGCTGGAAATGCGCCTGCCCTCGCGCCGCGCCATGGGCGTGACGCTGACCTTTGTGCCCGGGCATGAACCGCGCGAAACCGAGCTGAAGCACACCATTTTGGGCTGGGGTTTCATGGTGGCCGAAGGGTCGCTGAACATCTCGGCCCAGCAACACAAGGTGACCTGGCAGTTTGTCATGGTGGCGCTGCGCAGCCACCCCGACCCCAGCTCGCTGTTCGAGTTGTCACGCGGCCTGAAAGCCCTGAGCGGTGTGGACAGCCTGCACCTCAGCCACGCCCGCAACTGAGGGGCTGAGCCCGCGCGGGCGTTCAGCCGCGCAGCTGCCGCCACCAGCGGGTGAGCGTGCTGGGGTGGTTGAGGGTGTACGACTTCAGCACTTGGTCGGGCACGTGCCACACGGCCCGTGTGCCCGCCTGGAACACGGCGGTGTCACCGGAGCGCAGACTGAACTGGTGGCCCTGGTAGGTCACGTCCACCTGGCCTTGCAGGATGTAGACCGTTTCATCGCTTTCAAACCGCCACTCAAACGTGCTGGGCCCATCGCTGGCCCAAATGCCGCTGGAGGTGCTGCCGTCGGGTGAGGCCGCGTAGGGCGCCGCCCGGAAGTTGGGCGTGCCCAGCGTGATGGTGGCGGGTGCGCCGGTCATGGGCTGCAAGGGCAGGGGGGTGGCCTGTTGCGAGGGTGGGGGCAGGTGGCGCACCTGGCGCACGGCGTTCAGGCCTTGGGTCCACACCACCGCCAGCAGGGCGGCACCGGCAATCAGGGCCAGGGGCCGGGTCAGGGGTTTGTTCATGGCGTTAGATTCTAGGCACCGCCCACCGCTTGCCCACCATGCCGCACCCGCCCACCCACCTGTCCCCGCCCAACCAGTTTGCGTTGCTGCGCCAGCGCCGCTTTGCCCCGTTTTTCTGGACGCAGTTTCTGGGCGCGGGCAACGACAACCTGTTCAAGTTTGCGTTCACCGTGATGGTGACCTACCAGTTGCAGGTGGCGTGGCTGCCCCCGGCGATGGCGGGGCTGGTGATCGGGGCCTTGTTCATCTTGCCGTTTGTGCTGTTTTCGGCCACCAGCGGCCAGCTGGCCGACAAGTACGACAAAAAACGGTTGATCCGTTTTGTGAAGCGGCTGGAAATTGCGGTCATGGCGCTGGCCGCCTGGGGGTTTTTCAGCCAGCAGGTGGGGGTGTTGCTGGCCTGCACGTTTTTGATGGGGCTGCACTCCACCCTGTTTGGCCCGGTGAAGTTTGCCTATTTGCCCCAGCACCTGAGCGAGCGCGAGCTGATGGGCGGCAACGGCATGGTCGAAATGGGCACCTTCGTGGCCATTTTGCTGGGCAACGTGGCGGGCGGGCTCATCATTGCCGTGCCCGACATCGGCGCCCACCACGTGGGCTTTGCCGCGCTGGGGCTGGCGCTGTTGGGGCGGCTGACGGCCGAGTTCATCCCGCCCACCCCCGCGCAAGACCCCACGCTGCGCATCAACTGGAACCCCGTCAGCGAAACCTGGCGCAACCTGAAGCTGGCGCACCAGAGCCCGGTGGTGTTCCGTTCGCTGCTGGGCATCAGCTGGATGTGGTTTTTCGGCGCGGTGTTTCTCAGCCAGTTCCCCAGCTTTGCCAAAGACGTGCTGCGCGGTGACGAGCAGGTGGCCAGCCTGTTGCTGGTGGTGTTTTCGGTGGGTGTGGGCACGGGCAGTTTGCTGTGCGAGGTGCTCAGCCGCCGCCACGTGGAAATCGGGCTGGTGCCACTGGGGGCCATCGGCATGACGGTGTTCAGCGTCGATGTGTACGTGGCCGCCCAGGGCCTGCCCGGCCCCGTGGGGGCGCTGTGGGGCTTGCAGGCTTTTGTGGCGCAGCCCGCCCACTGGCGCGTGTTGGCAGACCTGGCGCTGCTCAGCCTGTTTGCGGGGCTGTACAGCGTGCCCATGTACGCGCTCATTCAAATGCGCTGCCCGCCCACACACCGCGCCCGCATCATCGCCGCCAACAACATTTTGAATGCGCTGTTCATGATCGCCAGCAGCCTGCTGGCGGGGGCCTTGCTGGGCAATGGTTTCAGTGTCACGCAGGTGTTTCTGTTCACCGGCCTGGCCAATGCGGTGGTGGCGTTTTACATCTTCATGCTGGTGCCCGAGTACCTGCTGCGTTTTGTGGCCTGGGTGCTGTCGCGGTGTGTGTACCGCTTCCGGGTGGCGGGCGACGAACACCTGCCCACCCAGGGCGCAGCCGTGCTGGTGTGCAACCACGTCAGCTTTGTGGACGCGGTGCTGCTGATGGCGGCCAGCCCCCGGCCCATCCGCTTTGTGATGGACCACCGCATTTTCAAAACCCCGGTGCTGGGCACGCTGTTCCGGCTGGCCAAGGCCATTCCCATTGCGCCGCGTGCGGAAGACCCGCTGGCTTACGAAGCCGCGTTTGAAGCCGCCGCCCAGGTGCTGCGCGAGGGCGATTTGCTGGCCATCTTCCCCGAGGGCAGCATCACCCAGAACAGTGAGCTGCAGCCCTTCAAAGGTGGCATCGTGAAAATTTTGGCCCGGGCCCAGGCCGATGGGCTGGACGTGCCGGTGGTGCCCATGGCGCTGACGAACCTGTGGGGTTCGTTCTTCAGCCGGGTGGAACGCGGGGTGGCCATGGTCAAGCCGTTCCGGCGGGGGCTGTTCAACCGCGTGGGGCTGAACGTGGGCGCACCCGTGGCGGCGGCCGATGCCACGCCCGAGGGGTTGCGGCAGCGGGTGGCGGGGTTGCTGGCGGGGTAAGGTGGCTGGTCAGTTCGGCCTACCAGTCCAACTGAGTTTGCAATGTGTGGTCGGCCAGCGGCCTCAACCGGACGTGATCCAGCAAATCAGTCAAGCGAGCCCCTTTGCCCTGCCATTCGTGCACTGCGTCCTCACCCAGCAGCACGTAGTGCCACGGCAAGTCGCTGCGGTGCTCGGGCGGCAGTTCGTTGATGCGCCCACACCAGCCCACCGCTGCCTTCAGTTTGCGCTGCACGTTGGGGTGAATGGTTTGCTGTTGCGCCTTGGTTTCCACCAGGTAAATGCCCCCCGCCGTGCGCACCAAAAAGTCTGGTGAATAAAAGGCGGGCAAACCGTCGTCTTTCACGTAGCGCAGCCGTGCAAAAGTGTGGCGGTTTTCGCTGATCTTGCAAAACGCCAGCACCTGCGCATCGGCCTGCGCCCAGTGAATGAAGGTGCGCTCCAGCCCTCCGTTGCGGGCTGGCCAGCCCAGGTGGGTGTAAATGCATTTGCTCACGGGGGCCGAATGCGCCTCGCGCACCACCAGCCGTGGCACCTCAGACAGGCTGCGTTGGTGCACCTCCACCTTGCCCGCCGTGTGGGTTTGTTCCGCGTCCAGCAGCGCCACGGCAAACACCTTGGTGATGTGGTCCACCACGGGTTGCAACAGCAGTACACGCCAGTTTTCACCGCTCAGTGGGTCAAAAGTGTTGCCAAACAGCTGGGTCCAGATGTAGTCGTCCAGCCAGCCGGTCAGGTCGGCGGTGTTCACCTGCAAATAGGGCTTGGCCAAATGGGTGGCAATTTTGTTGCCCTTCGGCAGCGGCTCGCTCAACGCCTGGCTGATGCGCCGCGTCAGGCGCGACAAATAGTCGTTATAGCCGCCCACGTTCATTACCGCACCGTCTACCCGGTAGTCGCCAAACAGGGTGGCGCTTTGCAGGTCTTGCGAAATGAAGGTGTCTCCTTTGCCCAGCAAGCCCGTCAGCTCGGTGGCCGTCATGTGGGTGAAGGCGGGCAGTGCCGCCACGTCCAGCGCCTGGTGGTCGCGCAGCTCGTCGGTTTCTTGCACGATGAACGGAAGGTGGAAGTCAAACGCCTCAAACCCCCCGCGCAGCTCAGCGGTCAACACGTCACCGGTGGCGCTGGCGTTGTCGGTGTCATCGCCCGTGGTGGTGGCCAGGCCTTCGTTGATGAGATCGTCGTAAAACGACTGGAACGCCGGGTGCTCCACGATGGACAGCACGTCAATCAGGCTGCCGGGCTCCTGGCCTGCGTTGATGCGTTCGCGGTTTTCGCGCTTGAGGTCGGTGTATTCGGTGTCGCGCCACATCAGCCGCAAGCCCCGGCCAATGGTTTGCTCCAGCAAAATTTGCGCTTGCGAGCTGCGCAGCGGCACGATGACGCAGATGTTGTTCACGTCAAACCCCTCGCGCAACATCAGCACGCTCACGATCACCCGTGGGGTGGCGTGGCGGTCCACGCTGAACAGGCGTTCGCGCACGGGTGCCCAGTCTTTTTCGCCCAACTCGGCTTTTTTGCCCGAGTCAATGGTCATCACCTCGTCGGCGTTCAGTCCTTCCTGGTCTTGCAAAAAGGCGGCGACCAGGGGCGACACCGTGGTGTCTTCGCACACCACCAGCATTTTGGGGTGGCGTGTCGGGTCCAGGCGGGCAAAGTCGGCTTCCAGCTTGCGCAGTTTCTTCAAGCCCGCTCGCAGCATCACGCGCTGGCCTTCGCTCAAAGCTGGCTTGCCCTGTTCGTCCCGCTCGGCCTTGAACTCAAGGGGCAGCGCGCCAATTTCTTTGCGGCGGTCCAGCACCAGCGACTTCACCAGCCCGGCCTTCATGGCGCTTTTTAGGTCAAAGTCGGTGACGATGTGCGGGAAGTACACCTTCTTTTTGTTCTTGCCGCTGCCCACGTCGTTGTACGGTGTGGCCGAAAAGTCCACCTGCACAAAGCGCCGCCCTTTGGTCTCGGCAATGCGGCTCAGGCTTTTTTGCCATTCAACTTCAGTGGTTTCACCCTCGCGCTTCACCTCGTGAATGTGGTGTGCCTCGTCGTTGAACACCATCAGCTCAGGCAGCTTGGCCAGGTACTCCAGCACATTGCCACGGGCATAACGGCGGTCCAACACGTCCAGGCTGTTGCCCGTGGTGCGGCCTGGTGCCAGGGGCAACACGGCGGCCACCACTTGCTCGGGCGGCAGGGCCATGCCGGGCGTTTCAATGTTGTCTTGCGCGTCAACGGCTTCGTCGGCATCGCCCTCGGCCAACAGGTGCCAGTTGGTGATGGCCACCATGCCATTGCCGGTGGCCTTCAGCCCAATCTCTTGCTTGGCGCACACGTTGCCGCGCACAAAGGCAAACACGGCTTCGCGGTGGGCTTCGGGCACCAGCAAGTCGGCGTACTGGGCCATGTCTGAGGTAGCAAAGTTGCGCGAGCCGTTGCCGTCTGCCACCAGCTTGCCGCAAAACGCGTCCAGCAGGCGCTCGTAAACAATCAGCCCTGGCGCCACCACCATGAAGTGGCGGGTGAAGCGCGGGTCATCCACCCCCGCCGCTGACGCAGCGGTTTTGTTCAGCAGTTGCCACATCATCAGCGCTTGCAGCACCCAGGTTTTGCCTGTGCCCGTGGCCATCTTGAAGCAGTATTTGGGGTGGCTGTGCTTGGGGTCAGACACCTCGGCCAGGCGCGTGCCAGCCAGCAATGCATCGGGCGCAGCGGCTTGGTACAGGCCTTGCAAAGTCCAGTTGGCGTGGCCAAGGCTGAGCACTTCGTGCGCCACGATGGCGTTCAAGATGGCCTGCTTTTGCCCTGCATGAAAGTTCAGCCCGCCGTGGTTGCCACCCCGTGCGGCCACCATGTCGTCGCCAAACCACCAGGCCAGCAGCTCGGCGGTGGTGGAGGTGACTAGCTCCAGAATGTCGGCCTCGCCATGCTCCAACCCCGCGCACAGGGCGCGGGTTTTGGCCGTGAGGGCGGTGGAGAGGGCGAGGGGGTCTGTGGCGGGTTGAGGCATGAAGAAAAATTCCCTGGTGTGTGTTTCAAATGCTTGGGGGGGGCTCTGATGCGGGTGTGTCGATTAACTACAATTGTGGTAAATCATGAAAGGATGGCCATGAGCACCCTCTCCGTTCGCATTGACGAAGACCTGATCAACGCGGCCCGCGTGGCCGCCAAGGCTGAATTCCGCACCGTGCAGGGCCAAGTGGAGTACTGGGCCAAGGTGGGGCGTGCCGCGCTGGACAACCCCGATTTGCCCGTTTCATTCATCGCCGAAAGCCTGATGGGCTTGGCCGAACCGCGTGAAGACAGCCAGCCGTTTGTGCCGCGTGGCGTGCCCGCCAGCAGCACCCAGGCATGAGCTGGGAGGTGCGGCAAACGCGGCGTTTTGCCCGCGTTTATAAAAAGCTGACCAATGCCATGCTGCTGGCCGACACGGATGCTGCCGTGGCCACGGTGGCGGAAAACCCCGATGTGGGCGAGCGCAAAAAGGGTGATCTGGCCCAGCTTTGGGTGCACAAATTCCGCAGCCAGGGCCAGCTTTACCTGCTGGGCTATACCCGCGAAGATGCGGTTCGCCTGGTGTACCTGGAAGCACTCGGGCCACACGAAAACTTCTACCGTGACTTGAAGCAGTGACGCGTTGGGGCCTCACACTCCAGCCACGGTGTTCACCACCTCCGCCTCAAACCCAAACACATCCACCACCCGCACACACACTTTGCGCGGGCCGGGTTTTGCGGGCAGGGTCAGCGCGGCCTGGGTGACCACGCGCAGTTCGTCGGCGTCATTGGCGGTGTTGCCCCGGTAGTCTTGCCAGACCGAGCGGAACACTTGGCCGTCGTAATCCGGGTCCACCGCCCAGTACTCAATCAGGGCCAGCGGCTCGGCGTTGGCCACTGCTTGCAGCTTTTGGCGGTTGGCATCGTCCAGGTTGATGGCTTCGGGCGACAGCAGCACGTAGTTTTTCAGGCGCACCACCAGCGTTTCCTGTGCCGGGTTGGCGGCGCTTGGGCTGCGGGTGACGGGGTGCAGCGTGAGGTATTGCAGACTTGAAAAGCGCACCTGGCCGCGCAGCTTGTCGATGCCGCCTTTTTTCTTCAGCCTGTCCATCAGGTCGGGGGGAATCACCAGCACCTCCAGCCGGTCGTCGTTCAGCGCGGTGATGGTTTCGCCAATGCTGGGCTCAAAGTTCCAGCCCAGCACCACCACGCGGTCCCAGCCACCTAGCAGGTTGTCGCGCTGGGCAATGGCCTTTTTCAGCGTGGTGGCCCCGGTGAGCTTGTTGGGTGAGTCGGCCAGCACCAGTGTTTTTTTGCCTTTTTGGCCACCCCAGTCCAGATCATTGATCTGGCCCAGGTTGCGCTGCGGGTTCGCGTCTGGCGGCAGGGGCAGCGCGCCGAACAATGACAGCACGATTTGTGACAGGTCGCCAATGCGGAAGTCGCGCCCCATGTGGACCCTGGCGGCCTCCACCTGGTAGTCGCCAATGGCTTGGTAAAGAAAAGGTTTGGCGTCCTGGTCGATCAGCCGTTTGCGCATGACCATGCAAGACGGTTTGCCAATGTCGGTGGTGACCCAGCGGCGGCCCAGTTTTTCGGCGACGGCTGCGGTGGTGCCTGAGCCGCCGTTGAAGTCGGCAATCAACTGGCCTTTGTTTGACGAAGCCTCGACCACACGCTCCAAAAGCGTCTCCGGTTTTTCAGTGTTGTAGCCGGTGTTGTTTGGGTTTTTGGTGACTTCAGCTTGTGCAATTTGCCAAACATCGTCCGCATTTTTTTCTGTATATGAGTCGTAAATGACGCGGCCCAACTCATCTCTGGCGGTGTCAAGTTTCTTGGTGATTGGGTTCCAGACGCGCCGATTTATCTTTCTGGCCTCATCAAGCTGAATCTTGACTCCGTTCCAAGTGGCGCTTTTGGTCTTGCGGTAGGCAAAAATCGAATCGTGGTTCTTTGGCAAACCATTGATGTTGCCTTGGAGCTTGTCCGGGTAATGCCAGATTATTTCGTTGAAAAAATTATCTTTCCCAAACACCTCATCCAGCACCAACTTCACGTAATGCCCCACATGCCAGTCCAGGTGCACGTAGATGCTGCCGGTGTCGGCCAGCAGCTCTCGCATCAAAATCAGGCGGGGGGTGATCATGGCCAAGTAGCTGGCCGTGCCGTCGCTCCAGGTGTCTGAGTAGGCAAACTGCTCGATGACGGTGGGCCGTTGCTCCAGCTCCACGGCATTGGAGCCACCTCCGATGGCGGGCAAGTTCACCTTGGTGCGGTAGTCGGCTTTGCTGTCGAACGGCGGGTCGATGTAGATCAAATCCACCTTGCCGCGCAGGCTGGGCGTGTGCTCGTCGCCCGCCAGTAGCGCGGCCATGGCCAGCAGGTTGTCGCCGTAAATCAGGCGGTTGGTCCACGGGGTGGTGGGGGTGGCCTCGCCCAGCAACTGTTGCGGGCTGTCCAGAAGGCTGGTTTGGCCGGGGGCAAACACCCCACCTTGGTCATGTTGCTGGCTGTGGCGCTGTTGCTGGGTCACCCAGTCTTGGGCGGCGGCATCGCGGGCGGGCAGCACCAGCTCGCGGGTTTGCAGCCGCACGCGTTGGCGGCCTTCCAGCCCTTCCAAAATTTTCTCGGCTTGCTTGCGCCCGTTGGCGACGATTTCGGGCAGTTGTTCTAGTAATGATTTGGGCATGTGCGCAACCCCACCGCAGCCAGCCTCCCACCGGTGCAGCGGTTGAACGGTTCATTCAACAGATGATTGAATGCATCGTGCAACACAAAGTTGAATTGAAATTCAACCGAAATTTAGCTTTCGGGCATGGACAACAAGCTCGAATTCGCCCAGCGCCTGCGCGATGCCATGGTGGCTGCCGGGCTGGAGCCCCGGCCCGGTGTGTTGCTGAACCTGTTCAACACCCACTACTGGGGGCGTTCGGTCACGTTTCAGGCGGTGTCTCGGTGGTTGAAGGGCGAAGCCATCCCGGCACAAGACAAGCTGGTGGTGTTGGCCGGGCTGCTGAAGATGGAGCCCGAGGTGTTGCGGTTTGGCTCAGGTGTGCGCCAAGCCGTGAAGGACCACCGCCATCGCTGGGAAGAAGGTGTGGGTTATTTGGAGCGCGAAACGTTCGATGCGTTTTTGCAGCTGCCTGCACCCCAACGCAAGGTCATCCGGGAAGTCATCCTCACCTTTGCCAAGGCGCACGGCGTGGCGGGTGGGTTGCCAGTTGACCGTGCCGTCACGGACCCGTCTGCGTCGCCTTGAGGGCTGTGCTGCCTCAACTTTGGTTTTGGAGATATGACAAAAGTGGGCCTCAGCGCTTATATCTTGTGGATAGTTTGCTATTTAATTAAATTTATAGCAAACAAATCAATTTGGTAAAGCGCTGGAGGTCTTTTTTGTTCTGAATCCCAACTCACACCACCAACGGCGGCTCTTGCATGGCTTCGGTTTGCTCTTCCAGCTGGTGGATTTGCCCGGCCCAGTAGTCGCTGCTGCCGAACCACGGGAAGTTGATGGGGAAGGTGGGGTCGGCCCAGCGGCGGGCCAGCCAGGCGCTGTAGTGAATCTGGCGCAGGGTGCGCAGGGGCTCGATCAGCTTGAGCTCGCGCCGGTCAAAGGGGCGGAACTGTTCGTAGCCGTCCAGCAGGGCGCTCAGCGCCATGGTCTGCTGACGGCGGTCGCCGTCCAGCAGCATCCACAGGTCTTGCACGGCCGGGCCGGTGCGGGCGTCGTCCAGGTCCACAAAATGGGGGCCGCCGCCGGGCAGGTCGGTGGGGGTCCACAAAATGTTGCCGGGGTGGCAGTCGCCGTGCAGGCGGATGGCCTTCAGCGCGCCCGGCTGAAATTCATCGTCATTTATGCCTCTGGCGCTTGATGGTATTGAACAGTTTGCTATCTCGGGTGCCACCTGTTGCAGCACGTCCAGGGCTTTGGCCAGCGCGGCTTCCCAGCGCGACAGCATGTCCAGCGGCACCATGTGGTGGGCCAGCAGCCAGTCGCGCGAGTCCAGCGCAAAGGTTTGGGTGGTGAGGGCCGGGCGGTGGGCAAAGGGCTGGGCTGCGCCCACGGTGTGGATGCGGGCCAGGAAGCGGCCCACCCATTCCAGCACATCGAAGTCGTCCAGCTCGGGGCGGCGGCCGCCTTTGCGCGGGCTGACCGAAAACGCAAACCCGCCGATGTGGTGCAGGGTGCTGCCGTTGAGGGTGAGGGGGGCCACCACCGGCACCTCGGCCCGCACCAGCTCGGCGGAAAAGGCGTGTTCTTCCTCGATTTGCGCCAGGCTCCAGCGCTCGGGGCGGTAAAACTTCAGCACCACGGCACTGTGGCCCTGCACCGGTTCGTCCAGGTGGGCCTGGTACACGCGGTTTTCGTAAGAGCTGAGGGCCATCAGCCGGCCATCGCCCCACAGGCCCACGCTGCTGAGGGCGTCTTGCACCAGGTCGGGGGTGAGGGTTTCAAACGGGTGCGGTGCGTCGGGGGTGCTCATGCGGTCGATTGTGCGCGGGCCGCGACACAATCCGGGGCATGACCCAACACCGCAAACGCCAATTGTTTTTGATCCGCCGGGGGCTGGTGTATTCGCTGGTGCTGGCCATGCTCATTTTGCTGCTGGGCGGGGTGGGCTTTTGGTGGCTGGACCCGAAGGTGGAAACCCTCAGCGACGGCCTGTGGCTGGCCTTCACCACCGCGGCCACCGTGGGCTATGGCGACCTGGTGCCGTCCACGCACGCGTCGCGCGGGTTTTCGGTGCTGGTGGTGTTGCTGGGGCTGGCGGTGCTGTCGCTGGTCACTGCGTCGCTGGCGGCCATTTTTGTGGAGCGAGAGGTGGCCGAAGAAGAGCGCCAGATCGAGCGCGACCTGATGCGCGAAATCCGCCACGTGCGCGATGAGGTGGCCGAACTGCGCCGGGCGCTGGCCGCGCAAAACACGCAGCACCCACCGCCTGGCCGCTGAACCCCTGGCCTATCATCCCCGCATGTCGAAACGCCCCCCCCATTCCAAGGCCGCCCAGGCCGCCAACGCAGCCCCTTCGGTGCACGAACAGTTGGGCCTGGCCCCTGGCCAATCGGTGGAGCTGCTCAAGGCGCTGCACATCCTCACCCGCGAAGGCAAGCTGAACCAGGACAGCCGCCGCAAACTCAAGCAGGTGAACCACCTGCTGCAGTTCATTGAGCCCCTGCTGGACAAGGTGCTGGCCGCCAGCGGCACGGTCACCCTGGCCGACCACGGCGCGGGCAAGTCTTACCTGGGCTTCATGCTGTACGACCGTTTTTTTGCCCAACGCAATGGCGGCCAAGGGGTGGGCCATGTGTATGGCATTGAAACCCGCACCGAGCTGGTGGAGCGCTCGCGCGAGCTGGCCCGCGAGCTGGGTTTTGCCCGCATGTCGTTTCTGCCGCTGAGCGTGCAGGCCGCCACCACCAGCACCGAGCTGCCCCCGCGCATCGACGTGGTGACCGCGCTGCACGCCTGCGACACCGCCACCGACGACGCCATCGCCTTTGGCCTGGCCAAGCAGGCCCGCCACCTGGTCCTGGTGCCCTGCTGCCAGGCCGAGGTGGCCGCCGCGCTGCGCAAACACAAGACCCTGAGCGGGGCGCGCAGCCCCTTGAGCGAGATGTGGCGCCACCCGCTGCACGCCCGCGAATTCGGCAGCCAGATCACCAACGTGCTGCGCTGCCTGCAACTGGAGGCACACGGCTACCAGGTCACCGTGACCGAGCTGGTGGGCTGGGAACATTCCATGAAAAACGAGCTGATTCTGGCCAGCCACGGCGCCACGGCCCAGCAGGTGGCACGCGCCCGCGAGCGGCTGGCCCAAGTCCTGGAAGAAATGGCCTTGCCTGAACTTCAGGCCCGTTTCGCCCTCTGACCCCGCATGACGAGCGACCTCTCTTTTCTGCTGCAAGCCGTGGCCTGGCCACTGGTGCTGCTGGTGGCGTGGTTGCTGGCCGATGCGTTCAACGCCCGCTGGCGCATACCGCGCGTCAGCAGCTACGTGGCGGTGGGCATGTTGGCCGGGGCGGTGCACCTGCCCGGCCTGACCGACGACATCACCGGTCTGCCCTTTGTGGCCAACGTGGCGCTGTCGCTGGTGCTGTTTGAGCTGGGCTACCGCATCAACCTGCGCTGGTTCAAGGCCAACCCCTGGGTGCTGGCGGCGGGGCTGATGGAGTCGCTGCTCACCTTTGTGCTGGTGTACGCCGCCACCGGGTTGTTTGACGACCTGCGCCAACACGTGCGCCTGGCCGTGGCCGCGCTGGCCGTGGCCAGTTCACCGGCGGGCATCTTGCGGGTGGTGCACGAGCTGCGCAGCGCGGGCCAGGTGACCGAACGGGTGATGCACCTCACCGCCATCAACTGCCTGGTGTCGGTGCTGGCGCTGAAGCTGGTGATGGGGTCGCGCACCCTGCGTGTGTCGGGCGACTGGTTGCAGGCCGCGTTTGGCAGCGTGCACGTGGTGGCCACGTCCGTTGCGGTGGGGGCTGTGCTGGGGTACTTGCTGCCCAAGCTGCTGAAGGGCCAGCAGTTCCGCGCGCCCGACGGCGTGACCGTGGTGTTTGCCCTGGCGGTGGTGCTGCTGACCACGGCGGCCTATGGGCTGAAGCTGTCGCCCCTGTTGGCCGCGCTCACGTTTGGCATCGTGGCGCGCGAGCGCCGCGTGCACCTGACCAACGCGCAGCGCAACTTCGGCACCGCGGGCGATTTGCTCAGCGTGTTTTTGTTTGTCTACGTGGCCTCGGTGCTGGAGTGGGTGGACATCTGGCAAAGCCTGTGGATGGGCGTGGTGCTGGTGCTGGTGCGGGGGCTGGCCAAAGTGGCGGTGAACGTGGGCACGGCGCGTGTCAGCGGCATCAGCCAGCAAAAGGGGGTGATGACGGGCCTGGCCCTCAGCCCCATGTCGGCCTTTGTGGTGCTGCTGGTGGGGCAAAGCGGCGCGGTGGGGTTTGACCTGGCCGACCAGACCCTGGCCGCCATCGCCGGCATGGTGCTGGTGCTGGAGCTGCTGGGCCCCATGGTCACCCAGCGCGCGCTGGTGGCCGCCCGCGAAGCCCAGGCCTCGCAAGACAGCTGAAAGCCCCCGCCATGCCGTTGGAAACCTTCAAATCGTCTGCCTCGCTCACCATGGGCGTGGAGCTGGAGCTGCAACTGGTCAACACCTACGACTTTGACCTGTCCAGCACCGCCAACGACCTGCTGGAACTGCTGGGCCGCCAGCCCTTCCCTGGCGTGGTCACGCCCGAAATGACGCAAAGCATGATCGAGGTCGCCACTGGCATCCACACCGACCACGCCGAGCTGCTGGCCCAGTTGCGCGACATCCGCAACACGCTGGTGACCGCCGGTGACCGGCTCAACATCGAGCTGGCCGGGGGCGGCACCCACCCGTTTCAGCGCTGGTTCGAGCAGCGCATTTTTGCCAAGCCCCGGTTCAAAGAACTCAGCGGCTTGTACGGCTACCTGGCCAAGCAGTTCACCGTGTTTGGCCAGCACGTGCACATCGGCTGCGCCAGCGCCGACGAAGCGCTGTTTTTGCTGCACTCGCTCAACCGCTACGTGCCGCACTTCATCGCGCTCAGCGCGTCGTCGCCGTATTTGCAGGGGGTGGACACGCTTTTCGACTCGGCCCGCCTCAACTCGGTGTTTGCCTTCCCCTTGAGCGGGCGCGCCCCGTTCACCCTGAGCTGGGACGAGTTTGCCCACGACTACTTCACCAAAATGGAGTCCACGGGCGTGGTGAAGTCGATGAAAGACTTTTACTGGGACATCCGCCCCAAACCCGAGTACGGCACCATCGAACTGCGCGTGTGCGACACGCCCCTGACCGTGGAGCGCGCCGCCGGCCTGGCCTGCTACCTGCAAGCCCTGTGCCGCCACCTGCTGCAACGCACCGAGCCCATGCCCGCCGAAGACGACTATTTGGTCTACACCTACAACCGCTTCCAGGCCTGCCGCTTCGGGCTGGACGGCATGATGGTCAACCCCAAAACGCGCGAGCAAATCAGCATCCGCGAAGACATTCTGGCCACCTTGCGTGTGCTGCAGCCCCACGCCCAGGCACTGAACTCGCTGGCCGCGCTGGACGAAATCGAACGCACCGCCGGCCAGGAAGGTAACCACGCCACCTGGCTGCGCCAGCGCTTTGCCGAACACGGCAGCGTGCAAGGCGTGGTGCGCTCGGCCGCCGATTTGCTCAGAATTTGAAGCTTTTTTGGCTTCTGGCGCTTGGTGGTATTGCGCTGACAGCTCTGCTTTTTGCTGTCGGCTACCGCTGTTCTGCCGCCTTGTACACCGCGTTGCGTTCGCGTTTGCCCACGGCGATGACCACCACAATCAGTTCGTTGTCTTTGACCTCGTATGCCAGCCGGTAGCCCACGGCCCGGAGTTTGATTTTGTAGCGGTCCGGGTGACCGCTCAGTTTGGCTGAGGGCACCCTGGGTGCAAGCAGTCTTTCTGCCAGCTTGGTTTTGAACTGTTCCCGCGTGTGGCCGTCGAGTTTGCGCCACTCTTTCAGCGCTTCTTCCAAAAAACCCAGTTCAAAGTTCATCGAGTGTCACTTTGACGATGGCCTGGCCTTGCCGGGCGTTGGCAATGGCGTTGAGTTCCAAGTCTTCCAGCTTTTCCAGCAGGGACTCGTAAGCGCGGGCAGGCACGCAATAAAAGGCCGGTGCGTTGCGGTTGAGGATGGCCACCGGAAATCCTTCACCAGCTGCCACCGTGCCCATGGGGTCCCGCTTCAATTCGGAAACGCTGGCCGTCATGTTGGCCAAGATGAGGTTTGACATTGCAGCTCCAGTGCAAAGGGTTGGCATAAGGCATCAAAAATAGTGCGTATAAGTGTACGTTTTAAGGTGCTTCTTGCAAGCTGATGCCATGTGTCATGGCCATGCACCAATAAAAATGGCCACCGGCATGAAGCGGGTGGCCAGAGGTTGGGGTTTAGCCGGTGTATTGGAAATGCGCCTTGCTTGTTACTTGCTACCCAAGAACAGCAGGCCGTCGGTTTTGCTGCTGTTCAAAGCCAATGCGAGCAAGGTCCGGTCGGCTGTGTCGTAGTAGACGACTCCGCTCGTGGTCGTCACACCATCCTCAAAGCTTTTTGGCCTACGGCGCTTTTTGGTATTGCGCTGACAGCTCTGCTTTTTGAACTCTCAGACATCCAACCCCAGCAGCCCAAGTTGTCTCGTGCATCGCGTGTGATGGGTATCATGAGTGGCAATCTTTGCCATCACAGGAGTTTTCCATGACCATCAACATTTCCTTGCCCGCCGAGATGGAAGCCCGGGTGCGCGAGCATGTGGCCTCTGGGCTGTACGGGTCGGCCAGCGAAGTGGTGAGGGAAGCACTTCGCCTGTTCGAGTCTTATCAATCGGTGCGTGTGTCCACCCTGGTGGCGTTAAAAACCGACTTGGAGCAGGGCTTGCTTGACCGGCAATCAGGGCGTGTCGCTCCGATGGACATGGCGGCCCTCAAAGCCGAGGGGCGGGCCCGCAAAAGCCACAACGCGGCATGAGCGCTGTACGCCTGACGCAAAGCGCCCGCACCGACTTGCTGGAAGCATGGGCCTACATTGCCGAGCACAACTTGGACGCGGCAGATGGGGTGCTTGTGTTTTGCCCTTCACCCCGAAAACCGCTTGCGTGTGAGCGCCAGCGCCACCCAGAACGCCGCCACCGCGTACACCACCAGCACGCCCAGGTGCAGCAGGGGGTCGGTGGGCCAGCGGTCCATGAACAGGGGGCGCACCAGGGCCACGGCGTGGGTCAGGGGCAGCAGCTCTGACAGCCAGCGCACGGCGGCGGGCAACTGGTCGCGCGGGAAAAACACCCCGCTCAAAAACATCATGGGCGTGAGGCCCAGCGTGAAGTAATACGTGAAAAAGTCATAGCCCTTGGCCAGCGCGTTGAACACCAGCGCAATGCAGCTGAAGGTGATGCCCACCAGCGCCAGCACGGGCCACGCCACCAGCAGTTTGGGGCTGTGGCTGATGCCCAGGGCCAGCATCACGCCCAAAATGGCCGTGACCGTGAACAGCGCCTTGTAGGCGGCCCACAGCATTTCGGCCAGCACCACGTCGTCCAGCCGCACGGGGGCGTTGAGGATGCCGTCCCAGGTTTTTTGCACGTGCATGCGCGAAAAGGCCGAATACAGCGCTTCGAAGCTGGCCGCGTTCATGGCGCTCATGCACACGCTGCCGCTGGCCAGGAACAGGATGTAGGGCACCTTGTCTGCCACCAGGCCTGCGCCCCCCATGTCCACCTGGCCCACCAGCGCGCCCAAACCGTAGCCAAAGGCCACCAGCCACATCAACGGCTCGGCGATGTTGCCCACCAGGCTGGGGATGGCCAGCTTTTTCCACACCAGCAGGTTGCGCTGCCACACCGGCCACCAGCGCATGGACAGTTGCGGGGCGCGCCACACGGACGGTGCCGTGGGCTGTTCGGTCGGGGCGGGCGTGGTGTGCATGCCCGCATTGTCGCCATCTGGCCTGATTTACAGTGGTGCCCCCTCCCAACCCCCACGAAAGCCCGCGCCCATGACCACCCTCGGCACACCCCTGTCCCCCCACGCCACCAAAGTGATGCTGCTCGGCTCTGGCGAGCTGGGCAAAGAGGTGCTGCTGGCCTTGCAGCGCCTGGGCGTGGAGACCATCGCGGTGGACCGCTACGACAACGCCCCCGGCCAGCAGGTGGCGCACCACAGCCGCACCATCACCATGAGCGACCCGGCGCAGCTGAAAAGCCTGATTGAAGCCGAGCGCCCGCACCTGGTGGTGCCCGAGATCGAGGCCATTGCCACGCCCATGCTCGAAGAGCTGGAGGCCGCTGGCGTGGCGCGCGTGGTGCCCACCGCCCGTGCCGCCCGCCTGACGATGGACCGCGAAGGCATCCGCCGCCTGGCCGCTGAAACGCTCAAGCTGCCCACCAGCCCCTACGTGTTTTGCGACTCGCTGGCCGAGCTGCAGGCTGCCATTGATGGCACCGGTGGAAAACCCGCCATTGGCTACCCGTGTGTGGTGAAACCGGTGATGAGCAGCAGCGGCAAAGGCCAAAGCAAGATCGACGGCCCAGCCGATGTGGCCAAGGCCTGGGAGTACGCCATGGCCGGTGGCCGCGTGAGCCACGGCCGTGTGATCGTGGAAGGCTTCATTGACTTCGACTACGAAATCACCCAACTCACCGTGCGTGCCCTGGGGGCCGATGGCCGGGTGCTGACCCATTTCTGCGACCCCATCGGCCACGTGCAGGTGGGCGGCGACTATGTGGAAAGCTGGCAGCCCATGGCCATGCACCCCTCGGCCCTGGCCGCGTCGCGTCACATCGCCAAAACCGTCACCGACAACCTGGGGATGGGCCTGGACGGCAAGCCAGCCGGCCTGGGCCTGTTTGGGGTGGAGCTGTTTGTCAAAGGCGAGCAGGTGTGGTTCAGCGAAGTGAGCCCCCGCCCGCACGACACCGGGCTGGTGACGCTGTGCACCCAGCACCAAAGCGAGTTTGAGCTGCACGCCCGCGCCATCCTGGGGCTGCCGGTGGACACCAGCCTGCGCAACCCCGGCGCCAGCGCCGTGATTTACGGTGGCATGGAAGCGGAAGGCATCGTGTTTGACGGCGTGGACGAAGCCCTGCGCGTGCCCGGCACCGACCTGCGCCTGTTCGGCAAACCCGAAAGCTTCACCAAACGCCGCATGGGCGTGGCGCTGGCCCGGGCGGCAGACACCGACGCGGCGCGTGTGAATGCCAAGCTGGCGGCCAGCCTGGTGAAACCCCGAAAAATTTGAGCAAAAAATTGCCCTGGCGCTTGTTGGGTATGAACAGTTTGCTATTTAATTAAATTAATAGTGAACTTTTCAACACCATCAAGCGCTGGAGCTGCTTTGGGTTGTTGATTCATCCGTCTTCCCGAATCTGCCGCCCTGTCAGCTTCAGGAACAAATCTTCCAGGTTGGCCGGGCGGTGCAGGGTGCGCAGGCCGGGGTGGGCTTGTAGCGCGGCCAGCAGCGGGGTGGCGTTGGCGGTGTAGAAAAACAGGGTTTCGCCGCTCACTTCCACGCGTGCCGCGTGCGGGGTCAGCGCGGCGTCTGTCTGCAAGGCCAGCGCACCCTGGCCATACACCTCCACCACGTCGGGCTCCAGGTGCTGGGCTATCAGGTCGCGCGGCGTGCCTTCGGCAATTTTCTGGCCGTGGTCCAGCACCAGCAGGCGGTTGCACAGGCGCTCGGCTTCGTCCATGAAGTGGGTGGTCAGCAAAATGCTTTTGCCTTGTTGCAGCAGGCGTTGCAGGCGCTCCCACATCAGGTGGCGGGCCTGGGGGTCCAGGCCGGTGGTGGGTTCGTCGAGCAGCAGCAGGGCAGGGTCGTTGACCAATGCCCTGGCCAGCGAGAGCCGGCGCTTCATGCCGCCCGACAGCTCGCCCGGTTTGGCGTCGGCTTTGTGGCTCAGGGCGGCGAATTCGAGCAGATGCGGGATGCGCTCGGTCAACACGGCTTCTTTCAGCCCGAAGTAACGGCCGTAGACGCGCAGGTTTTCGGCGCAGGAAAAGTCGGGGTCCAGCGTGTCGAACTGGCTCACCACGCCCAGCCGCGCTTTGATGGCCAGCGCGTCTTGCGGCATGGCCCACCACCGGGGGGCCGGGGCGGCAGGGTCACAAAAGCCCACCGAGCCCTGCGTGGGCACCGCCAGCCCCAGGCACATGCGGATGGTGGTGGTTTTGCCCGCCCCGTTGGGGCCGATCACACCCAGGCACTCGCCCGGCGCAATGTCAAACGACACGCCGTTGACCACGGTGGTGTCGCCGTAGCGTTTGTGCAGGCCTGTGGCGCGGAACACGGAAGCGGGTGTCGGGGGGGCAGCGGTCATGGTGTGGGGCAGGGTAAGTCCGGGGCGGGGGCTTGTGAATTGTCAAGCCTTGCGGGCCGTGTGGCCCTGAACATCGCGGGCGGCTTTCACAAGGCTGACACGGTTCGGCGACACAACGGAGACAACAGACACATGGCACACATTGTGATTTTGGGCGCGGGCATCGGCGGCATGCCCATGGCGTATGAAATGAAGGCCTTGGCCCGGCCAGGCGACAGGGTCACGGTCATCAGCGACACGGCCAAGTTCCATTTTGTGCCTTCAAACCCCTGGGTGGCGGTGGACTGGCGCAAACGCAAAGACATCGAAGTGGACATTCCCACGGCGCTGGGCAAAAAAGGCATCGAGTCCCTCATCCAGCGCGCCAAGCGGGTGCACCCCGACACCCAACACATCGAAATGGAAGACGGCAGCCGGGTGGACTACGACTACCTGGTGATTGCCACCGGCCCCAAGCTGGCGTTTGACGAAATCGAGGGCCTGGGCCCGCACGGCGGCCACACCCAGTCGGTGTGCCACGTGGGCCACGCCGAAACCGCCAAGCTGGCGTGGGACGACTTCGTCAAAGCCCCAGGCCCCATCGTGGTGGGGGCGGTGCAGGGCGCGTCGTGCTTCGGCCCGGCCTACGAGTTCGCCATGATCATGGACACCGACCTGCGCAAACGCAAAATCCGCGACCAGGTGCCCATGACCTTTGTCACGTCCGAGCCGTACATCGGCCACCTTGGGCTGGGCGGTGTGGGCGACTCCAAAGGCATGCTTGAGTCGGCCATGCGCCAGCGCCACATCAAGTGGATTTGCAACGCCAAAACCACCAAAGTGGAGGCGGGCCAGATGTTTGTGACCGAGCACAACGACCAGGGCCAACCCATCAAGGAACACGTGCTGCCGTTTCAGCACAGCATGATGTTGCCCGCCTTCAAGGGGGTGGATGCGGTGTTCGGCATCGAGGGGCTGACCAACCCACGTGGCTTCATCACCATTGACGAACACCAGCGCAACCCCACGTTCAAAAACATCTTCAGCGTGGGCGTGTGTGTGGCCATTCCCCCGGTGGAGGCCACCCCCATTCCGTGTGGCACCCCCAAAACGGGCTACATGATCGAGTCGATGGTGACGGCCACGGCGCACAACATCCGCGAACTGCTGGACGGCAAAGAGCCCAGCCATCACGCCACTTGGAACACCGTGTGCCTGGCCGACTTTGGCGACACCGGTGCCGCGTTTGTGGCTCTGCCCCAAATTCCACCGCGCAACGTCAGCTGGTTTGCCGAGGGCAAGTGGGTGCACCTGGCCAAGGTGGCGTTTGAAAAGTACTTCATGCGCAAGATGGAAAAGGGCACCTCAGAGCCCATTTACGAAAAAATCATCATGGACTTCATGGGCATCACCAAGCTCAAAGCCAAAGCCCCCAAGTGACCAACCCCTAGAATCGCCGCGCCACGCCCTTGCCGGGCTGTGGCTGCACCAAGGAGAGCGATTTGTCCGACTTTTGGGCCGTGGCCCCCCAGTACCTGCTGCCCAAACAGGCCCTCACCCAACTCGCCGGTGCGTTTGCCCGTTCCGAGGCCGGCGGGTTGACCACCTGGGTCATCCGCAAGTTTGTGGCGCGCTACAACGTCAACATGGCCGAGGCCGCCAACCCCGACCCGGCCAGCTACGCCAGCTTCAACGCGTTTTTCACCCGCCCGCTCAAACCCGGGGCCCGGCCATTGGCCGGTGCACCGTGGGTGTGCCCGGTGGACGGTGCCATCAGCCAACTGGGGCCCATTTCAGGCGACCAGATTTTCCAGGCCAAGGGCCACCGGTATTCCACTCAGGCCTTGCTGGCCGGAAGCGCCGACGAAGCGGCCCGCTACGCGGACGGCCATTTCGCCACCATCTACCTCAGCCCGCGCGACTACCACCGCATCCACATGCCGTGCGACGGCACGCTGCGGCGCATGGTGTACGTGCCGGGCGAGCTGTTTTCCGTCAACCCCGCCACGGCGCGGGGCGTGCCGGGGCTGTTTGCCTGCAACGAACGGGTGGTGTGCCACTTCGACACGCCCCACGGCCCCATGGCCCTGGTGCTGGTGGGCGCCACCATCGTGGGCAGCATGGCCACGCCCTGGCACGGGGTGGTGAACCCGCCGCGCAGCGCCAGTGTGCGCACCTGGGACTACGCGCCGGGCGAGGTGGTGCTGCGCCAGGGCGACGAAATGGGCCGTTTTCTGCTGGGCTCGACCGTGGTGTTGCTGTGGCCACAAAACACGGTCGATTTCAACAACGCTTGGGCCCCTGGCGGTGCGGTGCGCCTGGGTGAGACCATGGCCGAACGCCCCCTGGCACCTGCCACCATCCCCACCCCGGTGGCCTTGCTGGCCTGAGATGCCCACGGGCCCTCCGCCGTGGGCTGGGTTTGATGCGGATCAACCGACGGTCACGCTGCACGCGCTTGGCCGCTTGCGTGCATTGGCAACGCCCCCGGGTTTGGGCTAATCTAGACCTTTGAGTCGTTTTGCCCCATTGCCCATGTCCTCAAGCCCTGCCCACACCCCCGACCACAACGCCGACAACCCCCACATGAAATTGCTGGAGCGGCGGGTGGGCTCGCTGGGGGATCTCAACGCCCGCATCGCCCGCCTGGCCATGGGGCTGGGCCTGTCGTTGCACAAAGAGCCCGACATCCAGCGCGTCATCACCTACCAGAACCCACACGTGTCGATCGAGCGGCGCAGCCAAAGCGACCGCCGCACGGGCCCCCGTGCCGTCTCGTCCGACCGCCGGGCCTCCCGCCAGTGGGAAGAGCTGCGCGGCCTGATCGTGCTGCGCTACGAACTGGAAGTGCAATACGCCCAGGAGCTGGGGGCCAGCGTGACCCGCGAAATCTTCACCGAAGCGTCAGACCGCTTGTCCCGCGACGGTTTTGCCGTGGGCCTCGACGGCATTGACCTGAAAAAGCTGTTCGGCAACGGCTGACCCCGCACCGCCCGTCCGCCCCAGGCCTGACGCGGCACCCCACCCCGACACACCACGGTCATGCCCCCGTGGTGAGATGCCAGCCCTTTACCCAGTTGCCCCATGAACACCCCCACCCTCGACCCCACCTTGGTTGAAAACACCCCGTTTGACGAACTCACCGTGGGCCAGAGCGCCAGCCTGGTGCGCACGCTCACGCTCGAAGACATTCAGGCCTTTGCCGCCGTGTCGGGTGACACCAACCCCGCCCACCTCGACTCCGCTTATGCCGCCGACACGCTGTTCCACGGCGTGATCGCCCACGGCATGTGGAGCGGTGCGCTCATTTCCGGCCTGCTGGGCACCGAATTTCCCGGCCCCGGCACCATTTACGTGGACCAGGAACTGCACTTCCAGCGCCCCGTGCACGTGGGCGACACGCTGGTGGTCAAAGCCACCGTGCGCGCCAAAAACCCCACCAACCAGCAGGTGGAGCTGGACTGCGAGGTCAGCAACCAGCGCGGCGAACGTGTGTTGCACGGCCTGGCCCGTGTGGTGGCCCCCGCCCACAAACTGAAGCTGCCGCGTGTGAACGCACCCCGCATCCAGCTGTACGATCCCGAAGCCCGGCTGAAAGAGCTGCTGGCCCGTGGCGCCCACCTGGAGGCGGTGCGGTGCGCCGTGGTGCACCCCTGCGACACCGAATCGCTGCAAGGCGCGGTGGACGCCGCTGGCCTGGGCCTGATCGTGCCCGTGCTGGTGGGCCCCAGCGCCCGCATCCGCCAGCTGGCGGCCGACGCGGGCATGGACATCAGCGGCATGCAGCTGGTGGACACCGAACACAGCCACGCCTCGGCCGAAGCCGCCGCCGCATTGGCCGCGCAAGGCGACGTGGAGGCCTTGATGAAAGGCAGCCTGCACACCGACGAAATGGTGCACGCCGTGCTGGGCCAGCGCGCGCTGCGCACCGGGCGGCGCATGTCGCACGTGTTCCGCTTCGATGTGCCTGCGTACAGCAAGCCCATCCTCATCACCGACGCGGCGCTCAACATCCACCCCACGCTGCAAGAGAAGGTGGACATCGTGCAAAACGCCATCGACTTCGCCCACGTGATGGGCGTGGCCAGCCCGAAGGTGGCGCTGTTGTCGGCGGTGGAAACGGTGAACCCGGCCATTCCGTCCACGCTCGACGCTGCGGCCCTGTGCAAGATGGCCGACCGGGGCCAGATCAAAGGTGGCGTGCTGGACGGCCCGCTGGCCTTTGACAACGCCATTTCGGCCCACGCCGCGCACGTGAAGTGCATCCGCTCGCCTGTGGCGGGCGATGCCGACATCCTGGCCGTGCCCGACCTGGAAAGCGGCAACATGCTGGCCAAGCAGCTGGAGTACCTGGCCGGTGCCTCTGGCTCCGGCATTGTGTTGGGCGCGCGCATTCCCATCGCGCTGACCAGCCGCGCCGACGGCCCCGCCGCCCGTGTGGCCTCGGCCCTGCTGGTGAAGCTGGTGGCCCACCACGCCCGTGCCAAGGCTGCCCAGGCCAACGGCGCTTGAAACCAGGAGCAAACATGGCAGTGTTGGCGGTCAACGCAGGCTCGTCGAGCCTGAAATTTTCGTGCTACCCGCTGGCGGGTGGCGTGGTGCAAGCCAGTGTGCTGAGCGGCAACATCCAGGGGCTGGAGCCCCAGGGCCAACCCACGCTGGATTGGCAGTGTGCCGGTGAGGCGCACCGGCAGGCGCTGGTGCTGCCCGATGGCAGCGCTGCCGAGCGTTTTGCGGGTGCCTTGCTGGCCCTGCAAAAGCTGCTGGGCGAGCTGCCCGGCCTGCCCGCGCTGCAAGCCGTGGCGCACCGCGTGGTGCACGGCGGGCGCGAGCACCGGGCCAGCGTGGTGGCCACGCCCGGGTTGATTGACGCCTTGGCCCGTTTGAACCCGCTGGCCCCGTTGCACCAGCCGCACAACCTGGCGGGCATTCGGGCGTTTGCCTCGGCGTTCCCTGAGCTGCCGCAGGTGGCGTGTTTCGACACCGCTTTCCACGCCACGCTGGGGCCGCTGGAAACCACGTTTGCCATTCCACACGCGCTGACCGACGAGGGCGTGGTGCGCTACGGCTTCCACGGCCTGTCTTACCAGTTTGTGATGGGTTCGCTGCTGGCCCACACGCCGCGCGCCCAGGGCAGGGTGCTGATGGCCCACCTGGGCAACGGGGCCAGCCTGTGCGCGGCGCAGGGGGGCCAGAGTGCCTCCACCAGCATGGGTTTCTCTGCGCTGGACGGGCTGATGATGGGCACGCGCAGCGGCTCGCTCGACGCGGGTGTGCTGCTGTACCTGCTGGCCCAGGGCTGGGACACGGCCCGGGTGCAGCGCATGCTGTACAGCCAGTCGGGTTTGCTGGGCGTGTCGGGCGTGTCGGCCGACATGCGGCGGCTGGGCCAGGTCGCGTCAGGCGAGGGGGCTGAGGCCCAGCGCGCCCGCTTCGCCATCGACCTGTTCACCCACCGCGTGGTGCGCGAGGCGGGGGCCATGGTGGCCACGCTGCAAGGCTTGGACGTGTTGGCCTTCAGTGGCGGCATTGGTGAACACGACGCGGGCCTGCGTGCCCGTGTGACCGAGCGCCTGGGTTGGCTGGGTGTGCGGCTGGACGAGGCCGCCAACTGCGCTGCCACGGGCGACGCGGTGGCCGCCATTCACGCGCCCGACAGCGCGGTGGAGGTGTGGGTGGTGCCCACCGACGAAGGCCGCGTGGCCGCCGAAGAGGCCGCCAAGCTTATTTAAAGCAATAGCTGACTGTTCAATACAGTCAAGCGCTGGAGCCGTTTTTGGCTCTGAAAATCACTGAAACGCCACTTCGGCAAAGCTGCGCAGCTTGCGGCTGTGCAGTTGCTCAAAGCCACGCTGGCGCAACAGCTCCACCGCACGGATGCCAATGCGCAGGTGCTGGTCCACCCGCTCGCGGTAGAAGTGGTTGGCCATGCCCGGCAGCTTGATTTCGCCGTGCAGGGGCTTGTCGCTCACGCACAGCAAGGTGCCGTAGGGCACGCGGAAGCGAAAGCCGTTGGCGGCAATGGTGGCGCTTTCCATGTCCAGCCCCACGGCGCGGCTCTGGCTCAGGCGGCGCTGGGGCGTGGTGGCCACGTTGTGGGTGGGCAGCAGTTCCCAGTTCCGGTTGTCGGTGCTGGCCACGGTGCCGGTGCGCATGATGCTTTTCAGCTCGCTGGGGGCCAGGCCGCTCACGTCGGCCACGGCGGTTTCCAGGGCCTGCTGGATTTCGGCCAGCGCTGGAATGGGCACCCACAGTGGCAGTTCTTCGTCCAGCACATGGTCTTCGCGCACGTAGGCGTGGGCCAGCACGTAGTCGCCCAGTTGCTGGCTGTTGCGCAGCCCGGCGCAGTGGCCCAGCATGAGCCAGGCGTGGGGGCGCAGCACGGCCACGTGGTCGGTGATGGTTTTGGCGTTGCTAGGGCCCACACCGATGTTCACCAGCGTGATGCCGCTGCGGTCTGCCCGCAGCAGGTGGTAGGCGGGCATTTGCGGCAGGCGGGGTGGGGCGGCGCCCAGCGCATCCACCGCTTCAGGGCCTGAGCCCACGCGGCGCGTGACCACGTTGCCGGGCTCGACGAAGGCGGTGTATTCGCTGTCGGGCTTGGCCATTTCGGCGTGGCCCAGTTTGATGAATTCGTCGATGTAGAACTGGTAGTTGGTGAACAGCACGAAGTTCTGAAACCACTCGGGCGCGGTGCCGCTGTAGTGGCGCAGGCGCTGCAACGAGTAGTCCACTCGGGGCGCGGTGAACAGCGACAGGGGCTGGGCCTCGCCGGGGCCGGGTTCGTGGGTGCCGTTGGCAATGCCGTCGTCCATCACGCCCAGGTCGGGCAGGTCGAACACGTCGCGCATGCGGGCGCGGCGCTCGGCGTCCATGTGGCCTTCGACGTGGTCGTGTTCGGCAAACGAAAAATGGATGGGAATGGGCAGCGCGCTGGTGCCCACTTCCAGTTCACCGCCGTGGTTTTGCAGCAGCAGGCGGAACTGTTTCAGGTAGTAGCTGGCGTACAGGTCGGGCCGCGTCAGCGTGGTTTCAAACCGGCCAGGGCCTGCCACAAAGCCGTAGCTCAGGCGGGCGTTGGCCCCTTGCTCGTGGCGCAGGCTGTGGGGTGTGTGCAGGCGTACCAGGGGGTAGTAGGCGCGCACGCGCTGGTCGGCCCCCAGTTCGCCGCTGACGTAGCGGTGCATGGTGCTGCGCAGGTGTTGCACCGCACCGTTGTAAATGGCTTGCACCTGGGCCAGGGCGCTGTCGGCATCGGTGTGGCGCGTGGGGGCGACGAAGGGGGGGAGCAGGTGCATGGGGCCTTCCGGGTTTCCGGGTTCAGGGGGGTGTCAGGCGGTTTTCACGGGTTCGCGCATGGTCACAAATTCTTCTGCAGCGGTGGGGTGTATGCCAATGGTGCTGTCGAACACGGCTTTGGTGGCACCGGCTTTCAGCGCCACGGCAAAGCCTTGCACGATTTCACCGGCCTCGGCCCCCACCATGTGCAGGCCCACCACGCGGTCGCTGGCAGTGTCCACCACCAGTTTCATCAGGGTGCGTTCGGTGCTGCCGCTGAGGGTGTGTTTCAAGGCCTTGAATTCGGATCGGAACACGGTGACTTGGCCAAACTGCTCGCGCGCTTGCGCTTCCGTCAGGCCCACCGTGCCCACGTTGGGGTGGGTGAACACGGCGGTGGGAATCAGGTCGTAGGCCATGCTGCGCGGTGCTTTGCCCGCGGCCGCGCCCCAGATGTGGTCCACCACCACCATGGCTTCGCCCAGCGCCACGGGGGTGAGCTGCACGCGGGCGGTCACGTCACCCACGGCGTAAATGTGGGGCACGTTGGTTTGGTAGTGGTTGTTGACCTCCACCGCGCCTTGTGCGCCAGTGGCCACGCCCGCCACGTCCAGCCCCAGGCCGCTGACGTTGGGCACGCGGCCGGTGGCGTACAACACGGCGTCGGCCACCAGGGTGTTGCCGTCTTCCAGCTGCAGGTGCAGGCCGTCGGTGTGTTTGTGAATGGCCAGCACACCCGCGTTCAGCCTCAGGTCCACCCCGGCTTTGGTCACTTCGGCGGCCAAAAAGTGGCGCACCTCGTCGTCAAAACCGCGCAGCACCTGTTCGCCCCGGTACAGCTGCGTGACGTGGGCCCCCAGCCCGTTGAAAATGGACGCGAATTCGCACGCGATGTAGCCACCGCCCACCACCACCAGCCGCTGGGGGAAGGTGGGCAGGTCAAAGATGTCGTTGGAGGTGATGACGTGTTCGCGCCCCACGAAGTGCGGCACATGGGGCGTGCCGCCGGGGGCCAGCAGAATGTGTTGGGCGGTGAAGCTTTGGTGCCCGGCGCTGCCATCGGCATTCAGCGTGGCCAGGCCCACTTGGTGCCCCCCTTCCAGCCGGGCAAACCCGTTGAAAACGGTCACGCCCGAGCCGCGCAGCAGGTTGCTGTAAACCCCGTTCAGGCGGCTGATTTCTTGGGCGCGGTTGGCCTTCAGGGTGGCCCAGTTCAGTTGCGGGGCGTCGCCTTCCCAGCCGTAGCCGTGGGCTTCCTCAAACCCTTCGCCGTAGTGGGCGGCGTAGCTGTACAGCTTTTTGGGGATGCAGCCCACGTTCACGCAGGTGCCGCCCAGGCCATCGGTGCCCAGGGTTTCGGCCAGGGCCACGCGTGCGCCGCGCTGGGCGGCCATGCGGGCGGCGCGCACGCCGCCACTGCCGCCACCGATCACAAACAGGTCAAAGTCGTGTGTGCTCATGAAATTTAAGTGAAAAATGCTTCCAGCGCTTTGCTGTATTCAACAGTTTGCTACTGACTTTGCTGGCTGATCGGTGGGGGGCTTCAGTACGTGTAAACGCCGCGACCGGTTTTGCGGCCCAGGTAACCCGCTGCCACCATTTCTTTGAGCAGCGGGCAGGGGCGGTATTTGCTGTCGTTGTATTCGTCAAAGTACACGTTCATCACGGCCAGGCACACGTCCAGGCCAATCATGTCGGCCAGGGCCAATGGGCCAATGGGGTGGTTGCAGCCCAGTTTCATGCCCGCGTCGATGTCTTCGGGCGAGGCCAGGCCTTCGGCCAGCACAAAAAACGCCTCGTTGATCATGGGCACCAAAATGCGGTTGACCACAAAACCGGGGGCGTTTTTCACGGTGATGGGCGTTTTGCCCAGCTGCTCGGCCAGGGCTTTGACAGCCGCGTGCGTGGCGTCGCTGGTTTGCAGGCCACGGATGATTTCCACCAGCGCCATCATCGGCACGGGGTTGAAAAAATGCATGCCAATGAAGCGGTCGGCGCGCTTCGTGACGGCGGCGAGCTTGGTGATGGAAATGCTGGACGTGTTGGTGGCCAACATCACATCCGGTGCCAGGATGCCATCGAGCTGCTGCAAGATTTTGACTTTGAGCGCTTCGTTTTCGGTGGCGGCTTCAATCACCAGTTGGGCGGTTTTTAGGTCGTCGTAAGACGTGCTGCCCGTGATCAGCCCCAGCGCGGCGGCTTTGTCGGCTTCGGTGATTTTTTCTTTTTTGATCAGCCGGTCCAGGCTGCCCGCCACGGTGGCCAGGCCCTTGGCCACGGCCGCTTCGCTGATGTCCACCATCACCACGCGGATACCGCGTGTGGCGCAGGCCTGTGCAATGCCGTTGCCCATGGTGCCCGCGCCGATGATGCCGACGGTCTGGATGGTGGTGTGGTTCGGTGTGCTCATGTGTGTCCTCAAGGGGGTGTTGATGGGGTTGCGCAGGGTGCGCACAGCAAAGATGTTATCGGGCGCCACGGGCACGCCCGGCGCGTGCCAGCCCTTACCATTGCCCATTGCCAACGAAATGGGACACAACATGATTTTGGAAGTGGTGGATTTGCGCGTCGACCCGGCCCAGCGCGAAGCGTTTGAAACGGCCGTGGCCCATGGCCTGGACACCGTGATTGCGCAGGCCAAGGGTTACCAGGCACACAAGGTGAACCGCAGCCAAGAGTCGGCAGGGCGCTACCTGTTGATGATTTATTGGGAGACTTTGGAAAACCACACCGTGGACTTCCGAGGTTCAGATGCATTTGCGCGCTGGCGCGCCATCGTGGGGCCGTTTTTTGCCGCACCGCCTGTGGTGGAACACTTTGAATTGGTGACACGTTCCACCTGACACCACCCCTACAGCTGGGGGTGTTCCCGAGATAGTCAAGCGGGCTGCTCCAGATTCAGCCCACGGGGCCCTGGGGGTTCACTACAATCCTAGGGTTGACCCTCGGGGTCTCCACACCTGTAGAACCAAGTTCCAGAAAGATCTGCATGAGCGAAGCAAGCGTAGACAACAGCCGCCGCAACTGGCTGATCACATCCTGTGCCATGGGCGGTGCCGGTGCCGCCGCAGTCGCGGTGCCCTTTGTGAGTTCCTTCAGCCCCTCAGAGCGTGCGAAGGCGGCGGGGGCTTCAATCGAAGTGGACATTTCCGCCATTCCCGCCGGCCAAAAAATCACCGTCGAGTGGCGCGGCAAGCCCGTTTGGATCATGAAGCGCACGCCCGAGCAATTGGCGTCGCTGGAAAAAACCGACCCCGAGTTGGCCGATCCCAAGTCCGAACGCACGGCTTATCCCACCCCGGCATACGCCAAAAATCAACACCGCTCCATCAAGCCTGAGGTGTTTGTGGGCGTGGGCATTTGCACCCATTTGGGTTGCTCGCCCGGTGAAAAGCTCACCCCCGGTGCACAGCCCTCGTTGCCTGACAACTGGCAAGGCGGCTTCTTGTGCGCATGTCACGGCTCCACGTTTGACGTGGCCGGCCGCGTGTTCAAGAACAAACCCGCACCCGACAACCTGGAGGTCCCACCGCACATGTACCTGTCGGACACCATGCTGTTGATCGGCGACGACAAGAAGGCCTGAGCCCCGCGCTCACCTGCACCCAAGATACATAAGGTTCATCATGGCTGAATTCAAAGAAGTCCCGGCTGACGCGGCATTGGCCGTCAAAGCCCTGAACTGGGTGGACAACCGGTTCCCACTGTCCAAGCTCTACAAAGAACATTTGTCTGAGTACTACGCGCCCAAAAACTTCAATTTTTGGTATTTTTTCGGTTCGCTGGCTCTGTTGGTGCTGGTCATCCAGATCGTCACCGGCATTTTCCTGGTCATGCACTACAAGCCTGATGCGAACTTGGCATTTGCCTCGGTCGAATACATCATGCGTGACGTGCCGTGGGGCTGGCTGATTCGCTACATGCACTCCACGGGTGCATCGGCTTTCTTTGTGGTGGTGTACCTCCACATGTACCGCGGCCTGATTTATGGCAGCTACCGCAAACCCCGTGAACTGGTCTGGATCTTCGGTTGCGCCATTTTCCTGGTGCTGATGGCCGAAGCCTTCATGGGTTACCTGTTGCCTTGGGGCCAGATGAGCTACTGGGGTGCTCAGGTGATCGTGAACCTGTTCTCTGCCATTCCGTTCGTGGGTCCTGACTTGGCGCTGCTGATCCGCGGCGACTTTGTGGTGGGCGACGCCACGCTGAACCGCTTCTTCTCGTTCCACGTGATTGCCGTGCCCCTGGTGCTGCTGGGCCTGGTGGTGGCGCACATCATCGCGCTGCACGAAGTCGGCTCCAACAACCCCGATGGCGTTGAAATCAAGGCTTTGAAAGACGCCCAGGGCCATCCCTTGGATGGCATCCCGTTCCACCCCTACTACAGCGTGCACGACATCTTGGGTGTTTCCGTGTTCCTGATGGTGTTCTCTGCCATCGTGTTCTTTGCCCCTGAGTTGGGTGGCTATTTCCTGGAATACAACAACTTCATCCCGGCCGACCCGTTGACCACCCCGCTGCACATTGCACCGGTTTGGTACTTCACGCCTCATTACTCCATGCTGCGCGCTGTAACCAGCCAGATGATGTATGTGCTGGTGGCCGTGGTGTTGCTGGGTGCATTGCTGGCAGTGGCCAAGGTCAAAATGGCTGCACCGCTGAAGCTGGTGGTGTTGGGTGGTGCGGTGGTGGTGTCTGCTCTGATGCTGTCGATTGATGCCAAGTTCTGGGGTGTGGTGGTCATGGGTGGTGCGGTCATCATCATGTTCTTCCTGCCATGGCTGGACAACAGTGAAGCCAAGTCGATCCGCTACCGTCCCAGCTGGAACATTTGGCTGTACGCCGTGTTCGTCATCAACTTCGTCATCCTGGGCTATCTGGGCGTGAAACCCCCCAGCCCTGTGGGTGAGTTGGTGTCCCAAGTCGGCACATTGCTCTATTTCGGGTTCTTCCTGCTCATGCCTTGGTGGAGCCGCATCGGCAAATGCAAGCCAGTGCCCACCCGTGTCACGTTTGAAGCGCATTGAAAGAGTTGTGGAGTAACGTTATGAAAAGAATCATCACAGCCCTTTCGCTGATCGTTGCGTTGGTCGGTGGCGCACATGCCGCAGGCGCCAGCTTTCCGTTGGACAAAGCGCCTGCCCGCACCAACGACATGGGCGCGTTGCAAAACGGTGCCAAGCTGTTTGTCAACTACTGCCTGAGCTGCCATTCGGCATCGTTCATGCGCTACAACCGATTGCAGGACATTGGTCTTACCGAAAAACAGATCAAGGAAAACCTGATGTTCACCACCGAAAAGGTGGGGGATACCATGAAGGCGTCCATTGATCCAAAACAAGCCAAAGAGTGGTTCGGTGCCAATCCACCCGACCTGACGCTGGTGGCCCGTTCGCGTGCCAGCGGTGCCGGCACAGGGGCGGACTACCTGTACACCTACCTGCGCACCTACTACCGCGATGAAGCCAAGCCGACCGGCTGGAACAACATGGCGTTCCCCAACGTGGGCATGCCTCACGCGATGTGGGAACTGCAAGGGGAGCGCCGTCCCGTGTTCGACACCGTGACCGAACATGGCCATGAAGTGAAGAAGCTGAAGGGCTGGGAGCAGGTCACACCTGGCAAGATGACCCCCGCTGAATTTGACAACGCGACAGGTGACCTGGTGGCGTTCATGCAGTGGATGGCCGAGCCCGTGCAAAACACCCGCGTTCGTCTGGGTGTATGGGTATTGCTGTTCCTGGGTGTGTTCACCATCGTGGCGTGGCGTTTGAACGCCGCCTTCTGGAAAGATATCAAGTAACATCAGCGCGCCCGGGGCCCCACCCGGATCTGCTGCAGTGGCGACACACCCAAGGGCGTGTCGTCACTGTTTTTCATTGAGGGATTCGTTGTCATGATGGTTTTGTATTCGGGTACCACGTGCCCTTTTTCCCACCGCTGCCGTTTTGTGTTGTTTGAAAAGGGCATGGATTTCGAAATCCGTGATGTGGACCTTTTCAACAAGCCCGAAGACATCGCCGTGATGAACCCTTATGGGCAAGTGCCCATTTTGGTTGAGCGTGATTTGATTCTTTATGAGTCAAACATCATCAATGAGTACATCGACGAGCGTTTTCCACATCCCCAACTGATGCCGGGTGATCCTGTGGACCGCGCCCGTGTCCGCCTGTTCTTGTTGAATTTCGAAAAAGAACTGTTCACACACGTTTCTGTGCTTGAGGCCCGTGGTGGCAAAGGCAATGAGAAAGCTGTCGAAAAAGCTCGCAGCTACATCCGCGACCGGTTGACCCAGCTGGCCCCCGTGTTCTTGAAAAACAAGTTCATGTTGGGAGACAGTTTCTCCATGTTGGATGTGGCCATTGCACCGCTGCTGTGGCGCCTCGATTTCTACGGTATTGAGTTGAGCAAAAATGCCGCACCTTTGCTCAAGTACGCAGAGCGCATTTTTTCCCGCCCCGCTTACATTGAAGCATTGACCCCTTCCGAGAAGGTCATGCGCAAGTGATGCTTGCTGGAAGTACTTTGTTGTGAACATGACACAGTTGCCCTCCACCCGCCCTTATCTCATCAGGGCCCTGCACCAATGGTGCATGGACCATGGGTTCACCCCTTACCTGGCGGTGGCGGTGGATGGGTCCGTGCGTGTGCCTCGACAGCATGTGGTTGATGGCGAAATCGTGTTGAATGTCAGCACCGACGCCACGGGCGGTTTGAGCTTGGGGGATGAATTCATAGAGTTCAAAGCTCGGTTCGGCGGCGTGCCGCAGCAGGTAACCGTGCCGGTGGAGCGCGTCTCTGCCATTTACGCCCGTGAAAACGGGCAGGGCATGGCATTTCCTGTGCAGCCTTCAGCGGTCTCCATAGCAATGGACGCATCGCAAGATGAGCAGGGCGTTGTCACAGCCCCGCTTGCGTTGGTGGACGTCACACCGACCATGCCTGCGGACAATTCAGAAAAAACTTGGCAAAGTGACGGACCTCCCAACGGGACCCGGCCAACGCTCAAGCGGATCAAGTAAGATATAGCCCGTGCCGGTTTAGCTCAGTTGGTAGAGCACTCGCCTTGTAAGCGATAGGTCGTCAGTTCGAATCCGACAATCGGCACCATCTCATGGTTGTATGAATGCAACCCATGTCAAGCAGCCAAAATTTTTACGCGAATTTTGATGTTCCTGCCCTGCACCGCCAGCAATCGCGCTTCCAAATCGGGCAACAGTTGCCTCAGTTTGCTGGCCACGGCTCCACTGCGTACCAGCAAGCACCAAACACCCTCCTCCACAGGGCCTGCTGTAACCTGAGATTTCAGCCCTTTGGGCAGAATAGGTTCGATGGCCACCATGTGCCGTTTGGACCGTTCGACCAGGGCACCCAAGTGCGCCAGCATGGGTGAGTCAGCAGCGGCTTCGGTCAGGCTGACAGAGGTGCGACGCAAGGCAGGAGGCGTGCGCATCACGCGGGAAGCAAATTCATCATGCATCTGATTATCACGGCCCCTTGAGTTATCAAGCACCGTGCGTTGCACGTGACCGGTGTTCAGTTGGTCGGGGCGCTGGTGGCCGCAGTTGTCCTGTTGGTGGGTTTGTCTTTGCTTGCTTACCATTTTGTGCTTGTGCACGGTGCCCGCCAGGGTTGGCACAGTGTCACACCGCTGGTGAAACTGGTGTCCAGTGCAGAACGCCAGAACCGAGAGCACCACCTGCGAGAAAGTCTGGATGCAATGGCCACCAAATTGGGTGAAATGCAGGCCAGGGTGGTGCAATTGCACGCTTTGGCTGAGCGTGTGTCTTCTTTGGCCGGTTTGCCCCCTGTTGAGGCCAAGTCAAAGATGGGCGCTGGCGGTGTTTGCTGGCTCCCCGCAGTCTGACGATGGATGAGTTTAATGCGAGCATTGAGCACCTCACCCGCCGTGCATTGGGGAGTGCAGACAGGTTGTCACTGACAGAATCCCACTTGGTTGAAGACAGGGTGAAAAAAGCCATGTTACCCACAGAAGCACCCATGCGCGAATCGAGGCCTGGCTTTGAGTTTGGTTGGCGTATCAATCTCCTGAATTGCCAGCGCGCTTTGCACACGGGGTTGGACTTCGCTTCTGATTCAGGCATCCCCATCGTTGCCGCAGTCGGGGGCGTGGTGGTGGCGCAAGAGTTCCACCCAGCCGACGGCAATGCGGTGGAAGTTGACCATCGCAAAGAATTGCTCACACGATGAGCCCACGCTTTGCGTGTGCTGGTGAAAGTGGGTGATGTTGTCAAGCGTGGGCAACACCTTCATTTCGGGTGTGGGTTGCTGGCGTGGCGCAAGACCTTCAGCGTTTTCTGGATGCTGGCCGCACCACAGGCCGCTATGCTGGGGGCGGCGCGTAAGTTGGCTCAAAAATGAAAATGGTTCATGTCAACAGCCCGCACCTTGTGGCGGCGGCCAATTGCTGAGCGCTGAGCCCGCGCCTTGCGGCATGGCAAAGGCCGGGGTTTAAAATTCGCGGTATTGCTCCATTTGCGCACAAGCCATTGACCGATTCGGTCAATGCCCCACATCCCAATCAAACGGGCCATCGACGGCAGCTTTTTGCTGGCGTGGCGCGGTCCAACAGTTCATGGCCACCAATTTCCTGACCAAAATTTTCGGCAGTCGCAATGACCGCCTCTTGAAGACTTACCGCAAGACAGTCGCACAAATCAATGCGTTGGAGCCTGTGTTTGAGCAATTGACCGATGAGGCGTTGCGTGACAAAACGGCGGAATTCAAGCAACGGGTTGCAGGCGGTCAAACGCTGGATGCGATCTTGCCAGAAGCCTTTGCAGTGGTGCGAGAAGCCAGCAAACGCGTCATGAAAATGCGCCATTTTGATGTGCAAATGGTGGGTGGTTTGGCGCTGCACAACGGCAAAGTGGCCGAAATGCGCACTGGCGAAGGCAAAACGCTGACCGCCACTTTGCCCGTTTACCTGAATGCGTTGACCGGCAATGGTGTGCATGTGGTCACAGTGAACGACTACCTGGCCAGTCGTGACGCGGAGTGGATGGGGCGTTTGTATGGTTTTCTGGGCCTCACGGTGGGCATGAACCTGCCCCAAATGCAGCGCGCGGACAAGCAAGCCGCTTATGCCGCGGACATCACTTACGGCACCAACAACGAGTTTGGTTTCGACTATCTGCGCGACAACATGGTGTACGAGACGGTGGACCGCGTCCAGCGCAAACTGAACTACGCCATTGTGGACGAGGTGGACTCCATCCTGATCGATGAGGCCCGCACGCCGTTGATCATCAGCGGGCAAGCCGAAGACCAAACGGCCCTGTATTTGGCCATCAACCAGGTGTCCCCTCTGCTGACGCGCCAAGAAGGTGAGGCAGACCCCCGCACCGGCGAGGGCGTGACAAAGCCCGGCGATTTCACGCTGGATGAAAAATCGCACCAGATTTTTTTGACCGAACAGGGACACGAAACAGCCGAGCGCATTCTGGCCAGCACAGGTTTGTTGCCGGAGGGAGCTTCGCTGTACGACCCTGCCAATATTTCCTTGATGCACCACTTGAATGCATCGCTGCGCGCCCACCACGTGTACCACCGTGACCAGCACTACGTGGTGCAGGAGGGCGAAATTGTCATCGTGGACGAGTTCACCGGCCGACTGATGACCGGACGCCGCTGGAGCGATGGCTTGCACCAAGCCGTCGAGGCCAAAGAAGGCGTGCAAATCCAGGCCGAAAACCAAACGCTGGCGTCTATCACTTTCCAGAACTATTTCCGTCTGTACAGCAAGCTCTCGGGCATGACAGGCACGGCCGACACCGAGGCTTACGAGTTCCAGGAAATTTACGGCCTCGAAACCGTGGTCATGCCCCCCAACCGGCCCAGCCGCCGCGACGACCAGCTGGACCGCGTGTACAAAACCACGCCCGAAAAATACAAAGCGGCCATCGCCGACATCCGTGAGTGCCACGAACGTGGCCAGCCAGTGCTGGTGGGCACCTCTTCGATTGAGAACTCGGAAATCATTTCAGACCTGTTGAACCAGGCTGGCTTGCCTCACCAAGTACTGAATGCCAAGCAGCACGCCCGCGAGGCCGACATCATCATCCAGGCCGGTCGTCCCAAAATGATCACCATCGCCACCAACATGGCCGGTCGTGGCACTGACATCATGCTGGGGGGCAATTTGGAAAAGCTGTTGCTGGCTGTGGAGGCCGATGCCACGCTGGGCGATGCAGCCAAAGCCGCACGTGCTGCTGAGGTGCGGCAGCAATGGGAAAAAGACCACGAACTGGTCAAAAACCTGGGTGGTTTGCGCATCATTGCCACCGAGCGCCACGAGTCTCGGCGCATTGACAACCAGTTGCGTGGCCGGTCGGGTCGGCAGGGAGACCCCGGTTCGTCGCGTTTTTACTTGAGCCTTGACGATTCTTTGATGCGTATTTTTGCGGGTGACCGCGTGCGCGCCATCATGGACCGGCTCAAGATGCCCGAGGGTGAAGCCATTGAAGCGGGCATTGTGACCCGCAGCATCGAGTCGGCCCAACGCAAGGTGGAGGCCCGCAACTTTGACATTCGCAAGCAGTTGCTGGAATACGACGACGTTTCCAATGACCAGCGCAAAGTGATTTACCAGCAGCGCAACGACATCCTGGATGCTGCCGAGCTGAAAGAGCAAATCACTTCACTGCGCGAAGGCTGTTTCACCGACTTGGTGCGCCAGTATGTGCCGGTGGAAAGCGTGGAAGAGCAGTGGGATCTGCCAGCGCTCGAAAAAGCCTTGAAAGACGAATGGTCCGTCGAGGTGCCGCTGCAAGCCTTGCTGGCTTCGGCCGAGTCGCTGACCGATGAAGACATCGTGGAAAAAGTGGTGGCTGCGGCCAATCAAGCGTTTGACGCCAAGCTTCAGTTGGTGGGCGAGGAAAACTTTCAGTCCTTCCAGCGCATGGTGCTGTTGCAAAGCCTGGACACCCATTGGCGCGAACACCTGAGTGCGCTTGACTATTTGCGCCAAGGCATTCACCTGCGCGGCTATGCCCAAAAACAACCCAAACAGGAATACAAGCGCGAAGCTTTCGAGCTGTTTGGTCAGTTGCTCGACAGCGTGAAAAACGAGGTGACCCGCGTGCTCATGAACGTTCGTGTGCAGTCGGGTGACCAGCTGAACGAGGCTGCTCAGCAAATCGAAGACAAGGCCGAGCACATCTCCAACATCGTCTACACCGCGCCCACCGAAACCGGCGAGGCTGAAACCATTGTGGATGCCCAAACCGCTGGCCAGCGAAGCGCTGCTGCCGATGTGCCCCGGGTGGGGCGCAACGACCCTTGCCCTTGCGGCAGTGGTCAGAAATACAAACAGTGCCACGGCAAGCTGGCTTGATTTTTAAGTTGGAATTCAGAACATGCCTGTGAATTTGCCCATTCCCACCGCTGATGAATTGTTGCCCGTGGCGGGTTTTCGCCTGGGAGTGACCGAGGCGGGTGTCCGCAAAGCCAACCGCAAAGACCTGACAGTGTTGCTGTTGGACGAGGGCGCCACCGTGGGTGCCGTGTTCACGCAAAACCGGTTCTGCGCGGCCCCTGTTCAGGTGTGCCGAGAGCACCTGGCGGGTGGTTCAGCCATCCGTGCCATGGTCATCAACACCGGCAACGCCAACGCGGGCACCGGGGCCGAAGGCTTGGCCCGTGCACGTGCCGTGTGTGAGGCCATGGCAGGCCACTTGGGTGTGACGGCGCAGCAGGTGTTGCCGTTTTCCACCGGTGTGATCATGGAGCAATTGCCCGCTGACCGCGTGGTTGCAGGCCTGCCAGCCGCCTTGGCCGACGCCCAAGGCAGCCACTGGTTGCGTGCGGCCCAGGCCATCATGACCACCGACACCCAACCCAAGGCCATCAGCCGCCAGGTGGTGCTGGGCGGCCGCACCGTGACGGTCACGGGCATGGCCAAGGGCGCGGGCATGATCCGCCCCAACATGGCCACCATGCTGGGCTTTGTGGCCACCGATGCGCACATTGACCCGGCGCTGGTGCAGTCCCTGTGCAAAACACTGGCCGATCAGTCGTTCAACCGCGTGACGGTGGACGGCGACACCTCCACCAACGACTCTTTCCTGCTGGTGGCCACCCACCAGGCGGGCAACCCCCCCATTACCGATGTGTCCAGCGCCGATGGCTCAGCACTGATGGCGGCGTTGCTCGCCGTGGCGCAGCACCTGGCCCATGCCATGGTTCGCGATGGTGAGGGTGCGACCAAGTTCATCAGCGTGCGTGTGGAAGGTGGCCAAACCACCGATGAATGCCTGAAGGCCGCTTACGCCATCGCCCATTCGCCACTGGTGAAAACGGCGTTTTTTGCCAGCGACCCGAACCTGGGCCGTATTTTGGCGGCCGTGGGCTACGCAGGCATCGCCGATCTGGACCAAAGCTTGATCGAATTGCACCTGGACGACGTGCACGTGGTCACCCGGGGTGGCCGCCACCCCGACTACCAGGAAGCTGACGGGGCCCGCGTGATGGCGCAAGCGGAAATCACGGTGCGCGTGGGTTTGGGCCGTGGCCATTGCGCCGACACGGTGTGGACCTGCGATTTCAGCCACGACTACGTCACCATCAACGCCGATTACCGCTCATGAGCGATGCGCTGGAGCGGGTGCTGGGCCGCGTTGATGCCCTGCTGACACGCCTGGAGGCTGTGTTGCCTGGCGCCACGGCCGTGGTGGAGCCCGATTGGCAGGCTTCTGTGGCCTTTCGCTACCGCCGCCGGGGCTCGGCGCCGGGCCGTTTGGACCCGGTGAGGCTGGTTGCCCCGTTGCAACTGGCTGACGTGTGCGAGGTGGAGGCGCAAAAAGAAAAAATCGTGCGCAACACCCAGCAGTTTGTCGCAGGTCGGCCTGCCAACAACGTGCTTCTGACCGGTGCGCGGGGCACGGGCAAGTCGTCTCTGATCAAGGCATGCCTGAATGCGTTTGCCCCGCAGGGCTTGCGCCTGATCGAGGTGGACAAGGCCGATCTGGTGGACCTGCCCGATCTGATCGACTTGGTGGGCACCCGGCCCGAGCGCTTCATTGTGTTTTGCGACGACCTCAGTTTTGACGAGGGTGAGTCGGGCTACAAGGCGCTGAAATCCATTCTGGATGGCTCGGTGTCCGCCACCAGTGCCAACGTGCTGATTTACGCCACCAGCAACCGCCGCCACCTGTTGCCCGAATACATGAAGGACAACCTCAGCTACACCCACACCGACGACGGTGAGGTGCACCCGGGTGAGGTGATCGAGGAAAAAATTTCCTTGTCCGAGCGTTTTGGTCTGTGGGTCAGCTTCTACCCCTTCAGCCAAGACGAATACTTGGCCATCGTCGCCCAGTGGTTGCAACATTTCGGCGTGCCCAAGGCCGAGGTGGATGTGGCCAGGCCTCAGGCGTTGGTGTGGGCGTTGGAGCGTGGCTCGCGCAGCGGCCGCGTGGCTTACCAGTTCGCACGCGACTTTGCCGGAGGCCGTGGGGCTTGAGCCCCCGTGTGTTGGCCATGTCTTTGATTGACCATACGTTGGTGGTTGACCCCGATGTGGCCCGACAGGCCTCGCCGCCAGGTGCTCCAACTCGCCCCTGCACCGATGTGGCGGTGGGCATCTTGGTGCAGCCAGATGGCCAGTTTCTGTTGACCACACGCCCGCCAGGTAAATCGTATGCCGACCACTGGGAGTTTCCGGGTGGCAAGTTTGAAGCCGGTGAAACCGTGGAAGACGCGCTGACCCGTGAGTTGCACGAAGAACTGGGCATTCACGTCCAGCACATCGAGCGGTGGCGGGAGCAGGTGGTGGATTACCCCCATGCCTTGGTGCGGCTGCATTTTTGCAAGGTGACCCGCTGGCAAGGGGAATTGGTCATGCGGGAAGGTCAGCAGTTTGCCTGGCAACGCCTGCCTGTGACAGTGACGCCCGTGTTGGCAGGCACGGTTCCCGTGCTTCAGTGGCTTTCTGAATAGATAGCAAACTATTCAATTTGGTAAAGCGCTGGGGGTGTATTTTATTGGTGATTTTTGTCCGCGCCGGTGTCGGGTGGTGCGGCATCGGGCAAGCGGAAATCTTCGCTGGCCCAGCGGCCCAAGTCACCCAGTTTGCAGCGCTCGCTGCAAAACGGCCGAAAGGCATTGTGGGGCGCGTACACACTGGGCCCGCTGCATTGGGGGCACACCACGGTGCGAACAGAAGGTGCGGGGGCGGCGTCGCTCATGAGCACATGGTCAGTTCAAACGATGCATCTTCGGTGGCCGCGTGCAGGCGGGCGTCTTCACCCAGCCGCATCATGCGCACCGACACCATCAGCCTGTTGCCACTGATTTCGGGCACCAAGCCCGTGTCGGCATTCAACCGAAGGCGCAACAACTGGAATGTGCGGCCTTGGGGCAAGTTCTGTTGGAACTGCCCGGCGGTGACCACCACTTTTTGTGGCATGCCAGAGTCGCGCAACATTTGCAGCAAAAACCCAATGGCTTCTGACAGCGGCTGCACGGTTTGGCACCAGCGCGTGAGGTCGGCACGCCGCACCTCTGCGGGTTTGTGCTGCCAGTCGTAATACGCGGGCAGGTCAAATTCGCAGGTGCCACCCGGGATGGAAATGCGGCTGCGGATGCCCATGAGCCAATCGTTGTCGGTCAGGGTTTGCCCGGTTTTGCCGACCAACTGGTTGAGGTTGGTGAAATAGGTTTCAATCTGTGCCACCACCTGGTCCAACGCCTGCTCTGAAATGGCGGGGTTGCCCCGGTAGCCATTGAGCACTTGTTTTTGTTTGTCCAAGTCTTTGAGCACGTCGGACTTCATGTCGGCACGGGAGGCCACATCCATCATCTCGAACAGGGTGTGCAAGGCGAAATGGTGGTCCAGGGCATCGTCACGCCCCACCAGGGTCACCAGGCGCTGAAACAGGTGTTCCAGGCGCAGGTAGGTGCGTATGCGTTCGTTGAAGGGGTATTCGTAAAGAATCACAGTGGATGCGCAGGCAGGGGTGGGAGTGTGGCGAGCATCATAGCCCCAGCCAGTGGCCCAGCCGGGTGACTGACGCGGTCAAATCGGTCAGGGTGGTTTGGTCGTTGTCCAGCACCACATCGGCGGCGGCCAAACGGGCCAGCCGGGTGGCTTGTGCCTGGATCACGGCTTGTGTTTGGGCATCAGACCAGCCGCTGCGGGCGTGCACGCGGCGCATTTGGGTGGCTTCGGTGCAATCCACCACCACCACCCAGTCGCATTGGGCGCGCCACCGGCCGGATTCGACCAGCAGTGGTATGTCTAGCACCACCACCGGTTGGGTGGCTTGCGCCACAGCCGTGGCCACGGCCTGGCCGATCAGTGGGTGGGTGATGGCTTGCAGTTGCTCGCGCGCACTGGGGTTGGCAAACACCTGGGCCCGCATGTGGGCCCGGTCCAGAGCACCGTCGGGTGTGAGGCACGCTGTTCCAAATGCTTGCACCAAGGCTGGAATGGCGCTGCCACCGGCCGCCGTGACCGCGTGGGCCAACTGGTCGGCGTCCACCACGCCGGCTCCCAGGTTGGCCAGCAAGCGCGCCACCGTGCTTTTGCCGCTGCCGATACCGCCCGTCAGGCCCACCACGGTGCGCAACATCACAGCCCCACAAAGGCGAGCATGCGGGCGGGAGTCACCCACAGTGCCGTGAACCCCGCCACGGCCAGGAAGGGGCCAAAGGGCACATAGCCGCCCTCACGCAGCTGGCTGGAGAACTTCATGGCAATCCCCACCACGGCCCCCACCACCGATGCCATGAGAATGATGGGCACCAATGCTTGCCAGCCGAACCACGCACCCAATGCCGCAAAGAGTTTGAAGTCGCCATAGCCCATGCCGTCTTTGCCCGTGGCCAGTTTGAAGGCCCAGAACACCAGCCACAGCGACAGGTAACCGGCAACCGCGCCCCAGAACGCGTGCGCAAGTGGTGTGGCGGTCCACCCCAGGGCAGCGGCGCACAAACCAGCCCAGAGCAAAGGCAGGGTGAGATCGTCGGGCAGCAAGGTGGTGTCCCAGTCGATGGCAGCCAATGCCAGCAACACGGCCCCAAAGGCCGACCAGGCCCAACCCGTGGGGGTCATGCCCCATTGCCAGATGGAAGCAGCAAACATTGCGCCGGTGGTCAACTCAACCAAGGGGTAACGCAATGAAATGCCCGCGCCGCAAGCCGCGCATTTGCCGCGCAAAAACACATAGCTCAACACGGGCAGGTTTTCGTACCAGCGGATGGCATGGCCGCAATGGGGACACGCCGAACGGGGCACCCACAGGTTGTAGGTGGGTTTATCTGGGGGGGGTGTGCCTGACAGCGACGCGCATTCAGCGGCCCATTGTTGCTCCATCATTTTGGGCAAGCGGTGGATCAGCACGTTCAAAAAACTGCCGATCAACAAACCCAGCAGCCCAGCCAAGGCAATGTCCCATTCGGGTGTGTCAACCAGCATCAAACCACCTGGCCCAGTTTGAAAATGGGGAGGTACATGGCCACCACAATGCCACCGATCAAGCCACCCAGGAACACGATGATGATGGGTTCCATCAAGCTCGACAGGCCTGCCACCATGTCGTCCACTTCCGATTCGTAAAAGTCTGCGGCTTTGCCGAGCATGTGGTCAATGGAGCCGGACTCTTCACCGATGGCGCACATCTGCAGCACCATGCTGGGGAACACATTGGCATTGGTCATGGCCGCAGTGAGACTGGTGCCGCTGGAGACTTCGCGCTGGATTCTTTCCGTTGCCTGCTGGTAGACAGAGTTACCCGACGCACCGCCCACCGAGTCCAAAGCCTCTACCAGTGGCACGCCTGCCGCAAACATGGTGGCCAGCGTGCGTGTCCAGCGGGCAATCACCGACTTTTCCACCAACACGCCAAAAATGGGCATTTTCAGCAGCACGCGGTCCATGAACATTTGGACTTTCTCATTGCGCTTCCACGCTTGCATGAAGAAATACACGCCACCGCCGATGACCCCAAAAATCAGCCACCAATAGGCCACGAATATTTCGCTGATGGCCATCACAAACAAGGTGGGCGCTGGCAGGTCGGCACCAAATGACGTGAATGTTTCTTTGAAAGCAGGCACCACAAAAATCATGATCACCGCCACCACGATGAAGGCCACCACGACCACCGACATGGGGTACATCAGTGCCGATTTGATTTTGGATTTGATGGCCTCGGTCTTTTCCATGTAAACGGCCAAGCGGTCCAGCAGCTGGTCCAAGATACCGGCGGCTTCACCGGCTTCCACCAGGTTGCAATACAGGTTGTCAAAGTACAGGGGGAACTTGCGGAACGCGGCATTCAGCGATGTGCCGGTTTCCACGTCCATGCGGATGTCGTTCAGCAGCTTGGCCACGCTGGCATTGGCGTTGCCTCGGCCCACGATATCGAACGATTGCAACAGTGGCACGCCCGCTTTCATCATGGTGGCCAACTGGCGGGTGAAGATGGCCAGGTCTTTGGGCGTGATTCTTTTGCCGCTGGACATGCGGCGTTTTTTGATTTTGGTGGGCAGAATGCCTTGCCGCCTGAGCGATGCCTGCACTTGGTTTTCACCCATCGCCCGCATTTCACCGCGCACGATCTTGCCGTTGCGGTCTTTGCCCTGCCACTCAAATACAACCTCTTTGGTGCCTGACGATGTCGTGGTTGCCATTTAAAACCTTGTGTGTGCGCCGATGCCCTGCGGCGTCAGTCGTTGGTGCAACCCAGCACTTCTTCCAGTGACGTGATGCCCAGTTTCACTTTGTGCAGACCCGATTGTCTGAGCGAGCGGACACCTTCGCGCCGGGCTTGTGCGGCAATTTCCAGTGCACTGCCTCCCGCCAAAATGATGCGTTGCATGTCTTCTGTGATGGGCATGACCTGGTAAATGCCCACCCGCCCTTTGTACCCGTTGTTGCACGCCGCACAGCCCACCGGTCGGTAGGGGGTCCACGAGCCATCCACTTCATCGGGCACAAAACCCGCCTCGATCAACGTTTTGCTGGGCACGTCGGCAGGCAATTTGCAATGTGCACACAGGCGCCGCGCCAGCCGCTGGGCGGTGATCAAAATCACGCTGGACGCGATGTTGAACGGTGCAATGCCCATGTTGAGCATGCGCGTCAGGGTGGTGGGGGCGTCATTGGTGTGCAGGGTGGAGAGCACCAGGTGACCTGTTTGTGCTGCTTTGATCGCGATGTCAGCGGTTTCCAGGTCCCGAATCTCACCGACCATGATGATGTCTGGGTCTTGGCGCAAAAACGACTTCAGGGCTGCCGCGAAAGTCAAGCCCGCCTTGTCGTTCACGTTCACCTGGTTGACCCCGGGCAAGTTGATCTCGGAGGGGTCTTCGGCCGTTGAAATGTTGACGCCTGGTTGGTTCAGCAGGTTCAGGCAGGTGTACAGCGACACCGTTTTACCGGAGCCAGTTGGCCCGGTGACCAGCACCATGCCATAGGGGCGGCCAATGGCTTTGAGCAGCTTTTCTTTTTCTTCCGGTTCGTACCCCAGTGCGTCGATGCCCAGTTTGGCGCTGCTGGGGTCGAGGATACGGATCACAATTTTTTCACCGAACAGCGTGGGCAGTGTGCTGACCCGAAAGTCAATCACCTTGTCGGGGCCCACTTTCAGTTTCATGCGTCCGTCTTGTGGGATGCGTTTTTCAGAAATGTCCATGCGCGAGATCACCTTGATCCGCGACGCCAGCTTTTCCTTGATGGCCACGGGAGGCGAGGCAATTTCGCGCAACTCACCGTCGATGCGAAACCGCACACGGTAGTTGTGTTCGTAGGGTTCGAAATGCAAATCAGATGCACGCATGCTGAACGCATCCAGCAGCATCTTTTGCAAAAACTTGACCACCGGGGCGTCTTCGACGTCCGCATTGTTTTTGTCGTTGGACTCAACGACCGCCGATTCCACAATCTCTTCGTCAAACTCGAAATCACCGCCGATGATGGTGTCCATGGCCTTGGACACCGACACGCTTTGCTGGTCGACAATCTTCAGAAGCTTGTCGTATTCGGCAATGACCCAGTCCACCCCCATTTGCGAGGCAAACTTGATTTTCTCCGCCACCTGTTGGTCTCCAGGGTCGGCGGTGGCAATCGTCAGGCGGTTGCCCTTTTTTGACAGCACCAGCACCCGGTGCTCGGCACAAAATTTCACATCCAGCAGGTCTTTGGGCAGTTTGAGCGGCTCAATCGCGTCCAAGTCCAGCAGCGGCGCCCCAAATGCCGACGACACCACGTGTGCCAAATCACCGGGTGACACGACCCCTGAACCGGTCAGTTCTGCAATGAAGCTGGTCCGGTTGGTCTGTGCTTTTCGGAAAAGCGCTTCGGCAGTGGTTTGGTCAAGTTTGCCCGCTGCAATCAACGCACGGCCCAAACCTGGCAATGCCATGGAGGTGGGGGCGGTGGTTTGGGATTCTGCAGCTGCCATGGGGCTGTAATCTAGCGCAATTGCGTCCGCTTTCAATCGCGCGGGCCGCATAAGTGATGGCGAGGGTCTGTTCCTCGATGGGCACAAAAAAGCCGCTGGGTTGCAGCGGCTTTTTTGGGTTCAAACGAAGTGGATCACTTCAGTTTGATTTCCTTGTACTCGACGTGTTTGCGAGCCTTGGGGTCGAACTTCATGAAAGCCAGCTTTTGGGGCGTGGTTTTCTTGTTTTTGTTCGTGGTGTAGAAGTGGCCGGTTCCTGCGGTGGATTCCAGCTTGATTTTTTCGCGTCCGCCTTTGCTTGCCATGATCGGTTCCTTTCAGTATCAGGCTTGACCGCGTGCGCGCAGGTCTGCGAGCACGGCATCAATGCCGTTTTTGTCGATCAGGCGCAGAGCAGCGCTGGACACGCGCAAACGCACCCAACGGTTTTCGCTCTCAACCCAGAACCGGCGGTATTGCAGGTTGGGAAGGAAGCGGCGCTTGGTTTTGTTGTTGGCGTGGGAAACGTTGTTTCCCACCATGGGCTTTTTGCCCGTTACATCGCAGACGCGTGCCATAAAGGACACTCCGATACATCAAACAGCTGTCGCAGCGGGACCACCGTTGGGCTTTTGAGCCCGTGGGTGGCCTGGCGTTTCAGCCTCACCTCGCCAATAAAAAGGGTGGCGGTAACCCGGTGGGCCCACATGGCAGGCCCGTTTTGCCCAGTGCACCGACGCCCAATAACGGGTGTGCGGCTTTCAGCAAAGCCCGCGATTATAGCCCAGGGCTTTTCGTGGGTCAGGCGCTGCCCTGCTCCAGAAAGCGTTGCGCGTCCAGCGCGGCCATGCAACCCGTGCCTGCGCTGGTGATGGCCTGGCGGTAAATGTGGTCTTGCACGTCACCGGCGGCAAACACACCTGGCACGCTGGTCATGGTGGCCAGTCCGTTGTTGCCACTGCGGGTGACGATATAGCCGTCTTTCATCTCCAGCTGGCCTTTGAAAATGTCGGTGTTTGGCTGGTGCCCGATGGCGATGAAGCAACCTTGCACTTCCACGTTTTCGGTGGCGCCGGTCAACACGTTTTTCAGTCGCACACCGTTCACGCCTTTGGGGTCGCCCAGCACCTCGTCGAGCACGCAGTGGGTTTTGAGTTCGATCTTGCCACTTGCCACCTTTTCCATCAGGTGGTCCACCATGATGGCTTCGGCCTTGAACGTGTCGCGGCGGTGCACCAGCGTCACCTTGCTGGCGATGTTGGACAGGTACAGCGCCTCTTCCACGGCGGTGTTGCCGCCGCCCACCACGGCCACGGGTTGGCCGCGATAGAAAAAGCCGTCGCAAGTGGCGCAGCCGCTCACGCCTTTGCCCATGAAGGCTTCTTCAGAGGGCAAGCCCAGGTATTTGGCCGATGCGCCTGTGGCGATGATCAGCGCATCGCAGCTGTATTGGCCGCTGTCGCCGGTCAGCACGAAGGGGCGTTTACTGAGGTCCACGGCGTTGATGTGGTCAAACACCATTTCGGTTTTGAAGCGCTCGGCGTGTTGCTGAAAGCGTTGCATCAGGTCGGGGCCTTGCACGCCGTGCACGTCGGCGGGCCAGTTGTCCACTTCGGTGGTGGTCATGAGCTGCCCGCCCTGGGCCATGCCGGTGACCAAGGTGGGTGCCAGGTTGGCCCGCGATGCGTAAATGGCGGCCGTGTAACCGGCAGGGCCTGAGCCCAGAATCAGAACTTTAGAATGCTTCATTTGCTGGTGTCGGCCCCGAGGGCCGCAAGTGGTAGGGCTGGTGTGGGCGTGAGGGCGCTGGCCCTTGTCCGCGACAGCTTCATTGTATGAAGACCCGTTGTGCCCGGTCCGTGCACGGCACACACCCGAGATCCAACCATGGCCATTTTGTCCAACCTCGAATTGATTCGACGGGTGCAGCTGTTTTCCACGCTCACCCCCACACAGGCCGAGGCGGTGGCGCTGGCGGTGACCAAGTGCCGGTACAAGCGGGGCGAAGCCATCGTGGAGCAAGGCCAAAAATCCAACAGTTTGGCCATTTTGCTCACCGGTCGGGCCCGGGTGGTGACCGCTGATGAACGCGGTCGCGAGGTGATTTTGGCCACCCTCAGCCCAGGGGACTACCTGGGTGAAATGAGCCTGATTGACAACCAGCCCCACTCGGCCACGGTGCGCGCTGACATCCAAACGGACGTGCTCATACTGGGGCGCGCCGAATTTGCCCGTTGCCTGTCTGAAAACACGGCCATGGCCTATGCGGTGATGAAAGGGCTGGTGCAGCGCCTGCGCCAGGCCGACCGCAAGATCGAATCGCTGGCCTTGATGGATGTGTATGGCCGTGTGGCCCGGGTGCTGATCGACTTTGCCAAACCCGATGCACAAGGGCGGCTGGTGATTGTCGAAAAGGTGTCTCGCCAGGACGTGGCCAAGATGATCGGTGCCTCACGCGAAATGGTCAGCCGTGTCATCAAAGACCTTGAAGAGCGTGGCTTCATTGAAATGCTGGCCGACGGTGCAACGCGCGTGCACGACCGCCGCCGCAGCCCTGGCCGTTCAGCGACCCGTCCTGTCTCCGTTTGACGCCCCATGACCTATTCACTGAACACCCTGAACAACCAACCCGAGCCTGTGTCTGGCGTGGGGCGTTTTGCCCACGAGCTGGTGTTGTTTGCGGGCTTGGTGGCCTGGGTGTTTGCCTTGGTGGCGTTGGCCAGCCACTCGTTGGGCGATGCGGCATGGTCCACCACGGGCATGGGTGAGGGGGTGCGCAACTGGGCTGGCCGTTTGGGGGCTTTGCTGGCCGATGGCGGGTATTTCTTGTTTGGATTTTCTGTTTGGTGGCTCTTTCTGGTGGGCTTGCGTGCGTGGTTGAGGTCGCTGGCGCGTTGGCTCCGTGCCGAGGCGGCGCCCGATGCCACCCCCGCGTTCAGCGGCCGTTGGGCCTGGTTGGGGGCCGCGCCCTTGCAGCGCTTGGGCTATTTGGGCATGTTGGTGGCCCTGATGGTGGCCAGCGCCGTGCTGGAGTGGGGCCGCCTGTACCGGCTGGAGCCCCTGTTGCCCGACCACGCCGGCGGTGCGCTGGGCCATTGGCTGGGGCCACTGGCCATGCATTGGCTGGGGTTCAACGGTTCTGCGTTGTTGGCGATTGCCGTGTTGGTGTTCACCACGGCCGGTGTGTTCCGTTTTTCGTGGGGGCAGGGCGCGCAGTGGGTGGGCGCGGTGGTGGACGGCTGGTTCCAGTCGCGCAAAGAGCGGCGTGAGGCCGACCAGGACCTGCGCATTGGCCAAGAGGCCGCCCGCCAGCGCGAAGAGGTGGTGGCCGAGGAGCGCGAAGACACGGTGGAGACCCACCACGAGCCGGTGTTGATCGTCGAGCCCACCGTGGTGGAGCCCCCCCGCAGCGAACGCGTGGCCAAAGAGCGGCAAAAACCGCTGTTCCGTGAAATGCCCGACTCCAACCTGCCGCAGGTCGATTTGCTCGATGGCCCGCTGGCGCGGCAGGAAACCGTGTCGTCCGACACGCTGGAGATGACCAGCCGCCTGATTGAGAAGAAGCTGAAAGACTTTGGCGTGGAAGTGCGTGTGGTGGCGGCCATGCCCGGCCCCGTGATCACCCGCTACGAGATTGAGCCCGCCACTGGCGTGAAAGGCTCGCAGGTGGTGAACCTGGCCAAAGACCTGGCGCGGTCCCTCAGCCTGGTGTCCATCCGGGTGATCGAGACCATCCCGGGCAAAAACATCATGGCGCTGGAATTGCCCAACGCGAAACGCCAGACCATTCGCCTCAGCGAAATTTTGGGCTCGCAGGTCTACCACGAGGCCAAAAGCCTGCTCACCATGGGCCTGGGCAAAGACATTGTGGGCAACCCGGTGGTGGCCGACCTGGCCAAAATGCCGCACTGCCTGGTGGCGGGTACCACGGGTTCGGGCAAATCGGTGGGCATCAACGCCATGATTTTGAGCCTGCTCTACAAGGCCGATGCGCGCGACGTGCGCCTGCTGCTGATCGACCCCAAGATGCTCGAAATGAGCGTGTACGAAGGCATTCCCCACCTGCTGTGCCCCGTGGTCACCGACATGAAGCAGGCCGCCAACGGCCTGAACTGGTGCGTGGCCGAAATGGAGAAACGCTACAAACTGCTCAGCAAAATGGGCGTGCGCAACCTGGCGGGCTTCAACACCAAAATTGACGAAGCCAAGGCCAAAGGCGAGTTCATTTACAACCCCTTCAGCCTCACCCCCGAGCAGCCCGAACCGCTGGAGCGGCTGCCGCACATCGTGGTTGTCATTGACGAGCTGGCCGACCTGATGATGGTGGTGGGTAAAAAAATTGAAGAACTCATTGCCCGGCTGGCGCAAAAAGCCCGGGCCGCGGGTATTCATTTGATATTGGCCACGCAACGGCCCAGCGTGGACGTGATCACCGGCCTGATCAAAGCCAACATTCCCACCCGCATTTCGTTCCAGGTCAGCAGCAAGATCGACAGCCGCACCATCCTGGACCAAATGGGCGCCGAAGCCCTGCTGGGCATGGGCGACATGCTCTACATGCCCAGCGGCACCGGCTACCCCGTGCGTGTGCACGGTGCGTTTGTCAGCGACGAAGAGGTGCACCGCGTGGTCACCTATTTGAAAGAGCAGTGCGGCGAGCCCAACTACATCGAAGGCATTCTGGAAGGCGGCACGGTCGATGGCGACGGCGAGCCGGGTGGCGACGGTGTCGACGGCCCCAGCGGTGAAAAAGACCCCATGTATGACCAGGCCGTGGAAGTAGTGCTGAAAAACCGCAAGGCCAGCATCTCGCTGGTGCAGCGCCACCTGAAAATTGGCTACAACCGCGCCGCCCGTTTGGTGGAGGACATGGAAAAAGCCGGCTTGGTCAGCGCCATGAGTGGCAGCGGCCAGCGCGACATACTGGTGCCGCCCCGCGCCGAATGACACACCCACACCCCATGCGCCACTTGATTTTTGGAATTTTGATAGCTGCAAACGCAATACCATCAAGCGCTGATGGCCTAAAAGACCTTGAAAATTTCTTGACCGCCACCCAAAGCGGCAGTGCCGCTTTCACCCAGACCGTGACGGCCCCTGCCCGCACCGGCGAGGCCGCGCCCCGGCCCAAAACCAGCAGCGGCACATTTGCGTTTTTGCGGCCCGACCGTTTCCGGTTTGATTACAAAAAACCCTTCGAGCAAACCATCGTGGCCGACGGCAAAACCCTGTGGCTGCACGACGCAGACCTGAACCAGGTCACCAGCCGTTCGCAGGCGCAGGCCTTGGGCTCCACCCCTGCGGCGCTGGTCGCCTCATCGGCCAGCCTGGCCAAATTGGGCGAGGTGTTTGAATTCAAATCCGAGCCCGACGCCGAGGGCCTGAGCTGGGTGCGCGCCAGCCCCAAGCAGCGCGACGGCCAGCTGAAGAACGTGCGCGTGGGGTTTGCCCAGGGCCAATTGGCGGTGCTGGACATGGAAGACAGCTTCGGCCAGCGCTCCACCATCCGGTTTGACGGCTTCAAACCCAACACCGGCTTGAGCGCCAGCGGCTTTGCCTTCAAGCCCCCCGCCGGTGCCGACGTGCTCAAGCAATGAGCGCGGGCAGCCCCAGCGGCCGCCCCGGTGCGCCCGCCCACATGCCCCTGGCCGAACGCCTGCGCCCCCGCACCCTGGGCGAGGTGGTGGGGCAGCAACACCTGCTGGGCCCGGGCATGCCGCTGCGGCTGGCGTTTGAGTCTGGGCAGCCCCACAGTTGCATTCTGTGGGGCCCGCCGGGTGTGGGCAAAACCACCATTGCACGGTTGATGGCCGATGCGTTTGACGCCCAGTTCATCACCATCAGCGCCGTGCTGGGCGGCGTGAAAGACATCCGCGAGGCGGTGGAGCAAGCCCAGGCCGCCCTCACCGGGCTGGTGCCCACCCGCACCCTGGTGTTTGTGGACGAGGTGCACCGCTTCAACAAAAGCCAGCAAGACGCGTTTTTGCCGCACGTCGAAAGCGGGCTGTTCACCTTCATCGGCGCCACCACCGAAAACCCCTCGTTCGAGGTGAACTCCGCGCTGTTGTCGCGGGCGGCGGTGTACGTGTTGCGGGCGCTGGAACCGGCAGATTTGAAGCAAATAATGGCCCTGGCGCTTGTCCATCAAGCGTTTCCAGCTATGGATGATGAAGCGGCCAGTTTGCTGGCCGACCACGCCGATGGCGATGCCCGCCGCTTGCTCAACACGCTGGAAACCCTGGCCGTGGCCGCCCGCAGCGAACAGCTGGCGCTGGTCACCGTGCCGTGGCTGCAGCGCGTGCTGGGCGAGCGCCTGCGCCGCTATGACAAAGGCGGTGACCAGTTTTACGACGCCATTTCGGCCCTGCACAAGTCAGTGCGCGGCTCTGACCCCGATGCGGCCCTGTATTGGCTGGTGCGCATGCTCGACGGCGGCACCGACCCCCGCTACGTGGTGCGCCGCCTCATCCGCATGGCCAGCGAAGACATTGGCTTGGCCGACCCACGCGCCCTGCGCATGGCGCTTGACGCGGCCGAGGTGTACGAGCGCCTTGGTTCGCCCGAAGGCGAGTTGACCCTGGCGCAATGCGTGGTGTACCTGGCCGTGGCCCCGAAGTCCAACGCCGTGTACACCGCCTACAAAGCGGCCAAGGCGTTGGTGAAAACCGACGGCACCCGCCCCGTGCCCCTGCACCTGCGCAACGCGCCCACCCAGCTCATGAAAGACCTGGACCACGGCAAAGGCTACCGCTACGCCCACGACGAACCGGGCGGTTTTGCGGCGGGCGAACATTACTTTCCCGACGGCATGCCAGTGCAAACGTTTTACAAGCCCGTCGAGCGGGGGCTGGAAATTCGCATCGCCGATAAGCTGCGCGAACTGAAAAGCCGGAACCATCAGGCGAACTCATGACGCTGCTGTCTGCTTGATGCAGGACAAACGCGAGACAAATTCGAGGGAAAACCCGGCTATTTGCCCCAGCTTGGGGCGCGTTTTCGATCGGGGGGCGTGGCTACAATCCGCGACCAACCCGCAGTCAGTCTCCCAACAGGACACCAGCTGGCGGGTTTTTTGCTAGCCTGAAACGCCTATCGGGCCAGTGCTGGCAAGTTCCCAACAACGGAGAAACACTTTATGGATATCTTGCTTCAGCAGGTCATCAACGGCCTGGTTCTGGGCAGCATGTACGCACTGGTGGCCTTGGGCTACACCATGGTGTACGGCATCATCGGCCTCATCAACTTCGCCCACGGCGATGTGTTGATGGTGGGGGCGCTGACCAGCTGGTCGATCATCGTGATGGCCAAAGACTCCATGCCGGGCATTCCGGGTTGGTTGTTGCTGGTGGTCGCCATCTTGATTGCCATGGTGGTGTGTTCCCTGCTGAACTTCACCATCGAGAAGCTGGCCTACCGGCCGCTGCGCAACTCGCCGCGCTTGGCCCCGCTGATCACGGCCATTGGCATGTCGCTGCTGCTGCAGACGTTTGCCATGATCATCTGGAAGCCCAACCCCAAGTCATATCCCTCGGTGTTGTCCAGCGAGCCATTTGAAATCGGTGGCGCGGTGATTTCCGTCACCCAGGTGTTCATTTTGGCGGCCACCGCCGTCACGCTGGCCGGGTTGATGTACCTGGTCAACCGCACCAAGCTGGGCCGCGCCATGCGGGCCACGGCTGAAAACCCCCGCGTGGCGGGGCTGATGGGCATCAAGCCCGACGTGGTGATTTCCGCCACCTTCGTCATCGGCGCCTGCCTGGCCGCCCTGGCCGGTGTGATGTGGGCCGCCAACTACGGCACGGTGCAGCACTCCATGGGTTTCATGCCCGGCCTGAAGGCCTTCACCGCCGCGGTGTTCGGTGGCATTGGCAACCTCGGCGGTGCCGTGGTGGGGGGCATTGCGCTGGGCTTGATCGAAGGCATTGGCGCCGGTTACCTGGGTGACCTCACCGGTGGTGTGCTGGGCAGCCAGTACTCCGACATTTTTGCGTTTGTGGTGCTCATCATCGTGCTGACCCTGCGGCCCTCCGGCCTGTTGGGCGAACGTGTGGCAGACCGCGCCTGAGCCCGACGGAGACACGCACATGAAACTGATGAACCTCCACAAAGGCAACGCAGCGGTGATGCTGATTGCCGCCGCAGCTCTGCTGGTGCTGCCGCTGATGCTGCAACCCTTTGGCAACGCCTGGGTGCGCATTCTGGACATGGCGCTGCTGTACGTGATGCTGGCCCTGGGCCTGAACATCATCGTGGGCTTTGCCGGTCTGCTTGACCTGGGCTACGTGGCCTTCTTCGCGGTGGGCGCCTACCTGATGGGGCTGTTGGGCTCGCCCCACCTGGCCGAGGCCTTTCCGGCCGTGAAAGCCATGTTCCCCAACGGTTTGCACCTGAGCATTTGGGTGGTGCTGATCGCGGCGGGCCTGCTGGCCGGGCTGGTGGGCATGATGCTGGGCGCCCCCACGCTGAAGCTGCGCGGCGACTACCTGGCCATCGTGACGCTGGGCTTTGGCGAAATCATCCGCATCTTCATGCTGAACCTGGACCGTCCCATCAACATCACCAACGGCCCCAAAGGCCTGATGCAGATCGACCCGGTGAGTGTGTTTGGCGTCAGCCTGGGGCAGCGGCAGACGTTTTTTGGCATCACCTTCGAATCGGTCAGCCTGTATTACTACATGTTCCTGTTCCTGGTGATGGTGATCGTTGTGGTGTCCATGCGGCTGGAAAGCTCGCGCATCGGCCGCGCCTGGATGGCCATCCGTGAAGACGAAATTGCCGCCAAGGCCATGGGCCTGAACACCCGCAACCTGAAGCTGCTGGCGTTTGGCATGGGTGCGTCGTTTGGCGGTGTGTCGGGCGTGATGTTTGCCAGCTTCCAGGGCTTTGTGTCACCCGAGTCGTTCAGCCTGATGGAGAGCGTGATGATCGTGGCCATGGTCACCCTGGGTGGCCTGGGCCACATCCCCGGCGTGATTTTGGGCGCGCTGCTGCTGGCCGCGCTGCCCGAGCTGCTGCGCCACATGGCGGCCCCGCTGGCCTACATCACCGACGGCCGTTTGGCCCCTGAAATTTTGCGCCAGCTGCTGATCGCGCTGGCCATGATCGTGGTCATGCTGTTGCGGCCGCGCGGCCTGTGGCCCGCGCCCGAGCACGGCAAGTCCCTGACCAAAGGAGACGCAGCATGAGCGCCGACACCGTATTGAACGTGGCGGGTGTGTCCAAACGCTTCGGTGGCTTGCAAGCCCTGAGCGATGTGGGCGTGACCATCAAGCGCGGCCAGGTGTACGGCCTGATCGGCCCCAACGGCGCGGGCAAAACCACCTTCTTCAACGTGTTGACCGGGCTGTACACCCCCGACAGCGGCACGTTCGAGCTGGCGGGCAAGCCTTATACCCCCACGGCGGTGCACGAAGTGGCCAAGGCCGGCATTGCCCGCACGTTCCAGAACATCCGGCTGTTTGCCGAAATGACCGCGCTGGAAAACGTGATGGTGGGCCGCCACGTGCGCACCAGCTCCGGCTTGCTGGGCGCCATTTTCCGCACCCCCAGCTTCAAGGCCGAAGAAAAAGCCATTGCCGAGCGCGCCCGTGAACTGCTGGATTACGTGGGCATTGGCAAATACGCCGATTTCAAAGCCCGCACCCTCAGCTACGGCGACCAGCGCCGCCTGGAAATTGCCCGCGCCCTGGCCACCGACCCGCAGCTGATTGCGCTGGACGAGCCCGCCGCCGGTATGAACGCCACCGAAAAGGTGCAGCTGCGCGAGCTGATCGACCGCATCCGCAACGACAACCGCACCATCTTGCTGATCGAACACGACGTGAAGTTGGTCATGGGCCTGTGCGACCGCGTGACCGTGCTCGACTATGGCAAGCCCCTGGTCACCGGCTCACCCGCCGAAGTGCAGAAAAACGAAAAAGTCATCGAGGCCTACCTGGGCACCGGTGGTCACTGACCCCCCTGACGCTTTAGCAAGAGAGAACAGCACACATGGCAAACACACTGCTCAAAGTCAAGGGTCTGAAGGTCAACTACGGTGGCATCAAGGCCGTCAAAGGGGCCGACCTGGAAGTGCACGAGGGCGAACTGGTCACCCTGATCGGCTCCAACGGTGCGGGCAAAACCACCACCATGAAGGCCATCACCGGCACCCAGCCCTATGTGGAAGGTGACATCGAGTACCTGGGCAAAAGCATCAAGGGCAAAGGCTCGTGGGACCTGGTGAAAGAAGGCTTGGTCATGGTGCCCGAGGGGCGCGGCGTGTTCACCCGCATGACCATCACCGAAAACCTGCAAATGGGGGCCTACATCCGCGATGACAACGACGGCATTGCCGCCGATATCGAGAAGATGTTCAACCTGTTTCCCCGCCTGCGCGAGCGCAAAGACCAGCTGGCCGGCACCATGTCCGGTGGCGAACAGCAGATGCTGGCCATGGGCCGCGCGCTGATGTCGCAACCCAAGGTGCTGCTGCTCGACGAGCCGTCCATGGGCCTGTCGCCCATCATGGTCGACAAAATTTTCGAGGTGGTCAAAGACGTGTACGCCCAGGGTGTGACCATCCTGTTGGTGGAGCAAAACGCCAGCCGTGCGTTGGGCATTGCCAACCGCGGCTACGTGATGGACTCAGGCCTCATCACCATGAGCGGCGACGCCAAAGAAATGCTCACCGACCCCAAAGTGCGCGCCGCCTACCTGGGCGAATGACGCCCTGGCCGACCTGCCCCGGGGGCGGGGGCCGCACAAACCTAAAATAATGGGTTGCGTCCAAAAGGCGCAACCCATTTTTCATTCCACACCATGACCCAACAAGCCCACACGTCCGCCGCCGAGCAGCCCCACCACTCCGACGCCTTCGAAGACAACCAGCTGATTGCCGAGCGCCGCGAGAAGCTCAAGGCCATTCGCGAGAAGGCGAAGCAGGGCGGTGGCGTGGCGTTTCCCAACGACTTCAAACCCGCCGACCGGGCCGACGAGTTGTTTGCCCGCTTCAACGAGCAAAGCAAGGAAGAACTGGAAGCCCTGGGCGCCACCGCCAGCGTGGCCGGTCGCATGATGCTCAAGCGCGTGATGGGCAAGGCCAGCTTTGCCACGCTGCAAGACGCGTCGTTTGGCCCCAGCAACGGCCGCATCCAGATTTACCTGAACCACGAGAGCGTGGGCGAAGAGATGCTCAACGTGTTCAAACACTGGGACCTGGGCGACATCATCGCGGCCGAAGGCACGGTGTTCAAAACCCGCACCGGCGAGCTGTCCATCCATGCCACAAAAGTGCGCTTGTTGACCAAAAGCCTGCGCCCGCTGCCCGACAAGTTTCACGGCATTCACGACCAGGAAATCAAGTACCGCCAGCGCTATGTTGATTTGATGACCGACGAAAGCGCCCGCCGCCGCTTTGTGGCGCGCAGCCGCGCGGTCAGCGGCATCCGCGAATTCATGGTGCACCACGGCTTTCTGGAAGTGGAAACGCCCATGCTGCACCCCATTCCCGGCGGTGCCAACGCCAAGCCTTTCGAGACACACCACAACGCGCTTGACCAGCAAATGTATTTGCGCATCGCGCCCGAGCTGTACCTGAAGCGCCTGCTGGTGGGCGGGTTTGAGCGGGTGTTTGAAATCAACCGCAACTTCCGCAACGAAGGCATCAGCGTCCGCCACAACCCCGAATTCACCATGATGGAGTTCTACGCGGCGTACTGGAACTACCAGGACCTGATGAACTTCACCGAAGAGCTGGTGCGCGACGCCGCCCTGAAGGCCGCTGGCACCCTGCAACTGAGCTACGCGGGCAAACCCGTGGACTTGGCCGCGCCGTTCGAGCGCCTGACCATCCGCGAAGCCATCCTGAAGTACACCGAGGCGGGCGAGGGCGTGGACGACGCCCAGTGGCTCACCAACGCACTGCGCAAGCTGGGCCTGAAGGAAGAAAAGCACAAGCTCTCCACCCGCAGTTTGGCCAGCCTGCAAGTGCTGTACTTTGAAGAAACCGTGGAAGAGAAGTTGTGGAACCCGACCTTCATTTGCGAACACCCGGTCGAAATTTCCCCCCTGGCCCGTGCGTCTGACACCCACCCCGACGTGACCGAGCGCTTCGAGCTCTACATCACCGGCCGCGAGTTTGGCAACGGTTTCAGCGAGTTGAACGACGCAGAAGACCAGGCCGCCCGCTTCCACTCGCAGGTGGAGGCCAAAGACGGCGGCGACGATGAAGCCATGTTCTTTGACCACGACTTTGTGCGCGCCCTGGAATACGGCATGCCCCCCGCCGGTGGCTGCGGCATTGGCATGGACCGCCTGATGATGTTGCTGACCGACAGCCCCAGCATCCGCGACATCATTTTGTTCCCTGCGTTGCGCCGAGAGTCCTGATGTTTCAATAGTGAACTGTTGAATACAGTAAAGCGCTGGAGGCCTAAAAGGCTATAAAAAAAGCCGCTGCAAGCCAGCGGCTTTTTTGTGGGTGCTCTCAACCCAGCCCGTGGCCGTGTGTGTTGATTTGGTGCGCTGCCCGGTGCAAGTGGGCAATGAAGTGCCGCACAGCGGGTGACACCGCCGCGTCGCTGCGCACGATGGCCCCCACCGTCAGCGGCAGGCCACGCTCTTGCACCGGCACCACCGACAAATAGGCCCGGGCCACCGGGTGGGCGGCAATTTGCCGGGGCATCAAACCCACGCAGTCGCCCGTGGTGACGATGGACAACAACGCCAGTGTGGAGTTCACCACCGCGCCCACGGGCGGTGGCGGCAGGCCGTGCGCCTCGAACAGCAGTTTGGCATAGCCCTCTTCCTTGGTGGCCCCGGTGTACACCCAGCGGGCATCGGCCAGCTCGGCCAGTGAGCGGGCGTTTTCGCGCGGGCTGCCCTTGCGCACCACCACTTCCATGGTGGTGTCCAGCAAGGCTTCGGTCACAAATTCGCCGCTGGGCAGACCGCCCGGTATGCCGCCGATGGCCACGTCCACATCGCCCTTGCGCAGCCGCTGCAACTGGTGGGTGTACAGCTCTTCACTGATGCGAAGGGTGATGTCGGGAAACTCGCGGCCAAACGTGCGCAGGGTTTCGGGCACCAGCAGCATCACCGCCAGTGGCACCGCCCCCACCGACAGCGGCCCGCTCATGCGCCCGCCCAATTGCCCAATGGTGTGCAGGGCGGTGGACAGCTCGCGCGACACCGCACACGCGTGGTCGTACAGCACCTTGCCCTGCGCCGTGGCCACCACGCCCGTGGTGGACCGCACGATGAGGGGGCTGGCCACCTCGCGCTCCAGCTCGCGCAGCGCCTTGGTCATGGCGGGTTGCGACACGCCCAGCCGCCGTGCGCCGCCGCGCAGGCTGCCTTCTTCAATGGCGGCGACCAGGGTGTTCAAGCCAGACAGTTTCATGGCGAAAGATGATAACCAACGGTTATCGCGGCGGGGTTTTGAACATCTTTTTCAACCGCTTCTCAGTCCCTAAAGTCCGCGCTCTTCGGCTGACAAACGCCATGAACAGCCATTTTGTGCACAAAGACAGGAGACGACATGCAAGAGAGCGATAACCCAACGGTGGGCATCCACCGCTGGCTGGAAAGAGCCTGCGACGCCAGTGCCACCATCGGCGGCACCGTGCTGGTGGCCATGGCGTGTATGACCGTGGTCAGTGTGGTGGGCCGTGCGTTTTTCGCACACCCCATCTTGGGCGACGTGGAGCTGGTGCAGCTGGGCAGTGCGGTGGTGGTGGCGTCGTTCATGCCCTATACCCAGTTCAAGCGCGCCAACATCATGGTGGACTTTTTCACCAACCACGCCACCAGCGAGCGCAAACGCGCCATGGACTGCTTGGGCAACGCGCTGTACACGCTGATGATGGCCCTGGTGCTGTGGCGCGTGGCGGTGGGCGGCATTGACATGCGCGAGTCCGCCGAATCATCCATGCTCATGGGCCTACCGCTGTGGTGGCCCTATGCGCTGATGGTGCCCGGCCTGAGCTTGTGTGTGCTGATTGGCCTGGTGCAGACCAAAGACCTGTTGCTGACCGGGGCAGGGGAGGGCGCGGCATGACCACCTTCCAAATTGGCGTGACCATGTTCGGTGCCATGCTGGTGCTGATGGCCATTCGCGTGCCCATCGCCGTGGCCATGTTTGTGCCCGGCGCGGTGGGCTACATGGCCCTCACGGGCTGGCTGCCGCTGCTGGCGCACCTGAAGGGCGCGGTGTACGGCCGCGTGTCGGTGTACGACCTGTCGGTCATTCCCCTGTTCATGCTGATGGGGGCGTTTGCCGTGAACGGCGGGCTGTCCAAGGCGCTGTTTGACTTGGCCAACGCCTTGCTGGGCCGCTTCAAAGGCGGCATGGCCATGGCGGGGGTGCTGGCGTGTGCGGCGTTTGGTTCCATCTCGGGCTCCACGGTGGCCACCACCGCCACCATTGCGCAGGTGGCTTACCCCGAGATGCGGCGCATCAACTACTCGGGCCGGCTTGCCACCGCTGCGCTGGCCACGGGCGGCACCATGGGTGTGCTACTGCCGCCGTCGGTGACGCTGATGGTGTATGCCATCCTGACCGAGCAAAACATCACCAAGATGTTTTTGTCGGCCTACGTGCCAGCGCTGCTGGCGGCGGTGGGTTACTTGCTGGCCATTGCCGTCATGGTGCGCCTGCGCCCGGCCGATGCGCCTGAAGCCCAGGCCGCCACAGCGGCAGAGCTGCTGGCCTCGGCCGCGCGGGTGTGGCCCATCGTGCTGATTTTCATGGTGGTGTTTGGCGGCATTTACGGCGGCCTGTTCACGGCCACCGAGGGGGCGGCCATTGGCAACGTGCTGACGTTTGCCATCACCCTGGTGCGCGGTGAAATGAACCGCGAGCGCCTGCTGGCCAGCATCCGCACCACGGCACAAACCAGCGGGATGATCTTTTTGATCTTCCTGGGGGCCGACATGATCAACGCCGCCCTGGCCATTTCGCAGTTGCCCGCGCAGCTGGCCGACATGGTGGGGCACATGCAAATCTCGCCCGTGGCCATCATGGCTGGGGTGATGTTGTTTTACGTGCTGCTGGGTTGTGTCATGGACGAAATGAGCATGATTTTGCTCACCGTGCCCACGCTGTTCCCCGTGATCATGGGCATGGACTTTTACGGCCTCACGCCCGGTGACAAGGCGCTGTGGTTTGGCATTCTCATTCTCACGGTGTGCGAAATCGGCATGATTTTTCCGCCCGTGGGACTGAATGTTTACATCATGAACGGGCTGGCCAAAGACGTGCCCATGGTTGAAACCTACAAGGGCGTGGTGCCCTTTCTCATCACCGACGCCATCCGGCTGGCGCTGCTGATTGCCTTCCCCCCCATTTCCCTCTGGCTGGTGCACACCCTCACCGGGTGAGCGCTGGCCGCTGCTTTTCCCGTTCCCCACCCATTCAAACCGAGACAAGGAAACCCCATGAAAACACACATCCGCGCCACCGTTCTTTCTGCCGTTGCCGCTTTGGCCACTCTGGGCGCTGCCACGGTGCAAGCGCAGGAGATCACGCTGAAAGTGCACTTTTTCCTGCCCGCCACCAGCTACGCCAACACACTGTTCATCACCCCCTGGTGCGACAAGATTGCCAAAGAAAGCAACCAGCGCATGAAGTGCCAGATTTACCCCTCCATGCAAATGGGCGGCACGCCCCCGCAGCTGTTCGAGCAGGTGAAAGACGGCGTGGCCGATGTGGTGTGGACGTTGCCCGGCTACACGGCAGGCCGGTTTCCCACCGTGGAGGTGTTCGAGCTGCCCTTCATGATGCAAAACCCCGAGGCCACCAGCAAAGCCCTGTGGGACTTCACGCAAAGGTACAGCCAGGCCGAATTCAAAGATGTGAAGCCTCTGGCCTTTCACGTGCACGGCGACGGCGTGTTCCACATGAGCAAAAAGCCCGTCACTGTGGCGGCCGATTTGAAGGGCCTGAAGCTGCGCGCCCCCACCCGCATGACCAACAAGTTCCTGGCGCTGCTGGGCGCCACGCCGGTCAGCATGCCCGTGCCGCAGGTGGGCGATGCCCTGAGCAAAGGTGTGATCGACGGTGCCGTGGTGCCTTACGAGGTGGTGCCCTCCGTGAAGATTCACGAGCTGGTGAAGTTCCACAGCGAAACCGACCCCGCCGAGCCCGCTTTCTACACCTCCACCTTCATCTTCGCGATGAACAAGGCCAAGTACGAATCGCTGCCCGCGGACCTGAAAAAAGTCATCGACGCCAACAGTGGCCAAGGCCTGTCGGGCCAGATTGGCAAAGCCTTTTTGCAGGCCGACGGCGAGGGCAAAAAGCTCACCACCAAAAACGCCACCAACACCATTCCCGCTGCCGAGTTGGCCAACTGGAAAAAGCTGGGCCAGCCCCTGGCCGACGGCTGGGTGGCCGACATGAACGCCAAAGGCCTGCCCGGCGCGGAGATGCTGGGCACCGCCCGCAAGCTCATTGCCGACCACGCCACCGCCAAATAAGGAGCGCAACCCATGGCAACCATCATCGGGGGCATTGCGGCTTCGCACACGCCCACCATCGGCTTCGCGTTCGATGGCAACAAACAAAACGACCCCGTGTGGGCCCCCATCTTTGAGGCCTTCCAGCCCGTGCGCCAATGGGTGAAAGACAAGCAACCCGACGTCTTGTTTGTGGTTTACAACGACCATGTCACCTCGTTTTTCTTTGACCACTACTCGCCGTTTGCCCTGGGCGTGGACGAGCACTACCCCGTGGCCGACGAGGGCGGCGGTGCCCGCGACCTGCCGCCCCTGCGCGGGCACCTGGGCTTGTCACGCCACGTGGCGCACTCACTGGTGGCCGACGAGTTCGACCTGTCGGTGTTCCGCGACAAGGCGCTGGACCACGGGGCCTTTTCGCCCCTGTCCATGCTGTGCGAGCGCACGCCCGACTGGCCCTGCCAGGTGGTGCCCCTGCAGGTGGGGGTGCTGCAGTTCCCGGTGCCGTCGGCCAAGCGCTGCTACAAGTTGGGCCAGGCGCTGAAAAAAGCCATCGAAAGCTACCCCGAAGACCTGCGCGTGGCCATCGTGGCCACGGGCGGCCTGTCGCACCAGGTGCATGGCGAGCGCTGCGGCTTCAACAACCCGGCCTGGGACCACGAATTTCTGGACCTGCTGGAAAACGACCCCGCTCGCCTGGCCGAACTCACGCTGGCCGAATACGCCGAGCTGGGGGGCATGGAGGGGGCCGAGGTCATCATGTGGCTCATCATGCGCGGGGCGCTGTCGGCCAACGTGCGCAAGGTGCACCAGGCCTACCACCTGCCGTCGATGACGGGCATTGCCACCGCCATTTACGAAAACCACAGCGCAGGCCCCGCCATTGCGGGGGAGCACGCCCGCCACTTGGCTCACATGGGTACCCAGCTGGCGGGTGCCGAAAACCTGACCGGCACTTACCCGTTTGACCTGGCGCGCAGCCACGACGGCTACCGCCTGAACAAGTTTCTGCACAGGCTTGTCCACCCCGCCCAACGCGAAGCCTTTCGCGCCGACGAGGCAGTCACCCTGCGCGAGGCAGGCCTCAGCGACGAAGAGCGCGGCATGGTGCTGCGCCGCGATTGGCAGGCGCTGATTCGCTACGGCGCCAGTTTCTTCATGCTGGAAAAACTGGCCGCTGTGGTGGGCGCCACCAACCTGCACGTTTACGCCGCCATGCGCGGTCAGCCGCTGGAGGTGTTTTTGCAAACCCGCAATGCCCCCAGCGCTTTGTACTCGGTGGCCAGTCAGCCCAAAAATCCGGCTGTGGTTGGGCCTGATTGATGTAGCAAACTGTTCAATACCATCAAGCGCTGGATGCCAAAAAGGCATAAAAAAAGCCACCGGCAGTCGGTGGCTTTTTTGTGGGGGCTTGGCGCTTGTCGCCGGGCTTGAACCCAGGCCGCCACGCAGGTTGACACTCAAGCGTATTCGGCCAGGCTCTTTCGCATTTTCTTCATGGCCGCCACTTCAATCTGGCGGATGCGCTCGGCGCTCACGCCGTATTCGGCGGCCAGTTCGTGCAGGGTCATGCCACCGGTGCCGTCGTCGTTCACCTTCAGCCAGCGCTCTGTCACGATGCGGCGCGAACGGTCGTCCAGCGTGGCCATGGCGTGCGTCACGCCGTCAGAGGCCAACACGTCGCGGCGGCGGGCTTCCAGCACGGCGGTGGGTTCCTGGCTGGCATCGGCCAGGTAGGCAATGGGGCCATAGGCCTCTTCACCGTCGTCGCTGGGGCTGGGGTCCAGCACCACGTCGCCGCCCGACATGCGGGTTTCCATTTCAATCACTTCTTCGCGCTTCACGTTCAGCTGGCGCGCCATGCTGTCGATTTCGCGCTCGTTCAACGTGTCGCGGTGGGTGGCTTCGTCGCCCGCAGCGGCATCGGCCTTGAAGCCCTGCTTCATGCTGCGCAGGTTGAAAAACAGCTTGCGCTGGGCCTTGGTGGTGGCCACCTTCACCATGCGCCAGTTTTTCAGGATGTATTCGTGGATCTCGGCCTTGATCCAGTGCATGGCGTAGCTCACCAGGCGCACGCCCTGGTCGGGGTCGAAACGCTTCACGGCTTTCATCAGGCCCACGTTGCCCTCTTGAATGAGGTCACCGTGGGGCAGGCCATAGCCCAGGTACTGGCGCGAAATGGACACCACCAGGCGCAGGTGCGACATCACCAGCTTGCCGGCCGCTTCCAGGTCGGCCTGGTCGCGCAGCTTGCGGGCAAAGCCCTGCTCTTCTTCCAGGGTGAGCATGGGCATGCGGTTGACGGCCGAAATGTAGGCGTCCAAGTGGCCCAGCGGGGGCATCAGGCCCCAGGTGGGGGCCACGGTCACGGCGTTCGATTTCAAAACAGCGTTCATGTTCAACTCTCCTTCTCCTCTGCGTTGCACAGAAAAGCACATGCAAATGTTAGCACTCTGGTGTGGAGAGTGCTAACAGGTGGAAAGTTCCCCCTGTGTGCCGCAGGTGGCGCTAAATTCGTGCCATGAACGCGCCCCTGCCCGACCACACCACCGCCGTGCCTTTGGACAAGGCCTACCGTCTGCTCAACCACGGGCCCACCGTGTTGGTGTCGGCATCGCACGGTGGGCAGCGACAGCGCCCACACCGTGCCTGACAAACTGACCAAACACCAAGTGCCCTTGTTCACCTTGCCCCGCCACGGCACTCCGCTGGTGGCCGGGTGTGTGGGCTGACCGGTACCGCTGCCCCATGTCTGTGAGCCCCCTGACCCCCCTGAACCCACCGAGGCCGGACGGCACCGCCCAGCCCGGGTTGGCCCAGTCCCACGCGGCGCACCTTGGGCCGTTGGTGCTCACCGGGGGGCGTTCCAGGGCCACCCCTGGCGGCGTGGCCCCTGGGTCGGATGCCGGCAGCGTGGTGCGGTGGTCCCCCGCCGCGCTGGCGCACGGGCCTGAGGTCAGCGGCACACTGGCCCCGCCAGCAGGGCGGCTGGCGTGGCCCAGCGCCGGTTTGGGGGCGCAGGTGCAGGGGCAAGCTGCCCAACTGTTGTACGCCCTGGCGGCTGTGGCGCCGGGCCCCCAACGGCCATGGCTGCCGCCCCTGTTGCCCGTGGTGGCCCAGGCCTGGTCCCCGGCCTTTTTGGCCCAGTGGTTGGCTGAGCGCGATGCGCCGGGTTCGGCCCAGCCGCCGCTGCTGGCGTGGGCCAGCCAGCAGGTTCAGGTGCAAACCCCGACCGGGCAGCACAGCCTGTTTTTGCGTTTGCTGCTGCCCGGTGGGCGTTTGCCGGGCGAAGCCTCAGCCACCCGCCCACCAGCGGTGCCAGCGGGTAGGGCTGCACCCGTGCTGCGTTGGCCCGACAGCCCTTTGTTGGGCGCGGGCGCGTTGGCGTGGGTGTTGGCCCCCGAAGGACAAGCGGCCATCAGCGCCTTGCTGGTGCTGGAGTGGGGCCCCCGCCGCGAAACCGTGGTGTATGGCAAAGACCCAGGGCTGGCCCGCCACGACCCCTGGGTGTTGCAAGCCCAGTGGCTGGCCATGGGGGTGAAAGAGCGACCGCACTCGGCAGGCCTGCAAGCCCCGCTGTGCGACACCCCCGATTGCCCCTACCGTGGGCAAGCGGTGTGCCCCCAGCCGTTTTGCCCCGCCACCGGTGCAGTGGCGGCCATCGCACCGGCCTGAGCCCGAGGGTTTTCACCTGCGCCCTACCGGGCCTCCAGCGTGCTAATGAAGGCGTCCACCGCGTCGGTATAGGGGCCGGGCAGGCCCAGTTGGTCGTTGATGTCGCGGTGCGACAGGTCTTGGCCCAGCACCGTGACCCGCATGCCCAGCCGCTGGGCATGTGCCTGGTAGGCGTGGGCTTGCTCACACGCCGCTTTGCGCCGGGTGGAGCACACCGCCATCAGCGGAGCCCCGGCTTGCGTCAGCCGGTGCAGGGGCGAGGCGGCACGCCACAGCGCCGGGTCGGCGCCAAAAGCCTCGTCATACAGGGGGAGGTGCCGGGCGTTCAGGATGGCGGGCACGTCAAACGCGGCGCTGTCCAGTGCCACCGTGCCCCAAACCGGGCGTGCCCCAGCGGCTTGCACCAAGTCAGGAGCAGAAGCCAGCAAAGACACCAGGTGTGCACCCGCTGAATGGCCCAGGGCCACCACGCGGGTGGCGTCGGCCCCCCACCCGTGGGCCTGTGTCTGGACGTGGGCCAAAGCCCTGGCCACGTCTTGGGCTTGCACCAGTGGGTCCGCCTCGGGCCGCATGCGGTAATTGACCGACACCACCACCACGCCTTGTGCGGACCAGTGCGCCAGTTTGTGCAACACCACCGTGGCGGCGGTTTTGTCGCCGCGGCTCCAGCCACCGCCGTGCACCATGAACAGCAGGGGCTTGCCGGGGGTGTGCCGCACAGCGGCCGGTGGCAGGTACACGTCCAGCCGCTGCTCGGGCGAGGGGCCGTAGGCCAGGTTGCGCAAGGATTGGGTGCCCGGTGGCATGCCCTCATGGCCACGCTCGGCCAAGCGGTCGCGCAGTGGGCCAGCATGGGCCGGCATGCCGGTGAGCACCAATGCGGCTGTCAGTGCAACAGACCCAATGGTGTGGCGGTTGAGGTGGGCGCGGGGTGGCGTTGGTGTCAACATGGTTTTGCCTGCCGCCAAACAAAACGGCCCGGTGCGATCAGTATCGCCCGGGCCGTTTGCAAGGGATCGCAAGGGGGTTGCAACAGGCCTTGCGGCCTGTGCTTGGTTACACCTGCTGAATGCCTGCCAGCACCCAACCGCCGTTGCCCTGACGGGGCTTGGCCAAGTGCCACAGTTCGTCAAAGGCTTCAGGGGCGGGGTCGGCCGCGTCGCGCACGGTGCCGGTGAAGCGCACCGTCACCACGTGTTGGGCGTTTTCTTCGGCCACGTCGATCACCTTGGCTTCGATGGCCAGCACCTCGGTCTGCGAAGTGGCTTGGCCGCGTTCCACGATGTCCATCTTCAGCTCGGCAAACATCTCGGGCGTGGTGAACTCGCGAATGTCGTCCAGGTTCTTGGCATCGTTCGACGCTTGCAGGCGGATGAACTGCACCTTGGCCTGGCGCTCGAAGGCGGCGGTGTCAAAGTCGGCCGGGATGTGGTTGGTGGGCGCGTTCAACCCGGCACCAATCATCGAACCACCCGTGACCGCGCCAGCGGCGGGCATGCTCACGTCGTAAGCGCGTGAAGGCTGTGCTGTGGGTTCTGCACCCGCACCTGCGTAGGCCATGCCACCGGCACGGGCAACACCGCCTTGGGCGGCCATGGCGCGTTTGCGCATGACGAAGCCCACCACCGCCAGCACGGCCATGACGGCCAGGCCGATCATCAGCATGGAGGCCAGTTCGTCACCAAAACCGAAGTGCGAGGCCAGCGCGGCCAAGCCCAAACCGGCTGCAATACCTGCCAGCGGGCCCATCCACGAGCGCTTGGCTTGTGCGGCGGCCGCAGCCGGTGCGGCGGCTGCCGCCGATTGCATGGGAGCGGCGGCCGATGCAGGCGCGCCCGGCGTTTGGGCGGGCGTGGCGTTGGGCGATTTATCGACCTGTGCCTGGCGCTGTGTGCCGAACGACTTGCCGCCGCCCAGCCGTTTGGCCGCGTCGGCGTCCTGGCTCACCAGGGCCAGGCCCAGGGTCAGCACAGCGGCCATCATTGAAAAAGTTTTCATGGGGTCTCCATTGGGTTGGTCACAAGAACGGTGGAGATTACCTGCTTTTATTTGAGTAAAAAATGGTGCATTCAATGAAAAATACTTCTGTTATTTGGAAGTGAAAAGGTTCAGCGGCACCGCGCGCTGGGCCTGAAATAATCCAACCATGCCCACACCCCCAGACCTGTCACAGCCCCTGCCGTTTCAGCCCGAGTGGCGAACGGAGGTGGTGCGCCTGGCGTTTTCGCTGGGGCCGTATGCGCTGTGCCGGGTGCCGTTGCGACTGCAAGTCACCCGCGCGGGGTTGCCAGGCCCGGTGGCGCACCCCGCCGACCTGTTGCCGCTGGTGCAGGCGCACACCGCACCGGGCGACGGGTGCCTGTTGTTTGGCCACCGCTTGGGGGCTGACTTGCCCGCCGTGTTTGGCGTGGGCGGGTGGTTGGCCCATGTCACCGACGACGGCCCGCAATACGTGGCCGACCTCACGCTGGGGGTGGATGCCTACTGGGCGCGTTTCAGTGGCAAAACCCGCAGCACCCTGCGGCGCAAGGTCAAGGCGTTCACCGAGGCCAGCGGGGGCCATTTGGCCTGGCGGCTGTGCCGCACCCCCGACGAGCTGCGCGATTTCCACACCCTGGCGCAGGCGTTGTCGCGCCAGAGCTACCAGCACAAGCTGTTTGACCACGGTTTGCCCAGTGACGGTGCCTTCGTGGCCCGCACGCTGGACAAGGCCGCGCGCGGCGATGCCTGGGGGTGCTTGCTGTACTTTCAGGGGCAGCCGTGCGCGTATTTCTACCTGGAAGGCGAGGGCGATGTGTTGGGCTGGGACTACGTGGGCTACGACAGTGCCCTGGCCCGCCTGTCGCCCGGCACGGTGCTGATGACCGTGGTGATGGACACCTTTCAGGCCCTGGGGCGTTACCGGTTCATGGACTTTGGCTCTGGCGAAAGCCAGCACAAAGCGGTGTTTTCCACCGACCGGGTGCGCATGGGCAGCCTGTTTCTGCTGCGCCCCACACCCAAACACCGGCTGTTGCTGGCCGCGCACCGGGCGTTTGCCACGGTGGTGGGCGGGGGCATGGGCTGGCTCAAGCAATCGGGCTTGCACCAGTGGTTGAAAAAAGCCCTCAAACGGCGCGTGGCGGGCGAAACCGGCAACATGCCAGCCCCAACTTCAACGCCTGAGCGCAACCCATGAAACTCAACGCCGACCATGCCCAACGCTGTGTGGTGGACAGCACCCAACTGGACTGGCAAGCCTCGCCGTCACCGTTGGTGCAACGCCGTCTGTTGGAGCGCGACGGTGGCGAGGTGGCCCGTGCCACCTCGGTGGTGCGCTACCTGCCCGGCGCCATGTTCGAGCGGCATGTGCACACCGGGGGTGAAGAGATTTTGGTGCTGGATGGCCTGTTTTGTGACGAGAACGGCGCGTATGGCCCAGGCACCTACTTGCACAACCCGCCCGGCTCCAGCCACGCCCCTTTCTCGCCTCAGGGGTGTACCTTGCTGGTCAAGCTGCGCCATTTGTCCGCACACGACACCGAGGCTGGGGTGATCGACAGCCGCCAAGCCGAGTGGTTCCCGGGCATGGTGCCTGGCCTCAGTGTGATGCCCCTGCACAGTTTTGAAGGCCAACACACGGCCTTGGTGCGTTGGGCACCCGGCACGTTTTTCAGCCCGCACCGCCACTTTGGCGGGGAAGAAATTTTTGTGGTGGATGGTGTGTTTGAAGACGAGCACGGCCGCTACCCGCAGGGCAGCTGGCTGCGCAGCCCACACCTGAGCCAACACCAGCCGTTCAGCCGTGAGGGGTGTTTGATTTTTGTGAAAACCGGTCACCTCGACGTGGCCCAACCCGCCGAGGTGGCCCTGCGGCCTTGAGCCTTGGTCAGTGGCCAGCCCAGGCGTGGGCTTCCAGCTCGGCCAGCGTCACAAACGCCAGTGCCCGTTCGTGGCACGCGGCCAGCACCACGGGTGGGGCCACGCCTGCGTCCAGGGCTTCTTTCCAGCGCAGGGCACACAGGCACCAGCGGTCGCCGGGTTTCAGGCCTGCAAACCGCCACTCGGGGCGGGGGGTGATGAGGTCGTTGCCCTGCGCCAGCGAAAACGCCAGAAAAGCCTCGGTCACGCGGGCGCAAATGACGTGGGAGCCCGTGTCGTCTTCCCGCGTGTGGCAGCAGCCGTCGCGGAAGTAGCCGGTCAAGGGCGCGTAAGAGCAGGCTTGCAGGGCAGTGCCCAGCACATTGAGGGCGTTCATGGCGGTTCCGTGGGGTGGGGGGTGAAGGGAGGTGCACCGGGCGTTGGCACGTCGCGCCCCAGGGCGCGTTGCCACAGCCAGGTCAGCCCGGCTTGGGTGTCAATCCGCATGCGGTCTTGTGTGGCGGGCGGATGCGTGTCGCCCGCGCCCAAGGCGGGGCCGATGTTGAACAGAAAGCTGTAACTGGGCTCCTGGCCCATGCGCAGGTCGGTCAGCCACAGGTTGCCATCGCTGGTTTGGGACATGCGAAAGAAACCGTCGCTGAACCGGGCCACCCGCTGCACCTGCGGGTGTGCTGCGTGCGCCTGCACCAGTGCCTGGCCCTGGGGGTGGGACGTGAACCGCATGGGGCGGCCTTGGTCCAGCAGGGCGTAAAAGCCTTCGTGGTAGCGGTCGCCGTCCATGGCCACCACGCGCCACACGGCGGTGGTGAGGGGCGCGGGGGTCACCAGCACGCGGTCGGTGGGCAGGCCCAGGGCGCGCAGCGACTGTTCAGCTTGTTGGGTCACCACGGCTTGGGCCACGGTGCTCCAGGCCAGGTAGGCGGTGCTGAGCGCCAGGCCCGCGCGGTTCAGGCCGTGGCCGTTGGGCCGCCCACGCAGTGCGGCCGCCACACCCAGCAGCAGGGGCAGGGTGTAGAGCGGGTCGATGATGAAGATGCTGCCCACGCCGTAGGCCTCGTCGGTGAACGGCTGTAGCACCTGCGTGCCGTACACGGTCATCAGGTCGAGCAGCGGGTGTGTCACCAGGGCCAGTGCCATGGCCGCACCCCAGCGCCGGGCCAGCGCCGGTTCGCCGTGCAGCCGGGCAATGGCCCAGCCCAGGGGGCCTGCCAGCAGCGCCAGAAACAGCAGCGAGTGGCTCTCGGCCCGGTGCAGCACCATGTTCAGGATGGCGTCGCCGTGGTCCACCACCACGTCCAGGTCGGGCAGGGTGCCGGCCGCGCCGCCCC